>JAFMVE010000003.1 GCA_025499705.1 Carboxylicivirga caseinilyticus
TTTTGAGTTTAAAACCCTCGCTGTATCGCTTTACGATACCATTATTGTTATACATAATTGCTACGTGTTGTGTAGCCTTTTTTTAGGACGACTCAAATGGGCAGATGATGCAATGACAGTTGATGGGATGAGTTACATAGTAGGATTGGACATTGAATTTAATATTGGTAGAAAAAATAATTGGGCTCTTGTGTCTCAAGCTCATTTCTTTTCTAAAGATAAATCATGGGATGTTTCTAATAGATACTGGGAGCGAGAAGGTAGATTAAATTATCATTCAATTCGTATTCCGGTAGGTATTAGATTTAAACCCAAAATAACAGATAAAATTGGGTTGTATGTAGATGCAAATTACAGTATTGATTTCGCGCTTGATTCTTATGTTGCGATGTATACAGTACTACCTCAATCTATTAAAGAAGACAAATCAAAGATAAAGCCTACTGCTTTTCCCTTTCTTGGATGCGGAGTGTCTTATAAGAGAGTTAAATTAGGCTTATTATTTGAACCAACACGAGACATTCTTCAAATGTCTGAAACAGGTAGTGAAGATACCGACTACAACGCTTTGTCAATAAGTATATCATATAAAATCTGATAAAACGTTCCGTTATGTTACGAATTGATACAATCTTATTAAAGTATAATACTATTATAGCCATCTGTAATAATACAAAGTCTAATTAGGTATATTAGGACAAATAAATCAGTATTATTTATCAGTTATGAAATTCAGACATTATACAAACATTTGTTTATCAATTCTTTTTGTTACGATGCTCTCGGCATGCAGTGTCCCATGCCAACAAACAGTAAAAGTAGTAGATCAAAATGCTGACGAAAACGTAATCAAATTGTATCAGTTTTTAATGCACAGTGATACTTTGGGTATCATGTTCGGGCATGAAGATACTTTTGCATATGGTATCGGTTGGAAACATGATGGTGAAGAGTATACCTCGGATGTTTATAAAATTTGCGGAGATTTTCCGGCTGTATTCGGTTGGGATCTGGGACATATCGAAACAGGATCGCCTGTAAATATTGATACAGTGAACTTTGAATCAATGAAGAAATTTATTGTGAAAGCTCATGAAATGGGTGGTATCAATACAATTAGCTGGCATCCAACGCATCCTTTAACTGGTGGGTCAACCTGGGATACCACAGTTGTTGTAAATCAGTTATTACCTGGCGGGGCTTTAAATGATAAATTCAATGGATGGATTTCGTCTGTTGGTAACTTCTTTTCTGATTTAAAAGATTCAAAAGGACAAAGTGTTCCTGTTATTTTCAGGCCTTTTCATGAGCATAATGGAAGTTGGTTCTGGTGGGGTGATGCATTGTGCTCGGTAGATGAATATACCCAGTTGTGGAAATATACAGTAAGTTATCTACGCGATACCATGAATGTGCACAATGTGCTGTATGCATATTCACCCAATATTGTAGGTTCAAAAGAAGAATATCTGGCCAAGTATCCAGGCAATGAATGGGTTGATATAATGGGGGTTGATGTTTATGATTTTCCACATTATGGCATTAATTATGCCGAAGTATTACCCCGAAATCTTGAAATTCTGAAGTCAGTAGCTTTGGAGAAAAACAAACCATATGCCTTAACCGAAACAGGTTATTTAAATGAAAAACCGGCTCAGTGGTGGACCAATTCACTTTTGGAATATACCAAAGGGTCTGGAATCAGATGGGCATTAATTTGGATTAATCTTGAAGCAGCTCAGTATTATTTTACTTTTCCGGGACAACCCAGTACTCCTGATTTTAAAGAGTTCTACAAAAGTGAAGAAACCTTATTTGTATCTGATTTACCAGAGATTTACTAAGAGATAAACATATTTAGATTGGCAAACGGTTGTTCAGTTAATTCTGAGCAACCTTTTGTTTTTTATGATAGTAAAAAGTCAATAGCATACTAAATAATATTTGAAGAAGAAAGAAAGTTACTGTGTATAAGAGGCCTCAGTTGGTGAGCAAAAAAACAAGGTTGAATTGACGATTAAAAATCGTTTTCTGTTTGAGTTGAGCGTAGTCAACGAGTTTAAACGATTTCAGTCAATTAACCGTAGTTTTTTTAGTGAGACAGGTGCAGCCTTGATTTTCTTTGCTTCGTTTCTTGCATCAAGGCAAGAAATGAAGTCGGGTTTGGGCGAAGCGCCAATTTGAAAAATAATTAGGACTGAATTGGTGAAAAGTTAGCAAAACAATGGTAATTGATATATGTTATAGATTGGTGAGTTATTAATGTATAACTTGTATGTTTATTTACCCAATAACTAAAATTCACCTGTTATGGCTTCATTTACAAAGCAGGATGCCCTTGATTACCACGAAAACGGCAAGCCTGGAAAAATCGAAGTAGTACCAACCAAACCCTACAGTACCCAACATGATTTGTCACTTGCTTATTCTCCCGGAGTAGCAGATCCGTGTCTCGAGATTGAAAAAAATCCTGATGACATTTATCGTTATACTTCTAAAGGAAATCTGGTTGCAGTGGTTTCAAATGGAACAGCAGTACTTGGTTTGGGAAATATTGGAGCTGCAGCCGGTAAGCCGGTTATGGAAGGAAAAGGATTACTTTTTAAGGTTTTTGCCGATGTTGATGTTTTCGATATAGAAGTCGACGAAACCAATGTGGATGATTTTGTAAAAGTAGTGAAAGCTATATCACCCACTTTTGGAGGCATCAATCTTGAAGATATTAAGGCTCCTGAATGTTTCGAAATAGAAAAACGCCTGCAGCAGGAATTGGATATTCCGGTTTTTCATGATGATCAGCATGGAACGGCTATTATTTCAGCAGCTGGTTTGATTAATGCCCTTGAACTGGTAGATAAGGATATTGCAACCATTAAAGTGGTTGTTAATGGAGCCGGAGCATCTGCCATCATGTGTACCAAGTTATACATTTCGTTAGGTGTTTTACCCAAAAACGTGTACATGCTTGATAGCAAAGGACTCCTGACAAAAAGCAGAGACGATTTGAATAAATACAAGGTTGAATTTGCTCAGGATAGTGATTCGGTTCACCTGGAGGATGTAATTAAAGATGCAGATGTGTTTCTAGGTCTTTCAAAAGGTAATATCCTTACAAAGGAGATGGTTCGGTCGATGAACGATAATCCTATTGTGTTTGCATTAGCCAACCCGGTCCCTGAGATCAGCTACGAAGAAGCAAAAGCCGCCCGTGAAGATGTTATTATTGCCACAGGGCGATCCGATTATCCTAACCAGATAAATAATGTTCTGGGATTTCCTTTTATTTTCAGAGGGGCTTTAGATGTACGGGCTAAAGCCATTAACGAAGAAATGAAGAAGGCAGCTGTTTATGCCCTGGCTGATTTGGCTAAACAGGATGTGCCTGAAAAGGTAAATGCAGCCTACAAAAGTCAGAATCTGATCTTTGGCCGTGATTATATAATTCCTAAACCCGTTGATCCTCGTTTGATAACTGTTGTTGCTCCTGCGGTTGCTAAATCGGCAATTGAAACTGGTGTTGCACGCAAAAAAATTGATGATTGGGAAGTTTACCGCATCGAATTAATGAAGCGTATGGGCTTATACAATAAGCTGGTGCGTGATGTAACCTATAAAGCAAAGTCTGATCCGAAGAAAATTGTTTTTGCCGATGCTGATCATTTTAAAGTGTTGAAGGCAATAGATATTGTCCGTAATGAAGGAATTGCTCAGCCGGTGCTGTTAGGTGACAGGAATACCATTCTTCAATTGGCTGAAGAAAACAAAATAAGTGTTGAAGGCTTACAGATCATTGATACTAAAGAACAGGAGCAGAAGGAGAGAAAAGAAAAATATGCGCAAATGCTCTTTGAAAAGCGGATGCGTAAAGGATTGAACAAGGAAGATGCCTGTCGTTTGATGAATGATCGTAATTACTTTGGTGTTATGATGGTGGAAGCTGGCGAAGCAGATGGTTTTCTGGGAGGTTTTGCCAGTAAATATGCCGATACCATACGTCCTGCACTTCAAATTGTAGGTTCCAATAATACCTTGAATCACATTGCGGGTATGTACATTGTGATGACCAAGAAAGGGCCTTACTTCTTTGCTGATACAACGGTTAACTATCAGCCATCATCACGAACACTGGCTGATACTACTTTGCTAACAGTAAATGAGGTGAAAAAATTTAATATTGAACCGGTTGTAGCTTTGGTTTCATACTCTAACTTCGGATCAACACGTCAGGGAAGTCCATTGAGAGTGAGAAAAGCAGTTCAATATCTTCATGAGAATTATCCGGGCTTATTGGTCGATGGAGAAATGCAGGCCAATTATGCCTTTAATGCTGAGTTAAGGATGAAGAAGTTTCCTTTTACCAAATTGGGTAGCAGAGAAGTGAATACTGTAATTTTTCCAAGCCTGAGTGCCGGTAATATTGCCTATAAAATGATGCAACAACTGGGACAGGTAGAAATCATTGGACCTGTACTTCTGGGTATACGTAAACCAATACATGTATTGCAGATGCAAAGTTCGGTTCGCGAAATTGTGGATATGGCTACTATTACAGTGGTTGATGCACAAACAAAGGATAACGAGATAATAGAATTGTAAGAATTCAATATGTAAATATATAAAAATGGGATCATCGATCCCATTTTTTATATCATAAAGGTAAAGTTGTTACTTGGCAAATTTAAATGATTGACTTCCTAGTCTGATGATATAAACACCATTTGAAAGGTTTTTAACCGAAATAGAACCTTTACCGGAAACTTTTTCAGAAATTAATAACTTACCACTTATCTGGTACACACCCAAATCTGTTAACTGATCTGGTGCTTCATACATAATGGAAGAGCTTGTTCTATCGTACCATGCTTTAATTTCAGTCATATCTGTTATATCAACAGGTGTACTTTCTCCATTAATAGCTGTGGTTTTTACAAAATACCATTGTTGATTTTGATTCGCATCTATTTGATTGTCATATTCTATTATCGGATTACCATTGGAATAAGAGCCACCACTGTTATCAATAGAATAACCGCTTTGCTTATTAATGATTCCATAAACATTGCCTGTTAAAATAGGTTCGAATTCCCATAACTGAGCATCATCATTTGTATCGGGTATAACCTGAATTAATGAATTAACCCTGCCATTTCCGCGCATGGCATAGCCTGTTTGTTTGTTTACAATCTGAAAATATTGATCATCAACCTTATTAATTTCCCAATTCTGGGTTTCTATATTATTGTCAGATTGCCATGAAACAAGCTTTCCATTAAGGCTTTCATTGTTAACATCTATAGAATTTTCTGTTCGCTTATTGTAGATGCGGTAATAATATTCTTCGGCTTCAAATGGTTGCGATGGCAGATTGTCAAAAGTAAATTGTGAATTCAAGAATTCAATTCTGTCCATAACGTAGCTTCTTAAGAAATCAATTTCCTGAGCATAAGTTGGAAACCAGAATTGATTACGGTATACTTTTTCTCCCAATATATCCCACTTAACAAAGTTCTGTTGTTGAGATGCATCCAGCAATTCTTCTGTCTGGGCAATGTAGTCCAGCAGGTATTCTTCAATTCCGCTATCAACAATGGTGTTCCAGCGTTTAATCACTTCTTCAGCAAACCAAACGTCTTTATACATTTGTTGAATCCAAAGAGTCTGACCGGAAACAAGAGTATGGGCATACTCACGCATTAATTTTTCAGTGGCGTCACCCAGCCGGTCATCGTTATTAAAGGCAATGTCAAAGTCCCATAGCGGACCGAAATAGAACTTATCCTCGTTTCTCTTTTTTGAAATATACTGGCTCCAGAATGAGTCGGAGTTACCTGTAAGCTCACATGCTATGTACCAGTTTACAAGCGAGGCTGTATCAACCATCAACCTGTAGCTTTCATTCGGATCATCAAAAGAAGAATCAAAAAGACGGTCCTCAAATGTTTTTGTAAAATTGGTAATGTAATCCTGTTGTTGTGTGTTGATATCCTCTATTTTAGGATATTTGATAGTGATTGGAGTTTTTCTGTTGGTTTCGAACCAATTATCTTCAGTATAGGCAAAGCCATCCAGTTCAAGAAGATAACCACCTGTTATCAGAGGCATTTCGGTATCGTCAATGGTTAAAGTTTCAACATCCACACGATTGGTGCGAACCTCAATTTGGTCAGCAACCATATAATTACCAATGAATTCACCATTCAAAACCACATCGATATAACGGGCCGATGAGGTAAATGGCATATCAATGAAACGGCTTATTTCAAAAGCAATTCCATTTCTTATCAACGATTTATCGCTGTAATTTGCTAATAAAACCCAACTTTTAGCTTTGGCTGGTAAGTTTAAAAAGTTGTATTTGCTCGTAAACTTCAGTCTATACGGCTTTTTCTCAAATCCCCAGGTTGAGTTACCCCTGCCTCGTATTTCTATCTCTTTATTTGTAAATTCTTCAGTGGCATCTGAACTAAGTAAAGTTGCTGTTCCCGGAACATATTCTTCTGTACTTTCAATAGGCGCAGCATTAAGTGTTTCGATATAAAGGGTTGGAATATTTGTGAGCTGCTCCTGCGAATTACCAGTAATATAAGTTAGCAATAAAAGGAAAAGTAGAAGTTTTTTCATTCAGTTGGATTTATTTCTAATGTTCAATTGGAGGGTGTTTTCGAACTATAAATGTAGTAATAATTCAAGTAAATGAATGTGTTATAATCTAAGACATTAATTCATTTAGGAGTATATATTTAATAGCTGTAATTCGTTGGAAAACTATGTAAATAGCAATCATTCAATGCAATATGATTTAGTATTGTGTCTGGAAATATTGAACACTTAATTAACAAGTTGATTTTATGGTTGAAAAAGTGTCATATTATTTAAATTATGAGCTATGAATAATTTTCTGTTGCGTTATTTCTCACATATTCCTTGGGAGATACACCATAAAATGACTTAAATGAGCTGGAGAAATGGGATAGATTGGAATATCCCACTTCGTATGCCACTTCACTAATATTCAGTTTTTTATTGGTAAGTATATAGGCAGCCTGCTTCATTCTGATATTCTTAATGAAATCCCGGGCAGATTGATTGGTGAGTTCTTTTAGTTTACGATGCATATGAACACGACTGATTCCGACGGCATCGGCTAACATTTCAACATTCAGTTCCCCATCCGAAAGATTTTCCTTTACTACAGCCATTATTTTCTGCATTAATACCTCATCATGCGATTTAAGTTTAATTTCTTCAATTGGGTGATTATTTGATTTTTGTGAAAGTTGAAGGTATATTCTTCTTCTGTTTTCTATTAGATTGGCTATTGTTTTCTTTAAGAAGTCGCTGTTAAATGGTTTAACAAGGTACATATCAGCACCTGTTTCAATACCTTCGGCCCGGTCTTCGTCTTTTGATAATGCAGTTAATAGAATTACCGGTATATGACTGGTTGCTATGTTTCTTTTTATCTTTTTACAAAATGTGATACCATCCATAACGGGCATCATTATGTCACTGATGATTAAATCAGGTTTATCCTCCTTGATAATTTCCATGGCTTGTGAACCATTTTCACATACAGTTACAACATACGATGTGCTTAATTCCTGCAAAAGATAATTTCTAATCTCATCTTCATCATCCACTACTAATATCTTGTAGTTTGTCAGATGCTTTTCGTTGTTGTTTGATTGTACTGGGATAACTGCATCTTCAACAGGAAGAACATCTGCGGGTGTTGGGATGAAATTTTCGGATTGTAAGATATCTTTCTTGGGTAGATGACTATTGCCAAGTGGTAAAACAACTATAAAGTTGGTTCCTTTGCCATTCGTTTTGTTTTCGGCATATAGTTTCCCTTTGTGCAATTCAACTAATGATCTTGAAAGATGGAGGCCAATGCCGGTGCCCGTATGATAAAGGTTTTCTTTGGATGATGCCTGATAAAATCGATTGAATATTTTTTCAAGATCGGATTTTTTTAAACCAATACCGGTATCTGATACTTTTATTTCAACATGGCTGAATGTATCCTTCTTTGAATTTTTCCTGGTAATCGGGTCAATGGCAATCTCCACAGATCCTCCGGAGGGAGTATATTTGAAAGCGTTGGAAAGAAGGTTCAGAATAACTTTCTCAAAATTTAAGGGATCAATCCATACTTCCAAATCTTTGTGATTACATTCAATACGAAAATCTATTCCTTTGTTTTCAGCCAGTAATTCATAAGAGTTAGCAACTTCTTTCACTATTTCAAACAGGTTGGTTTTCTGGTATTTGATAAGTAGTTGTCCTTTATCAATTTTTCTAACATCCAATAGCTGACTAACCAAACGATGAATGCGATTGGCATTCAGGTGCATGGTTTGATACAAACGCAATGTTTCATCGTTGGTTTTCTTCTTCAAAAGTTTATCCAACGGATCAAGAATTAGAGTAAGAGGAGTTTTAATTTCATGGGATATGTTGATAAAGAATTGCATTTTATTTTCGTTGGTTCTTTCTGCCTCAACACGCAAAACTTTTTCTTTATTGAATAAGATAATTGCGTATAAAAAGAAAAATCCCAGTGCAATCCATAACACCTTTGCCCACCATGTTTTATACCAGGGCGGATATATTATAATTGTCAGTTTACGAGGTGTGGAATATTGTTCTTTATCAACACCCCGAACATAAAAATGATAGGTTCCATGACTAAGATTGGTGTAGGTAGCTGTACGGCTTAATGAATTACTGGCATTCCAGTTGGTGTCAAATCCCTCCATTTTATATTCATAACTGATGCGGCTTTGATTGGCCAATTCAACAGAAGTAAAACTTATGGAGAATACATTGTCACGTTCAGTTAATCGGATGGTATCAGCCATTACAATGGAACGATTCAGAATGATATGTTTACCTGTTTTTTCACCAATCTCAACAGGTTTACCAAAACGATGAAACTCAGTAAGCATTACATCACGAATGTTTCTGGAATAGTTGAAATAATCTTTTTTAACTTCAGTTACACCATTTATACCACCAAAAAACAATTCATTGTTATCGGACTGATAAACTGCATTTCTCGAAAATTCATTGGACTGTAAACCATCCGATGCATAATAGGTCGTAAAGGTGGTGTCAGAAGGATTAAAACGACTTAAACCGTTATGTGTACTTATCCAAACCTGGTTTCTCTCGTCTTCAATAATGCTGCAAATTACATCACTGCCTAAACCATTTTCGATAGTAAATAACTCGGAAGTGAAATTATGAGTGTTTATTCGAACCAAACCACCATAAGTGCCTGCCCAAACATTTCCATTTGAATCTGATACAAGACTGTAAACAACATTGTGCGGAAGGAAGTTATTTTCTGTAGTAAAAATTTTTATTTCATTCTTTTCGGGTTGAGCATAAACTAATCCATCATAAGTTCCAATCCAGAAATTATTTTCTTTGTCTATGTGAATATCATTAACCCATTTGGGAATTAATTGGTTAAGTGAGTCGGACCAGTTTAATCCTACTTTAAATGTTCCATCATCGGCATTAAAACGGCATATTCCACCTCCTAAAGTAGCCAGCCAAAGATCATTATTCTTACCTGGTTTGATGGCTGTAACTTTATCGTTTATTAACGAGAGCTTGTTTTCAGGATCGTTTGTGTAAGATTTTAGCTGTTTAGTTCTTGTGTTATAACGAAGTAATCCGTTAAAATAGGTTCCAATCCATAAATTATCATCTTCTGAATCATATAAACTCAATACGTTGTTTCCTTCTCTTTCGCCTTTTTTATTTCTAAGTTCAATGGGTTCAATACTGTTTTTTGTGCGGTCTAATTTATAAATGCCATCGCCGTCTGTTCCGATCCATAAAGTATGATCCGATCCTTCCAGTGCAGTGATGCAGTTAGACCCAATACTGTTTGCACTAAATGCACGATATCCATAATGATTAAACATCTCAGGGGATTCAGGAAACAGGAACAATCCTTTTTGAAATATTCCTAACCAAATATTACCAACATTATCTTCAATAATTGAGTGAATTTTACTTCTTGAGAAATCAAATGAAGAACTACCCGGATTCATTTGCTCCAGTTCATCAGTTTGATTATTTAATCGTAATAATCCTTTCCCATCGGTCCCCACCCAAAGTCTTTTTTTTGAATCGAATAAAAGTGATTTAACCGGTAAGTTTTGTTTGTTGGCAGTTGTTATTTTCTTGAATTTACCTGTTTGCTTGTTATATCTGGTTAAACCTGCCTTCAAACTGGCAATATAAATATTACCTCGGTTATCTTCGCTAATGTCCGTTATGTCATTTCCCGGAATGTGATTGGGTTCTTTCTCTGTCTCTGAAAATTTTAAAATTTCTCCCGTCTCAGGGTTATATGAGTTTACTCCATTGTTGTCAGAACCAATCCAGATTAAACCTTCACGATCGATATGAATACATTCAAGATAAAAACTACAAAGCCGTTGATTCAATCGTGTTGAATACCTGGGGCGCTTTGATTCATTTTCTATTTTTAACAGACCATAGCGGGATGTTGTTACCCAAATATCTCCATTTGAGGCCTCTTCAATACCACTAACATAGGGGTGAATTTGCTGATCATTGATATAAACTTCAATTTCTTCGAATGTTTCAGTTATTGGATTGTATACCTGTAATCCATTAATCTGACCTACCCAGAGTTTTCCGGTTTTATCCTCATAAATGGCTGTGACGAAATTAGCTTTTAAGCTTTTTTGTTTTTGACTTCCATTAAACGATTTAAATTTAATACCATCAAACCGGTTTAATCCATCTTCTGTAGCCACCCATATGAATCCAAAATGATCTTGATACACTTCATTTATCAGACTATTGGATAAACCTTCGTTGAAATCGAAAAGTCTTTTTTTCTGACCTAAAGAGGATGTTGAAATTGAAATAAAAATAATTAACAGAAAGATAAAAGCTGATCGCATAATCCATTTTTGGAAAAACTGAATTCTAAAGTAACAAAAATTAACAATAGGAAAAGAAGGCCGTTTTTGTTTTTACAGCTATTTATAACTAATGTAACGTACACTAAAATTTATGTAACGAGAGTATAAATGGCTTAACTAAATGTAAACTTGTTGTTACGATATGGAAATAGTTAATTGGTTAATTGCTGTTAAATTTGAAGTATTCAGTTTTATCAAAATTTTAAAATCCGCTTATGTTAACTAAAAGGTATTTTCAATTCTGTTTTTTACTCTTACTTGTTTTATGGGGATGTAATAATTCAAATCAAAACTCAGATCATTCTGCAAGTTTTGAACAAAGAGTTGATGATTTGGTAGCTAAAATGACTTTGGAAGAAAAAGTAAGTCAATTGCAATACGAGTCTCCGGCGATACCTCATTTGAATATACCTGAATATAATTGGTGGAATGAATGTTTGCATGGTGTGGGGCGTTCAGGTTTAGCTACTGTTTTTCCTCAGGCAATTGGGATGGCTGCTATGTGGGACGATGAAATGATGTACGAGATAGCAAATGCCGTTTCAGATGAAGCAAGGGCTAAATACCATAAATACCAGAAAGAAGGTAAAAGAGGGATTTATCATGGCTTGACATTCTGGACGCCTAATATTAATATATTTCGTGATCCGCGATGGGGAAGAGGTATGGAGACATACGGAGAAGATCCTTATTTGTCAGGAGAGCTTGGTGTGGCCTATATTAAAGGACTTCAGGGAAATGATTCTGTTTATCTTAAACTGGTGGCAACAGCCAAGCATTTTGCGGTACACAGCGGACCTGAATCTAACAGGCATAGTTTTAATGCCATACCATCAGAATATGATTTTCTGGAGACTTATTCTCCGCAGTTTAAGAAAGCAGTTGAAGAAGCGGATGTTTATTCAGTTATGTGTGCCTATAACAGGTTGAATGGATTACCCTGTTGTGGAAATGAGCGATTGAGTAATTTGTTAAGAAATCAATGGCATTTCGATGGTTATATCGTTTCTGATTGCTGGGCTGTGGCTGATTTTTATACTCAGAATGCACATGAGGTTGTTAATACGAAAGCAGAAGCGGCAGCAATGTCGCTAAGAGCAGGAACAGATTTAAATTGTGGAAATTCATATCCTGCTTTAGTTGAGGCAGTGGAAAAAGGATATGTGAATGAATCTGACATTGATATCTCTGTGAAGCGATTGTTTTTAGCTCGTATGAAATTAGGAATGTTTGATGATGATAGTCAAGTGCCTTATGCTTCAATTTCTGAAGATATTATTGATTCGGAACAACATCGTCTGTTAGCTCTGAATGCAGCACGGAAATCAATGGTATTATTAAAAAATGATAATGATCTTCTGCCTTTATCCAAAAGTTTAAAGAAAATCGCAGTGATTGGACCCAATGCCGAACACCTGGAGGCTCTGTTAGGAAACTACAATGGTTATCCTGCTGAACCGATTACTCCGTTTAAAGGAATCAGTGAAAAAATGCCAGATGCTGATGTTATTTATGCGTTAGGTTGTAAACATGCAAATGAACTACCTTATTTGGAAGCTATTCCTGGTGAATTCTTGTATACAGATGAGTCTTTAACAGAAAAAGGTTTGAAAGCTGAGTATTTCAATAATTCGCTTTTTGAAGGAGAACCTGTAATTACACGAATTGATTCAAATCTGGATTTCCAATGGTGGGATAAAGGTCCCGGAGATTCGCTGAACGGTAACGAATTCAGTGCTGTCTGGACTGGTTTTCTGGTACCTGAGAAAACGTGTGAATATACAATTGGAGGACAAGGTTTTAATTCATTTAATGTATGGCTGGATGATGAACAGATTTGTGCGCAGGAAAGTGAACATGATCCGGCAAAAAAGTACGTTCAAATGGTTTTGGAAGCAGGAAGGAAATATAAAATCAGATGTAATTTCAGTCATAAAAACTCAGAGTACGCTTTAGCTCAGTTATTATGGGAGGCACCTAATGATAACTTACAGGCTGAAGCCTTAAAAGCTGCTGGTAATGCTGATGCTGTAATTTTATGCATGGGATTAAGCCCTCTGCTTGAAGGTGAAGAGATGAAAGTGGAAGTGGAAGGGTTTGCCGGTGGCGACAGAGTTGAAATTGGATTACCAAAGGTACAGCAAGAACTGATCAGGAAAATTGTTGCTTTGGGACGTCCTACTGTTTTAGTATTAATGAATGGCAGTGCCCTGGCTGTTAATTGGGAAAATGAAAATGTACCATCTATTCTGGAAGCATGGTATCCGGGTCAGGCTGGTGGTCAGGCTATTGCAGATATATTATTTGGTGATTACAATCCTTCAGGAAGATTACCTCTTACTTTTTATAAATCAACAGAACAGCTGCCAGATTTTGAAGATTATAATATGGAAGGAAGGACTTATCGTTATTTCAAAGGTGAGCCGCTGTATGCTTTCGGACATGGTTTAAGTTATACCACATTTGAATATTCCAATTTGTTAATGCCATCAGAGGTTTTTGCAGGCTCATCAATGACGGTTACTGTTGATGTAACCAATACAGGTAAATACGATGGTGAAGAAGTGGTACAGTTGTATGTTTCACATCCAGATATGGAATTTAAAGCAGCTATCAGAAGTCTGAAATCATTTAAAAGAATTTATTTAAAAGCAGGTGAAACTAAAAATATATCAATGGTTCTTCAGCCTGAAGATATGGCAGTTCTGAATGATAAATATCAATACATTATCGAAGGTACACCCTTTAAAATAAGTGTTGGTGGATGTCAGCCATCGGAACAATCGATTATTGAAAAGAAAACAATTGAATCTGACGTAAATATTCAGCTAATCAATAACGAAGTATTAGTTCTTAAATAACGATATGAAAAACTTTCAATTGCTACTCATAGCTCTAATATTTCAATTTTCATTGCAAGCTCAAATCGATGGAAGTGACTTATGGTTTTCAGAAAGTAGTCTGAATAGCCAGAATTATTTATTGAAACCTAAGTCTGTTGTTGTATCGGATGCGGAAGGTAGAATTACACTTGCTTCGAATGAGCTGCTTCATGGATTAAACAGACTTTTTAAAACATCAATTAAAACTAAGCATAAAGTCAGTAAGGAGAGCGTATGGCTTTCTTTATCTGTTAATTCGGATATTAGAGAGTTGATTGATCCTAAAGAATTAGATGAATTAGGCTCCGATGGCTTTATCATTAAGTATATCGATGAAAAGAAATCAGTTTTGATAACAGGAAACACTGAAATTGCTGTTTTGTATGGGGTATTTCATTATTTGCGATCGTTGCAAACAATACAGGTAAATAAGGATGACTTAAATATTATTGAAATACCAAAGTATAAAATCAGAATTCTTAATCACTGGGATAATCTGGATGGATCCGTTGAGCGAGGTTATGCTGGAAGATCGATCTGGAGATGGAATGAACTGCCTGAAAAAATCAGTCCGAGATACCATGAGTATGCGAAAGTAAATGCTTCAATTGGTATTAACGGAACGGTATTGAACAATGTAAATGCCAATCCTCAGATATTATCAACTGAATATTTGCAAAAAGTCAATGCTATTGCAAAAGTGTTGAGACCATATGGAATCAAAGTTTATCTGTCGGTGAACTTTGCATCACCTGCTGTTTTAGGCGGTTTGGAAAATGCGAGTCCAAAGAATGAGCAAGTGAAGGAATGGTGGAAGGAAAAAGTGAAGGAAATTTATGATCTGATTCCTGATTTTGGTGGTTTCCTGGTCAAGGCAAATTCAGAAGGACAGCCCGGACCGATGGATTATGGATGCACCCATGCCGATGGAGCCAATTTGCTGGCAGATGCATTGCAACCTTACGGTGGAATTGTTATGTGGCGTGCATTTGTTTATAATCCCAAAGGAAATGACAGAGCCAGACAAGCCTATGAGGAATTTTATCCTTTAGATGGTCAGTTCAGACAAAATGTGATGATTCAGGTGAAGAACGGACCTGTTGATTTCCAGCCGAGAGAACCATTCAGTCCTTTGTTCGGGGCCATGAAAACAACTCAACTAATGCCCGAACTACAGATAACACAGGAGTATCTTGGATTTTCTGATCACCTGGTTTATCTGGGTACTTTGTATCAGGAATTTTTACAGTCAGATACCTATGCAGATGGTGAAGGAGCAACTGTAGCAAGGGTAACTGAAGGTTCAATAAGTAATGATCATTTGAGTGGCATTGCCGGGGTGGCAAACATTGGTCTGGATAATAATTGGTGCGGACATCATTTTGCTCAGGCTAACTGGTATGTATTTGGGCGTTTGGCATGGAATCCTGACTTAGATGTTGAGATGATTGCAGACGAATGGACCCGTCAGACATTAACTCAGGACGATAAGGCTGTTGATGCGATTGTTAAGGTAATGATGAATTCGCGTGAGGCAACAGTCAACTATATGACTCCTTTGGGCCTGCATCATCTTATGGGCTGGGATCATCATTACGGACCTGAACCCTGGTGCGAAATTGAAGGCGCAAGGCCTGATTGGTTACCAACTTATTATCATAAAGCTGATTCCTTGGGTATTGGTTTTAATCGTTCTTCTTCAGGGAGTAATGCTGTAGAACAGTATCAGGCTCCATTAATAAGTATGTTTGATAATGTATCTACCTGTCCCGAAAAATATCTTTTATGGTTTCATCATGTACCCTGGAATTATCAGATGAAAAGCGGTCTAACTCTTTGGAATCAACTGTGTTTGAAATACCAACAGGGTGTTGATGAGGTAAGAAGATCGCAGGAGATGTGGAATACGATGGAACCATTTATTGATGAAAAACGGTTTGCAGAGGTTGAACAAAAGATAGCAATTCAGCTAAAAGAAGCCATTTGGTGGAAAGATGCCTGTTTACTTTATTTTCAGACCTTCTCAAACCAACCATTCCCCAAAGGAGTGGAAAAACCGATTTATAAACTGGATGAATTGAAAAAACAGAAGTTTAACCTTAAACATCATAATTAATTTGGCTTATTTACATAATTACATTCTTTTCTTCGATAATTATTAATTAAATCGCAATCAGAGAAACGATATTGATTGTATAAATAATTCCTAAACAACATTAGCAATGAATCTGCATCAGGATAAAATCAGCAAGATTGAAAAAATTGGATATAGTTTGGGTGATTTAGCTGCCAACCTTATTTTCCAGACTTTAATGACATTTCTTGCCTTTTTCTATACAGATGTTTATCAAATTTCACCGTCGTGGTCGTCAATTATCATTTTTGTGGGCGGTATTACCGGAAGTTTATTCAACCCCTTAATGGGAATAATTGCGGACAGAACGCGTACTCGCTGGGGGAAATTCAGGCCTTGGTTGCTTTGGACTTCTATTCCTTTGGGAGTTGTGGGGATTCTGGCATTTAGTACTCCAGATTTTAGTGATACAGGTAAGGTTATCTATGCCATGTCGACCTATATTTTGCTAATGGCAGTGTATGCATCCAATAATGTGCCTTACACCTCATTGAGTGGAGTGATCACCGGAAATATGTCGGAACGTAACAGCATTACATCTTATCGTTTTGTGGCGGTGATGGTTGCTCAGTTTATAATTCAGGTATTACTGCTGCCTTTGGTTTTGATAATGGGTGATGGTGATAAAGCGCAAGGTTTTCACGAAATTTTTATTCTGTTTGCATGTGCTGGTAGTATCATGTTTTTAATTGCTTTTTTCACAACCAAAGAACGCATCGCTCCTTCTGCAAAACAGAAATCCAGCATAAAAACAGATGTTAAAGATGTATTTAAAAATAAACCATGGATTAGCATGTTGATTGCCATTGTTCTACTGTTTGTAGCAATGGGAATTCGTAATGGATCAAATGTTTATTACTTTTCTTATTATCTTGATGAGGGGCAGTTAAGTATATTTCTTAACGGATTGGGTTTCTATGGTTTTATTGAATGGCTGGATCGTGTGTCAAAAGCTATGGGATTTATTGGTTTTAACTGGCCGGAAGATACATCTACTACAGCATTTAGCTTGTATAGTGCAGTCAGTATTTTATTTAAGTTAACCGGGATTGTTATTTCCAAACGCCTGGCAGATAAGTATGGGAAAAGGAATATTTTCGGTATAAGTCTGTTCTTTTCTGCTCTGTTTTTATCAGCCTATTATTTTTATTCGCCGAAGGCAATTGTATTGGTTTTTGTTACACAAGCTTTTTATGGTTTGAGTATTGGATTACTGATGCCTCTATTATGGGCTATGGTTGCCGATGTTGTTGATTATTCGGAATGGAAGACAAGAAGAAGAGCAACGGCGACTGTTTTTTCAATAACATCGTTAGGGTTTAAAGTTGGTTTGAGCATTGGTGGAAGCTTGGTAGCCGGTATTTTATTTTTATATGGTTATGATGTAGATATGGATCATTCAATGAAGGTGCAGAATGGTGTAAAAATGTTGATAAGTATATATCCGGCTTTAGCCTCCTTTATTGGTGTTATAAGTCTTTACTTTTATGAGATAAACAAAAAAATGGAGCAACAAATAGAAAACGATTTAAGATTAAGAAGACTCAATGATGAATAATAAAATCCAATAATATGAAAATGAATAAAATCCATTCCGGCTTAATTTTGATACTTACTTTGTTTTCTGCATGTACGCAGCCACAAAAGCAAGAGCCTGGGTTGAAAGATGCATTAAAAGATAAGTTCTTTATAGGTACAGCTTTAAATACCAATCAGATATTTGGTAAAGATACCTTGGGATTAGAATTGATAAAAAAGAATTTTAATTCTGTTGTGGCTGAGAATTGCATGAAAAGTGAAGTGATTCACCCTAAAGAGGATGAATACAATTTTACAAAGGCCGATAAATTTGTGGAACTGGGTGAAGCCAATAATATGTTTATTATTGGTCATACTTTGATATGGCACTCGCAGGCTCCGGCCTGGTTCTTTATCGATGACGAAGGGAATGATGTATCCCGTGAGGTTCTGATTGAACGAATGAAGAATCATATTTACACCGTTGTTGGGCGATACAAAGGAAGAGTCCAAGGTTGGGATGTTGTGAATGAAGCCATTAATGACGATGGCTCGTGGCGCGAGAGTATGTTTTATACCATTATTGGTGAAGACTATATCAAACTGGCTTTTCAGTTTGCTCATGAAGCAGATCCGGAAGCGGAGTTGTATTACAACGATTATTCGATGTTTCATAAAGGACGCCAGCAAGGTGTTGAGCGATTGGTAAAATCACTTCAAAACGAGGGAATAAGAATAGATGCTGTTGGTATGCAGGCTCACTATGGGTTGAATTATCCGTCAATTACTGAATTTGAGGATGCAGTTACCTTTTTCGCAGGATTAGGTGTAAAGGTAATGATAACAGAACTTGACCTATCGGTACTGCCATCACCTTATGAAACAATGGGAGCCAATGTTGCTGATCGTTTTGCTTATCGCGAAAGTATGGATCCATTTAAAAATGGCATGACGGATTCAATTGAAGCGCAATTTAAGCAACGATATCTTGATTTCTTCAAATTGTTTATCAAGCATCAGGATAAGATATCTCGCGTGACTCTTTGGGGTGTGACAGATAATGACACATGGAAAAACGACTGGCCTATAAAAGGACGAACTGATTACCCATTGTTGTTCGATCGAAATTATCAACCCAAAACAATTGTAAATGAAATAATCAAAGAAGTAGCAAGTCAAAATAATTAATTCATAAAAAATGAAGAATCCTAGATATCTGGTTGATCATATGCACACTGCAGATCCTGCAGTTCATGTTTTTAATGGAAAAATTTATATTTATCCCTCACACGATATTGAATCGGGCATCCCCGAAAATGATAATGGCGATCATTTTGATATGCGCGATTATCATGTTTTTTCGATGGATGATATTGATGGTCCGGTTACCGATCATGGTAAAGTACTTGATGTTAAAGACGTGCCCTGGGCTGGTCGTCAGATGTGGGATACTGATGTGGCCTGTAAAAATGGAAAATATTATATGTATTTTCCAGTCAAAGATAAAAACGACATATTTCATATTGGTGTGGCTGTTAGTGATACACCCGAAGGTCCTTTCATTCCCAAAAGTCATCCGATGTTAGGAAGTTACAGTATCGATCCATGCGTGTTTGATAATGGAAACGGAGATTATTACATGTATTTTGGTGGGTTATGGGGCGGTCAGCTGCAACGCTATCGTGATAATAAAGCAAAGGAGTGCGGGGCAGAACCTGCTGATGAGGAGCCTGCTTTGTGTGCAAAGGTTGTGAAACTGGCTGATGATATGCTGGAATTTGCCGAAGAACCAAAAGATTTGGTTATACTGGATGAAAATGGAGAACGGCTTAAGGCTGGCGATCATGATCGAAGATTCTTTGAAGCTTCGTGGATGCATTATTATAATGGCAAATATTATTTTTCATATTCAACCGGAGATACTCATTTATTGTGTTATGCTACAGGTGATAATCCTTACGGACCTTTCACCTATCAGGGAGTTATTCTGACACCCGTGGTAGGTTGGACCACACATCATTCAATTGTTGAATTCAAAGGAAAGTGGTATTTATATCATCATGATTGCGTTCCTTCAAATGGAAAAACCTGGTTGCGCAGTTTGAAAGTGGTTGAGTTGGAATATAATGAAGATGGTAGCATAAAAACCATAGAAGGGATACATAATTAGGCAATAGTATATAATCAGTAGTCAGTAGCTAGTAGTCAGTAGTTAGTAGTTAATTATAAGGTTATTAGCTTATTTCGGAAATGTAAATATGATACAGAACAACTCGAATTATCCGGATCAACATTATCTTATTGCTATTTTCGATTGATAATCGATATGCCTGATAGATTAATTGCTTCCATCTTCGGTACTTAATCAAATATCATACATTTGAACATCTCACATCATACATCAATTTAATGTATCTTTGAGAGTAAACTAAAACAGTTAAGTCATGAATAATTTTCATTTCCATAATCCGGTGAAAATCCTTTTCGGAAAAGGTGAGTCATCCAATTTTAAAGATGAGATTCCGGTTGGTTCGAAAGTAATGATACTTTACGGCGGAGGAAGTATCAAAAAAAATGGGGTATATGAAAAAGTGCAGGAGCAATTAAAAGATTATGAAGTCATTGAATTTAGTGGAATAGAGCCCAATCCTCACTACGAAACACTCATGAAAGCAGTGGAGATTGTAAGAGAAAAGGGAATCGACTTTTTGCTGGCTGTTGGAGGTGGATCGGTTTTAGATGGAACAAAATTTGTTTCAGCGGCTGTTCATTATCCAAATGGTGATCCATGGAATATTCTTTCGAAAGGTGATATAAAAAGTATAACCAATCCACTGCCAATTGGTGCTGTATTAACACTTCCTGCCACAGGTAGCGAAATGAATGGAAACTCAGTAATAACCAGAAGTGAAACAAAAGACAAGTTAGGGTTCGGTACCCCTTTGGTAATGCCTAAATTTTCAGTGTTGGATCCCACAGTTATTTCTTCTTTACCCGAACGACAGGTTGCCAATGGTATTGTGGATGCTTTTGTTCATGTGATGGAGCAGTATCTGACTTACCCGGTCAATGCACCTATTCAGGATCGTTTTGCCGAAAGTATACTTTGTACTTTAATCGAAGAAGGTCCTAAAGTAATGAATGATAGTTCGGATTACGAAGCAGCGGCTAATTTTATGTGGGCAGCCACCATGGCTCTGAATGGATTAATTTCTACAGGAGTACCTCAGGACTGGAGTACGCATATGATTGGTCATGAGTTGACAGCTCTTCATGGTATTGATCATGCACGAACCTTAGCTATTGTATTACCCGGGGTAATGCAGGTGATGCTGCAAAATAAAAAAGATAAGCTTTTGCAATATGGGGCGAACGTGTGGAATGTTACCAACGGAACAGAAGAAGTGAAAGTTAACACAACTATTCAAAAGACTGTTGACTTTTTCGAATCTTTAGGAATCAAAACCCGTGGATCTGAATATGGCATAACAGAAGCAACAGTTGATGAAATTTGCAATAGATTTGAACAAAGAGGTGTTAATGCGCTTGGTGAAAAGGGTGATTTAACCATCGATAATGTAAGGCAAATATTAAAAATGCGATTGTAGCGACTTATTAAAATCATTAATACATCGGCGATAGGTTTTTATTTAAATCTATCGCCTTTTTTTATGTCTGATTTCGATACTTTCAATCCCATTTTTTAGTTTGTGTTACCTTGGTTTTGCTGTTGGTATCAAAATGATAATAGAATATGTACATTTTGTTAATTGTTACCTGCATTAAAAATTTTGTAACGAACAGAAAAGTGTAAAACTCATTCTGATAGTAATTTAGGTGAGTTGGTTTGTTTGAGTGAAAACTTATTGATCAACATTATTAAATCCTAAAAATCTATCTTTATGAAAAAACTTTTACTAATTGTTGCTTTGGCAGTAATTTCTACTGCACAATTAATGGCAGATAACTATTTAAACGTTACCAATATTCCAAATGGTACTGCCGGAGAAAGTCTTACGGTTTCTATTAAGTATACATCTGATGTAGATCGTAGTCTTATTTATTCCATTTATTCTTCTACAAGTGATGGTACAAGTGTAGATTGGGGCACCCAATGGGCGTGGGTTAATAATGAAGTTTCCATTACTGCCGGTACTGATGTTGAAACGGATATATCAATTAACCTGCCTCAACGATTAAATTCAAATGATCTGGATGATGGTATTAATTATTTGTTTGTGTTGGAATTTGGTGATTATTCAGTGGGTTCTTATAACGGAAATGTTATGACAATAGCCGAAACAACCAATCCTTATACATGGGCTGAATTAACAGCTGATCCGCCAAGTACTATTGAACAAGGAGAAACAATAACATTAAATTACAGATACAGAGCAGAAACTGATTCAAAATATTGTCTGAAAGTAGCATTGTCAATTTATAACGGTTATACCTATGTAGCTGATAAGATTGGACATTGGGTTGAGAATTTTGACGGTCAACCTGCTACGGGTTACATTAATGAGCAGTTTGATCTTCAGGTACCAGGTGATTTTCCTTTATCAACAGATTTGGCTTCCGGGGAAAGATATGTGATTGAAGTGGGTGTATCTGGCGAGAACTGGGCCTGGATAGGAATCAGTACAAAATATGATGTAACCATTTCCGCTGCTACAAACATAAAAAGCAAGGATGCTAAAGGAATTAATCTTTACCCAAATCCTGTAAAAGATATGTTAACCATTGATGGGGTTGCACCCGGTAAAACCCTGATGATATACAGCGTAACAGGTGCATTGGTAAAAAGCGAAATCTTAAGTGACAGTAAATCTCAAACGGATGTTTCTGATTTAGCAAAAGGTATTTATTTCATAAAAACTGACAATAGGACGATTAAGTTTATTAAAAACTAACCATTTAAGTTTCATAGTGCAAAAGGCTGCTGATAATAAATCAGATCGGCAGCCTTTTGATCTGTTATTCCCTTGCAGCAAGCAACTAAAGCAAACGGTTTGCATGATGTGTTGCTATTGACATTTTAGACAAATCTGTTTTTAAATCTAAATATTTATGAAAATAATCTATGGACGAAGGAGAAGATTTCTATTGATGCTTTTCCTGATCATTTCTGTGCCGTTATGGGCACAAAATATTACAGTTAAGGGTAAGGTGACTGATTCCGGGGGAGGACCGTTACCTGGCGTGAATATTGTAATATTAGGCACATCACAAGGAACAATAACAGATATGGATGGTAATTATGGTTTAACTGTTCCGGTTGGAAGTCAGCTTACATTTAATTTTATTGGGTTTATTTCTCAGACAATAACAGTAACAGATCAGACTAAAATTGATGTTATTTTGCGAGACGACATGGCCAAGATTGGTGAGGTGGTGGTAGTAGGATATGGCCAGATGAAAAGAACAGACCTAACCGGTTCGGTTGTATCGGTGGCAAGTGATGCTATTGAAAAAACAGTAACTACTTCTCCTGAACAAGTACTGCAAGGACGTGCTGCTGGTGTGCAGGTTCAACAAAATAGTGGTGCGCCTGGAGGAGGTTCTTCCATCAGAATTCGGGGAATCAGTTCTTTAAACGGTTCAAACGAACCTATCATTGTAATTGACGGGGTAATAATCGATGGTAATACAGGATCGAGTGCTTCCAATGCATTGTCTTCAATCAATCCGGCAGATATCGTATCGATGGATATCTTAAAAGATGCTTCAGCAACAGCAATTTATGGTTCCAGAGCTGCCAATGGAGTAATAATTATTACAACCAGAAAAGGTGAAAAAGGAGATGCCCGAATAAGCTACGATGGATATATGGGTTGGCAGGAAATGCCAAAGAAACTCTCATTATTAAATCTGCAGCAATACGCAATTCACAAAAATACCCGTGCTGAAATGGGTATTGTGCAATGGGATAATAATTTTGTTCGTCCTGATTTACTGGGTGCCGGTACCGACTGGCAGGAAGAATTATTTACACTGGCAATGATGCAAAGTCATAACTTGTCTGTATCAGGTGGTACAGAAAAAAGTACTTATGCCTTGGGTGCCGGTTATCTCGATCAGGATGGTATTGCCATTGGCTCAGGCTTTGAACGGTTAAACCTAAGAGGAACATTTGATTCGCAAGTGAAAGACTACCTGAAGGTAGGAATCAATTTCGCTTTTAGTAACTCAAAACAAAATACTACCGTTTCGGATGATAACCTGATTATGACAGCCTTAAAACAGACTCCTAATGTGGCAGTTCGTAATGCTGATGGTTCGTTTGACGGTCCTGATACGGATGAATACGTACAAAACAACCCTGTTGGTTTGGCAATGATTAAGGATAACCGTAATGAAAGTATGAATATTCGTGGAAACACATATGCTGAGGCTGAAATCATTGAAGGGTTGAAAATTAAAACTGAATATGCCTTTGATTACGGAGTGGGTAATACTTACACATTCAATCCATCCTATACTTTTGGTGCTATTACAAATGAAGTAAGAGAAGGCTCACGATCGAAGTCATACAGTAAATTCTGGACCTGGAGAAACATTGCAACTTATAATAAGGAATTCGGAATTCATAATTTGAATGTGATGTTGGGTCAGGAAATGCAGGAATCTCATTGGGAGTATTTATATGGCTATCGCTCTGGCTATCTGACTAACAGTTCAACGGATTTGAATATGGGAGATGCTACAACAGCCAGAAACGGCAATAGTAGTAATACTTCTTCTATCTTTTCTTACTTCGGGCGATTGTTCTATTCGTTCAATGATAAATATCTGCTTACATCTACTCTCCGTTATGATGGATCGTCTAAATTTCATGAAGATAATCGATGGGGATTGTTTCCATCAGCAGCATTTGCCTGGAAAGTATCAAACGAAAGCTTTTTACAGGATAACAATGTCATCAATAATCTGAAGCTTCGCTTAGGCTGGGGTACTGTAGGTAACGAAAATATTCCAGGAACAGCTTATGCTTATACTTCAACATACACTTCAGGAGCCACTGCCAACTGGGGAACTTCCCTTAGAGCATTAAATACAGCCAACCCTGAACTGGAATGGGAAACGACTTATTCGAGCAATGTTGGTTTTGATATCAATCTGTTTCAGAACCGAATTGAGTTTATTGCTGATGCTTATTATAAGAAAACAGAAAACCTGTTGCTGGAACTAACTTTACCTGCTTATGTTGGTACCTCAGGACAAGGATCAACATCACCACCCTGGGTTAATATCGGATCACTTGAAAATAAAGGTATTGAACTAACCTTAAATACAGTAAACGTTGATACCCGTGGTTTTATGTGGAGATCCAACTTTGTTTATTCAATGAACCGAAATAAAGTGTTGTCGTTGAATACCGAAACCAGTATTCTGGATGAAACAATCAGTCAGGGATCTGAAACTACCATTGTTACCCGAACAGCTGTTGGTCAGCCAATCGGACAATATTACGGTTATAAAGTGATTGGACGTTTTGAGAGCGCGACAGATTTCTATTATAAAGATGCTTCGGGTAACATTGTGCCTACCGCTTTGCCTGAAGATATGGAGATTGGAGAAAACAGTGTGTGGATTGGCGATTATATTTTTGAGGATGTTAACGATGACGGAGTGATTAATGAAGAAGACCGCACTTATATTGGAAATCCTGAGCCTAAGTTTATTTTTGGTGTTGGTAATACATTCAGCTATAAAGGATTTGATTTAAATATCTTTTTAACCGGATCGTACGGTAACGATGTGGTAAATTATCAGCGTCGTTGGTTAGAGAATCCAAGAGAGAATACTAACCTGTCAACGGATGCCCTGGGATATGCTCAACTGGCTTTAATTGATCCGGCCGGACCCAATGATTACCGAAATGTTCAGATTGTAGGCGGCGATCCTTATATGCCACGTATCGGAGCATCATCTGCATCTTCTACATCTAACTATCGTTACAGCGATAAGTTTGTTGAAGACGGATCCTACCTGCGTATTCAGAATATTTCATTAGCCTACAACCTGCCAGCTAGTCTGCTTTCTAAAATTGGTATCGAGAGTATGAAAGTTTATACCAACCTTCAGAATGTGTACACTTTCACAAAATATTCAGGCTACGATCCGGAAATTGGCTCGATGAATCAAAACGCATTATTAACAGGTATTGATAATGCACGATATCCGTCTCCGCGTATTTATACTTTCGGGGTTAATGTAACATTCTAACAGAAAATAAGATAAGACTATGAAAAGCAAAAATATCATATATTCAATACTGCTGGTAGTGTTTTCGTTGTTGGGAACAAGCTGTGAGGATTTTCTGGAAGTGCAACCCAATGATTTAATTACACAAGAGAATTTTTACCAGTCGGAAGAGGACTTTAAAGCTGCTACAGCTGCATTATACAATGTTGTATGGTTCGATTTTAACGATAAGTTCTATTACGGACTGGGGGATGGAAGATCGTATAATCTTTATGCTCCTTATTCCGATTATATCTATCCTTTTTCTGATTTAACAGAGACTGGATTAACTGGACCACTGGTTTCGGCCTGGCAATCGTTTTATAATGTTATTCAACAATCAAATAAGGTAATCATTGGTATTACATCCAGCACTGTAGAAGAAGAAGTTAAATCGAAATACATTGCTGAAGCCCGCTTTATGAGAGGTACAGCATACTGGTATCTGGCTTCGTTATGGGGTGATGTAATCCTTTGCGAAAATCCTGATGATCTGGTTGCCAATCCCATTGTCAACACCAATCCACTGGATGATGTTTATGAATTTGTAATGCGTGATCTGGAATATGCCGCTAAATATTTACCGGCAGCAGTGGGACAGGCAGGACGTTTGACTTCTTATAGTGCATACGGAATGTTGTCACGCATTTATTTATCGTATGCCGGATATAGCGATAATCCGAATAGCGGAACCCGTGATGCTGATTATCTGGAGCTAGCTAAAATGGCAGCTGCAAAAGTTCTTGCTGACGGACCTTATGAATTGATGGAGGATTACGCAGAATTATTTAAGATTGAGAATAATAATAATTCAGAATCGATGTTTGCCTTGCAATGGGTTCCAAATGGCGATTACGGTTATACCAATACGCAGCAGGCTTATTTTGCTGCCGGATCGGAAATAACCGGTGATGATGCAGCCTGGGGTTACTGGACAAGAGCATCGTATGATATTCTGTTGGAGTACGAAACATCTGATGTTCGTCGTAAAGCAACCTGGATGGGTTATGGTGATTACTATCCTGAAATAAGTGTTGCCAATGGAGGATATACTTACGAGAAAACCGAGCAAGCTTTAAATGTTAAGAAAGGGGTTGTGGGTTCAACCAAGGATAATTCAAATATATCACGAATGAACTCAGCCTTAAATACCTATATGTTGCGTTTGGGAGAAGTATATCTTAATTATGCCGAAGCGGTTTTGGGAAATAATGAAAGTACAGACGATGAAGTTGCTTTGTTTTATTTCAATCAGCTTCGAATTCGCGCCGGAGTTGATACTAAGAGCTTAATTAGTTACGATGATATCATTCATGAAAGAAGGGTTGAACTCTGTATGGAAGGTCAGTACTGGTATGATTTGGTTCGTCGTTCGTATTATCAGCAACAAGAGGTTATCAATTATATTATAGGTCAGGATCGCGGTACCATTGTGCCAATTCTGTATAATACAGCAACCAATACAGTAACGGAAGATTCCGAACGCGACAGAGGTTCTCGATCCATTGGCACCATAGATGCTTCTGTATTCTTATTGCCTTATCCCGAATCGGAAGTGGTGCAGAATCCATTGTTAAAAGCTGATCCGGTACCGTATGTGTTTACCGAAGAAAGAATTACTGACTTATTCTAAACTGCTAGAATTGAAAACATCATTTGATATGAAGAATAAAAAACTAAATATAAATCGTTGGATCGCTTTAGCATTCGTTGGTGTGGCAGCACTCATGCTGTTATTCACCTCATGCGAAGAAGAGTCAACTTACAGTGGTCCGATCTCCATCAGTAAAATATATTTACAGGATGCCTCATCATCAGTGCCCGACAGGGAAGTGGAGTTTGCCCGATTAGGCCAGCTGATACGTATCGAAGGATCTGGTTTTACGGATGTAAAAAAAGTATACATTAACGGGATATCAACCTATTTTAATCCGGTAATGGTATCAGATAATTCTATGTTGGTAAGTGTTTCACGCAGTACTCCAATAATAGAAGCTGATCCCGAGGAAAGAAATACCATTCGTTTGATGAATGATGGAAGTGAGACCTCTATTGATTTTGAAATCAGGGCAGCGGCTCCAACTATTATTTATATCTCAAATACACTTCCATTGGCAGGAGAACCAATTACAGTTTACGGAACCGGATTATTGGAAGTGTCACGGGTAGTTTTTCCGGGAGGAGTGGAAGTTACATCGGGTATTTACTCTGATGATGAAGGAGAGTTCTTCACGGTTATAGTTCCTGAAGGAGTATCCGATGAAGGCGGTTCTTTGATGATTGAATGTGCCAATGGAGGAGCTTATTCACCGGCCTTTTTTAATTTCAAACCTGGTGTTATCCTTGATTTTGATGGTAACGGATCACAGGGATTCTGGAGTTGGAGCGAAACCGGCAGTATGATTAATGCGGATGATTTGGAATCAACTTCTGTTGGGAATTATAATATTTCACAGGGCACCTATGTGCCTCATCGACCATCGAGACTGTTAGGATTTGAAGCGGGTAAAAATCGCTGTACAGAAGTATGGACCGCAGGGAATGATGTGGACGACTGGCGTGGACAGCTAACATCATACATTCCGGCAGAAACTCCGTTGGATGCAGTAGGATTTCAGTTCGACATTTTTGTGCCGGAAGAATGGGGTGGATCAGGATATCTGAAAATTTGCCTGGTAAATGGATTTAACGGTGGCGAATGGTCAGGGTATTGCTATAATTATGTTCCATGGGTAATTGAAGGTGAAGCTGTTAGTGTAAAATCGGATGGATGGTTAACGGTAACAATTCCTTTTACAAAATTCTATGGTTTTGATAATGATCGATTAGAGGAAGCAAATCAGAAAGACTGGACTTTCGAAGATCTACTGGCTGTCAGAGAAAGTGCCAGTTGGAAGAACTTTGGATTCTATTTCGAAAACTCTGATTTCAACTTAGGACAGCTTTCAGGAGATGAAGCAGATAGTGAGATAGAATTTCCTTCTTCAGCTACATCGGTTAATGTGTATACTGACAATTGGAGAGTGGTTTCCTTACTAACTCCAACGTACAGTGATTTTCCGGATGAGGAATAGAAGAACAACAGAAAAAGCCAGATAAAATGGTTTGTTCAAAAAATAGAAAAATGAATTATAAAAAAATACTATCCATATTCGCCCTGTCTTCACTTCTTTTTTCATCATGTGATGATCAGAAGATGGAGTGGTACGATGATCCCACTCATGGCGATGTTACGATTGATGAGCTTCCTTTAAAGTTGGCTGAAAAAATTAGCCGCTACGATGCTCTTAAGACTTATACAGATATCACTTTAGGTGTTGGTGTCGGAATGGAATTATATATGACTGATGATACCTATCGCACACTGGCAGAGGAAAACTTTGATGAACTCACAGTTGGCTATGCCATGAAACATGGTCCGATGGTGAATTCAAAGGGAGAAGTTGAGTTTGAAGCTGCCGATGCCTTTATGGCAAAAACACAGGAAGCCGGATTAAGTGTGTTTGGGCATACATTGGTTTGGCACTCAAATCAGAATGCCAGTTACCTCAATGGTTTAATTGCTCCAACTGTTATTCCAGGTTCGGGAGGTTCAAATTCGCTGGATATTTCAGGTTTGCAGGATGGAACATTTGCAGGATGGAATCTTGCAAATGTGAGTGATGGAATTACAGTAGTTGAGGGTGCTGGTTTATCATCAGAGGCAAAAGCTGTACAATTAATTGCATCAGCCACTGCTTCCAATCCTTGGAATCTTCAATTGATAACTCCTGATATACCTGTTGTTTCAGGCCATAATTATGAAATATCTTTCTTTATTAAATCAGATCAGGCAGGAAAAGGAAGATTATCATTCAGCGGTTTAGTTAATAATTATCCTTGGAAAGACTGGTATGCAACGGGTGGCAGCTGGACCGAAGCTTTCGAAACATCAACACAATGGCAACAGGTTAAAATCACTGTCAATGATTTTAATGATGTTTCTTTCAAAATAGCTTTCGATTTAGGTTATCTGCCAGGTGTTACCTATTATATTGATGTTGATAATGTTAAAGTAACAGATCTTGACGCTCCGGTTGAAGAGGTTAACTTTATTTCAAATGGAGATTTTGAATCAGCAACACTTGATCCATGGGGAGGTTGGGGAAATAGCTCCACCCGTGAAGTGTCAGCTGAAGGCGAAGGTTTTGGCGGAACAGGATATTGTATGGTTTTAACCAATCCATCGGCAGCTAATTTGTGGAGTGCACAACAGGTATACTGGTTTGATTCGGCACTGGAGCAAGATAAAGAATACACCTGTACATTTATGATAAAGGCTTCAACTGCAGCTGCAATTCAACTACAGTTGCAAAGCGATGATTACAGTGCCAATTATTATGGAGGTATAAGTGTTGGCGCTGCATGGTCGCAGGTTTCACTGAAAATGACTCCAACAACAGCTGATCGTACTAAGTTTGTAATCGACTTTGGTGAAACAGCAGCAACATATTACATCGATGATATCGTTCTAACCGATGGATCAACAGGGACTTCCGGACCCACAATCATTGAAAAAACAGATGAGGAAAAAGCTCAGATTATTGAGGATTCAATGACAAGCTGGATATCGCAAATGGTAGGTCATTATAAAGATGGAATATTTGCCTGGGATGTTGTAAACGAACCTATGCGTGAAAGTGGTGAAGTAAGGGATGGTAATGTTTCTGATCCGGCCGCTGATGAATTTTACTGGCAAAAATATATGGGTAAAGATTATGCTGTGAAGGCATTCAACCTGGCTCGTCAGTATGGTAACGCAACCGATGTATTGTTTATCAACGACTATAACCTGGAGACGAACCATACCAAGTTGGATGGTTTAATCAGCTATGTTCAGTATATCGAACAACAGGGAGCGCAGGTTGATGGAATTGGCACCCAGATGCATATCTCTGCTGATACAGATAAGGATATGATAGCAGGTATGTTTGAGAAGTTGGCGGCTTCGGGCAAGTTGATTAAGGTTTCGGAGTTGGATGTTCGTTTGGGAACCAAGAACCCAACAGCTGAACAGTTAGCTGCACAGGCTGAGATGTATCAATACGTGATTGATATGTTTATGCAATATATTCCGGAAGCACAGCGTTATGGCATCACCATCTGGGGTATCTCAGATAGCGAACAGGAACATGAATACTGGTTACCAGAGGAGTCGCCAAACCTGTGGGATGCAAATTACAATCGCAAGCATGCTTATAAAGGAGCAGCGGATGGATTGGCAGGAAAAGATGTAAGTGAAGATTTTTCAGGTGCATTAGATTATTAGTATCACTGTTATGCTGCCGGCATTATTGTCGGCAGCTTTAATGATGAGCATTTGAAAAATCAGATCAGATAGAAACAGGCAAAGGAAAGTCGCAAAAATTTTTCCATTGTAGAATAATACAAAGCTAAATCGTATTGGATACATACCCCAGGAGAATACCCCGGCGATAATCCTTTGCCTTCCTTTTGAATATAGCTGATAGATATGATTATGAATTAATTCATAATTAGAGATGAATCACTTTAACCATGTAGAGTCAAGAGCAAATTAAAAAGCACAATAAGAAGCATATAATATGAGTACCGCATCACAAAAGATTTCGTTAGGCGAGAAGATTGGGTATAGCTTAGGTGACCTGGCTGCCAATCTGGTTTTTCAAACCTTAATCACTTATCTGGCCTTTTTTTACACTGATATTTATGGACTGGAGAATAATGATGCCTCGCTGATTATGCTGATTGTTGGCTTGGTGGCTGCCTTCTCTTTTAATCCTGTAATTGGTGTCTTGGCCGACAGAACAAGATCCAGATGGGGCAAGTTTAGGCCTTGGATCTTATATTCGTCTGTGCCTCTTGGTGTAATGGCACTGTTGGCATTCAGTACCCCTGATTTTGCTTACAAAGGTAAATTGATTTATGCAGCAGTAACTTATACCTTGTTGCTCCTATTATATGCCAGCAGTAACCTTCCATATTCAGCACTAAGTGGAGTGATTACAGGTGACATGGCTGAAAGAAACAGTATCTCTTCAATTCGTTTTGTAGCGGTTATGTTCGCCCAGTTTTTTGTTCAGGTTTTTATGCTGCCCATCATTGAATATGCCGGAGGTGGTGATAAAGCTGCCGGAATTGAGCAGGTAATTACCTGGATGGCTATTGTAGGTACCATCATGTTGTTAATTACATTTTTTACTACCAAAGAAAGAATCGTTCCTTCATCAGAACAGGAATCTTCATTAAAAAATGATCTATCCGATTTGGTAAAAAACAGGCCATGGATCATTATGCTTATCCTGACTGTTTTGGTGTTTGTAACACTGGCTATGAAAGGTGGTTCGTATGTTTATTATTTCAATTACTATGTTGATGAAGTTGCCTTGGCGTCTTTCATAAGTCCTATTCTCCATTTTTTTGATAGTGTGGGAATGAATTTCTTTGGTTCTGATCCAACATCAGCAGGCTTTGGACTTTTTAATGCCGGAGGCATAATTTTTATGCTGATTGGAATAGCCTTTTCAAAGAGATTAGCCGACAGGTTTGGAAAAAGAGATGTATTTGGAATATCCTTGTTTATTTCAACTTTGTTCATCCTTGCCTTTGTTTTATTTCCACCTAAAGGAGTTGGCTGGATGTTTATTTCACAGGTTTTTCATGGATTTTTCTATGGTATTACCACTCCCTTATTATGGGCAATGATTGCTGATGTGGCTGATTACTCAGAGTGGAAGAATAACAGAAGGGCCACAGCAATTATTTTTTCAGCCATGATGATGGGCCTAAAAGCAGGATTATCGATTGGTGGGGCATTGGTAGCATGGATTTTAGGATTGTACGGATATGTAAATGCAGCATCATGCTTGGGTAATGAATTGATTCAGCCCGAAACTGTTTCCACTGGATCAAAAATGTTGATTAGTGTATTTGCTGCAATTCCATTCTTAATTGGTGTTATCCTCCTGTTCTTTTACAAGATAAATAAGTCAATGGAGGTGCAGATTGAACAGGAATTGGTTCAACGAAGAAATAATGAAAAGTAGGTTTTAAATAATGATAGTAACCACATTAGTGGTTGTGTTGGGATTAGTTGAAGGAGTCAGTTAATAGCTGGCTCCTTTTATTTGATAATAATCCTAAAAGGAACAGCTGGTAATCCTGCTGAATTATAAAGATTAGCTTTATCCGGATTGTTGGCCCATGCATATCTTACTTCAACCGGATGAGTAACATTTTCATGCCAGATAATAACTTTATCTTCAGTAATTTCCGCATTAGCCCAAATCAGACTTCCATTTTTATCGCGAATCGAAAATCCTTCTAGCTTATCACCCTTTTTTATTGAGAGTCCGTTGGCAATATTCTTAAAGCTCAATTCAACCTTTGATCCATTAAGTTGATACCCATCTATCACCGGACCTGAAGAAATCACTTCTTTTTGATAAGCAATCTTTTCAGCAGCAAGAGCAACCCTATAACCTACATCTTTTTTATTTAATGGATGAATATCATTCCATTCACCTAAATCGATGATATTTACACTGGTACAATTGGCTTGGTTGTTTGCAACATTGAATTGAGCTTCTCTTAATTGTGCCCAATTGCTTTCATTCGGAATACTATCTGGTTCGAGGTAATTCGCAAGCTGAATGATAATAAAAGGCAGGTCTTCATGATTAAAAACTCTTCGCCAGTTTTTAACCATAGCTGTTAATCTTTCTTCGTATTGATCAGCATTATCAACATTGGATTCTCCCTGGTACCAAACAGCCCCTTTTATAGCATAATTGGTTAGTGGTGAAATCATCCCATTGAATAATCCTGCCGGTTTCCATCGAATAAAAGTAGGTCCTTCCAATGGGTTCATAGTAGCTCCAATCTTATATTTCCATTCACCTTCCAACGAAATGGTTTCTTCTTTTACTCTGATCTCATATGGTTTATCAGGAACAAATCCACCTTGACCAATTTGCGAGATTACCTTAACAACAATTGTGTTTTCACCTTCCTGAAGAATATTTGAAGGAATCTGATAACGGCGGGGTGGATATTGATATGAAGTAGTACCCACAAAACGACCATTTACAAACACCGAATCTGCATCAACAATTCTACCCATATCCAATTCAGCCGGTTGGTTTGCCGATTGAGGAGAAAGTTGGAATGTTTTTCTATACCAGACTGCACCATTTACATTCAATAGTTCTCCTTCATCCCAATAACCGGGCATATGGGTAGTTTTCCAGCTATTGTCATCCACATTCAATTCTGACCAGCCACTCTTATTACCTTCATCTTTTAATGCCAGTGATGTAAACCACTCATCTGTTCTCTGCTTATCACTTGCTTCAATATTACAGATTAAGGTAGAGTCTTTGAATCTCTGGAGTTCTTTATATGCGTCTTTAAATGGTTTTAGATCTTCTTCGCTTATCCATGCTTCAACAGGCGAACCGCCCAGACTTGAATTTATTATTCCAATCGGTACCTGCTCTGATTGTTGAATTTTATTGGCAAAGAAATAAGCAACAGCCGAAAAATCCATAATATTCTCGGGTGAAGCAGACTTCCATTGTCCACCGGTTAAGTCACATTGCTGTTTGTTGAAATCATATTTGTAAGGAACCCTGAAATGCCGAATTCCGGTGTTATTTATTTTCTTTATTTCATCACGAAACCTGGGCTCAACTCTTTTGATGGATACTTCCATGTTGGATTGTCCCGAACATAACCAAACATCACCAACCAGAATATCATTTAAAATAATTTGATTGGAACCGGTTAGCTTCATTGAAAATGGTCCACCTGGCTTTTGGGCAGGCATTATTACCTGCCATTTGCCATTTTTATCTGCATTTGTAGTGAGAATCTTATTTTTAAATTCAATTTTAATGGATTCATCCGGTGAAGCCCATCCCCAAAGGGTGATAGGAACATCACGCTGAAGCACCATACCGTCACTTATTAATTTAGGAAGCCTGATCTGAGCTGAAACAGGCAGAAATAATAGGGTATATAAAATTGCAATAAATAAGATTCTCTTCATCGTAACTAAATTAAATAAAGTTGCTGATTCCAGCCATCAAACCATCCAGCTCCGCCAAACCTTTAAGTCTTCCAATCAATGGATAACCCGGATTGTATTTGTTGTTGTAATCATCCAGTATTTTAATTCCATGATCAGGACGAACCGGCATTTTAGTATCTTTTCTTCCTTCACCTTCTCTTCTCTTTTGTTCTTTTAAAAGAGCTGTCATTATTTGAACCATATTCTGACTGCCTGCCAAATGTCCTGATTCATAAAAACTACCATCAGGCAGAAGCTGAGTATTACGTAAATGTACAAAATGTATCCGCTCACTACAGTGATTTATGATCTCAACAAGATTGTTTTCTTTTCGTGCAGAAAGAGACCCGGCACAAAAAGTAACACCATTGTTAGGAGATGAGTTAGCCTTAAACAACCATTCATAATCGTCTAATTGCCCAATGATACGGGGTAAGCCTAAAACAGGAAATGGTGGATCATCTGGGTGAATTGCAAGGCGAACGCCTGCTTCTTCAGCTACAGGTATTACATCATCCAGAAAAGCTTTCAGGTTTTCACGCATTTTGTTTTTATCGTATCCCTTATAACGGTCAATAAATTCAAGAAATAATTTCTTCGGATCGGGTACGCTACCATCTATAACTCCATCAATAAATCCCTGGGTAACAACAATAATGTTATATGCCAACTCTTCAGCTTCCTCTGTGGTCATGGAGGCATAAACCTGTTTTGCTTTTTCAATTATTTCGGCAGGATAATCTTTTTCAGCTCCCGGACGTTTTAGTATAAAGGCATCAAAGGCCACAAATGTGGGAAAATCGAAATACATTGATTCGCCTCCATTTGCTATTTTATAATGTAAATCTGTTCGGGCCCAGTCTAACACAGGCATAAAGTTATAGCAAATGGTATCGATGCCACATGCTCCCAGATTTCGGACACTTTGTTGATAGTTTTTAATCAGTCGGGCACGATCGTCATTGCAAATTTTAATGCCTTCACTCACCGGCAAACTTTCAACAACACTCCATCTCAAACCATGACTTTCAATCAGGTTTTTTACTCTCATGATCTCATCAATCGACCATATCTCTCCGTTTGGAATATGATGTAAGGCTGTAATAACTCCTTCAACACCCATTTGAACAAGCATGTCAAGGGTGATAGGATCTTTCTCGCCAAACCATCTCCAGGTTTTTTCCAGTGCCATAATATTAGTTTGTTAGTTTTTAAGTTATCCCGCCACGATAGCTATCGTGGTATAGCGGGAGGCAATCGTAATTCTAAACAGAAAATGTATTAAATTTTTACTGCTTTATCCTTCAATTAAGATTGGTGAATTTTATTATACACCACTGAAAGAACTGAATCCTCCATCAACAGGTAGGATTACTCCTGTAATAAATGATGCAGCATCGGAACACAAAAACTGAACAGCTCCGTTTAATTCTTTGATATCGCCAAATCGTCTCATAGGTGTACGTGCAATCACTTTTTGACTGCGTTCGGTATAGGTCCCATCCGGATTAATCAAAACTCTGCGATTCTGATCACCAATAAAGAAACCTGGTGCAATTGCATTAACCCTTATCTTCTCATTAAATTTCAGTGCCATTTCCATGGCCATCCATTGAGTAAAAATATTGATACCTGTTTTGGCTACCGAATATCCCGGAACTCTTGTGATGGCAGAATAGGTAGCCATTGATGATATGGTTATGATACTTCCTTCTCCCTGATCGGCCATAGCTTTTCCAAATACCAGGCTGGGGTAAACTGTACCATTTAAATTTAAATCGGTTACACGCTGAAAATCTTCAATCTTCATATCAAAAACAGTCTGGTTTTCCTCCAAAGTACCACCCGGAAGATTGCCTCCTGCTGTATTAATCAGAATATCAATACGTCCCCATTGATCCAATATTTCCTTACGAGTGTTTTTAAGAATATCCATGTCAAGAACATTCGAAACAAATCCTTTAACATCGCCGCCGATCTGTTTCAATTCTTCAACCCGATTGTTAACGTTTTCTTCCCGTATATCTAATATGGCAACTTTAACACCGGCCTCGATTAAACTGCGGGCAATGCTTCCTCCCAAAACACCACCTCCACCTGTTACTACTGCTACTTTTCCTGATAGATCAAACATGATTTTATTATTATGCGTTATGTGTACGTTATATAAACAAGGTAAAATTTTTTAAACTGTGTTTCTCAGTCTGTAAAAAAAAGCCGGACGTTGCTGGCCACCTTTGGTTTTTTCTTGTAATTTCTCGACCAAACCCATATTGATAACCTTCTTTCTAAAGTTACGATTGTCAATTTCTTCCTGCAATATTGTTTGATATAATTCCTGCAGTTGGTTTAATGGAAATTTTTCTGGCAATAAGTTGTGTAAAATGGGCTTACGCCATATTTCTTCTTTTAGCCAGCTTAATGATTTGTTAATCATTTTATTATGGTCGAATGGTAGTTCGCCTATCTGATCTGTTTCAAACCAGTTTACTTCTTTGGCATGCGAACCTGCCATCAATTCAAACAGTTCGGGTTTGATTAAGGCACAATATAAGATAGAAACGATGCGACGATCAGGATAACGATCCAGTTCCCCAAAAACTTTTACCTGAGTAAGATATACCTCTTTAATACCTGTTAATTCAAATAAAATCCGTTTGGCAGCTTCGTCGATAGTTTCTTCCAGATAAACATATGATCCGGGCAGGGACCATTGATTGAGTGCGGGCTCTTTATCTCGTTTAATCAGTAATGATTTTAGTTTACCATCTTCGTAACCGAAAATGGCACAGTCTACTGACAAGTTGATAATTTTTTCACCCATGAATCTAATGTATTACGTCAAACATACGTTAAATAATAATTTCTTCCAAATTAAAGTAAATTATTTTGATTTAATATTTAAATAAAAGTATAGTAATGTTATGAAATATAGAAATTTAAATAGTTTATTCTGGAATGTTTCTAGAATGATATTTAAATAAGAACAGACTTACTTCATGTTTCTTATTCTAACTTCTGTAGAGCTATCTTTTAATAAATTTACAAGAATATCAGTATCTGTTTCGCCGTAATGATATGGATATAATATAACAGGCTTGATCATTTCAACAGCTTTTGAAACCATTTCGGGCGTCATGGTGTAAGGTAAATTCATTGGAAGGAACGCTATATCTATGTTTTTTAGCTCATTCATTTCCGGAATATTTTCAGTGTCACCTGCTACATAGACTTTTTTGCCATCAATGTTTAAAACATATCCATTACCTTCTCCTTTTGGGTGATATGGCATATTGTTATCTCTAATGTGAACTATGTTGTAGGCTGGAACAGCCATTAATTCGCCAAATGTAGTTTGAAGTTTATCGTTGTTTTTAAGAAATGCCACTTGAGTAAATTCTTCCAATCCTTCTTTACAAACCGAGGGTGCAAATATTTGGGTGTTCTCTTTAATAATTTCTCTAATGGCACCGGCATCCAAATGATCACGGTGCTGATGAGTTATCAAAATAAAATCAGCATCCGGTAATTGTGAGTAATCGCTCAATTTTGACCATGGGTCAATGTGTATGATGGTTTCATTATACTCGATATAAAGTGTTCCGTGGCCAACAAAATATATAGTAAATGAACCATTTTGAGTTTTTATTTCATCCTGAGCAGAAATCATATTCAAAGAAAGTAGTAGGATCAGGGGTGTTAAAATGTTTTTCATATCCAATTTGTATCAAGATGTTTTTAGAAAAACAAAAGATAAGGTAAAAGGTTTGAAATCTTTCAATTAAGATAAAAAAAGAGGCCATCTTTTGTGATGGCCTCTGAATGAATTATTTCTTAATTACTTTTATAATTTTACTTTCCTTCTCTAATCTGAGGTTCACACAGTATAAGCCGGGTGACCAGGAAGATGAAGGTATCGAAATGGATTGTAATCCTGCCAGAGAAGCTGTTTCATACAGCTTTCGACCAGATAAATCAATAATTTCAATGGATTTTAAATCTGCTGTCCAGCTTAATTCCAACTCATCCGAGAATGGATTTACAACTGAAACGCCTGTTATAATATTAGAAAGTTCGTCCAAGCCTGTTGTGGTATCAGTAATGGTGATATCAGTTTCAGTGGCTGTACTTTCCAGGTTGATAACATTTTCGTTTGCATTACCTGGAGCAGAAGTGTAAGTAATATAAAGTATACCACCATCTTTCTCAATTTCGCATGTTAATGCCCAGTTCTGCTTGTCTGATGAAACAGCAAAAGGTTCTGAACAAGTAACTGATATGTTTTCAGCCAATGAAGAAGCAGCAATCTCAATTTCAGCGACAGGCTGATTACCAGTTACAGTAAATTCGCTAAGGGTTAAATTATTTGAGGCAGGAGTAATGACCGGATTACCAACTCTAACATCATCCAAAACTACACCATAAGCATATCCTCCAATGGCTTTGAAGCCAATTGTTAATTCAGAACTCTTTTCTGGTAATACAAAACTTTCAACGGTCCAATCTTTAATATCCTCCGTAAAGGATGCCATTTCGGTCCATTCATCTGAAGCTGAAATTTTGTAATATACTTTTAATTCATCCTGATCGCCTAACCAATTTTCTTGTGAGTGAGCAAATGACAGAACCGGGTTTGATAACGATGTAATATCGAATACAGGTGTTACCAGATATGAGATATTTGAATTGTAATCTTCACTTCTGAATATCATATTAATGTCTCCATCATAGGCTTTGTCGGGGTGCTCGTTACCAATATTTCCGCCTGTTTGGTTACTCCAGTAATACTTGCCAGATTCTTTTACTTCCGACCAGCATGAAGGGAAACCGTACTCAAAGCTTTCGATAAAAGGAAATTCATTGATAGTAACACACTGTACATATAATTGGTAATCGATGGTAGCAAAACAGCCATTTTCATCAGTTACCAATAAGGTAATGTCAAAGTAACCAGCTTCCAGAGGTGTTCCGGCAATTTCTCCTGTTTCATTCACTATCTCAACACCTAATGGTAATTGCCCATCAACAATTTCGTAGTTTGCAAGATTGGTTGTTGTGTTGTTGACAGTTGCAAAAACAGAATATGACTGATTAAATGTTGCAACAGGTAATTCGCTGTTGTTAAAAATAAATTCAGGACAGCTGGATGCTTTTGCATTAATGTATATGTTAGAGGCCAGATTGTTAGATAAAGTTATCAAACCAGATTGATGTCCGATTGCTGTTGGAAGAAAGCGAACATATAAGGCTCCACCATCCAACGGAAGGGTGGCAGTATTAGCCCAATTTTCATTATCCGCAGAGACCTCAAACTGTTCTTCTGACGACACTGAAATTACATCATCAAGATTATGGCCTTCAATTAAAATTTTAGTTGCACTTCCTGCAACTCCAATCACATCAGATCCTTCTAGTTCAATTGTTTTATACGGACTGCTGATACGAGGACTGGTTGGGTTGTAAGCTGTACCAGCCAATGTTTCCACTCCCAGATCCAATGGGTCAAGCCATGTTTTCATTTGGGTAGTTTCATCGCTTCCAAATTGATCCCAGTGATACCATAATTTACCATAGTAGTTGCTACCTGCCAGATATGAGCAGGAAGAGTTTCCTCCAGTTAAGGTTCCTATGATCAGGTGATTACTATTGAATAATGAAGAGCCTGATGAACCTCCTTCAGTTACAGAGTGACCATTGGCTGTTTCAATAAATTGTAGGTTCCAGTGTGCATCGGTTGCACCATAAACTTCTCCCGGCCATGATCCTGAAATATAGGTTTCAAAAGTTGATATCTTTTTGATGTCACCAGCAGGGTGATGGATTCCTACACCACCTCCTTCAGTTACTATGTCTCGTCGGTCCCAACCGTTGTAATAAACATCCCATTCTGCCGGAATATCCTCTGATAATTCTACCAATAAACCATCAGAACCTGCTTCGATAGGAGTTGCTACTCGCAAATAGCAACCGGTAATGGTGTGAGTCTCCAAAGGTGTAGCATCTTCACAGTCTGGTGATTCATAACCAAAGGTAAATTGCCATTTTGTTAAGTCGTTTGCTGATGCACCTTCGTAACAGTGAAAAGCTGATATAACATATGGTGTTAAGTCCTGTGCCGTATTATTAATTAGGTCACCAGAACAAACATACCATCCTGCGCCACCAGCACCACCAGAAATGTACATGGCCATTTGGCAAATACCCTTTTTCTCTGTTTGCCAGTTATCACCTTCTGTACAATTAATATTAATCATACATGCTGATGATTCACCAATTTCTGTGTCTACATTTGATGAATTAGGAAAGCGTTTAATGATAACATTATCAAAAACGTATCCGATATTATCAATAGAAATAACCGGTATGTTATCGAATTCTTCATTTGCTATCATAGCCTTATGGCTATAAGGTGAAGTATATTCGAGAATGATATCATCACCGGCAACCATTTCGGTTGAGAAAGATCCTGCTTTCGGGTGAGTTTCTGATGTGTATGCTCCTAAAACGTGTGTTTTATCGGCACTATAAATAAAGAGTTCTCCTGCTTCAGGAATAAAAAAATCGTCATAGGATAAAATAATAGCCAATGCATCTTTTACTTTTAGTCTAAGCTGCCACATCTCACCGCCATTCTCCAAAGCAGTCCAGGTACCTGAATTTTCCATGTCGTATGACACTGGGATAGCTTTTGCAATGCATGGTGGATTATTTGACTCCTGACGACTTAACAGGTTAGCGGCCTTTAACTGATCAACATTAATATTTACATCCACATTCGTTATCTCAGGTAATGCCTTTGCTTGTTTGAAACTAAGTGGAGTTCCCCCAAAACTGATTTGTGCATGTAAATGATTCAAAAGAGAAAATTGAACCAAAACTGCCAGAATCAGCATTTTTCTTATTCTATTCATCTAGTGTAAATTATTATCGATTAATTGGGTAAGGTTATAACACCGATACTTGTTTTCAGGCAAGTATCGGTGTTGATGTTTTAGTAAACAATTATTTTAGTTGATAACTCTTTGTTTTCAATCGTAACAACATAAACACCTTTTGAAAGGTATCTGATTTCGTTGTTCGATATAGTAGCAAAGTCATCAATCAGACTGCCGTCAACTGCATGGATTTTTACATTCTTACCTTGCAGATCTTTAATGGTTACCTGACCTTTACCACCGATGATCAATCCTTTTTGCATTGCATCCGGATTAATTCCGGTTGATACAAAATCAACAACTACAATGTTTGATAAGGCTGATTCACCTTTTTCGTAACTAACATTTACAGCATATGAGTATGAAGATGATGCATCAGGAGTATCAGTATATGTTGTTTCAGATACTAAAACATCATTCACTTTTTGGTTGTTGCGGTAGATGTTGTAGCCTAAAAGATTGTACTGTAATACTTCAGCTCCGGCCGGAGTTAATGAAATGTCATCAATCATTAATGCAAAACTGGCCGAAGTATGACGGATTGCAAAGTATTTAGCATCAACTGGCAATTGAACTGAATACAGTATCCAATCGGTTGTAGTTAATTCTTTACTATCAACTAAAATAAAATCTTCCACTGCATCTGTTGTTGAAGATGCCCAGATTTCGAATGTTTCATTTCCATAATTGATACTTGGCTGTTTTGTCCAGAAGCTAAGTTGTGAACCTGGTTTGATTTCTTTTGAAATAAGCCAGTCGTTATTCTCAGGATCAACCGGTGATTCATCAGATGCCAATACACCAGCTGAAGACCAGCTTATGATACATTGATCTCCTGAATGAGGTGACACATACATACTGTATTCCGCTGCATTTGCATCAATATAATTCCAGATCTGGTATGCCATTGGTTCACCAGCATTTTCGTAATCCAGACCAGTAACTACTCCGGTATATTGTCCGTCAAGGTCGACTGTTTTCCAGTTTTCGAAATTATCAATGGATAATGAAACATGATTTTCAAAACCTTCCACTTCAGGAATTATGTAATCAAGGTTGGGTTGAGTCCAGTTTAATAGTACACCTTGCTCAGACTCCATGGCGCTTAAATCACCAACCGTTGGAAGATTTTTTGCTTCAATCAGAACATTGAGTTCATTGCTTGAATTGTTAGAGGTAACCTGATCAGCACTGTAATCGATCGTTGCATTCAGATTCCAGGTATTACCAACTTCTGTTATATCTGGTGTTACCATGAAGTTAATAGTTGCTGTTTCTTCAGCAGTTAAATCCACTCCATTTTGCGTTCCAAGAAGTTGTTCGCCGTTGTAAATAGAAATGGTGTAATTACTTCCTAATACATCGTTTGAACCAATGTTCTGTATTCCAATAGCATATTCTGTTGTCTCAGTAGCTACCATTGATTCCGGACCTGAAATACTGCTCACAGAAAGATCTTCAGGGAAGACACTGTAAATGCTGATGTTATCCAATAACATAGCCTCAGTATAACTGTTAACATATGCATAAATCCTTATTTTAATGTATTGAGAAGATTTATAGTCATCCAGGTTGAACGTATATGGAGTCCATCCTTCACCATCATTCAAAGGAATTTCTTCGGTAAACGATTCAAAATTGTTGTCATCAGCTGAAATCTGAAGATACATCACCGAACTTTGAGTCGCAAGTGAAGGGCTTTGATATAACCAGAAACGTAAACGATTGCTTGCAACATTCTTTTTGTACAATTCTACTTTTGGTATTTCGATATAACCGCTTCCATAACCATAAGGGTTGTAGAAGAATAACATACCTTCATCATTATCCTGCGAAGAAACCGTTAAGCCGCCTGCTGTGTAAATGTCGCTAGTGACTGTCCAAACGCTATTTTCACTGCCTGCAATAACCCATGGAGTTGTAGACGTTGTCATTTCAGCGAATGACTCACTAAACGGTAATTTATAAGGGGTTCCTAATACCACATGACCAACAATTGGTTGTGCTTCATAATCATTTAAAACAGGACTTACAGCGTAATACAATACCTGCATTTCGCCGCTGATATTTTCCTGCATATTATAAGTGGTTTCTGTAATACCTTCAACATTCAGTACAAATTCACCTCTGTCAAGGTCATAAGAATAAATGTTATAGGTAAGAGAGTTGTAATCGATGTACCCGTTATTCTCACCGACAGGTGCCGACCAGCTTAGAGTGGCATTTGCATTTGAGGCATCAGCTGTCAATGTTAAGCCACTTAAAGAGGTTGGAGTGTCAGGACCGACAAAAACAGAATCAATTACAGTTGCACCTTTACCATATTCATTTTCAGCGATGAATGCATATTTAACATATCCATAAGCTACATTGCTGTCTGTCCAGCTTAATTCTTCTCCTACAGCAGGTGATTCAAAACTTTGAGAGGCAATAATATCGTTTGTTTTGTAGATATTTATCTTTGTTATTGATCCTAATGTTCCTCCGTTGTATGCTTCGCTTGGTGCATTAAAAGTAATATTCACCTGTTTTAGTCCGTTAGCATCTGCTTGCAGAACAGTATTCTGAATTGGGCCGGGTGACTGGGTTGGTGCTTTTTTGATAACCATTATATTATCAATTTGTATAAAGAAGTACCAGTAAGCGTCACCAGCAGTCATATGCAATGCAGGTACATAATTACCTTCATCATCCGTTGAGAATAACAAGGCTACTTTTTTAGCAGCATATTCAGGCTCAGAAGGAATGCTGTTGATAACAGTTTGGGCTTCAGTAGTTGCAGATCTTCCCAAGGTTAAATCAAAATCTCCAATACCGTATGTTGTGTAGCTGAATGAAATTTCATAAACCATATTTCCTTCAAGCTTCAATTCAGGAAGGAATAACCATTCATCAGCAATGTTAGACCAGTTTGCACCTTCGATACATTGATAATAGTTATTATATGACCAATTGCTTGTTTCAGTAGCCAAACTAACTAATGAATAGAACTCCATTGAAGATTCATCATCAAAGGACTCGCTGTATGGAGCCGTGTAAACACCAATAAAGTCTCTGACAAATGCATGTTCTCCTTCACCACCTGAATTAGATGGAATAATAGTGTAAGAGTTATAACCTACATAAGGAACGTTTTCATCTGTCCATGTAAGGTTTGTACCAGGGACTGGATTTGAAAATGTATATACACTATTGGTTAAGTCATCATTTCTGAAGATTTCAATTTGAGTAATTTCAGACAAAGATTCCCCATTCAGATTTAATGTTGGAGCAGTAAATGAAAGGGTAGCTTTCAGGTCATCCGCTGCATCAGGTGTTAGTGTCAGGTCACTAACCTTGGCCGGAGCTTCAAAAGCGCCTATTTTTTCAATATTCAGATAATCTAAATATAAACCACTACTACTGGCATCCGGAGAGTAGGCATAGAATCCAATAAAATATTTACCATCTGTTTCAACCGAAAACTCAACAGATTGATCGGTATACTCATAAAAATCTATTGAAGTATTGTTCCAAAGTTCCTGAGTGAAAGTACTGATGTCAGTTTGCGATGTTCCCAGAGACACCTTCATACTTTCAATTCCGGGAGACCATAGTGATTTTGTTGAAAAATTAAGCTTGTATTTAATACCTGCTTTTAAAGCCATTGCCGGTGAAATCAACCAATCGTCTGCATCCTTATTTTCATAGGTATTTGGCCAGTAAGCAACCACCTGATATAATAATTGCCAGGTAGAATTATCTCCGTTGTTATTAACGATATTAAAGTATTCAAGCGCATTGTAATCTTCAAAAGGCTGGTTATATGGAGGTTCAAAACCATCACCAAACACCAACTCCTGTGTTGAGGCTTTTACACCTGGTTTTTCTGATCCATTATAGGCAACCACCTCATATGAATAGCGAGCCATAATTGTAGGCATTGTTTCTGAAAAGGATGTTGCAGTTAAATGATCAGCTACAACAACAATATCAGGTAATCGGGTAACAGTATAGTACATTTCCGAAGTATTAATATAACCTTCGTATATACCTTCTGTTGGAGCATCCCAGGTTAACTGACTTATGCCTTCATTAATACTAAAAGTAAGATTAGTAACCGCTTTTGGGTTGTCATTTCCAATGTATTTGGTTAATGTAGTCAGCGGACTTGTTCCTGTATTATTTGTGGTAATAACTGAGAAAGTGTGGTTTTCATTAGTCAAACTAACAGGAAGAGTAACTGTAGTTCCAACAGCTAAGTCTTGTTCGTTTGATACAATACCATCAATTTTGGTTATTACACTTAGGTTACCTGTTAAAGAACTTCCCGAAAAGGAAAGTTCAGGAACTGTAAAAGAGATATTACCTGTTAAGGCACCATCTGAATCCGGAGTGTAAGTTAAGTCTGCCACCGCAGCAGGAGCTTCATCTTTTGCTGATGGAGTATTGGTATATAATCCTACCAATTGTTCGTTGTTTGGAAAACTGAATAGCTTAGTAGCTTCTCCGGTTGTTAGATTAACTGTATACATATGCGAGCCTGTATAGGTCAATGCACACCAAAGTAATTCGTTGGTTCGTCCGTTGTATACGGCAGATTGAGAGTAATTGGCAGGATAAACACCTGTAGCACCAATTAATGTTGGCTTTCCGTCTGCTTTGTCAAAAGTGTATAAATTACCGTTACTGCCAATTCCATAAATGGTTCCGTCAGAACTTGTTGTAAGTGCTATCGTTGAAAATGTACCAGTCCATGTGGCAAGGTTGTTAAAGGTGAATGATGCAGTATCAACAGTTGCCCAGTTAAATCCGGTTAAGTCTGCATTGTATCTTAATGCAAAAATGGTATTGGTAGTAGGATCAAAAGTCATATTGCTGGCCATGGCATCATAACCAGCCTCATCAACAATATAATTTTTCTCATCTTCCCAGGTATCGGTGTTAACTACAAAGTAGCCAACTCCTGTCATTGCGCCGAATAACGTAATTGGGTGAATACCATAAAACTTACCATTTGCATGTACCCCCGCGTTACATGCCAGACCTATATCTTCATAATGAATAGTAAAGTCGGTAGTTTCAGAAGCAGTGAATGAATATATACCATAAGGTATTTCATAAATTGCATAATCAGTCCATGTGTCGGAGTAAACCATATTTGCATAAAGTGTTTGGTCTCCCAATTCTTCTGCAAGTTTTAATGAAACTTCCTGTTCTTCTATTCTAAATCCAATCTGTGATTTAGAAAAAGGAGAAGCAGGTACAGGTTTATAGGTTTGAAGGTAGATTTCTGAATTAAGAGGTTTGCCTTTAGCCTTTGTAGGCGAAACCGGCATCAATTGATTCCCTTTTCGAACAGATTTGATAAGTGTCGGTGACGACTCATCTGATTTTTGTCCGAAAAAATTAAATGGCAAAATACAAATGTAAAACGCCACCATCATAAGTAGACTCTTTCGCATAAATGAACGATTTAAATTGTGTAATTAATGGTATAAAGGTCGGTCTAACTTAAAAACCGAATCGTTGGCGAAAGTAGCTGTATACGGTATTTTATAAAAAAACAATAGTTACTGATTCTTGAATCAGTGAAACAATAATACAAAATAGGGGGGTATGTTAGAAGAATTTAAGATTTATTTTCTTTTTGAGCCATATTTTGATAGATTGAAGGAGTGATTCCTGTAATTTTTCTAAAAGAAAGTATAAAGTTGGATTGAGATTTAAAACCAACACTTTCGGCAATGGCTTTTATGGTGAAATGACCGTAATTTTCAGTATCTGTTAACCTTTTCCGTGATAGCTTAACTCTGTATTCATTTATAAAGGTGCGAAAATTTATGCCGTAAGTTTCATTGATAATCTGAGATACATATTTGGTGTTTGACTGAACCAGACTGGCCAACTCAGCAAGACTAAAATCAGGGTTGCAATAGTAACTCTCCGATTCCATAATCTGGTTAATCTTTTTTAGCAAATCAGATCGTTGTTCCTCTTTTAATCCACTGGATTTATGTTCTTCATCGTTAATGCTTTCCTCAACGGTAAGCTCTGATATCCTTTTTTTTGCCTGTGAGTATTTTTCTTCAATTGTAATTAGTTCCTTATTACGCTCAAAAATATCATGATAGGCAAGTTGTAGTTTTCTCTTTTGAATCAATAATAGCGTTGATAAGGTTATCAGTATAACTAAAAAGGAAATAATGATGGTTAAAATGAGCTTTTGCTCTGATATAGTTGTTGTTAACTCATTTGTATAACTATTGCTTTTATCTTTTTCATATGCCGATTGTTTGTTTCTCACACGATTAAACTCACGATTATTCATCATAGAATCGGCAAGTAGTACATATTTATCCTGGTACAAAAGAGCTTTATCACGTTCATTTGCCTTATTGTAGAGTCTTGATAAAGTTTTGTAACTATCAATAATCATGTAGGTGTAATTCTCTCTTTCTGACAGAGTCTTGTATTTTTCCAAATAAAAAAGAGCCGAGTCAATTTCATTTGTCTCTTCGTATATTTTGTAAATCTCAGAATACGAAGCAGCCAGAAATTTGGGGCTCATGCCTGGCTCTGAAGCATAATTGATAGATCTTTTATAATGAACGATGGCCTGTTGTAATTTATCTTCTGCCAGCGTTATAAAACCATTATTTAAAGAGTAATAATAGAGTTGCTTAATGGTGTCTTTTAATGGTAGTTTTTTTGCCTGGTTGTTGTATATTTTAGCTTGTTCAATGTTTTTAGTATAACAGCACATGGCAGTTAAATTATTTAAAAAGAAAGACTCAAGTTCATAATCCTTCGTTTCTCGTACATACTTTAACCCTTCATTATAATAAATATGCGCTTTTTCGTGGTCTTCAAATACCGAATAAACATTACCGGCTGTATGATATAAATTAGACAGAAGTTCAGCATCATTATCTGTATTTTCAACAATTCTAATGCCTTTGATAGAAGCATCTAACGATTTTGTGTAATTGCCAATATCAAAATAAATTTTGGACAAGCGCATCGCAGCATACCCGCATTTTTTAGCAATGCTTGTGTTTAAATTTTGGTTGTAAATGTCCAAAACGCTGGTAAAACTCGAAATAGCAGTGGTTGTATCATTTGTTGAAGCTGCCAAATCTCCTTTTTCAATCAACGATTGAATGGTTGATAAATCAGTTTTGCCACCCTCCTGGCTTGTAATATATTGGCTACCACTGAATAGGAGTAAGAAAAATAATACTTTGCGCATATTGCAAAGATAATTAATAAAGCCAATCCAAAGAAGAATAGCGTTAATACAAATTTTAGTTGCATTCAAATAAATGCAACCACCTGTTGAAAAAATTACATTGTCTTTTTATTGGGCAATGAATTTTCGTTACTGTAAAATTGAGTTATACACTCATGAAGTATGCATGCTGATGAAAAAATATAGGGGGTAAATAAACTAAAAGAGGTGGGTGATTTTAGTTTAAATCACTTAAGTTGCAGATATTCAAAGGAAAGAGTGTTTTTGCCGATTTTGGAACTAAAGGTGATTTTTATGCATATTTATATTGGAATTTCATACCGATGAAGAAATGAAAGTCATTTTAAGTAGAAAACAACTAACACTTCAGCATAAAGAAAATATTAGGAAGAGTCTCTTGCTTCTTCTATTGGCTTCGTTGTTTTATTCTGCTTCAGGAAGTGAAAACAATTATGATTTTGTGGTTGCGTCAGATGGGAGTGGTGATTTTGTAAAAGTTCAGGAAGCTTTTAATGCTGTGCCGGATTTCAGGAAGAAAGTAACCACCATTTTTATAAAGAAGGGTACTTATAAAGAAAAGTTGATTCTGGCAGCTTCAAAAGTTAATGTCACATTAATTGGTGAAAATAAAGAACAGACAATCATAACTTATGATGATTATGCGTCAAAAAAGAATCGTTTCGGTGAAGAAATGGGCACAACGGGTTCGTCAGGTTTCTTTGTTTTTGGAAATGACTTTACAGTGCGAAATCTAACCTTTGAGAATTCTGCAGGACCTGTCGGGCAGGCAGTGGCTGTTAGAGTGGAGGGAGATCGGGTTGTTTTTGATAATTGCAGATTTCTTGGTTATCAGGATACTCTATATCCTCACGGGAAAGGAAGTCGTCAGTATTATAGAAACTGTTACATCGAAGGGACGGTGGATTTTATTTTTGGCTGGTCAGTTGCAGTGTTTGATCAATGCGAGATTTTTTGCAAAGAGGAGGGATATGTTACGGCTGCTTCGACAGAAAAAGATCAGGAATTTGGTTTTGTTTTTCTGAATTGTAAAATAACAGGCGATGCAGAAGAAGGTACCTTCTATTTAGGCCGGCCATGGAGACCTTACGCAAAAACGGTGTTTATTAATTGTTATCTCGATAAACAAATTAAGCCCGAAGGTTGGCATAATTGGGGAAGTTCAGAAAAAGAGAAGACTGCTTATTATGCCGAATATAATTCGAAAGGGCCAGGTGCATCAAGAGAGAATCGGGTTGAATGGTCTTTTCAACTATCAGATAAGGAAATGCAAAAATATACTCCTGATACTATCTTAAAAGGAGATGACGAGTGGGATTATAAAGCGCGTATAGAGTAAAATACAAAAAAAGAACAATAAAAAATCAGATATGAGATCGCATAGGATACAAATTAGGATACCACTGTTAATAGTAGCTGTAGGCTTTCTATTGGCAGGTTTTAGTAGCTGTTGTACCGATAAGGAGGAGACAACTGCTGATGTTGAACCCCATATTTACCAGAATGTTGAGTTTGATATGCCAAAGGTGGCAGAGCCAACTTTTCCGGACTATTCTGTAAATATTAAGGATTTTGGTGCCATTGCTGACGGTGTAACGGATAATACAAAAGCGTTTGCTGAAGCAATTGAGAACGTGTCGGGCAAAGGAGGTGGTAAAGTAATTGTACCGCGAGGAATTTTTATTACAGGCCCTATTATCATGAAGAGTAATATAAATCTTCATGTTGAGGATGGAGCGGTTATTCGTTTTAGTACAGATTTTGACAAATATCCGATTATAGAAACCAGTTTCGAAGGACTGAATACCTATCGCTGCATTTCTCCGATATATGCAAAAGATTTAGTGAATATTGCATTTACTGGGAATGGTACATTTGATGGAAATGGCGATGCATGGCGTCCAGTGAAGAAAAGTAAGATGACTGATGCTCAGTGGAAGAAATTACTTAAGTCAGGAGGTGTATTAAGCGATGATGAAAGAATCTGGTATCCTACAGCAAAATCAAAGGCAGGTGATGCGCGCGATAATTTTAATGTTAAAAACTACGATACCATGGAGGAGTACGAAGCTGTTAAGGATTTTCTTCGTCCGGTAATGGTTAGTATTATCAGTTGTAAAAAGGTTTTACTGGATGGTCCCACCTTTCAGAATTCACCAGCGTGGAACCTTCATCCGTTAATGTGTGAAGATGTGATCCTGAGAAATCTGAGCGTACGAAATCCCTGGTACTCTCAAAATGGCGATGGATTGGATTTGGAATCTTGTAAAAATGTGTTGATCTATAACAATAGTTTTGATGTGGGTGATGATGCTATCTGTATTAAATCAGGTAAGGATCAGGATGGTCGTGATCGAGCCATGCCAACAGAAAATGTGATTATTAAAAACAACATCGTTTATCATGGACATGGAGGTTTTGTGGTTGGAAGTGAGATGTCGGGAGGTGTAAAAAATATTCATGTATCCGACTGTGTATTTATGGGAACTGATATTGGTCTTCGCTTTAAAAGCAACCGAGGTAGAGGTGGAGTAGTGGAAGATGTGTATATCTCAAATATTGATATGATTGATATTCCGGCTGAACCCATTCGCTTTAATTTGTTTTATGGAGGAATGTCGCCAATACCTGATGATGAAAACAAAAAGGTAAGTAAAGAAGATCAGCCTGAAATAGTTCCGGTTAGTGAAGAAACGCCTTCGTTCAAAAATGTGTTTATGGAGAATATCACTGCCAATGGTTTTGGAAATGCTGCTTTCTTTATGGGATTACCCGAAATGAATCTGAAGAATGTGCACCTGAAAAATGCTGTTTTAAGAGGCCGAAAAGGTATTGCCATAGTTGATGCTGACGGAATGGTGTTTGAAAATGTAAAAGTAATTGCTGATCAGGGAAATGCATTGTCTGTTTATAATGGCAAGTCAATAACTATGGAAGGATTTGATTTTAATCAGAATGGTGATGTGGCGATCAGTATAATGGGAGAATTAACTGATAAGGTTAGTATTAATGTAACCAATGGCCAAGAGGTGAAGACGGTTACAGAGATAGAAGCAGATGTTAATGCTGAAGGTGTGTTTTTGAAATAATTTTTATTTTATATTTAGCTTTCTAACAGAGGCTGTCCGATATTTTCGTGACAGCCTCTGTTTTTTTATTGTTTATAGCGGTTAATGTTTATCATTTTAATCAGATTAAAGCGAATTAATACTTTAGTTTATCTGCAACACAAACATTGCATTTGTATTAATAGAATATTCTGTTGTAGATAAGAGGCTTTTAAATGGTATTTAATAATTTCTGTTTAAGCCGTATATTCTTTTATTAGACAAAGTAATATTGTTCTCATTTTAAAATTAAATCATACAGAAAGATGTAACAAAAGGGATAAAAAATGGTATACAAAACGATTAAGTATAACTTGAGCATTGTTGATTGGTAGCATTTGCTTTGAAGGGTTTAATTGTTTGGTAATTAATGTGATGAATAGTAGATATTACCTTTTAAGTTTAATATTTTATATCGTTGTTTCTTTAAATGATGGTTTAGCACAAAATAGTTTAGAATCATATCATTTAACAGCTCCAGACAATGTCATTTTAATTTCTGCAGAAACCAATTATCCACCTTTCTCATATGTAAATGAAAACGGAGAGGCAGCCGGTTTTGCTATCGATATCTTTAAGGCTGCTGCTAATGCTGTAAATTTACAGGTAAAAGTTGAACTAGGACTTTGGTCTGATAATATGGAGAGTCTTTCCAGTGGCAGAATTGATGCTATCCCAATAATGGCAATTACCTCTGAAAGGCAAAAAAAATATGATTTTTCATTTCCATACATTACATTAAGAGGCGCAGCATTTGTACGAAGATTTGATAATACAATACTCAAGTATAGTGATCTGCGGGGCAAACAATTACTTGTTATGTCTAATGATAATGCACATGAGTATGTAAGAAGAGAAAAACTTTCGGATTATATTATCACAACTATTTCTCAACAAGAAGCTTTCCGTATTTTAGATAGTGGACGATGTGATGCCGTAATTACTCAGCAAATAACAGGACAAAGTGTATTAAAAGAACTGGAACTAACCGATATAAAACCTGTTAAATTTAGTTTGCCTAATTATACTGATGATTTTGGTTTTGCCGTCCAAAAAGGGAATCATTTTCTTTTGAGTGCATTGAACGAAGGATTGGAAAAAATTGTAAGAAATGGAGAATATGATATTATACATTCTAAATGGTTTGAAACTAAAGATAAGCCTTTAATAAACTATAATGATATTAAAAGTGCTATATTTTATTTTATTACACCCATACTTTTAATTATTGGAATTCTCGCTATTTATATTTTAAACAAACAGGTAATTAAAAAGAATGGACTTCTTAAAAAAGAAATAGATCAACATAAAAAGACACTTCATAATCTTCAATACAAAAATAGTTTACTTGAAATCACAGAAAACGTTACTCAAATCGGAGGATGGTATTATAATCCAAACAATGAAAAATTTTCAATAACAAATGGGATTTATCAAATATTTGGACTTGATTTTAAAACAGATATTCTTAACAGTTATGATTTGTTTCTCTCTTTATTTATGAGCGAAGATCAAAATTGTTTAAAAGAAGAATTGCATAATCTTTTTGAATTTGGTGGTATTTATACCACAGAATTGGAAATAGTTGATAGATCCAACAATCGTAAATGGCTAAAATTGGTTGCTAAAGCAGATCGAAACCAAGATTATACCCGTAGTATTTACGGAAATTTAATGGATTTATCTGATTTGAAAAAAGTCCGAAAGGATTTGGATATTAAGGAAAAACAGTATCAGAGCTTGTTTGAGACGATGTCAAAGGGAGTTATTTACCTGAATTCTCGAGAGGAAGTGATTGATATTAATCAGGCTGCCCTGCAAATGTTAAGTCTGTCGAAAGACAGGATCAATGATAATACTTTTTCAAAAATTAAATGGTATCCGGTAGTTGATAAAGGTCAAGTGGGAGATGAAATTCAGAATCCTGTTAATATAACCTTTAAAACGGGCTTGTCGCTTAATAATAAATTGTTTGGTGTTAAGGTTCCACATGTCGAAGGATTTACCTGGATTTTAGTGGACGTAAAACCTGAACTTCTGAATGCAGATAATAAAGTTAAGAATGTAGTAATTACTTTAGCAGATGTTACCCGTATAAAAGAAACTGAAGATAGATTGAAAAAAAGTGAGGAAATGCATCGCCTCTTATTCGAGTACAATCCTTTGCCAATGTGTTTGTATGATCCATTTAAGATGAAATTGATTAATGTAAATGAAACTGCATGTATAAAGTTTGGTTATTCAAAAGAAGAGTTTTTAACTATACCTTTAAACTCCTTATTTCCTGAGGACGAGTTTGGTAACGTTGAAGATGATATAACAAAAGCACAAAACAAGGTTTATAATTACGTAGAAAATAGAAGGTATCAATTAAAAAATGGTGATATTGTTTATATTGATTCCTACTCACAAAATTTTAATATCGGAAATCAGCAAGCAAGAATTGTTGCCTTTAACGATGTCACAGCAAAGGAAAGAGCTAACCAACAAATTAAAATTAGCGAAGAAAAACTAAGCTTTGCCCAGGTTACTGCAAAAATGGGTAGTTGGAGTAAAGATTTGGTGACCGGAAAATTTAATCTGTCTGATAATTGTATTAAATTATTAGGAATTGATAATTCTCAGATACCACAATCATTGGATGAGATCTTTATTCATGTTCATGAAGAGGATAAAGTACTCTTTAAAAACTTTAGTTGGAAAAACATCAATTATTTTGATTACTCCATACAATTCAGATATATCTTACCAGATAATTCACAAATTTGGCTTCAGTCTGATATTGCTATCAGATATCAGGGTAAAAACATGGTTGAAGTTTCAGGTGTTTTCATTAATATTTCAGAGAAGAAAGATGTTGAATCAAAATTAATACAGCAAAATGAAAAGTTATCTGCTATTATAAGTTCAATACCTGATAAACTTTTCGTACATGATGAAGAAGGTAATTTCTTAGAAGCATATACAACCAAGTCAAATGATTTCATAAAGCCGATGTCTGAATTTATTGGCACAAATCTTATTGATGTTTTTGGTCAAGAACTTGGAGAAGTAAATATCAAAAAAATAAGGGAAGCAATTAGTAAACAGGAATTAGTTACTCATGTTTTTTCTCCGGTTATTAATAATAAAATAGTGAACCTTGAAGTTCGTACTGTTCCTTTTATTAAAAACAAAGTAATCAGGTTCGTACGAGATATAACAGATCAAATTAATAATGAAAATGAAATTCGTAAATTAAATCATGCAGTACAGCAAAGTCCGGTTTCTGTTGTTATTACTGATCTGGATTCAAAAATTACCTATGTTAATAAAGCTTTTTCTATTATTACTGGTTATGATGATAAGGAAATTATAGGAATTAAACCAAACGTCTTGAAGTCAGGTAAACAAAGTGATGAGTTTTATAAAAATCTTTGGAAAACGATAAATTCCGGACACTCATGGGAAGGTGATTTAATAAATAAAAAGAAGAATGGAACATTATTCTGGGAGCATATGATAATAACTCCTGTAAAAAATGAGAATGATATTATCACAAATTTTATTGCCATAAAACAGGATATTACCGAACGAAAAAAGACGGAACAAAAAATTCTAGAATTAAATGAAAAACTGGAGCAAAAAGTGGAGGAACGAACTTTAACTCTGAAATCATTAAATATTAAACTAAAGGATGAAATAAATGAACGTTTGCAAATTGAAGAGGCACTGAGAGACAAATCTGAAGAATTGGAAAACTTTTTTAGTATTTCATTGGATTTTTTATGTATTGGATCAATTGAAGGTGAGTTTATTAAAGTGAATAATTCATGGGAGAACATATTAGGGTATGAAAAAAATGAGATTTTACATACGAATGTGTTAAACTATATTCATCCCGATGATAAGTTAACTACAAAAAATGCTTTGTTTCAGTTACAACAGGGTCAATTACTTGGTGGATTTATAAATCGTTTCAGAGCTAAAAACGGAGAGTATCTTTACCTCGATTGGCATGTTGTGCCATTTAATAATTTATTATATGCAGCAGCTCGTGATATAACCGCACAGAAAAACTATGAATCAATATTAGTAAATGCCCAGGAAGAAGCATTTAGGGCTAATAATGCTAAAAGTGAATTTTTAGCCAACATGAGCCATGAGATTAGAACACCAATGAATGCCATTTTAGGCTATTCAAATCTGTTAAATAATTATATCAAAAATGAAAGAGAGAAAGAGTTTTTGAATTCCATCATTACCAGTGGTAATTCACTTCTGAACCTAATAAACGATATTCTGGATCTTTCTAAAGTAGAAGCAGGTAAAATTGATTTAAAACCTGAGTTCATAGAAGTATTTTCATTTTTTAAAGAATTTGATAAAATATTTTATTTAGCGGCTTCTGAAAAGGGCTTAAAATTCGAGATAAAGATTAAAGCTCAAAAAGGCATTTCTATCCATATTGATGCTTCCCGATTACGTCAAGTGATCATTAATCTGATCGGTAATGCAATTAAATTTACCGAAACAGGATCTGTTAGATTAGTAGCCAGTGTTATTAACAGAAAGAATCAAAATACATCAAATAAAGGTATCGTTGATGTAATTATTGAAGTAATCGATACAGGAATTGGAATACCTGATGATTTTAAGAATAATATTTTTAAATCGTTTGTTCAACTCAGAGAGTTTCACACAAAGGGAGGAACCGGATTGGGACTTGCCATCAGCAAGCAATTAATTAATCTGATGAATGGTGATATCCAGGTTGCTTCAGAATTAGGTAAGGGTAGTAAGTTTTGTGTTACAATTAAAAATGTACAGTTTAAAATGCATCATCAATATGAAGATGAAGTACTACCCATTAATCCATCCAATATTGAATTTGATAGAGCCAGGATAATGGTTGTTGATGATATCAGGGAGAATCGACAATTTATAAAGGATATACTATATGATACAAAAATTGAAATTGTAGAAGCAGATAGTGCAATTACAGCGTTTGCTAAATTAGAAGATTATACTCCAGATTTATTTATCATTGATATAATGATGCCGGAAGTTAGCGGACATGAATTGATTATTCAATTAAAAAATAACGATAAATTTAAACACATTCCTGTTTATGCCTACTCCGCATCGGTGATGTTAGAACAAGAAAAAAAGATAAAGAATAATGGTTTTGCAGGTGTTTTGATGAAGCCACTTCAAATTCAGGATCTATATTTCGTGCTTATGAAACACTTGCCAAATAAAATTATAGCAATAGAAGAATCTAAAAATAAGGTACTTTCCTCAACTCTTGATATTAAGAATAAAGAAGTTTTAGTCACAACCTTAAACAATGATTTTGCCAAACGATATGAAGCTTTCAGTTTAAGACAGCCAATTGATAAAATTAGAGATTTTGGAAATGATTTAGTTGAATTAGCACAGCTTCATAATTTTGAAGAATTAAAAATTCTTGGTAATGAGCTGGTTATAGCTGCAGAATGTTTTAACATTGAAAAAATACTTCTTCATCTAAAAAATTACAAATCTATAATAGACCAACTTTAGACCATGGAGGACGAAATCAGATGAGTATAACATTAGCTAAGCCAATAAAGAATGGTCGTATTCTAATTGTTGATGATAATCCACGAAATATTCAGGTATTGGGTAATATTCTTAAAGAGAACCAATATCTTGTAGAATTTGCAACCTCCGGGGCAGGAGCTTTGGAATGGATTGGAGTACAGTGTTTTGATCTTATATTGTTAGATATTGTTTTGCCTGATATGAATGGTTTTCAAGTCTGCGAAAAAATAAGAGCAAAATATGATTTGGATAGTCTGCCGGTTATTTTTCTTTCAGCGCATAACGATACCAATAACGTTCACTATGGTTTTAAAATAGGCGCTCAGGATTTTATAACCAAACCATTTAACCGAGGCGATTTACTAATGAGAGTAAGAACTCATATATTGCTGAAGAAAAACATTGATAAATTAAAGTATCTTAATGAAACCCTTGAACAAAAAGTTGAAGAACGAACCAGGGCGCTCAATCTGGCAAAAGAAGCAGCTGAAAGAAATGATCGGCTAAAAACAATCTTCCTTCAAAATTTATCTCATGAAATAAGAACTCCTCTCAATGGCATTTTTGGGTTTACACAACTGTTGAAACTTAATTTAGAAGAAAAGGAAAACTATATTCATTATATAGAAATGATTGAGCATTCAGGTGAGCATATGTTATCGATGATTAATGATCTTGTTATTCTTTCTAAGATAGAATCAGGGCAAAATATCGACATATGTATTGAAGAGGTAGATCTTAATGAAATGCTGGATGAAATCATTTTAACATTTCAACCTAGGATTAAAGATAAAGGATTAAAGCTTTTCAAAAGAGTTAAAATACCTGACGGGTTTATGTTCGAAACCGATAAAGAAAAAATATTTCAGGTGTTTATGAATTTAATTAATAATGCCATCAAGTATACACCATCCGGTTATATTGAAATTAAGATATGTTATTTTGATTCTAAAATTGAGTTTTCTGTAAAAGACACAGGGGTTGGAATACCAAAGAATATGCATAAAGTTATTTTTGAACGATTTGTGCAAGGCAAAACATATCATAACCGTCCATTTGAAGGATCGGGTGTAGGCTTGTCGATTTCAAAAGCTTTGATTGAGGCTCTTGGTGGTGAAATATGGGTTGAAAGTGAACCAGAAAAAGGAGCCATATTTAAATTTTCATTATCTTAATTGAGATACAGGAATGAGGGTTTGAATTGTTCGCCAAATAAAGAGAACGATATACGCTTAAAGATATTTACATTTCTTTATAAGCAACAAGTAAACCACTGCATTCTCTAACCCGATCATTAAAGTACGAAGGAGCAGAGACTTCAATAACCAAGTTAATTGTGGATTGAACACTTATTGATTTTGTTTTCTGAAAATTATTAATCGCATTGTCATAAAGAATTTTTCTTTCTTCGTCGTTTTCAAATATTCGTAAGTGTATATTTCCTAGAGCCTTTTTACCATCTACCGAAAGAAAATAGATTCTATCAGCATATAGTGTTAATTTTACATAGATTGTTTGTTTTTTACGTAACGAAAAGGACTTTGAAAGTGAACTTATCTTATATTCTTTGGGAGGAGATGGGCATTTCTTTTCAAATTCACGACAGTTTTGGGCTGTAGTGTTGCAACTAATCAGTATTATAATCAGTAACTGTATGTATTTAAATGTTTTCATGTTGCTATGGATTAAGCCAATTGTTTCTAATGATATCAATCTTTCTTTTTAAGTTGTATAATAATTCCACATCAACGTCTTCTTTTTGATCAGTTCCAATGATAAGAATATTATTTTCATCAGATATTGTTGTTTGACTCTTTTTTAATACCATTTCTTTGTATGCATTTATTATGGGTGAAACCTGCTTCTTTATTTCTGTTATCTCACTATCAGTTAAATAAGAATTCAACATATCCTCAAGATTGAAGATGAGATTTTGCTGTTCAACAATACGTTGCCGTATTGTTGCAGAGGCTGAATTAAGATTGCTGGAATTAAAAATTAAATAAAGACTTTCAATAATGCTTCCCATGGTTACTAATGCATAGGTCTGGTAGCGTTCTGTTTCTAACAAATAATCTTTTGTGAGTTTGTAAATATCATTTGATATGTATTTTAAAGAATCGATATTGCCACTATTGCCAATTAATCTGTCTTTTACATTATATGAAATGTAAGGAAATAGTGATTGACTCTTGGAAATATCATCTATGGTATCGAAATAGAGGATACTCTTAGCCGGTTGATCTAACCAGATACAATATGCAAGATCAGCCAGGAAAATACCAACAAGTATGTTTTGCCTGTCATCGGTAAGATATTGGTCTGATTCTTTAGGATTACTTAAGATTGATTCGTTAAAATCAAATTTATTATCTATTATATATGTCATTATTTCGTCCGGATTAGGGAAAGAATATATCTCTGTTTTTGTAGAATCCTGTTCATTATTGATGTATGATGAATTAATTTCTATTGGTTTGCTTTCGATATGTAAGCTAAACAGGATTAAAACAAGAAATAAAGCATGAGGTTTAATTAATATATTCATATATAGATAATTAAGTTCTGGTTTAATGTATGATCTTAATATTTCCTGATTTTGAAATTATCTCATTGTTATATGTGACTGCTTTTACAATGTACTGGTAGGTTTCGTTGGGTAATATCTTACCTTTATAAGTGCCATCCCATCCTTGATCAATATTAACAGATTGGTATACTAACTCTCCAAAGCGATTAAAAATTTTAAATTCAATTAATTTCTCTAAGCCCCAGCCACGCACAAATAAAAGATCGTTAATCCCGTCGCCATTAGGTGTAAATGCTGAAGGCAGATCGATGGAATATTTTTTCTCTACATTAATTAAATATGAATAATCTACAGTAAAACAACTGCTTGTATCTGTTATCCAGACTTTATATTCTGTGGTCTCAAGGGGTTTAAACTCATTGTTAAAACAATTCGTACAGTTAATTCCGTCCATTAGTTCCCACTCTGCCGATAACAAACCGTCATGAGAAATTTGAATAAATACAGTTTCACCTATTATAATTGTTGTATCTGGTATCGATAGAGTTGGAATCTGTTGTACTGTAATAAAAAGTGAATCAATGGCTGAACACTGATGGATATCGGTTACCAGTACTTTGTAAAGAGTTGAACTGTCAGGTTGAGCTAATGGATTATTTATTGTTTCATCATCCAACGATGAAGAAGGCTCCCATAGATATTTTATTCCACCGTAAGCATTAATAATTATCTGATCACCAACACAAATAAGTGTGTCGTTACTGGTTGTAATGGTTGGTGGAGGATAGGCTACAATAGTTTTTATATCACTGGTGTCAATGCAGCCATATTTTGTGTTCTGTGCAATAAGTTGAATAGTGTTTAATCCTGATTCATCAATAGTAAAAGAGTAAGTTGAATTTTCTGTTTGTAAAGTATCATTAATAAGCCAGATAATATTACCGGCATTAATTGATTGATTATTAAGATTTATCTCAAGAGGTATACAACCTGATTCAGGCAGTAAATCTGTTAAGAAATCTGCTTTAAAATCAATAGCTCTAATTGTATCTCTGATTATTACATTGCATGTTCCAATACTATCAGATTGAATGATGAGAGAGGGATAGAGTTCTCCTGCAGTTTTATAAGTATGAATGGCGTTCAAATTATTAATGATATTGCCATCTCCAAGATCCCATGCAATTTTATAAATGTCGGAAGTGTCTATTGCCGACAATGTTACCGGGCTGTTAATACAAATTGTATCATTAACAACCGGTTTAGCATATGGACCTTTTACTTCAATATAATTCTTTCTTACAAGAGTGTCAGAGCATCCATAAGTTGTAGAACTAATCAGGGTAACATCATATTTTCCTGGTTTAGAATAGATAAACGATGGGTTTTGTACAATTGATTTATTTGATTCCTGATTAAATAACCAATACCATGATCCCGGATAGTCAGTTACCGATTTATCCTGAAATTTGACTAAAAATGGATAGCAATCAGAATAAGTACTGGATGATTCAAAATAGGTTTGAGGAGGCTCTTGAATATGAATATAGTTTTCTTTTGTTTTGCTTGCCTCGCAACCATGTTCATCAATAATATCAAGTCTGATTGTATAGTAACCAGAGTCATTAAAGTTGAGCGTTGGTTGAGCAATTTCAGATAAGATTTCTTCATTCAGAAACCATTTGTAGGAAGAGATGATACTTGTAGTATTTTCGGATAAGGTAATATCCTGACTGACACAACCCGTTGTGTCATCAGCAATAAAAGATGCATCAGGAAAGATAGCCTGGATATCTTCATTTTTTTTCAATGTAGAAATACATCCTTCTGCATCTTGAACTGTAAGGCTTACATTGTAATTACCAAAACTATCATATTCATGATCAGGCGATGGTTCTTCTGATGTTTGACCATCACCAAAATTCCATTGCCAACTGGTTAAAAGCGTATCTGAGACAGATTGGTCATTAAAACTAAAGGTTACAGGCATGCAACCTAATTTATAATTGCTTTCAAAGTTAACTTCAGGCTTAAAAATTTGAACTGTTTTGGTTAAGGTGTCAATACATTGATTGATGTCGTGTACAATCAGACTAACCGTATGTGCCCCTTTGTTATTAAAACTGTAGGTAAGTGTAGTGTCTGTAATTAATTCCTTATTATCAATTAAATAGAGATAGTTTGTGGTTATGTTGTTTTGTTTAAACGGAAAATTATCTTTTGTAATTCTTCCGTCAAATACTATTGGATTTTTGGGACATCTTTTATCAGTAGTTATATTAAAATCAGCTCTTAGGTCACGTGCTTTAATTGATCTTCTTGTAAGAAAAGTACATCCATTAGTGTTGTTTGATGCATTGATTTCAACAATATAATCTCCAGAAACACTATAACTGTGGCTAGGGGAATTTGTGTTTTCAAGCACGCCACTACCATCACCGAAGTCCCATGTGAAGTGATCTGCACCTTTTATTTCGCCCAAAAATTTATAATCCAAAGGCAGATTACAATCATTCACTAAACTTAAATCAATATAGGGTCCGTTAATATAAATAGCATTTGTTTTAGTAATGGAACTCTTGCATCCAAAGTTTATAACTTCAAATGTTATATCCATATAACCGGTGTCTTCGAATTGATGAGGAATAATGTCAGCTGGTAAAATTACACTACCATCTCCCAAGTCCCATGAAACGTTATACTTTTTATCTGGCTCTTCAACCTTTCCGGATAACATTACAACTTCTGACGCGCAAACCGGACCTTCTGGTTGTATGGTAAAATATGGTGTTAATTGCTCACCTGCACTTACTGTTAATTCAGATGTATGCAAACATCCCAAATTTGTTTCGACCTGATAAATAATTTTTTGGTTGCCAATATCAGATTGATAATGTGTATAATTCTCATTATCTGATACAACTATGTTGTTAACTAACCATTGTACTGATTTGATATGATCGTTAGGTGTATCGTAATGAACATTTGCATGGAGGTTTGTTTCAAAAGGTACACAACCAGTTAAGTTAGAATTGTCTAAAATAATTTCTGGAATTCTTATCTTAATGTTGTTATTTGCAATCTTCTTACTTTTACAATTGTGTTTGCTTTTAACTTCAAGAGTATCGGAGTAGGTTATAAAATAATTTTCTTCCAGTATTTTTGAGCTTTCTATATAAATCTGGGGATTTGGGCTATTCGAAGTTACTCCATTGCCAAATTTCCAATTCCATTCAACTGCATTTACAGATCTGTCAAAATATCGCAAATTTTGATTCGCCTCGCATAAAAAGGTATCTATGGGTATAAAATCTGCTTCTACATATTCAATGTTGATGATGGTTGATGTGTCTGATTTACAATTGTTGTTTTCGGCAGTTAAAGTTACTGTTACATTACCATAGTTATTAAAAGCTTTGGTTACATCTTTATTGTTTAGTTGAGTGCCGTCACTAAATGTCCATTTATACTGATTTGCATCGGAGCTTGTGTTTATAAAAGCAAGTGGCTCATTTATACATATTGTATCTTTATTGGTTGAAAATGAAGCTTTAACCTTTTCAATTCGAATCAATTCGCTTACATCAATTGAATCAGAGCATCCCAATTCATCGGTTATTTTTAAGGCAACATCATATAAACCCTTATTGTTGTATTTATGAAAGGGAGAATTTAGATCAGATTGCTCATTATCGCCGAACGACCAAATGCTTGAGAAATTTAAAATGCTTTCAGAAAGATTGTTGAAATTTACTTCTATTTCACCGTTACAGCTATAAGTTTTATCGGCACCAAATTTTGCAACCGGTTTAAATGATTGAATAAAGTTTTCTTTGGTAACTGATCCGGTACATCCGTTATCGTCTTCGACCAATAGAGTAATGGAGAAATCTCCTTGTATAGCATAGGTATGTTCTGTTATTTCATCTGCGCTGATATTGCCATCCCCAAAACTCCATGTATATTGATTAATGTTTGCTCCATTTATATTGTTGGGTTGCATATTAACTTTTAAAGGAACACATCCTCTATTATTACCAATTACTTCAATGTCTACTTCGGGCTGCGCATAAACAAGTAAATAATTATTCTTAACAATGGTTTCTGTAATATCGTTGTAGGTTGCACTTAATGATATTGTATAAGTGCCAAAGATAGAATAGGTTGTTTGAGGATTTATTTCTGTTGAAGTGTTCCCATTTCCAAAATCCCAAAAATAAGTTGTGCCTTCAGGGTACGTTGATAGGTTATTGAAACTAATAATGATGGGCGAACACCCTTTTTGGATATCAGATGAGAAATCAATAATATTCTGGGCATTTGATGTTTTAATAAGTATTGTACTAATAGCTAGTAATAGTATATATCTCATAATGTGTTAAACTTTGTTTGCCGGATATCGAAAATAACAAAAAAATTGCTATTTTCAATTGGTTCCTCTATTTTAACCTTCAATTAATAAGACTGGATGAAGAAAAGAGTAGATGTTTTGTTGATATATGCTTGTATTATAATACTGTATGTTTGGTTTTTTCCGGCGGTAAAAAGTCAGAATATTCATTTCTCAAATTTATATCTGACACATTTAACACTTAATCCGGCTAACATTGGTAGTTTTGATGGAGATCTTCGTGCTGTTGCAATGTATCGGGCTCAAGGTTATAATTTAGGTGTGCCATACCAAACATTTTATACAAGCTTTGAAAAACCGTTTTTCCCTTTTGATGAACAAATAGATGTTGGTATTTATTATAGCCATGATGATGCAGGTGAGTATAATTTTCCGGCACATTACCTGTTCGCAAATATTGCAAAAAGAGTTTCTGTTACAAGAACAGTTGCTATAACTGCAGGATTGCAAATTGGTTATGTATCAAAGTCATTCAATAGCTTAAATGAAACCTACCCGGATCAATATAGTAGAGAAACAGGATCATTCGACAGAAATTTGCCTACAGCTGAGCAATTTGATATAAATACTTCAAGTAATGTATCGGCTGGTATGGGTTTTTTGGTTACCAAAACCTTTAGTGAATCTGTTTTAAATGTGGGTTATTCTGCTCAAAACCTTAACAAACCAAGTGAAACATTTTTTGGGGAAGAAAATCAAACAGATGTACGAAACGTATTTCATACGAAGTTTGAATATTCTATATCCGAATTTATTTTTACAACGCCCGCATTTGTTCTTGTTGCTCAAGGAAAATCAAGGCAAACATTAATCGGTTCAAATGTTGGTTATAGAATAAATGCAAATAAGAGCATAAGAAATATTCAAGGAGGGCTTTTTTTAAGAAACGGAATATTGAATAATTTTGAGAGCATAATTTTCGGTTTTGGAATTGACTTTTCAAAATGGAAGTTTTTTTCGAGTTATGATTTTGATATTTCAGGGTTAAAGTCAAATTATTCTGCCAATACAGGTATTGAATTTGGATTGGTATATATTCTACCCAATTCCTCCTTGCGAGAAATTATTCACCCTACTGAAAGATTCTAAGAATGATAAAGAGGATTATTTTAATATTCGCTATTTCTTTCATAGCAATTACATTAAAAGCTCAAATTTCATTAGATTATAAGAGTTATAAGAATTGGCAATTGATACGGATGTATAAAGAATCTGTATTACTAAAGGATTACTTGACATCAATAGATATTGCGGCAGAATTACTTAAGAGAAAGAAAGATGAACCAAAGTTTAAGTTGTATTATGGTAAAGCGTTGTATTTAAGTAAGCAATGGAATATCTCATACGATTTTTTGCGTTCTGATTTCGATTTACACCCATTTGAAAATGGAGAAATTGCTTTTTATTTAGCGGAATTGGAAAAAGTAAAGGGTAATTATACCGAAGCAATAGATATCTTAAAAAAACTAAGGTCAAAGACAAAAAGACTAAAGATGGGGGATGTTTCCCGTGATAGGATTGATAATTCTATTTTTGGTTGTGAATTGGCATTGAGATTATCTGATACAGTTGTATACACCAAAATTGATCCTCTGAGAATTGATTTTAATGAGCAAATGATTGAATTTGCACCTTATCTGATAAGTAACACTGAATTAATTTACGGTGGCGTAACTTCTGATGATTTAATAGAAAAATTGAATAGTCCATATGAATCAAAAAGAGGCTTCTGCTATGTCGTAAAAAATGAAACAGATGTCTGGAACAAAAAAACAGATTTGCCTCAGCCTTATTTCAATTTTGATGACTTTGATACAGGTGATGGAGCATTGTCTGTTGATGGATTAAGGTTTTATTTCACGAAATGTAATCGTGATAAAAACAATAAATACATTTGTCATTTATACATGTCAGAAAACCGTAATGGTATATGGAGTTCACCTGAATTATTAAATAAGAATATTAATAAACAAGGCTATTCTGCCACTCAACCTACAGTTGGTACTTGTTATGATCCTTCACTTGAAGTAGTATATTTTGTTTCTGACCGAAAAGGAGGAGCAGGAGGTAGCGATATATGGTATGCCATATACGATAAAAAATTAAAAAAACATACTGGTGTTTATAATGCGGGTGCATTTATCAATACAAGTGGAAATGAAATAACTCCATTTTACGAACTTGAATCGCATGGCTTGTTTTTTAGTTCGGATTTTCACCCAACTATTGGCGGTTATGACATTTTTTATGCCAAGGGAGAATTAGTAAATTGGCAAGATCCATTGAATGTCGGTTACCCTATCAATTCACCTTATGATGATATGGATTATTACCGCAATGAGTCCGGAAGTGAAGGTGTTTTTTGCTCTAACAGATTAACTTACCTGCAAGCAAATAAAGAAGTTTATTTAAATAGAATATTTGGTTTTACCGAGACTGAAGTTGCAAGGGTTTTTGTAAGTGGTAAAATTAAAACGCAAAAACTTCTAACAAGTGAAGGTATCCCAATAATGGCAGAAGAAAATTCAACCAATGGGGTTTTGTCTAATCAGGTCATTTCTATTTCACAGGTGGCTGATACCACTGCCTCATTTTTAATAAAAGAAACTTTTACCAATGAAAATGGTGAATTTGGAGTTTGGCTTGATAAGGGTAACGATTATAGAATTGAAGTGAAAGATACCCTGGTGGTAGGCGGAGGATTTACTTTCAATACAAAAGATGAAAATGTAAAGGATGTTTTGTCTCTTGATTTAAAGCCGGTTTTAACTATTCCCACTCAACCAATAGAAATTAAAAATATTAATTATGAGTTTGATAAAATAGCATTAACCAGCGAGGCTAAGGCGGCTTTGGATTCTACTCTGTTAACATTGATTGAAAAATATGCAGAGATTAGAATAAGAATTATTTCTCATACTGATAATGTAGGGAGTGAACGTTATAATTTGCGATTATCAGAAAAGAGGGCTGAGAATGTTGTTAAATATTTAGTTGAAAAAGGTATTAACCCAGAAAGATTAGAAGCTGTTGGAAAAGGAGAGTCGGATCCTATTGCCCCAAATGAAAAGGCTGATGGTGCGGATAATCCCGAAGGAAGAAAGAAAAATAGAAGGACAGAATTTGAAGTTGTTGGTTTGCGTTAAGCATCTATTAATGATATTTTACAAAAATCTCCCTATCATTCAATTTTATTCTTTTGTAATGATAGGAAGATTAATATTATGAAATGTTCTAAAAATCAATTCAATAAATCTGATCGGAGTTGATTGACTGCTTTTGTAAAATCAGTATACTTCTCTTTAGATAATTCAGATGTTGTTAAACTATTAATGATTAGAGTACTGTCTTCGGATGTTTCAGAGCTAATGATTTCAGAATCAAAATTCATTGAAGCAAAGTGATTATTTAAGACACTTAATTTTTCATAAAATTCTTGAAGCTCTTTATCCTTAAATGAATTTGTCATGGATAAGAGATCGTCATAAATTAATTTTTGCTCTGTTATTTTTGTTGCTGATTCTGCAAATAAATCATAGTCATTATGCAGATTTACAGAAACATATATTATTTCGCAAAATGTTCCAATTGATATAAGAGTCAGTGTTTTTCCATCATCAACATCATATAAATAATTGATAACAGAGTCGTGAAGCTGATTAACAATTTGATAAATATCTTGTGGATTTAAATCTGAATCAATTAGCTTGGATCTTAGTTCTTTTGATACAATTGGAGTTAATTCTAAATCCTTAAGAAGTTCATCTATTAAATGCATATATTCAGACAGATATTCTGATTTTGAAAACGAAGACAGATATGCAAGGTCTGCTAAATACATGCCAAGGGTTATTTTCTTTTGTGTATTATTCAATGCTTTTTGCGTAATTTCATTTTTGCTGAGTAATGTATTATCGAACGAAACGTTATTACTTTTTATATATTCCAGTATCTCTTCAGGTGAAGGTAAAGCCATTATCACAGCATCAAGGGTATCAATAATATTGATATCCTCAAAATTTACTTTATCACCTAACGTATTTTTATTTTGTTTACATCCAGAACATCCTGCAAGAAGTTGTGTCAATATCACAATTGCAAAAAACACTATAAAGTTTAGACTTGATTTCATAATCATTAATTTAAAGTTTTCTATTTTCATTTAAGAAGGTCCATTCAAACGTAACGGTTCGTTGGTCTTCATTGAGTAACCGGAAAGCTCCGGCATCAAGCTGCATAATGGTTTGACTATAAGAATTAAGCAATGAGATTTCCTCCGATAATGAATCATTATCGTTCCATGAGTTAATAAATGCTTCAATTACTAATTGGTTAGTTTCTTTATTTTTTATACTTGATATTTTTATCAACTGGTTATCTTCTATTTCTTCAAATACTGTTGATAAAATAGATTGTAATGAACTTTTAAAAAGTAAATTATTTCCATACGCAACTATTTTGTCATCAATATCAATATCCAATTCAAGATTTTTCTGTTCCAGTATTGAATTCATTTTAACTAATATATACTCAACAGCTGATAACAATGAGAATGGTTTTCTGTCATTTATTTCGGCAGAAGTACTAATCTGCGTAATATATGAGGCCATCAGTGTAACTTTTCTTAGTTTTTCAACTGATTGGTCTAATTGCGAAATTGTACCTGCCATCCGGTTCGACTCAGAAGAATGCTTTATGATTTCAATAACCTTTGTTATTGATACCAAAGGTTTACTTATTTCATTGCCAATAAATTTAAGAAATCTGTCTTTAGTTTTACTAAGATCAAGAAGTTTCTTGTTGGCTATATTTAGTTCATAGGTACGTTCATTTACTAATTGTTCAAGATCGGTGTTTAATCTTTTAAGACTTTCTTTACTTTTCCTTAATTCAATATGTGTTTTAACCCTGGCAAGTAATTCAGCCTGATCAAATGGTTTGGAAATATAATCCTGCCCACCAGAATCAAATCCTTCTACCATACTCTGAGAATCTGTTTTTGCAGAAATAAAAATAATAGGCATTAAATCGTATTGATTATTTTTTCTTATTCGTCTGCAAACTTCAAAACCATCAATTTCAGGCATCATAATATCTAATAATAATAAATCAAAAATTTCATGTTCCAACCAATTGAAAACATCAAACCCACTAATGCCGATTTCAACATCGTAATGATTGCTGCTTAAGATATTAGCTAAAACCTGAAGATTTTTAGTGTTATCATCAATAATTAGTATTCGCCCCTTTTTCTTCATTTTATAGTAAAATTTAAATCATGTGGTTTATTTATCTCACGATGAGGTTTAATTAAATTGAATAATGTATGAGTAGCTTTGATAATTATTGCCAATCAGGATCAGGAGGACTATTGGGTGTCGATTGATTATCTGTTTCTATAGGCGTGTGATTTTTAAACGAGCGAATAGTTAAAGCAATACAGTCTGTTTGTTGTTCATTTTCAGCAAGTGAAGTTATTTCAATCGCAACTCTGCAAGAATTATCCAATGAAATATTGATTTCTTCAGATAAATCTTTATTGATATTGTCCCATAAGACCTCAAGATTTTTAGTGTCGATAAGTTTTAATCCGATTTTTAGATTAGGATTATCTTTGGTTATTATAATGTTGTAATTGCTGTTACCGTATAAAAAACGAATTACTTTAATTGCATTACCTTTGGTGATCTCAAATAATCTATCTGATTTAGTAATATACTTTTCACCCAACGGAGGGGTTGAATCAAATAAATGTTTACAGTCTTGCGCATTAGTGTTTACTGTAAATAGATACATGATACAAATGAAGAATGATAATCTTATCATAGTTAAATATTTTAAATATTATACCTTAAAATCTTTTTTTAATTAATTGCTTCAGTGTAAGAAGATAAAATAATAATCCATAAAGTAAAAGTGCTAGTGTGTTAAATTTCCATGTTTTAATATAATATGCTCCAACTTTTTTATATGGGGCAAAGTAATGCGATCGTCCAAAACTGTTATCTGGTATGTGGTAGCATGGTTGATATTTTCGAACTAATTCATTATTTCTTTCAATATAATTCAACATATTATCATGACCAAGCGCAAATTCGGCAAGCTTCTTATTGTAATAATCTTTTTTTTCAACTTTTAAATTAGCACGATAAATATCAATACTCTTGTTTGTTTCGCGCAAATTTAATTTTAACCATTTCTCAATTTTCTTGATCAAAACATTTAGTTTTTCCTGATCTGAAAAATCAATTTCATCAATTTTTATGCTTTTATTTAAAGCAGGAAACTGTAATAGCAATTCTTCAAATATAGACTTAACCATTTCATTGACACTTGTTCCATCTTTGTAATTAGCTGAATTAATTTCTTCCTTTAAAAATGGAATGGTGAAATAAATGTAATATTGAAAGGTACTTTTGTTAATTAACTCATTATAGATCTCGTTATCATATTTATTTAAGGAGAATTGGATGTCTACAATGCTTTCATAAGCCCATCGTGAAATGGTAAAATCGGCATATACTGGTACATATTTGGGCGATGATAGTGTGTGATGAATTTTATCATAATCCAATATTGCTCCTGCCAATAGTATTTTAGGAATTAAAATAAAAGGAATGGTGATGTATATCGATAGCATTGATTTGAACCTGGTCGAAATAAATAAACCAATAAGGCTAGAGCTTGATGCAGTCACCCATAAAACGATAAAGTAATACCAAAACAGCGCTTTGATCTCCAATATTGCATTTCCAATTAGTACATAAGTGCCTATGTGATATGCATTAATAATGAGTACATAAACAAGTTTGGAGTTAAGGTAAGCCAATGGATTTAGGTTAAGAAAGGACTCTCTTTTTAAGATTTTTAGGTCTCTGAATATTTCAGCAGAACTAATAATCAAACCTTGGAAAATTGAAATTATTACACTTATAAACAAATATACCGGTATATTATCATTGTTTATGAAGCTGTATTGATGGGTATCAAAATCAGTTGACTTTAAAAAATATGACATCATAAATGCTAAAACCGGAGAGCTTAATAATAGTAACAGTATATAAGGCAAATCAGCACCTCTGGTCATGAAATTTCGCAGAGTAAAGATTGCAAATTGCTTTGTGGAATTTGGCTTTTTAGTAAGTGATGAAGGTAATTGTTGTTTTGATTTGACTTTGTCTGTTGCTATATGTGATTTTAGATAGTGTTTATTCCATTCTTTTCCATCATATATTCGTTTGTTTGTTGCATTACCATCTTTATCTTTAGATTTGGAATACATTAAATGAAAAATTCTTTCAGGACTAAAGTTTCCAAGTTTAATGTTATCTTCTAATGCAGAGTCTTCAAACTCCAATAATTTTTTAAAGTGTTTGACTGCCCAAATTGGATTACCAAAATAAGTTGCATATCCTAATTGGTCAAGAACAAGTAACTTATCAAACAAGTAAAAGATATCAGATGTTGGCTGATGAATGTTTATGATTACAATTTTTCCTGTAAGAGCTATATTTTTTAAAAGATTAATAACCGAATAAGCATCCGAGGACGATAGGCCAGAGGTTGGTTCATCGAGAAAAAGTATAGTGGGTTGACGTATGATTTCAAAAGCAATATTTAATCTTTTTCGCTGCCCTCCGCTAATAATTTTATTTAATGGATTACCTACCCTTAAATCTTTTACCTCATATAAGTCGAGATCATATAATGTTTGTGTTACTAATTCAATCCTTTCTTTATGAGATAGATTATCACGACATAAATTGGCATTAATTAAAAGATTTTGAAAAACAGTTAGTTCTTCGATTAACAAGTCATCTTGAGGTACATACCCTAAATGTTTACGTATTACTTCATAGTCAGAGTTCAGATTGTAGCCGTTTATTAAAATAGAGCCTTGATCTGTTTTTAAGTTGCCATTAAGTAAATTTAAAAGTGTTGTTTTACCGCTACCACTTGTACCGATAATGGCCATTAAATTACCGGCTGTAACCTCAAAACTTAATGGTTTAATACCTTGATTTGTGTTTTTAAAGGTTTTAGAAATCTCTCTTACTTCAAGATCGACAGATTCAAATTTGACTGATTTCTTATTAATTAAAAGTTCGCTGTAAAATATTGGATCTATGTTATCTCCCTCAATAATTCCTCCTAATGATAGATAGTAAATACGATTCTTAAAAATTGATTGGTTGTTTAATATTAATGTATCTGTTCCGGTGTATTGAAATAAAAATGCTTTCAAAGGCTCTATGAAAAAAAACCAAATGTTGCCATTTAAATAATTAGATTGAAAAATGTTGTAGGTTTTTGGTTTAATACGTTTAAAATCTCCAGCAACAATTATATTCTCTTTATTTTTTATAAGATCAGTATCTTTTTTACAAAAGCATTTAATATCATGTACTATATCGTGATTCAGATTGAATGTTGTAAAGATCAGATCTAATAAAGTCTCAATTTCACTTGTATTGTTTTCATTAATAATAAATAAGCTATATTCTAAGCATGCAATGTAAAGTTCAAATTTCTGGTTTGTATCTAATTCTGATTTAAGCTTGATTAATAAATCATTGCATTTGGTGAATAGTTGATTTTTATCAATATCCTTTTTCGAATTAGATTGGGTTGTTTGAAATTTGTAATAGTCAAGAAATTCAAGTCGGCTTTGTTTTGATAGTATGGGGGTTAAATAAGCTTCGAGATAGGATATGTCAATGGAAGTAAAATCCTTGGTATTGTATCTATTAAAAACAGTATACAGCTCAATTATATTTACTATAGTCTCACTTTTAAAGAAAACTTCCATAATGTTACGATACTGAGAAATTGATTAATTAATTGGTTAGTGTAATTGAATATGGGCAATTAATTGTTTATGCAGTTTTATCTATTTATTCTCATTAGTCTTACCTTCACTTTTTGTTAAATATGTGATTAAGAAATAATCTATGTTCAAGGTATTATGTTTTTTGTTTATATTAAAAACAAAAAAAAGTACTTAATCACAATGACTTAATATATAAGTCTTTAATAGAAATTACATTTAAATAATCTTTAATCTAAAATAAATTTATTATCTCTTAATTAATTAATATTAAAATCAATAATGATGTGTTTTATTTAGTATTATAAGTGTTTAAATACGTTAAGATGATACAAAAGTTTCGTTGTTTACAGTAAAGTTTAAATAAAAACATGTCATCCATTGTAATAATATTAAAAGGATTACATATATATTTTTTTAACATAGGATGTTCTTATTCTGTTTAAATAAAGATGATTTTAGTTTGGAAAATTTACAAAATATATTTAATTAAGTTTTATGTTGAAAAAGAATTAACTAGATTTAAAATAACATATTATGAATCTCAAATTTAATTTATAGGTACTTTTTTATTGAGTAAAGTAAATGTTATTTAAGTTGTATTAGAAATATGTCTTACCTATTGATTTATTGTGATGCAATATGATCTAAAAAAAATAATAGATGTTGAAAAAGTTGAGAAGCTATTGGAAACCTACACAAAGGCTACTGGACTTGTTTCTGCCTTATTGGATTTGGAGGGAAATATATTATCAAAATCAGGTTGGCAAAGCATATGTGTAAATTTTCATCGAATCAATTCTGATACTGCAAAAAATTGTAAAATTAGTGATACTTTATTGGCCAATCAGATTAGAGAGGGAGGAGAATATAATGTATATAAGTGTTTGAATGGGTTAATTGATGTAGCAGTGCCTATATTAGTTGATGGACAGCATGTTGGGAATTTATTTACAGGACAGTTCTTTTTTGAATCTCCGGATATTACTTTTTTTAATAAGCAATCAAAAAAATATGGATTTAATGAAGAATCCTATCTAAATGCTTTATCAAAAGTACCGGTTTTATCAGAAGAAGATGTGAAGATTAAATTGGAGTTTCTGTCTGAGATGACCATTGTAATTGCTGAACTAGGCTTGTCAAAGTTACATGAAGAAGAAACGAAAAAGCAGCTGCAGGTAAGTGAGGAAAAGTATCGGAAATTATTTGAGAATATAAATGAAGGTTTTGCCTTGTGTGAAATTATTACAAATGAAAAAGGTAGGGCATACGATTATAGGTATTTAGAAGTTAATTTGGCCTTTGAGATGATCACTGGCTTTAAGGCAAGCGAATTAATTAACAGAAAATATACTGATTTATTTTTTGGTAAGGAACAATCAGAATGGATGATGAAATTTGGTGAGTCTTTACTGATAGGTAAAGATGTTAGTTTTGAAGAGTATTCGAGTGATCTTAATTGTTGGATTCAGGTTAATGCATTCTCACCAAAAAAAGGACAATTTGCTGTTACATTGCAAGATATTACGGATAGAAAAGAGGCCGAAAAGAAGCTAGAAGAATCAGAAAAAAAGATTAAACAATTAAATATTGATTTAGAGGCTAGAATAAAAGAAAGAACTAAGCAATTGGAGGATTTGAATAATGAGCTTAAATCGTTTACTTATTCAGTCTCACATGATTTAAAGGCTCCCTTGCGGGGTATTAATGGATATGGTAAACTGCTTCAGACGGTTTATAGTTCATCATTAAATGAAGAGGCCCAAATATTTATTAAGAACATTTGTCAGGGTGCCGAGCAGATGAATGAGTTAATTGACGATTTGCTTAACTATTCCAGATTAGAAAGGATTCCAATAAATATTTCACATATCAACATTGTTGAATTGATAAACAATGAGATCAGCCTTTATAAGGATGTCATTGCAAATAAGAAAATTATAGTTGAAATAAATGTGTTAAAATCTTATATTAACACAGATGCTCACTCACTTACCATAGCGATTAGAAATTTAATAGGGAATGCAATAAAGTTTACAAAAGACAGAAGCAACCCGATGATAAGAATAGAGCTCAATGAAAATGAAATGTCAGATATTTTATCAATAAAAGATAATGGGATTGGAATTGATATGAAGTTTAAAAATAAAATCTTCGAGATATTTCAAAGACTGCATCGAGCTGAGGATTATGAAGGTAATGGTGTGGGGCTAGCTCTGGTTAAAAAAGCAATGCAAAGGATAGGTGGAGAGGTGACATTTAAGAGTGTGCTTGGTGAAGGAACAACGTTTTATATGAAAATACCAAAATAATATTCGTATGCCTGACGATAATAATGTGAATTCTATCATCTTAATAGAAGACAATCCTGTTGATGTTGATTTGACACTCAGGGCTTTTAAAATGCGTAATTTATCAAATCCAATAATTGTATTGAGAGATGGAGAAGAAGCTATCCGTTGGATGGAGAAATTAAAAGATGGAGCTCCTTTACCAGTTGTGATTTTACTGGATTTAAAATTACCAAAATATTCAGGATTGGAAGTTTTAAAGTATATAAAGTCAAGTGAAACACTAAATGGTGTTCCGGTAGTTGTTCTTACCACCTCTTCAGAAGATGATGATGTGAAGCAGGCATATAAACTGGGTGTTAATTCGTATGTGTTAAAACCGGTAGATTTTGAAAAATTTATTGATGTTGCTGTGCAGATAGAACTCTATTGGAGTGTTTTAAATAAACCAGGTATACGGTAATTGTTACAATTGAATCGATAATTCATGAAAATTCTATTATTAGAAGACTCAAAGTTAGATGCAGATCTAACAATAAGGAAATTGAAAGCAGAAATTAATGATTGTAAGATTGATGTTGCAGTTTCGGTTTCTGATGCATTAAAATTATTGGTTAATAATTATGAAGTAGCCCTTATTGATTACATGCTACCGGATGGGTACGGTACTGAGCTATTACAAGAATTTGTTGTAAATAAGAAACAAACAGTATTAATAATGTTGACTGGAACTGAAGATGACGAGGTTGCAATGAGTGCACTGAAACTTGGAGCCAGAGACTATATAATTAAAGAAGGAGAGTATTTAGATAAGTTAATTGGGGTTATTTCTTTTCATATTAAAAAAAAAGTTGAACGAGACATCTATTTTAATGAAATCATAAATGTATTATATCTGGATTATCAGCAGGAAGCGGTTGAATTAACAAAGGAGCATTTTAAGCGTTATGCGTTAAATTTTAGATTTAAATTCGTAAAAAGTGCATCTGAAATGCTTGATATATTGCCGAATAGTCCGAGTAATAAATCTGATTATCAAATTATTCTTATAGATTATAATATACCTGGATTATCAGCAATAGGTTTAAGTAAAATTATCAGACAGGAGCGGAAGTTAGAAATTCCAATCATTATAACTACAGGTCAGGGGTGTGAGGAAGTTGCCATAAAAGCATTAAATCTTGGGGTTAATGATTACATAGTAAAAAGAGATCATTATCTAAACCAGCTTCCTTATTTAATGATGAGTTCATTTCATAAGTATAAGCTTGAGGTGCAAAATAGAAAACTTCTTGAGAGTGAACAAAGGTTTCGTCACATATTTGATTATGCAAATATTGGTAAAGCCATTGTTGGTTTTGATGGTAAGTTGCTTAAGGTTAATCCAATGCTTTGTTCCATGTTGGAAGAGGATGAGAGTGAACTCGAAAATAAATTTTTGTTTGATTATATGTTTAGTAAGGATGTTTTAACTGTTAAAAATGATTATTTTTTTAATAGATACAAAGAGCCTTTGCATAAAGATATTGAAATTAAACTAATAAAGAATAATAAAAAACTAATTTGGACTTCATTAACCATTTCGTTAGTTAAAAGTATAGATAAAGTACCATTATATTTCATTTTACATATTCGTGATATTACGGTTCGAAAGGAAGCGATTGAAAAGAATCGACAATTATCAATCTCTGTTGAACAAAGTCCAGCCATTGTAATGATTACTGATTTAAATGGACAGATTGAATATGTTAACAGAGCATTTACAGAAGTTACGGGATATTCTAAAAATGAAGTTATTGGGAAAAATCCAAGAATATTAAAGTCTGGAGAAATGAAGCTCGCCGACTATGAAATATTATGGAAAACTATAAAAAGCGGTAAGGTTTGGAAAGGTGAATTCTTAAACCGTAAAAAGGATGGTACTCTTTATTGGGAATCAACGTCTATATCACCATTACAGGATGAGAAAGGGATTGTTACCCATTTTGTTGCGGTTAAACTGGATGTTACTGACAAAAAAAGATCTCTTGAACGAATCCGGAAATTAAACGAAAAATTGGAAGAGCGGGTGAAAGAGAGAACCAAGAAACTACATGAAGCTAATCAGAAATTAGAAGTGGCAATTAGAAATGCTGAGTCAGCTAACAAAGCAAAAAGTGAATTTTTAGCTAACATGAGTCATGAAATCAGAACTCCTATGAATGCTGTGTTAGGCTTTGCTGATTTATTGGATCGTCAAATTAGTAATCCCCTCCAGAAAGGTTATATACAATCAATTAAATCAAGTGGCAGAACATTATTGGGTATTATTAATGATATACTCGATCTGGCAAAGATAGAATCAGGGAGAGTTCAACTTCATCCTTCTCCAATAAATTTTATTGTATTGATGCAGGAGATTGAGGATATGTTTCGGCTTAAGGCAATTGAAAAAGGCTTACAGTTTTCAATTGGAATTGATAATAAGTTGCCACACCAAATTATGATTGATGAGTTGCGTCTTAAGCAAGTCTTGATGAACTTAATAAGTAATGCAATCAAATTTACCCAAAAAGGATTTGTTAAGGTAAATGTAGGCATACTTTCGATGACAAATGATTCGGCAGATATAAGATTTTGTGTTCAAGACTCCGGAATTGGAATAACACATGAGGGATTATTAAGGATTTTGAAGCCGTTTGAACAACAAGAGGGACAGGATGATAAGTTCTATGGGGGAACAGGTTTGGGATTGGCAATTTCTGATAAGATTTTAATGCTTCATGATAGTAAGATTCAGATTAAAAGTAAAGTAGGTGAGGGAAGTAGCTTTTCATTTGTACTTAAGGATGTTAAATTTTATAAAAACGAAATTCTTAAACCAGTTCAGAGAATTGTTGATACAGAATCAGTTGATTTTATAGGACAAAAAGTATTTGTTGTAGATGATGATAAAGAAAATAGAGACTTAATAACTGGATTCTTGCATCAGTATAATTTGAAAGTTGAACAGATTGAAAATGGAGAAATTGCAGTCAAAAGAATTGTCAACGAAATGCCGGATTTTGTTTTTATGGATTTGCGCATGCCTAAGTTGGATGGTATTGAGGCTGTTAAAATAATTAGAAGGAAGCTTAAAGATTATAAAATACCGATTGCATTATTAACTGCCTCTGTGTTTCATCAGAAGGATGAGATATTAAAAATTTTTAATGGTTATCTAACAAAACCATTAATGTTTGATCAGGTTATTGAACTATTATGTCAGTTTTTAGAACATAAGAAGATTTCTTCACATCATGTTATTGAAAAATATGAGAATAACATCAGTAATGTTTTTAAAAACTCCGACTTGCGTAAATTATTTATTGAAGAATTTAAATTGGTTTTAACTTCAATAAATACCAGAAGAGCCAATAAAGAAATTAAACAACTGGCAATTGATCTTCAATCTTTTGGAAGGTTAAATGATTTAAGTGTTCTTGTTGAATTAGGGAAAGAACTTGAAATGGCTACTATATCTTATAATATAGAAAAAATATTGAAGATCCTTAATATATTGAACAGTTACATATAATCAGCATATGACATCAAGGCAAGAAACGAATGGGAGAATTCTAATTGTTGATGATAATTTACTAAATATTCAGATTTTAGGGAACTTATTAGAAGCAGAAGGATATAGCACCGAGTTTGCATTTAATGGACTAGATGCCCTGAATTGGATTGACCATGATGATTTTGATCTGCTTTTATTAGATGTTATGATGCCTGGTATGGATGGATTTGAAGTTTGTTCGCGAATCAGAGATAATACTAAATTTGACAACCTTCCAATTATTTTTTTAACAGCTAAAACTGATAATGAAAGCACAGCCAAAGGTTTTGTCTTAAAAGCACAGGATTATGTATATAAGCCTTTTGAAGTTAATGAGTTATTGGCAAGGATTGCAACTCATATAGAACTAAAAAAAAGAAGAGATCAACTGATAAATATGAATCTCATGTTGGAAGAAAGAGTTGAACAGAGAACCATGGAACTCATCAAAACTCAAAAGCAACTCGAAAATGCCAATAAAGAACTTTTACAGCTGGATGATGCAAAAAATAAGTTTTTGAGCATTATTGGTCATGAGATTCGGACGCCATTGAATGGAATTGTAGGTTCAATGGAAATTCTGAAAACTTTGGTTCATGATAAAGATCTTATTCAATCAGTAACGATTTTGGAAACATCGGTGGAAAGGTTGCAGAAATTCTCATTTGATGCTTTGCTGATTTCATCCATTAAAACGGGTAGGTTAAGAACAAAATTTGAATCGATTGATATTGTTCATGTTCTAAATAATATGTGTGAAAAGATGGGAAACAAATTTCCTCTAAAACACATTATTTGGGAGGTAAATAAAACAATCGATAAAAAAGAAGTTACTACAGATTTAAGTTTAATAAATGAAGTGCTCGAAAGAATTATTGAGAATGCCATTGTATACTCTGGTGATGAGCCAATTATTAATATCGACTTAAAATTGAATGAAAATGTTTTAAGACTTAAAATTAGTGATCATGGAGAGGGGTTCTCTAGTGAAATGTTAAATCATGATATTTCTTTACTAAATCCAAGTAAAAAGCATGTCGACCAAAATATTGGTTTGGATCTTTATTTGTCTAAATTGATTATGAATTTTTTAAACGGAAAGTTGGAATATGGAAATACTGAAGATGGAGCTTTTGTTCTTCTTGAATTCAAAATGAGTACAGATTAAACACGATGAATTTTAAATAACAAACCCAGTAAATCATTGATTTACTGGGTTTAATGTGATCCCGAAGGGACTCGAACCCCTAACCTCCTGGGCCGTAACCAGGTGCTCTATCCAATTAAGCTACGGAACCAATATGTCTTAATTTTTCTTTAATTCCATTAATGTGATCGATAACTTGAACAATCAAATGCTCTATCCTCCCGATAGTTATCGGGATAAGCTACGGAACCAATCTTTTGCATTTAATCAGGCCCTTGCCGTAAATGCGGTGCAAATATAGATAAATTGATTGTTTGCAACAAAATTATTATCATTAAAAAATGCAAAAAAATCAGGTAGGTATTGCAATTGGTTAATTAATAGGTGCTTTGTTTAAAAGCAAAGAGCCGGACTAAAATAGCTGTCGGCTCTTCGTAAGATGATTTGCAACTGATACAGGTTATTTAATCGATACATTTGTGTCATTAATAACCATATTTTGCATCGAGATTGTTTCTTCTTCAAGATAAGTGTAAGTGAATTGTTTTTCGAAGTTTTCACTTTCGCTTCGACCTGTTGATTTTACTATAAAAGTAATTTCTGTTTGCTCCGGGTATTGCAATTCCGTCAAATCAAATGACACAAAAGCATTTAAAGGAGGCTGCGAATAGGGGTCGTCGTTGGCATTGTGTCTGATTTCAAATACCGGAATACCGTCTTCATTAGTTGGGTTATTACTATCAATAACCAAATTGATATAATGTGTAACCCATGGAGATCCTTCATAGATAAAACCTACGTTAAGGTAATTATTCGAAATCCATACATCCTCTTCGGTATCGCCAAACCAAATCGGATCATTTCCTATCGAATCAGCATTTTCTTCTGTTAGTTCAATAAGGCCTTTAGTTAATATTCTCCTGTAGCTGTTTAACTTTATATAGTGGTCAATGCCCGATTCTTCAGATCCATCGCCCAAAATGGTAAAATTAATAAACAATCGGTCTCCATCATCAAATCCATAATCAGGCATAGCAGTGGCTGATGGAAATAATCTGGTTCCTCCATCTGTTACAATGATGTAACTATCATCCTCAACTTCAATATTTCCAATGGTTACCCAAATGTCATTCAAAGAATATCCATCAGAATCGTTACAGCTATGAGTTAAAAGTCCCAATAAGATCACTAAAAAACCAAATCCAAATATTTTCATTTTTGTAAAAGTTTTAAAAGTCAGACAATGATTTTCCAAAATAGTTCTTCATTTTACACACAAAAGTACTAAGTGTTGTAAGAGAGCTATATGAAAAAATATGCCATTGTTTTAGTTTATTACAGTTTAACTTTATGATGAAATTTTATTCATGAGGTTGCGTCAGTTAGGCAATAACAACTTCCTTTATCAGTTGTTATTTAAAAGGTCAATTTTTATTTTTGCCTGAAGTGAAAAAGAGAGATATGCGAAAGATACTTTTGTTGGTTATAGTTTGTTGTTCCTATGTTATTGGTGTAATTGCTCAGAATAATTCTAACCCTGATTTTGTTTTACCATTAAAAATTAAAGCAGTCGTTAGCGGTAGTTTTGGCGAATTGCGATCTAATCATTTTCATTCTGGATTGGATTTAACCACCAATGGAAAAACAGGTTATAAGGTTTATGCAAGTGATAAGGGCAGTGTTTCGCGAATTAAAGTTTCATCAGGTGGTTATGGAAAGGCTTTATATATCGATCATCCATCCGGACATACTACGGTATATGCTCATATGGAGCGATATAGTGATAGAATAGATTCGATTGTAAGAGCGAAGCAGTATGCAGAAAAATCATTTGAGGTAGAACTGTTTTTTAAGAATGGTGAAGTGCCCGTAGAACGTGGAGAGGTTATTGGTTATAGTGGTAATTCGGGAAGTTCAGGAGGACCTCATTTACATTATGAGATCAGGAATAAAGCATCACAACGTCCAATGGATCCGATGTTGTTTAGAAGTGATGTTGAAGATGACGTTAAACCGCAAATTCAGGGTGTTAAGCTTTATGCTTTGGAAAAAGAATCCAGTATTAAAGGCAAGGCTGACGATTATTATTCACCTACAGTCCATTATGACGGTAAATTTCATCCGAAAGGTTGGAAACAGGTAAAAGCTTATGGTAAAATTGGCGTTGGAGTGCAAGTTTTGGATTATCTAAGTAATAGCTGGCGTAAATGTGGAGTCTCATCTATTCAGTTATTTGCAAATGATACATTGGTCTTTCATTCATTGATCAACGAATTTAGTTTTGCTGAAACAAGGTATCTGAATGCGCAAATTGACTATGCTGAAAAGTTAAGGACAGGTAAAGTGATTCAACGAAGTTACCTGTTGCCCAATAATAAACTAAGTATTAATAAACACGCCGGAAGTTACTCTGTGGATGTAAAACCCGGACAGACTTATAATATGAAGTATGTTATTACTGATGTTATGGGTAATACTTCAGAGTTAGCTTTTACTATTATTGGTGACGAACCTTCATCATTTGTTGAAAAGGTTAAAGATCATAGGGTGGTTAAATATAATCAGTCGGTTAATATTGATAGTCTGGATCTTAATGTGACAATCCCTTCCTATGCATTGTACGAGGATGCCGAACTCTTAATTAATAAGCAGGATACAGTGGTTGAAGGATTGTTATCTTCAGTATATACAATTGGCGACTTTCATGTTCCTGTGCATAAATTTATGTCGTTTGGTATACAGATAAGCGACTCATTATTGTCCTTAAAAGAAAAACTATGCATGGCAGGTGTAACTGCTACAAATAAGATATATTACCGGGGTGGTAAATTTGAAGATGGTTATATCAAAGCTTCAACACGTAATTTTGGAAGAGTTGGTCTGGCCATTGACACCGTACCACCAAAGATTCGTCTGACAAAAGTACCATCGGCAAAAAATTATAGTGGAAGTTCATCCATCAATGTTTTAATCTCAGATGATTTTAGTGGTGTGAATACATATGAATGTATGATTGACGGAGAATGGGCTTTGTTTGAATATGATGCCAAACAAAATTTATTAACTGGTAATTTTAAGGATATTGCCATTAGCTCAGGTAAACATGAATTGCATGTAAAAGTTGCTGATGGCAAAAATAATCAGTCAGAATTTAAAGTTGAGTTTACCAGATAGGCAAAGAGTTGCTGCTCTAATGAAGCGAAGCTTCTCAACTTTAATTTTAATTAAGAAGGTGTGATTTGATAAATAACTATATTTGTCAATACTATAAATGAATAGATTGGACCATTAATGATTCAACGATATATACTTTTCCTATTAGTGATATTGAGTTTTGGAGCACCAAAGGCCAAAGCTCAGATTAATACAGACAGAATGCTGGCTGTTGGTAAGAATGCCTTGTATTTTGAGGATTATGTTCTTGCTATACAGTATTTTAATAAAGTTATTAGAGTAAAGCCTTATTTATCAGAACCGTATTTTTTCAGAGGACTGGCTAAATACTATCTGGAAGATTATAATGGTGCTGAAATTGATTTGAATACGGCTTTAGGTAAAAATCCATTCCTGGTTGATGCCTACAACGTGAGAGGAATCATCAAGAGCAAAAGAAAAGAATACGAAGGTGCCATTGAAGACTATAGCGAAGGTCTTAAAGTAGAACCTAATAATATCAACCTCCTCATTAACCGAGGGCAAAGTAAATCAGCATTGGATGATTTTGAATCGGCCATCGAAGATTATAATACGGTTTTAGAAAAGAATCCTTCTATGTTGAGTGCCTATCTTACGAGGGGTATGGCTAAGATTCATGCAAAAGACAGCATTGGAGCACTGGAAGATTTTACAACGGTGGTTGAGCGTAATCCTTATATGGCTGATGGTTTTGCAACCAGAGGTTACCTGTACTACCAGATGGGAAGATACGAAGAGGCATTACAGGATTATGATAAGGTGCTTGGATTAAAAAATGATGAAGCACAGTATTATATGATTCGGGGTAGTATTCGCTACCAGTTAGACGATCTAAGGGGTACAATGAGTGACTTTGAAAAGGTTATTGAATTGGAACCACAAAATGCAATGGCCTATAATAACAGAGGAATTCTTAGGGCTCAAGTGGGAGATTTAAATCGTGCGGTTGAAGATTTTTCACGTGTGTTAGCGATTAATCCTGATGACTATATCGTTCTTTTCCAAAGAGCACAATTGTTAGTTGAACTGGGGCAGTATCGTCAGGCTTTAAATGATTTGAATATTGTTATTGATAAATATCCAAACTTTGGTGCAGGCTATCAGGTACGATCTGTTGCCAAACAGCATCTTAATGATTTAGAAGGAGCCAGGCTTGATTATATGACTGCTGCTAAAATAGAGATGGATCGTCGTGATAAATCAGATATAGCTGAGGTAAGTGGCTCTAAACAGGATGATGATAAAGACTCGGACGGTAAAACTGCAAAAGCAACACGTAAGAAGTCGGATAAGGACATTAGAAATGCTAATAAACTGGCGGTTCTTGATGACTTTAATGAGGAAGAAAATGATGAGCAGGAATTTGCCAACATAAGAGGTAAGGTACAGAACCGGAACATATTTATTGATTTGGAACCTGTTTTTGGTTTGTCCTATTTCTCAGCAGACACTATCATTAGCCGACCAAAGTACTATGAAAAAGAAGTCGCTGATTTCAACAAGAAAAAGCTGTATACAGAAGAGCTGAAAATTACCAACCGCGAAATCGAAGCCCAGGGAGTTCGTAGTATGAGCATATTCAATTCAATTAATGAAATTGCTGAGGAACTGGATGAGAAGGATGCAGATCAGGAACTTTTACTTGTGCGTGGTGTTTTGTATGGTTCTGTTGCTAATTATACTAACTCTATTTCGCACTATGATAGGCTGTTGACTGAACAACCTGATAATGTGTTAGCTTTATTCAACAGGGCTTATATCAGACACAAAATGGTTGAAGAGATCAGAGCCATGGAAGAAGAAAAGGCTCAGATGTCGGAGTTAAAATTGCAGGGACCGTTGAGGGTTAAGGATAATAATTCTGATGCCAATGCATCTGATAAAGATAAAGGATTGGAATATGTGATTGATTATGATTTAATTCTGGCAGACCTGAATCGTGTTATCGAATTGTCGCCTGAATTTGAGTTTGCATATTACAATCGTGCCATTCTGCACTGTTTAAAAAGAGATTTTCTTCAGGGTGTGGAGGATTTTACCAAAGCCATTGAACTCAATCCTGAATTTTCAGAGGCCTTTTTTAACCGAGGGTTGACTTTAATTTATCTGGAGAAAGAAGAGGAAGGAACCGCTGATTTGAGTAAGTCTGGTGAGTTGGGTATTTACAAAGCGTATAATGTAATCAAGCGCTATGGTACGGAGAAGGTAGCTACTGATTCAACCGAAGTAAAAGAGTAGTAGATGAATCCCCTTCCGGAGGTAATAGATACCGATAATGATGAGTTTCAGGATGCATTTAAGCTGATTCAATATACCAGCTCATCTGTTTATCTGACGGGTAAAGCTGGCACGGGTAAATCAACTTTTTTAAGATACATCTGTCAACATACTCATAAAAAGTTTGTGGTGGTAGCTCCTACGGGTATAGCCGCCATCAATGCTGGTGGAGTAACCATACATTCCTTTTTTAAGGTGCCTTTTCGGCCAATACTGCCCGATGATCCGGATTTATCAACTGCCAAAGGTCGAATCTTTGATTTTCTTAAATATCGGAAAGCACATAAACAATTAATCGAAGAGTTAGACCTGCTTATTATTGATGAAGTATCGATGGTAAGAGGTGATATCTTAGATTTTATTGATCGTGTACTACGCGTTTATACTAAAAATATGAACCTGCCTTTTGGAGGCAAGCAATTACTTATGGTGGGGGATGTTTTTCAGTTGGAGCCTGTTGTTAAGCGAGATGAATGGCAGATTCTTCGACGTTTCTATCAAACACCATATTTCTTTTCAGCCCGTGTTTTTCAGAAGATACCATTAATACAAATTGAACTCAAAAAAGTATATCGCCAGAAAGACGATAGTTTTGTAAATCTTTTGGATAGGGTACGTTTAAAACAAGCCGGCCGTAAGGATATTGAAGCTATCAATGCAAGATGTCTGCCTGGGTTTTCAACCCCAATTGACGAGTTTTTTATCACTCTGGCAACCCGTCGTGATACAGTTGATTATATCAATGATTCGAAATTGGAGGAGCTGGAAGGCAAGGAAAAAGAATTTGTCGGAAAAATTTCCGGTGAGTTTCCCGAATCTGCTTTGCCAACCTTAAAGAACCTGGTTATGAAAGAAAATGCCCAGGTGATGTTTGTGAAAAACGATATGGAGAAACGTTGGTATAATGGTAGTCTGGGTCGTATTGAGGAGATGAATGAAGATGGAATTCAAGTGAGGCTGGAGAATGACGAAATTTGCTTTGTTGAGAAAGAGGTCTGGCGCAATATCCGATATAAATACGATGAAGAAAACAATCGGATCATCGAAGAAGAGCTTGGATCATTTACGCAGTACCCATTAAAATTAGCCTGGGCAATAACGGTACATAAAAGTCAGGGTTTGACATTCGACAAAGTAATGCTCGATTTTTCGGGAGGCGCTTTTGCCGGAGGTCAGCTGTATGTGGCTCTCAGTCGTTGCCGATCGTTGAATGGAATCATCCTTAAAACCAATGTAAGTGAGCGTGATGTAATTGTAAAGCCTGAAGTGGTTCAATTCTCCAGGACCGCCAATGATAAGGTGCTTATTGAGAAAGAGATGAATAAGGCTGAGGCGCGTGACTTATTTGTTAATGCGATGTGTAAGTTCGATCAGGATAAATTTACGGAGGCTGTTCAAAGTTTCGCATTGGGTAACGAGAAACAGGAGGCATTGTCTGTTGAGTCAGTTCAAAGATTGATTGGTATCAAGCTTTCTAAAATAAGTGAGTTAAAGTCAAAAATAAATGATCTTGAACAGGAAATTAAGACACGACAGGAGAATGTTGAGGATTTTGCTCACGAGTATTATTTAATGGCCAATGAGTGTGTAGTTAAATACAAAGACAGAAGAGCAGCTTTGGGTAATCTGGATAAAGCCATTAAGCTGAATCCTGTCTATCTGGATGCTTTAATCCGACGCGGACAGCTACGTAGTGAAATTGGTGATCTGGAGGGAGCTGAGCAGGATTATTGTAAAGCCCAGAGTCTCAAAAAAAGATCCTATAAAGTTTTGTTCAACAGGGGAGTTAATCGTTTATTGTTGAAAAGATACGAAGCTGCATACAATGATCTTCTGCAATGTATCAACATTAAAAAGAAAAGTGCTGAAGCGTATTATTATTTGAGTGAGGCCTGTTATAAAATGGGTGATGATGATAAAGCTTCTGAATATAGAGGTATTGCAGATTATTTGGGATTTGAAGAAGACTGATCATCACTAATAGTTAGCAGAGGTATGGCCAGCTTGTAACGTACCGCAATCAAACGTATGGTGATGATTGTTCCAACTGTAATCCATGTGTATGCTAAAGGAGGAAATCCAATATTTCGTAAAGCCAAATAAACAATGGCACCGGCAATGCAGGCTGTAGCATATATCTCACGATGAAAAATCAAAGGAACCTCGTTGCAAAGTGTATCCCTGATAATACCTCCCACTACCGCTGAAATCAATCCCATTACTACAGCTATGGGTTGTGAAATACCTAATTCAAGTGTTTTTTCCATTCCTAATACGGTGAATACGCCTATACCAATGGTATCGAACAGAAACAAGGTATTCTTTAGTTTTATTACAATCTTTTTGAAGACAACGGTTAGTACAATTCCCAATAAAATAAGGAGGAAATATTCATAAGTTTTGATCCAGGTAACGGGTAAATTTCCGAGCATAATGTCTCTTACGGTTCCACCACCAATTGCGGTAACAAAACCAATAAACATAGCACCAAATAAATCCAGCCGTTTTTGAGCTGCCGTTAGCGTACCACTAATGGCAAACACCATGGTTCCGATATAATCGAAGATAATAATTGGATCCATCCTTATTTTTAATTCAATATTACGAATAAAATGGTTTCACATCAATAACCATCATCCCGGCTTCTTTGGCTGCGTCAATACCTAGCTGTCCATCTTCAAAAACAAGACATTTGGATGGATCAACACCGAAGAAATCAGCGGACTTTAAAAAGGTTTCAGGATGAGGTTTGTAATTCTGAACATCATCAGAGGTTACTATGTAATCGAAATAATGATCTATTTTGGTTAGTTCCAGAATGTCTGTTGCCATAGCTTTGGTAGCGCCAGTGCCAACAGCCATCGGTACTTTTTTATGAAAATGTGAGATCACCTCTGCAATGGCAGGAAATACTTCCATCCTATTGAACTGTCCTTTTACCAGAGCTTCTTTCTTTTCCCAGAGTTCCATTGGTTCCATCGGAACGTTAAAGTCACGAATAATATCTTTACTTAGTTCCAATGCTGGTCTCCCGGTTAGCTTAATGAAATATTCCATTGAGAAATGAACATTGTGTTCGCTGCATGCCTTTAGCCATGCAGCATAATGAACCGGCAAGGTATCCACCAATGTACCATCCATATCAAATATCAGTGCTTCAATCTCAGTTTTATCTAAAACAGTACCAAGTAAGGAACTATTGTTTAATTTCATAAGCTAAATTTTGGGTTGCGAAGGTAATTATTCTATATGAATATCTTATATTTTTTGAGCATGACTTGAACTTGTTAAAACAATAGTAGAATTTTGTTGTTTATAAACATTATCATTTATTAACTTAACTTAATCGTATGGAACTATTTGGTTATACAATTGAAATGGAGAAAATCCAGGAAATGGTTATTACTTATGGTAGTAAGCTGATTATTGGATTATTGATTCTTATTATTGGTCTTTGGGTTATAGGACTAATTGTAAAAGGTTTTAAAAAGGTACTTACTGCACGTAGTATTGACGCCACGCTTGTACCTTTTCTGGTTAGCATAGTTAGTGTTACTCTTAAAGTAATGTTGGTTATCAGTGTTATAACCTATCTGGGTGTAAATATGACATCCTTTGTTGCTATACTGGGTGCTGCTGGTTTGGCAGTAGGTATGGCATTATCAGGAACCTTACAAAATTTTGCCGGTGGGGTCATTTTATTAATTCTTCGTCCTTTTAAAGTGGGTGATTATATCGAAGCTCAGGGTTATTCAGGTAGTGTACAGGAGATTCAGATATTTAATACCATCCTTTTAACACCGGATAACAAGAAGATAATTATTCCTAACGGAGGTCTTTCAACAGGTGCGATGATCAACTATTCAGCACAGGAAACCCGTCGTGTTGATTTTAAATTTGGTATTGGTTATGGTGATGATATTGACAAGGCAAAACAAGTGATTGCTGAAGTTATTTCACGTAACGATAAAGTATTAAATGATCCGGAACCATTCATTGCGGTTATCGAACATGGTGATAACTCTGTGAATATAGTAACACGTGTATGGGCTAATGCGTCTGATTACTGGGGAGTATATTTCTATATGATGGAATATGTGAAGAAGGAATTTGATGCTCAAGGTATTTCTATTCCGTTCCCACAACGTGATGTGCATATTATTAAAGAATAATTAATAAAAAATGAATTTTAAGATAAGTAATGGTTCGTAGAGTCTTATCTTTATGAACTGTTACTTATTTTTATAAACACCCTGACTCATGAGGAAATTAATTTTTGGACTGATTTGCATGCTTAGTACGTCGTTGTCGGCACAGGATGCAATGAAGGATACGACTTATTGGACTATTGGAGGTACCTCTTCTTTTACTTTTAATCAGGTAACTTTAACCAACTGGTCTGCCGGAGGAAAGAACTCACTTGCCGGAACCGCTTTATTTAATACACATTTTAACTATAAGAAAGACAAGGTCAATTGGGATAATTTAATTGATCTTGGTTATGGATTGACAAAACAAGGAACAGATAACGCTTTCAAATCGGAAGATAAAATCTATGTAGTTTCCAAGTATGGATATTCTGCTGGTAAGCATTGGTTCTATTCAGGATTACTTGATTTTAAAACGCAGTTTGATAATGGTTTTAGCGATCCACCGGCAAATACGAAGAAAGTATCGGAGTTTATGGCGCCTGGATACCTGAATCTTTCACTCGGTATGGATTATAAACCTTCAGATAATTTTTCGTTATACATCTCGCCATTAACTTCAAAAATGACCATTGTGTTGGATGATTCACTTTCAAGTGTTGGGGCTTATGGGGTTGAAGATGACAAAAATCTTAGAGCAGAATATGGTGCATCAGTTAAATTAACTGCTAAAAAAGCGAACGTTATAAAAAATGTAGATGTGGCTACCCGTCTGGATTTGTTCTCTAATTTAGCTAATAAGCCACAAAATGTTGATGTCAACTGGGAAGTGGTTTTCAATGCCAAGGTAAATGATTATTTAAGCGCAATAGCTTCGTTTAACCTTATTTATGATGATGATATCAGTTATACTGATAGTGACGGAGTAGATCAGGGGCCGCAGGTGCAGTTTAAACAATTATTCGGTTTTGGTTTGAGTTATAAGTTTGGAAAATAACAGATAGAATCAAATATAGAAAGGCAGTGAAAACAATAATCACTGCCTTTTTTTGTTGTTATTTCGGTATTTCGAGAAATAGTATGTGTGCATCTTTTGAAATGTTCAGTTTAATGGTTTCAGTTTCCCAAATTCCGATGGCATCCCTACGGCTTAGTTTTTTGTCATCGATTTCAACTTCTCCTTCAATTAGATAAGTATACAATCCATTTGTTTCATCACTAAAGGTATATTCAACTGTTTGACCAGCATCAAATTTACCCATGCTTATAACAGTATTCTGATGAATCTTTAAGGGAGCATCTACCTTTCGACCTCCTACCACAGGCTTAATTTGATTATGAAACTCGGATTCAGAATACCTGTATTGAGAGTAACCTGGTTGAAGGTTCTTTTCATCAGGAAATATCCAGATCTGAAGTAGTTTTAGCGTTTCTGATTGTGACGCATTAAACTCAGAGTGTTGAATACCTGAACCCGCAGTCATTACCTGAACCTCATTTACTCCGATTACTTCTTCATGACCTGCACTATCGGCATGTTTAACAGCACCTTCCAATGGAATGGTGATAATCTCCATGTTATCATGAGGATGTGTTCCGAATCCCATCCCAGGAGCAATGGTGTCGTCATTGATTACACGTAAGGCTCCAAAATGTATTTTGGAAGGATTATAATACCCGGCAAAGCTAAAGCTATGCCAGGTATCGAGCCAGCCATGATTGGCATGGCCACGATCTTCTGCTTTATGAATTATATGTTGCATGTGTTTTTGGTTTTAATAAAGGCATATAATATGCTTTGTGAGCAATTAATTGTATTAAGGCAAATACAAATACTACATAAGCAATCAGGCCTGAAGCTGGTTCAAGAACTGCGTGGTAAAGTAAAATATTAATAGCGATAGGCATAAAAACTATCGATGCCAATGCAGTAAAACGATTGGTTAAGAAGGCAACTCCGGTTGCAATTTCGATTAGTTTAATAACAGGAAAAACATAACCCGATTTAAATAATCCCATCATAAATTCTCCTGCTACACCTGTTGGGGCATCCATTGGGATGAAATTAAAAAATCCATTCAAACCAAAAATTACCAATAATACTCCTAAAATGTAACGTGTAATAAGTGCTACTTTGCTCATTTCTTAAATTTTTATTGTTATTAATTATTTTATGAAGCAAAAGTAGAGGATGGAAGAGTGTCAGAAAATGGACAAATCCCAGCTTTATTTGGACAAATTCTGAATGTGTTGTCTAAACTCCTTCATTGTCTGTCCAGTATGCTTTTTAAAGTACCTGCTGAAATAGGCCGTATCCTCAAAACCCAGTTGTAATGCAATTTCTTTAAAACTCAGATTGGTAGTAAATAATAACTTGCGCGTTTCGTTAAGTATTTTGTTGCGTATTAATTCACTTGCCGTTATTCCTGCCAGGTCTTTTGTAACCTCGTTCAGACATTCGGGTTGAATATTCAATTGCTGTGCATAATCTGCTACCTGGCGGGTTTGATTAAATTGTTCGCCTAATAACTTCTTAAACTGTAATAATGTTGAATGGTGCGAAGATGGAATAGAAGCACCGGAATGCAAAGGAGATTCATGAAGCTGGTGTTGTGCCTTAAGTAGTAACACATTTAAAAAGTTCTTCAATAATAAACCGTTTCCATTTAATTCGCCATGATATTCATTTTTCATCATCTGAATCAAATTCTCATATTCATCTGCCGATTTGGAAGTTAATGGCAAAAGAGAATAAATCTGATCATCACTAAAGAAAGGAAGGTCTTTAAAAAAAGTGCTTTGTTCAAGATTGATAAAGGCATGGTTAAATATCACAGTGCTTCCCATAGAAGTTGGGGCAATCTCCATTCGGTGTAAAATGCCGGGACCAATAAACAGTAGGCCGGGAGTTGGAATTTTTTCGCTTAAATGAGCCGTACTATAATTCACATCTCCTTCTTTCAATAAATAGATGGTATAAAAATCATGAGAATGTTCAGTATTATTAGCATCTCGTGCAGCAGAACACAATTGCTGTAATTCACTAACCAGCAAAAATGGTTGTTCTGTGTTTTTTACAGGATTTAAATATTTATTGATAATGTCTTGGTTCATAATAGAAAAACAGAATTGACATTGAAAGGTTTGAACTAACGTAATGGTTTTAGCAGGTACTCCAATCCATTAAGTTTAATTTCATATAAGGTATGAAGTAACATTCCCAATTGCCCTTCCGGAAATCCTTTTTGATGATACCAAACCAGATAAGGTTCAGGTAGATCGCATAGGATTCGCCCCTGGTATTTACCATAGGGCATTCTCATTTTAGTAAGCTTAACTAATATTTCAGGATTCATTCCTTTTTCTTTTTACCAGCAAAGGTAATCAACTCAATTAATAATGAATCACACTAACAAAGTTTAAAATATAACTAAAAACAAGTATAAGTTAAAAATAAAACAAAAAGTATTGTTAGAGTTTTAAAATAAACATATATTGCAATGTGTTCAGATGAAATTGAATTTTGAATAAGTTGGGTCATTCTATCATTTAAAGCTGAATTTGGGGAAAGGAAGTTTTGTGAGTTAATGACCGAAAATTCGGTCCTGTGAATGGCAAATTAATAATCATAACAATATGATTGCACAAGCAGGAAATATAGGTGATGCAGTACGTTCTGATTGTTTTGTACGGCTTGAACTTAAAGAGCAGGGAGGTATTTGTGTTAATGTAAGAAGCAAAGTTAGTAAGCTATATGGCAATCAAATTAACAAACTATGTCGCGAGGTTTTAAAGTTTTTTGATGTAAGGCATGCTGTTCTCAGTATTGAGGACAAAGGAGCATTGCCTTTTGTGATTGCTGCACGTATTGAAGCAGCTATACATCAACTTATTATTACTGATCAAACGTATCTCACCAGTTTGGAAGATGGCAATAGTATCGCTACCCCACAAGATCACATTCGCCGCTCACGTTTATACCTTCCGGGAAACAACCCCAAGTTGATGCTAAATGCCGGCATTTATGGGGCTGATGGAGTAATTCTTGATTTAGAAGACAGTGTGGCTCCGGATAAAAAAGAAGAGGCACGTATCCTTGTGAGAAATGCTTTGCGATCAGTTAATTTTTACGGAGCTGAGCGTATGGTTCGCATTAATCAACTTGCTGCGGGCTTGGATGATATAGACTGGATTGCAAATGAAGGAGTCAATCTGATATTAATACCCAAATGCGAAAGTGCTGATGATATTCATCTTACAGAGGAAAGAATTCAACAAGTTAAAAAGGATAAGACCTTTCCTGTACATCTGATGCCAATAATTGAAAGCGCATTAGGAGTTCAAAATGCTTATGCAATTGCATCAGCATCAGAAAATGTAGTAGCTCTTGCCATTGGATTGGAAGATTACACCGCTGATATTGGAGCTCAGCGAACCAACGAAGCCAGAGAATCATTTTATGCCCGTTCAGCTGTTGTTAATGCGGCTAAAGCGGCAGGTAAACAGGCAATCGACTCTGTATTTTCTGATATTGAAGATATGGATGCCTTGACCAAAAACATAGCAGAATCCAAAGCTCTTGGATTTACCGGAATGGGATGTATCCATCCTCGACAGATTAGTTATATCAATCAGGGATATGCTCCCAATGATGCTGAAATTGAGAAAGCAAAGAAGATTGTTAATGCTTTTCAAATTGCTTTGGAGAATGGAAGTGGCGTGGTTGCTTTGGGTTCAAAGATGATTGATCCTCCGGTAGTAAAACGGGCACAGAAATTAATTGATATGGCTGTTCTAACCGGAAAGCTATCAAAAGACTGGAGGGAAGCTTATGTCGGATAAATTAGTAAAGAATGCTGCCGGACGTTGGATTCCTGAAATGGTAAATGGGGAGAAAGTCATTCCGTTTAAGGGAGTTGGGAAATATAAGCCTGAAGGAAATAAAATGGCACCCAGAATATCGTCATGTGCAGATTATCCTTTGGATGGAAATAAACAGGTTAAAAACCTGGAGGAAGCTTTGATAAGAGCCGGTTTAAAGGATGGTATGACTATTTCGACTCATCATCATTTCCGAAACGGTGATTTGGTTGCCAATATGGTGTTTGATGTAGCAAAGAAGATGGGAGTGAAGAACCTGCGTTGGTTTCCATCAGCCTCTTTTCCCTGTCATGATCATCTGATTCCCTATCTCGAAGATGGAACCATAAGTCATATAGAGGGAAGCATGAACGGGCCACTCGGCAAATTTTGCAGTGAAGGTAAAATGTCGAAGACAGCTGTTTTACGTTCTCATGGTGGTCGTTATCAGGCTGTTCAGGATGGAGAAGTGAAGATAGATATAGCTGTGATTGCAGCTTCGTGCGCTGATGCATTTGGTAATGCCAATGGTATTAATGGTGAATCAAACAGCGGATTGCTGGGTTTTGCATTAGCCGATTCGCAATATGCCGAAAAGGTGATTGTGGTAACAGATACCTTGGTACCATTTCCATGTGTTCCCTGGCAGATTCAAGGCAATTATGTTGATTTTACTGTTTTAGTTGATAAGGTAGGCATACCTGAAAAAATAGTGTCGGGAACAACACAGGTAACAAAAAGCCCTGATCGACTTCTTATAGCTGAGATGACTGCTAAATTCTGTGAGGTAACAGGCATCATTCATAATGGATTCTCATTTCAGGCAGGTGCTGGCGGAACAGCTCTATCCATAGGTATTTACTTTGGCGATATCATGCGTCGTAAAAACATTAAAGCACGTTTTGCCCGTGGCGGAAGTAATCAATACCTGGTAAATTTAATGGAAGAAGGATTGGTGGAATACATTATGGATGGTCAGACTTTTGATTTGGAAGGAGTTCGATCCATGCGCGAGAATCCGAATCATGTCTGGACAAGTCCTTTTACCAGCTATAACTATCATGGCAAGGGTAATTTTGCCGGACTGGTTGATGTAGTGATTTTGGGCGCTACCGAGGTTGATGTCAATTTCAATGCCAATGTGGTTACACACTCCGATGGTTACCTGATGCATGGTATCGGTGGATGGCAGAATTGTTTGTTCTCAAAAACGGTTATTCTACCGTTACCCTTGTTCCGCGATCGCATTCCTGTTATAGTTGATGAGGTAACTACACTTTGCGGACCCGGAGAATTGATAGATGTGATTGTAACAGAACGAGGTATTGCTATCAATCCATTACGAACTGATTTGATTGATAAGGTGAAAGGATCAGGTTTACCTGTTAAAACCATTCAACAACTAAAAGAAGAAGCAGAGCATATTTGTGGTAAACCCCAGCGGCCAAAGCCAAATGATAAAATTGTAGCGGCCATTAAATGGGTTGATGGAACCGTCATTGATGTGGTACATCAGGTGGCTGATCAATAATATTAAAGCAACAATTGAAAACAATTCTATTATCTAATTTATAAAAGTCTAACAGTCAATATTATGAATAAACGAACCATAGTTACAATGCCAGGCGACGGAATCGGACGCATTGTTTTGGATCAGGCAATAAGAGTTTTAAGTGCAGCAGGCTTTGATGCCAATTATGTTGAAGGTGATATTGGTTGGGAATTTTGGTGTAATGAGGGCAATCCGCTGCCGGAAAGAACTATTAAGTTACTCGAAGAACATAAAATAGGGTTGTTTGGTGCCATTACATCTAAGCCAAAAGACGAAGCCAGTGCTGAATTAAATGCTGATTTACAGGGTAGAGGGTTGGTTTATAAAAGCCCCATAGTGGCACTTCGTCAGCATTTTAAAATGGATATTTGCTTACGACCTTGTAAAACATATAAAGGTAATCCGTTGAATTTTATCCGAAGAGGTGCTAACGGTGAGGTGGAAGAACCAATGGTTGACGTACCTATTTTTCGTCAGAATACAGAAGGGTTGTATGGAGGAGTAGAATGGAGTGCTCCCAATGGAATTGTTTATGAGGCTTTGATGACACACCCTCAGTTTGTTAAGAATTTTGGAAGTACGCCTAAAGAAGAATTATCGGTTTCAACCCGCATTTTTACCAAACATGCTACGGAACGCATTCTTCGGGCTGCTTTTGAGCATGCCCGGAAGTATGGATATAAATCGGTTACGGTTTGCGAAAAACCCAACGTGATTCGCGAAACATCAGGAATGATGTATAAAATGGCACAACAACTTCAAAAGAATGATTACCCGGAAATAGAACTGTGGAATACAAATATTGATGCCCAAATGATGTGGTTGACCAAGAATCCTGAAACTTATGGAGTGATGGTGGCTGGCAACATGTTTGGCGATATTCTTTCCGATGGTTTTGCTGGATTGATTGGTGGTTTAGGATTTGCCTGCAGTGCTCAAATGGGAGAGAGTGGAGTGGCTGTTTTTGAACCAACACATGGCTCTGCCCCAAAATATGCCGATTACCAAAGATCAATTGTGAATCCTGTTGCAATGATTGAATCAGCTTGTATGATGCTCGATTATATTGATGAAGGGGCAATGGCAGAGAAAATCCGTAAAGCTATTGCTGCAGTGATTGAAGAAGGAAAAGTTCGCACTTATGATATGCTTAAGATGCCAGGAAAGCCTGATGTTATTGATAAAGGTGCGGCTACAACTGAACAAATGGCAGATGCTATAATAGCTAAATTATAATTGAAAAACAGAAGTAATGGATACTCATAATGAGGTGCTAAAACTCTGGCCTGAGTTAGACTGGATAAAAAATGAGGAACTGCGCTCGAAGGTTACCAAAACCTGGGAATTGGCATTGGAGCGAAGTGTGCTATCTGCAGATGATTTGAATATCATTCCTTTTACTCTTTTGTGTGGTCCGGATTTGAAAGTAACATTTATGGATCATAAGAAGGCAGTGGTTCATATAGCCTACGAAAGTGGTTTGAAGATGAATCAATTCTTCAAAGATGAACTACCTGTTGATATGGATGTGCTGGTTTCAGGAGCTATTCTGGCTGATGTGGGTAAACTTTTGGAATACGAACTGGATGAAAAAGGAAAAGCTGTTCAGGGAATGTATGGCAAATACCTTCGTCATCCTTTTTCGGGTGTTTCGCTTGCCGAAGAATGTAAGGTGCCTGCCGAAGTTTGCCATATCATTGCAACCCATGCCGGAGAGGGTGACATGGTAAAAAGATCGACAGAAGCCTACGTTGTTCATCATGCCGACTTTATGACCTTTTTGCCATTTAAGAGCCGACTAAAAAAAGCCAATAGTTAATGATTAATAATCAATTATTAATGAAGGAACTGAATGAGTTTACGACTAACAACTATTAATTAACCATTATTCATGACTATCATAGAAAAAATATTAGCGAATCATGCCAATAAAACCTCGGTAGTACCGGGAGATATTGTTGACATTGAAATTGATGTTCGTCTGGCCCGTGATTTTGGAGGCGCTAATGTGGTGAAAAATCTTAAAGATAATGGTTTGCGATTGGCAGATCCTCAAAAGACGTTTTTCACTTTCGACTGTAATCCCACCGGGTCGGATCAGAAATATGCTGCTAATCAGCAGTTATGTCGGCAATATGCACGAGAGGAGAGAGTTGGCGTTTATGATATCAACAGTGGTATCGGAACGCATCTGGCTATTGATAAGGGGATGGCAATACCCGGTTCAACACTTGTATCCACTGATTCGCATGCCAATATACTGGGGGCTATCGGTGCCTTTGGTCAGGGTATGGGTGACAGGGATATTGCTGCAGCCTGGGCTAGGGGATCAGTTTGGTTTAAAGTGCCCGAATCTGCTAAGATTGAATTAACAGGTAAGCGACCTCCTTATATTTCAGCCAAGGATATTGCCTTGAATCTTCTTAAGAGATTCGGAGCTAATTCGTTGCTCGGTTTATCGGTTGAGATAGTCGGTAAAGTGGCTGATCAATTGACATTGGATGAAAGGATTACTATTTCTTCTATGGCTACTGAAATGGGAGCAATAGCTATATTTTTTACTCCATCAGAGAAAGTTTTAGAACATATTAAAGAAAGAAGAGGTGAGTCTGTATCTCAAGTCTCTGCTGATGAGGATGCTCAATATTCATTAGTAGAAAAAATCGACGTATCCGAGTTTTATCAGGCAATTGCATTACCGGGTAAGCCTCATGATGTGGTATCTGTAAAAGAGGTTCAAGGAACTAAAATAGATTCTGTTTTTATCGGTAGCTGCACTAATGGCAGAATGGAGGATTTGCGAGTAGTTGCCAAGATTTTGAATGGTAAGAACATAGCTCCCGGAATTGTATTGAAGATTGTGCCATCCACAGATGAGATCTGGAATACCTGCATGGAAGAAGGCCTGATAAAGATTTTTAAAGAAGCTGGTGCTTTGGTTGGGAATGCAGGTTGTGCAGGCTGTGCCAGTGGTCAGGTTGGGCAAAACGGCCCAGGAGAGAAAACTGTAAGTACAGGCAATCGTAATTTTGCCGGAAAGCAGGGTAAAGGCGAAGTGTATCTGGCATCGCCTGCCGTTGCTGCAGCTTCAGCAGTTGCAGGTCATATTACTACTCCTTCATTACTACCTGCCGAACCGAGCGTGTTTAAACCATCGTCGGAATTAAAATACCAAATCACTGTAAGGGAAGAAAAAACAGCATTAAAGCCATTGATCCTGGAAGGTAAAGTATGGTTGATTGATGAAGATAACATCGATACGGATATGATTTTTCATAATCGATACCTGGCCATTACAGATATTGATCAAATGGGGCAATACACTTTTGACAACCTGAAAGAATGGGAAGATTATGCCCAGAAATCGGAAGCCGGTGATATTGTTATTACAGGTAAGAATTTCGGAGCAGGGAGTTCGCGTCAACAGGCAGTAGATTGCTTTAAGTCGCTGGGAAACTTATGTGTTCTGGCCAAATCATTTGGGGCTATTTATGAGCGTAATGCCATCAATGCAGGGTTCCCGGTATTAAATTATAATGACTTATCAGAACTGGAACTGGAAAACAGAGATGCCATCAGAATTGATTTGGAAAAGGGACAAATTACCAATTTGAAGAATAATAAGATGATGATGATTCGGCCTTTCTCTGAAGTTCAAATGAAGATTTATCAGAAAGGAGATTTGTTAGCTATTGATATGTAGAAATAAAATTTGAATCTGCTGAAAGCTATTAGCTGTAGGCCATAAGCTTAAAATGTATGTCAGGAAGAACATTTGTTGAAAAGATATTTGATGCGCCTCAGGGATCAATCGTATTTAAGAAGCCTGATATTGTATTGTCGCATGATAATACAGCTGCCATTGAGAAGATATTCAGGAAGATGGGTGGCAATCAACTGAACGATCGAGATCAGTTGATGGTGGTTCTCGACCATAATGCACCACCAACGAATGCCAAACTGGCAAATGACTATCAGCAAATCAGAACATTTGTATATCAAAACAAGGTTCGAAAATTTCATGATGCAGGAAATGGTATCTGTCATCAGATGATGGCTGAATATGCATTGCCAGGCATGTGTATCGTGGGTAGTGATAGTCATACTTGCACAGCCGGAGCGTTTAATGCTTTTGCCACGGGTATCGATCGTACTGAGGCAGCAGGTTTGTGGAAACAGGGCGAGACGTGGTTCAGAGTGCCCGAGTCGATAAAGATTACCCTGAACGGTAAACTACCACAAGGTGTTTTTGCCAAAGATGTGGCTTTGTACATTATTGGTATGATCGGTTCTGCCGGTGCTGATTATATGTCGATTGAATATCATGGTGAGGGTATCCGTAATTTAACTATTGCTGACCGGATGACTATAGCGAATCTTGCCTCGGAGATGGGAGCCAAAAATGCTGTTTTTCCTTTCGATGAGGTATTATCAGAATTCCTTGAAGAAGATAAGGAAGGAGTCTGGGCTGATGAAGATGCTGTTTATACAAAAGAGATTACACTTCAACTGGATGAGTTATTCCCGGTAGTGGCATGCCCTCACCATGTTGATAATATTAAAAGTGTGGATGAGGTGGCAGGTACCGAGGTGCAGCAGGCATTAATAGGAACATGCACGAACGGACGAATTGAAGATCTGCGTGAAGCAGCATTGATACTTAAAGGCCAATGTGTACCCGATGGCTTTCAGCTATTGATAATACCTGCCTCAAGAGCAATTTACCGACAAGCTAACAAGGAAGGGCTCATTGATATTTTTATGGAAGCGGGTGCCAATGTTTTGTCACCATCATGTGGTCCTTGTTTAGGAACGGGTCAAGGTATTCCGGCTGATGAAGTTACTGTTATCAGTACTGCCAATCGTAACTTCTTAGGGAGAATGGGAAATAAGAATGCATCTATCTATTTGGCATCACCAGCCACAGTTGCTTTATCTGCCATTCATGGGCGCATCTTATCTCCTATGAGAAAGAAAAATCATAAGTTTTCGTATGAGAAAAAAGAAGCTTCTACCATAGCAATAAAGAAAAATGATAATCGAAGAATTAATGGAGTTTGGGCATACCAGGATGCAGATAATCTGAATACTGATCAGATGTTTACAGGTAGTTTGACCTATGAGATTAACAGTTCTGAACCTGAAAAGATAGCGCCTTATTTATTTCGCGATTTTGATGAATCGTTTGCTGCAACAGTGCAAGAAGGTGACATCATGATATGCGGGGCAAATTTTGGATGTGGCAGTTCACGCGAGCATCCATCAGTAGGCTTGAGGTATGTTGGTATTAAAGCCATCATTGTAAAATCAGTATCACGTATTTTCTTCCGCTCAGCTGTTAATCAGGGATTACCTATCATCGTTTTACCCAAAGCAGTGGAAGCATATCAAAAAGGAGATGAGGTGGAAATTGATTTTAAAGCAGGTAGAGTAGTAATAAATGGACTGAATTACACCTTTGCACCACTTCCTGATAAATTGATGGAAATACTAACCAATGGAGGTTTAGTTAATTCACTTAGTATGTCAAAAACAAGAAATTAAGAAATATAAAAACATATAACATGTACGGAATAAAAGAAGCACTTAAAGAATTAGGAATCGAGAAGATTAACAATGGTATTTGCACAGGTACCGAATGGATACAAACAAATGGAGATGTGATTACCAGTAATTCCCCGGCAGACGGAGAACAAATTGCTGGCATTAAACAGGCCACAAAAGAAGAGTATGATCATGTTATTCAGACTGCACAAAAGGCATTTAAAGACTGGAGGATGGTGCCGGCACCCGTTCGGGGTGAGTTGGTTCGACAGATTGGGCTTGAGTTGAGAAAACACAAAGAGGCTTTAGGTAAGCTGGTTTCTTATGAGATGGGAAAGATCTATCAGGAAGGTCTGGGCGAAGTTCAGGAAATGATTGATATCTGTGATTTTGCAGTGGGGCAGTCCCGACAATTATATGGTTCAACCATGCATTCCGAAAGATCGAAACACAGAATGTACGATCAATATCATCCCCTCGGAATTGTAGGTGTGGTTTCGGCATTTAACTTCCCTGTTGCTGTTTGGGCATGGAACGCTATGATTGCTTTGGTTTGTGGCGATGTGGTAGTTTGGAAACCTTCATCTAAGGTAATGCTTTGTGCCATTGCTGTTCATAAAATAGTGCAGAAGGTATTAAAGGAAAACAATATTCAGGAAGGTGTATTGAATCTGGTGGCAACCGGATCGAAATATCTGGGAGATGAATTGTTTAGCGACAGAAATATCCCATTAATCTCTTTTACTGGATCAACCCGCATAGGAAAGAGAGTTGGTCGTTTAGTGGGTGAACGACTAGGGAAATACATATTAGAACTGGGTGGAAATAATGCCATTATTGTTACCCCTGACGCTGATCAGGAGATGGCTTTACGTGCAATCGTATTTGGAGCTGTTGGAACCTGTGGTCAACGATGTACTTCTACTCGCAGAATCATTATTCATGAATCGGTTTATGAATTGATGAAGGAAAAGCTGATCAGTGTTTATAAGAGCATTCATATTGGTCATCCATTGGATTCAAAAACGCTGGTTGGACCAATGATCGATAAGGGGGCTGTTCAAACTTATCAGGATGCCATTGAAAAGGTAAAAGCTGAAGGAGGGACCATTCTTTACGGAGGAGATGTGTTGAGTGGTAAGGAATATGAATCAGGATGCTATGTAGTGCCTGCTATTGCTGAGGCTCAGAACCACTATCAGATTGTACAGGAAGAAACCTTTGCTCCGCTATTGTATTTGCTTAAATATAAGGATATGGATGAAGCCATTGCTCTTCATAATGGTGTGCCTCAAGGATTATCATCCGCCATCTTTTCAAGAAATATGCTTGAAACAGAACGTTTCCTGTCTCATGAAGGATCGGATTGTGGTATTGCCAATGTAAATATTGGAACATCGGGTGCTGAGATTGGTGGTGCTTTTGGAGGTGAAAAAGATACAGGTGGTGGTCGTGAATCGGGTTCTGATGCCTGGAAAGCTTATATGCGTCGACAAACCAATACCATCAACTATAGTACTGATTTGCCTTTGGCGCAAGGGATAGAGTTCAATATCTAGGTTTAAGTCCGATGTCCGAAGTTGAAAGGTTTAAGTGGAAAGTTAACATGCCGAATGCGGACTCTCAACTTCGAGCTATTAAAAAAAATAACATAAAATAGTATATCATGAAACTGGGAATTCTCAAGGAAGGTAAGATACCGCCTGATAAGCGGGTCCCTTTAACGCCTCAGCAATGTAAAACACTGTTGAATTTATATCCAAAACTAAGCATTGAAGTTGAATCAAGTCAGATTCGATGTTTTACTGATGATGATTATCGTCGTCAGGGAGTTACTGTAAAGGAGGATATTAGTAGCTGTGATTTCTTTATGGGTGTAAAGGAAGTGCCTGTTGAGAATCTCATAAAAGAGAAGTCATATTTATTTTTCTCTCATACAATTAAAAAGCAGGAACATAACCGGAAACTATTACAGACAGTTTTGGATAAGCATATTCGTTTGATTGATTACGAGTTGCTTACTGATAAAAAAGGGATGCGATTATTAGGCTTCGGAAAATATGCAGGTTTGGTAGGAGCATACAATGCATTATTGACTTATGGCAATCGTTATGGCTTTTACCATCTTAAACCGGCCCATCAATGCACGGATAAGGTAGAATTGTTGAAGGAACTGAAAAAGGTTCAGCTACCTCCAATCAAAATAGCCATTACAGGTAGTGGTCGAGTGGCTGGGGGCGTAATTGAGATTATGGAGGAATTGGGAGTAAGGCGCTTGTCGGTAGAGGAATATCTGAATAATCAGTACAATGAGTTATGCTACGTGCAATTATATCCCGGTGAATATAATCTTCATAAGGGAATGGCTGATTTTGACCTGTTCCATTTTTTCAGACATCCTAAAGAGTATAAAGGTAATTTTAAACGTTTTTGTAAACATACCGACATGCTCATTTCTGCAGCATACTGGGATCCACAGGCACCTGTTTTATTTACCATGAATGATATGCGTGAAGATGATTTTAAAATCAGGGTGATTGCCGATATAACATGTGATATAGGTGGTTCAATTCCTTCCACCATAAGGGCGTGCCGAATTGGAGATCCCTATTACGATTTCAATCCCTTTACCATGAATGAGGAACCTGCTTTTTCATCAGAGAGTAACGTAACCATGATGACAATCGATAACCTGCCCAATGAGTTACCCAAAGATGCATCGCGGGAATTTGGTAGTCATCTTTTGAATAGAATTATGGATTTTATTATTAAAGCAGACAGAGAAGGAGTGATAGAACGAGCAACTATTGCAGAAGACGGAGAACTGACTGAGAGATTCAAATATCTGGAGGATTTTGCCTCAAGTCGTAAACATCATCATACATAAAAACAAGGCGTATGCAGCACATACTTATAATAGGAGCGGGGCGATCTGCCATTGCGTTGATAAATTACCTGGAAAATTATGCATCTGATAATAACTGGCAAGTAACTGTTGTTGATAAGGATATCTCCAATATTCAGGGACAGGTAAGTAGTGATACAAATATTCTCAGGCTTGATCTGTTTGATGCTGAACGTTTGGTTAAAGAGGTAAGAAACAGCAGTGTGGTGGTTTCATTATTGCCAGCCCGTTTACATTCGGTAGTGGCTAAAGTATGTGTTGAGGAAGGAAAATCTCTTTTTACAGCTTCCTATGAATCGGAGGAAATAAAGAGTATGGAAGATAAGGTGAAGGAAAAAGGATTGTTGTTTTTGAATGAAGCAGGACTTGATCCGGGAATTGATCATATGTCTGCCATGCAGATACTGGACAGAATTAAGGCTGATGGATATGAGTTGAAAGCCTTTGAATCTTTTACAGGCGGATTGGTTGCTCCGGAATCGGATGATAATCCCTGGCATTATAAATTCTCATGGAATCCACGTAATGTTGTGGTGGCAGGGCAGGGTGGAACAGCTAAGTTTATTCAGGAAGGAAAATATAAATATATTCCCTACAACCGTTTGTTTCGTCGCACCGAAATAATTGAAATTGATGGGTATGGTAAGTTTGAAGGGTATGCCAATCGTGATTCGCTTAAATACATAGAAAAATATAATCTGCAGGATATTCCTACCATATATCGTGGCACCCTTCGTCGACCCGGATTTTGCAGGGCCTGGAATGTGTTTGTTCAACTGGGCATTACCGATGACTCATTCGAAATGGATTTGGCAGATGGAATGACCTACCGCGATTTTATCAATTCGTTTCTTTATTATCATCCGTCCGATTCTGTTGAAACAAAGTTATATCATTACATGCACATCGATCAGGATTCGGATATAATTGAAAGGTTAGATTGGCTGGAAATACTGAAAAACAAACCAATTGGACTAAAAAAAGCAACTCCTGCGCAGGTGTTGGAAAAGCTTTTGACAGAGAAATGGGTTCTGCATCCAAACGAGAAGGATATGGTGGTGATGTGGCATAAATTTTTATACCGTATGGATGGAGATGAAAAAGATACTTGTCTGACATCTTCACTTGTGGTTGAAGGGCAAAATAACGTGCGCACTGCCATGGCAAAAACCGTGGGACTACCCCTGGCAATTATCGTCAGGCTTTATCTTGAAGGTAAAATCAAACTCTCCGGAGTACAAATACCAACCGTTAAGGAGATATACGAACCGGTTTTGCAAGAATTAAAAGAATATGGAATTAATTTCCAGGAAAAGATTATTGATGATTGTAAATAGGATGATTAAACCTAAATGTAATCGTTATTTTATTTTTTAGGTTGAAGATCATGTTGATAAATCCAATTAATAACACAATATGAATTACAATAGTTTTTTGCGGGTTTAATTGTAAGACTTTCGTCCGGTGATTGCAGCTGGTAGTTTTTATCTATGGTCAAACAGTCACCTGATAGTTTTTTATTAGGATCATGATGGTCTATCAATTCAGAAACTAAATCTTTTAGTTCTTGCAGCTCAGTTGTATTGATTGTATAGGCTAATTTTTTTCTATCAATGGCATCTTTATAACTTACCGAATAAGTTGTATCGTTATTGACTTTACGAATAAGTAAGGTGCTTTTTCCAAGATAAGAAGCGGTATATCCTCCATGATGCTCTATGATAATTGTGATTCTATCAGAAGTGAAAATTGCATCCAGTTTTTGTTTCATACCAGACGAGGAATTTTGAATTAGGCAAAACCCCCAGCTTATCAATGCTGTCAGCGTAATAAAGTAGTTAATAGCTTTCCACTTCATAACGGATGTGTAGTTGAAATTTGTACAATAAATGTACTAATTAATTGAATAGGAATTAAATGTTTTGACGTTGATTATTAACTGATATGAAAGAAGTTGTGTTGAGATTATAATACAAAAAATCCGCTTCTGACTTTTCAAAAGCGGATTTTTCGGATAAATGTAATTATATAGTCTATACGTCCAGTTCTCTTGTAACAGCAATTGCCGCAATAGTTCCATCTGCCACAGCAGTGGTTATCTGACGGTATTTCTTACTTCGTATATCACCAATGGCGTAGACGCCATCCAGACTGGTCATCATATCTTCATTAGTGGTAATATAACCCCAATCATCAGTTGCCAGATCACCATCCAGGAAGTCGGTATTTGGTTTCATTCCAACAAAAATAAAAACACCATCGCCTTGTAAGGTATTTGTCTCACCGGTTTTGAGGTTCTCGGTTTTTACAAACATCTTGTTACCATTCTTCTCAAATCCTCGAGGTTCAGTGTCGAATACGAAGTTTATTTTAGGATTGGCAAAGGCTTTCTCCTGTGCTTCTTTATTGGCCTGAAGTTTATCAAACTGATGAATAATGGTGATCTTTTTTGCAAATTTTGAGATGAAGTCAGCTTCTTCGATAGCTGTGTTACCTCCACCTATTACAATCACATCCTTATCATTGAAATACTTGGCATCGCAGGTAGCACAATATGAAATACCGTTACCTTTCAACTCCTTTTCGCCCGGTACATTCAAATAGCGTGGTGAAGCACCAGTTGCCAGAATAATCTTTTTGGCATGAATGGTTTCATATTCGTCAACCACAACGGTTTTATTCTTCAAATCTACTTTAGCCACATCAACGGCTACCTTATATTTTGTTCCGCAAATTTTGGTTTGCTCCGACATGTAATGTGCCAGCATATAACCAGGCTGAGGATCAACAAAACCAGGGTAATTCGATATTTTGTGAGTGGTAGAAATCTGACCACCGGGTAACTGTATGTCAACCAAAGCGGCCTTAATACGAGCCTGACAAAGGTATAATCCAGCTGTTAGACCTGCAGGGCCACCACCTAAGATCAGTACTTCATATTCCGATACTTTTGGCTGAATTTTTCCTTTGATTTCTGCCACTTTCTCGTGATGAATCAAAGCATCCAGGTTTTTAACCAAATCAGAACGTTTGATACCGCCCGTTAATTTATCACCAACCAGTTTTCCATCTTCATAAAAGATAACTGTAGGAGAGCCGTTTACCTCAAGGCTTTCGGCAAGTTCTCTGTTTTCCTGGCGGAAGATCTTTACAAACTTTATTTCGTCGCCATACAGATTTGAAAGATTTTCAAATTTTGGGGCCAAGGCTTCGCATGGAGGGCATTCGGTAGAGTAAAAATCAACAGCTACTTTACCACCATTAATTACCTCCTGATCAAATTCTTTTTGGGTAATTTCCTTCATCTGTTCAAATATTTATTTCTGAGTATAATCCAATTCCTAATTCTAATAATTCCTGAACGGGTCGGCAGTCAGGCGAATTTATTTTGCCAGTTCTGTTCTTGGCAATAGCAGTACAACCACCACCACATGCCAGCCTTACAGCGCAATTGCTGCATTCAGTAATAGACAAAACATCACGTTCTTCCCATTCCTCAATTTTTTCCTCATTGAGTTGTATTTCAGGATAAAATGTTCCTAATTCATCACCTTCATTTCCAACAGTTGCAGTACAGGAATAAATTTTACCTGTGTAATCAAATGCCCATTCTGTTTTGGTTCCTGTACACGAATCAAACAATGGGTTAGGCAGTTCACCATTTTCAAAAATGAACTTTGAAATGGAGAAGGCAGGTTTGTGAAACTCCAATGTTTCAGGATTTTCTTTGATGATCTTATAGATCTCCTGGTACATTTCGATGCGTGAAAACAATCGCTTATTATTGGTCTGACAATGATGTAATTCGTAATTACGACCTAAAGCTGTTTTGAAAAGAGGACTTTTTGTCCATCCTTTTGCAATGGCATATCTTGCGAAATCAGGCAAATTATGAACGTTTTCTTTGTCGATAATCATTCGCAGGTTTACCGGTATCTGATTCTTCAGCAATGCATCAATACCATCTGAGATTCGTTCAAAACTACCTTTGCCTCCGCGTAACATACGACGTGCGTCATGAACCTCCTGAGTTCCGTCAACTGTTACCTGTATCTCCCGTATCCTTCCTTTTTTCAGTGCCTCAATGAAATCAATTAGATTGTAACCATTCGTTACAACAGCAATGTCCAATTCTCTTTTATTGGCTTCACTTATGATTCGTTCGATACTCTCTTTCTTAACAGCGTTGTTCAGTAATGGCTCACCACCAAAAATGGTAATGTATTTTCTACGATGAGCAAACTGATGGTCAACGTATTTGAAAAAAGCATCAATCACTTCGTTTTTTACTGTTTCGTTCGGATTGGTATATTCATCCTGAAAACAGTACGAACAGTTGAAGTTACATGCATACCAGGGCGTGAAAAATAATTGCACTTCATCTTCATCCCGGTCATCTATAAAATCAAGGTATTTGCTTTTAAAGAGTTGTTCTTCTTTTTGAAGATCAACAAGGTAACCTTTTTCGATAAATTCACTCAGGTTGTCGCTTGATTGTTCCTTGAAAGCTTTTGCTTCATGAGGTTCAAGAACATCAGCATTACCTGAAAGCGGATTTACGATAAAGTAATTATCGGAATCGGCAATTTTTGAAAATATATTATGTTTGGAGAATTCCATTTTTGATAATTTGGTTAAACAGGACCGACCTGCAGAACAAGCCGGCCCCGATTAAATTAGTCGTGACAACCCGCAACTATTTTCGAGTTTTTAGCACAACATTGTGCTACTTTGTTGTCACTCTTCTTAGCTTTCTTAACTAACGACTTCATTTGTTATTAAATTAAGGAATTAAAAATCAACCACAACACTTCTTACGTCCGGCAATAGTAAAGCTCACCACTTGTATGTGACCTTTGGGATAAGGTTTTGACTCTTCAATAATTTCGATATCAACAAACCCAACCTTTTTTAAGGTGTTCAAATAATCTTCTTTGGTGGTAGCTCCTGCCCAGCATTCAGCAACAGCCTGAGGATCGTTTCTGTACTCTACCGGTACCTCGGCAGTAGCATAAATATCGCTTACTACAAAACGACCACTGTTTTTAAGAATTCGTTCCACCTCGCTCCATACCTTGAATTTATCTTTAGCATGGTTGATGGTACAATTGGATATAATCAAATCAACTGTAGCCGAATCTACTTTAATATCTTCCAATTCTGATTTACGAAATTCAGCATTGCTAACACCCAGTTTTGCTGCATTCTTTTCTGCTTTTTTAAGCATGCCTTCTGATACATCAATACCAATAGCCAAACCGTATTCACCTACTTCCTGAGCCAGTCTGATAACGTCGGTACCACGACCGCTGCCCAGGTCAACACAAACTTCTCCGGGTTTTGCTTTTGAATATTCAATGGCTGATCCGCATGAAAGACAACAGTTTCCTTCAGCCAGTTCTGAATATCTGATTTCAATTTTCTGAGTATTCATATGAATATTTTTAATATTTACTGATCGTTGAGAAACGATAAAAGATGTAAGTGTTACGGATGTTGTAATTTACAATATTCTTTCTTTAATAGAATAAGAATAGAATCGTTTCTGCTTAATTAATATTGTTTTTAAATAGGTGTTTAAGCCGATTGCTGATGTTTTTCAATCTTTTTCAATAAGAATTTTTGAGTTTTGATACCAACAAAACGGTCAACCTCCTTGCCATCTTTAAATAAAATAAGAGTAGGTATATTTCTTACTTTATATTTGGCTGCAATGGGCTGATGATTATCTACATTGACCTTAGCTACTTTGGAACTAGAATCAAGTGATTCAGCAACCTCGTTTAATACAGGAGACATCATTTTACAGGGTCCGCACCAGGGTGCCCAAAAATCAACTAAAGTGACTCCTGATCTGATATGTGTCTTGAAATTTTTATTGTCTAATATTCTGATTTTTGAACTGGCTGGTGTGTCAGGCATATTTTTCATCTTTTTGTAGTTGATTGCTACATAAATGATTAAAATCAAAACAACCGCGCCAATAATTATTAAAGTTGTACTCATTCTTTTTCAGTGTTTAATGCAGTTAAGGTATGATGCTTCAGTTTACGATCTTTAACAACCAAGGGAGTTACAGGTACTTTTGATTTGGAGTTGAATATCATATCGTGTCCAACACAAAGCCCCATCATAATATTAAGTTCGGTTTTATTCTGAGACAGAAAATCGGCCTGACCAGCAGGATTACACGATATACCTTTATAACCTGGAACCAAATCATCAAACTTAACCTTGCCTAGTTTACAATTAGCCTTAGCCACTTCAATATTATTCAAGGTTAGGATTTGTTCCAATGATTCTGCCTGTTTTTCAAATGCAATACAATTAGCAATTCCAACTTTTTTAATTCCTGCTTCATGGCAATAGGCAATGATTTCGCTTACTCTGTCTATTTTAGGATTGAGTGAATCTTCAGCAATTTTCAAAATAGCTTTATCTTCCTCGTTATATAATTTTGTGTATTCCTGACTTTCCATTCTATTAATATTAGCTGCTATTCCTCGTTACCTTGAAAATGGTAGATTAATAATACATCAACCTATATTTGTAATTTACATTCCTGGTATTCGGGGAATATTTTTAAGTTTTGTATTCTTAAAGTAAAATCCCCATGCTTTTTTCAGCCAATGACCTACAATTGGCATCATTATCATGGTTTCTTTTTTGTCGGTTCTGGATACATAAGCCGCACCGTCGCCGGAGTCCATTACACAAATAATGCTTATTTTATCGGTATAGACTTTGGTTTTTCCTGTTCCTAATATTTGCTGGTGTACATTATATGCCGCTACATCAGCCATTATTTCAGCCATATGACCTTGTTTTGCAGCCCATTTGGGTCCTATCATATCAGCAGAATCACCAATGGCATATATATTTTCGTATCCTTCAACCTGACAGGTAGGATGTGTTTTTACAAAACCTGATTCAGTTAAAGGAAGATTAGAACTCTGAAGAACCGAGTGACCTGATCCGCCAGCAATAAAAATAATTAAATCGCTTTCAAGCTTTTTTTCGCCTTCAAACAGGATTTCACCTTTATTAAAGCTAAGTATTTTCTTTCCTACGTGTTGGTTGATTTTATAACGTTGAAAGAATTTTGTCAGATTACCATAGGCTTTGGCTCCCATCTTTTTACCTGGTTCAGCCATTGGAGCAAAGAAATTGAGCTCAAATGAGTCCAACAAACCTTTTTTCTTCAAATAGGTACTGATATTAAATAGTAATTCAAAGGCTGGTCCACCTCTTACAACTGTTCCTTTTTCATCTTTTGGATTACCACCGAATCCTATTGCAATTTTACCATTACCTCGTTGTACCAGTTTTTCTAATTCGTCCTTAATTTCAAGGGCTTGTTCAGGTGCTCCGCAAATAGATAAAGTATTTTCAATTCCCTGAGCTTTTACTTTGTGCATTCCTAAAGCTATAAACAAGTAATCGTAACTTATTTCACTATTCTGTAGTTGTACTTTGTTGTTTGTAGGGTCGATTTGAACAACCGGATCAATAATTAATTCAAAACCATGCTTTTTTTGAAGCTTTTTGAGTTTGACAGAACTGTTATCAAAACTAATTCCGTTAACAGGTATCCAGATTGAAATTGGATAAACAAAGAAATAATCCCGGTTGGAAACCAATGTTACTTTATATCCTTTTTCTCTAAGTTTAATTGCTGCTTCAACACCTGCAATACCTCCTCCGAGCACTACAAAATGTTTATCTGAGTTTGTTCTCATAGTTTTGTTTTTAACAAAAGGTACAAACGAATTTTAATTATTTCCACCGTCGGAGTGGATGAAATAAATGGTTTGACAAAAATATCGGATGTCTTTTTGTTAAACGAAAAATGTCAATAGTCAGATGGTGGTGGTTAGGGTATAATATGACAGGTTTTTTACTATCAAACTATATTTTTATAAAAAAATGGAGTAAGGTGTCTTTGAGGATGCGATAAAACGACATGAAAATTAATGAATTAGGTATTTTATATTGATTGTAAACAAAAAGGGTGTTCGATTAGTGAACACCCTTCCTGGAACTATTTTAATAAAACATTAAATACTTTTCATAATTTATAAGTCATTGTTTGATTGAAAGTATTTGATTTTGCTATTCCATAAGAATACTAATTTAGCTTCCTGCTTTAATTATCTTAAAATGGATTTGATTATCTATAACCAAAAAGTAAATACCTACCGGCAAATGACTCATATCATAACTGTATTGACACGTATTTGGTTCCATTTTTTCTAACTGTTTTCCTCTCGTATCAAAAATTTCAAAACAACTTTTATTGTTTGGTAAGGTAATATTCAATATTGTTTTTACGGGATTAGGAAATGGTACCTTTAAAAGCTTATTGTTTCGTTCAATGTTAGTTGATAAGCAATTATCACCAACCGTATAACTAAATGTTTTGGTAACTGACATACCTCCGGCATAGGCAAATTTACAAGCCAGTTGCAGCACTGCTCCTTCAGTCTGTCCTGACAAAGAAGTGCTAAACACTCCATTGTTATTTACCATCGGAGTTTCGACAAAGCCAGAAGTAGTATTCCACAGATAGGCTACCACACCATCTTTTTTATCCAATAGTTCAAACGATACTGTAACATCCGATCCTGAAGTTGAGAAACTGTAGTTATACCCAACTGAGAAAGTGCCTTGAGAAGCATCGGCAGACATTCCTGAACACCCATTATTTGTACTTTCCGAAGTGGTTGCATTTAATACTAAAGGGCTGTTATTAGCTTCATTACCTGCATTATCTGATGCTGTTACAGAGAAAGAATAAGCTGTACTGGCTGAAAGTCCGGTTACATCGTATGCTAATTCAACTCCGGACTCGCCGGTTACAGTTTTGGTTGTGCCATCATAACTTATTGTATAAACAACTGAACCTGAATTGTCACTTGCACTAAGGAGCAATTCAACGCTTGATTGTGTCACCTCTCCAACAACAGCATTAAAATTAGTAGGTATTTCATTATCCGGTTCACAATTATCTCCTACAATGTATGAGATGTATTTTGTAACTGCCAGACCTCCCGCAAAAGCAAATTTACAAGCCACAATAATAGTTGATCCGGGTGACTGACCTGTAAGTACGGTGGCAAATGTTTTACCTTCAACATGATTCATGCTTTTTTCTGAGAAAGGATCTTGAGTCCACAGGTATGCCACCACACCAATTTTATCATCATACAATTCACAGGTGATGGTAACATCTGTACCGACTGTTTCGAAGGTAAATTTATAACCTACTTCAAATGAGCCTTGTTGGGCTTCAGCTGAAGTTTCGGTGCAGGATCGAACTGCCAGATAGGACACATTAACGACCTGAGATTCACTAATAGCACCACCATCATCTGTTGCTATGGCGGTCAGGGCATAATCACCTACGTTACTGGTCCATTGAATAGAATATGGAGCCGTATGGTCAGTGCCAATCAACACATCATTCTGGTAAAAGTCGACCTGCTGAATAGTGCCATCTAAATCACTTGCACTGGCAGATATGGTAATTTCTTCTCCTTCTGGATAGAACGAGCCATCAGCAGGTCCAGTAATTGATATGGTTGGAACAATATTCTCAGAGCTGCTAACGATCACCAATACTTCATCGCTTGATACACGCATGTCTGGATTGCTCACTTCAAGTTTAAAACGGTAAATTCCTTCTATTAATCCACTAATGGATGGCTGAGCCAACGTGTTATCATCAAAACTTACAACTGATGGTCCATAAATCTGAGTCCATGAAAAGGTCAAAGCCTGCGAACCAGATTCGCTGCTTTCTGATCCGTCCAATATTGCAGTAGATGCCGGCCATAGCACTTTTACATCTGCTCCTGCTGAAGCAATAGGGAATGAATAAGGTATATCACCTGTACGGGTAAACGTCATTCGCCCAAAATTAAATTCACCGCCAGTAAATGCTATTTTCAGAATATGTTCACCCTCAGTTAAAGCCAAATCATTTACTGTTTTAGTGGCCCATACATCCCAATTGGTTGTGGAAGTAGACGGTACAGAAATATTACTTGCTAATTCCTGATCATCAACGAAAATAGAGAAAGGGCCACCACCGGAAGGATTGCCTGAAGCATAGCGAAAAGCCATTGAGTATAATCCAGACTCAGTTACGTTAATGGTATATTCTGTCCATTCACTGGCAGCAATCCATCCAATCACCGTACCTTCCGTATTATCTGAAGATGCATCAACATGTTCATCTATTCTGTAGTCACCGGCATTGCCCGGTGATAAATCAAGGTAGGAAATAGCCTGTCCGACTCCACCTTCAAACTTATCGTAATTTCCGGCTTCGATAACACCAGGCACGTCAAACGGTGTATCTAAAAACGGCACCTGTTCGCCCACCTGAATGGATATAATGTTGGTTACAAGAAAGTTGTCGCCAACATATATTCTGGCATACATGCCATGTAACCCGAGTGATAGATTTTCGGCTGTAAAAGTATATGGAGCAGCTGTTGATGATCCCAAAAGATTTTTTCCATCATAAAACTCCACTTTAGTGATACCTGTTCCTGTTGTTTCTGCCAAAAGATTAACACTGCCGTTGGCGTAAGCCCTGTTAAAATCAGAACTGATGGTTCCGGAGGCATCAATATCTTTGCTGGTGGCCATGGTATTGGCAGGAACTAATAATTCATAACCATCGGAGAAAGTGACTGTTATCGGGCTGCTGGTGTAATTATGAGCCACATAGGTAATTTCGCCGTTTTTATCGAAAGCAACCGCGATTGGGTAATCAGCTGTTATGTTTGTATTTACAGTTCCCATCGCATTCATGTTGTGCAACCAGTGGTAGGTTTGTGCATCTGAAACACCGAACTTCAAAGTTCTATCGGGATACAAATTATACAAATCAATAGCGCCTTGCGGATCAATAAATGCCTGATACTCCCACATCACATCGTGCCACAGATTCGGATTTTCTTCATTGCTCAATATGCCGGTGTTGGCTTTTATCTCATTCCATAGCTTTTCAACATAAGCCTTGTTGTGACCAAGGTACAATGATCCTCCATGGATAGGGTACATTTCTATGCCATACGAAGCAGCTATATCAGAAGTCCAGAAAGTTCCATTATCATACGAATTGCCCCAAACGCGTGAAACCAGGCTGTATGGCTGATCGGGTTTAAAATTTCGATCATACATATCAAACCAGTATTCTTCAATTGCTGTTTGCTCTGTGGTGTATAGGTAGATACCCAAATCACGAATGGCGTCATTGCCGGTGATACTTCCCCAATGAATCAGCGAAGAGTTAAACTGCATACTTTCAGAAGTTGACTCCTGATCATTGCCTTGTGGAAAACTGGCAAAACCATTGGCCCAGCAATGGCCTGCATATGGACTAAAGTTACGTAAGAAAGGAAATTTATCATCGTTTCGATCCTGAGATGCGGCATCCCTGACTAAAAGGTTTATCATATCTCCCCATTGTTCAGCCCAACCGGGCTCGTATTGCTCCATAAAGGCAGCGGCGTGGATAAAATAGCCCCAGTGAAAATGATGATCGTTGATATTGGTATCCTGGCCATGACCGGCAGGGTATCCCAACATGGCTGACCAGTTACTATTATAATAGAATAAAAATGCTACTTCTCCGGATTGGTAAGTTAACCAGTCTTCCAAACGCTTCTTTATAGTGGCCACCATTTTATCCCTTGCCTCAGTATTACCCATCTGATCAGCAATACGAGCAGTTTGAATCAGTCGGTTCATCACCTGACCTTCGTTGTATGAGTCTGTCCAGGTGGCTAAACCATCATTTTCAATTAAACTAATTTTGTCCGCTAAATCAGAAGGGCTAAAACCTTCACTGTAATTGGCCAAATAAGGCAACGTCGGCAGAATTCCTTTAAAAGTGTTTTCAACACTGAAAGTATTACCGGCCAATGTTTTTAGTTCGCCTCTGACCGAAGGATAACTATCTCCGTTTGGTTGTGATGAGTCTGTGGCAAGATTAGCCCATTGATGCGGTAATAGACCTAAAAGCAAATCTGTTTCACTCCCCTCTTTTACTTCAGTTGCTACAGTAAAATCAGTACGCATTACTGAATTACTCTCATTAAATGACCAAGATGTGCTTGTGTTGGTAGGAAATACATAGGCATACTTCTTGTATTCCGCTGCAGTTGCAGGCACATCAGTCGTTGTTAGAGGCAGCATACACATCGACCAATAATTCTGGCCATTTAGATTTGATGTATAATCATTACCTGAGCTTGCCCAAGTACTTCCTGATGGTGCATATATAACAAAGTCGGCTCCGCTTGCCGCATCTGTTACCATTAGCATTTCATTGGATACAACTGCACTACCTGAGTTGACTGTAATTTTTACTACATCACCTGAACCCTTTGTGAAATAAAGAAATGGCATCCCAATACCGGCTGTTGCCTTCATATTATGGGTGCCATCATTCCAATCCATGGTCACAGTCCAATCGGAATAATCAGAAACAGTTGCCATGCTGGCATTCAGTGATTCAAGACCAACCACTATTGGAATCTGGTCGCCGTAAACACCCCATGGGATGTAGCTTACAACCAAGCCATCGTTTTTAGTTTGCAAGGCTAAAGGATAGTTAAACATATTGGCAGCATGATTCTCTTTAATCAGTTGTGACCACCATTCATTTGTTGGGACGGGTTTTCCAATGGTATTGCCCGTAAGCTGAGGTGATCCGCTGGGATAACCATTTCGTCCGGCTGCGTCAACACCTGGAAAAGATGTTGTATAACTTCCATTACCAATAGTAACAGTCTGTGCTTGAATATCAGGTATAAAAATATTTGCAATACACAGCATCAGAAACACTACTGTTACTTGTATACATCTGTTTCGAAGAATCATTAGTTGTAGATTTTTATTTTTTAATATTGGTTGAAACGATTTACGATTTCAGTCTCATTGCCAGGTATTTTGTAATGGCTGATTTTTGAAAGAATTGAAGGTTGGTTATATTCAATAAATTATTCTTAGGATGCCTGCTATCAATAGTTGACGATTAATTTCAGAGATTGTATTTACCTTGTTGTTTTGTATTTTAATAAATTAATAGGTGCTTAAATATAATTTAGAAATGTGATTGGTCGTTTGGATTAACATTTCATAAATTAACCCTAAGGCGGATACAATAATTTAGTTTAAGAATAAGGGAGGTATCAAAACCTCCCTTGAATGAAATATATTTAATGATTCTACTTCTTGATAATTTTTGAAGTCGATCCATTAACTGAAATAAAGTAAATACCTTTTGGAAGGTCTGCAATATTTACTGTACCACCAGATATTTGCACTTTTTTAGAAAGACTACCAGCAGCATTATAAATTTCAACAGGTTGTCCGGCTTCAGAACCTTGAATGTTTAAAACATCTATTACAGGGTTTGGATACACTTTAAGTGTGTTCACATTAACATGACTAATTGCAGTTGGAACATTTTCAGTAAGTGTAATGTCATCGAAAAGGAAAGTAGAGGTGGCAGAACCATCACCAACATTACCTAAATCAAATAAGAATGTAAGTTTAAAATTATCATTTGGTGTTCCTGAGAAATCCCATGATATTGTTTCCCATTCTCCTGTTTTTGTTGTGAAGGCTGGAACTTCTTTTAGCGTTCCTCCTTCGACTTTCATTGCAATTTTTGTACCAATTGGAGCTTGAGTAAAAACTTTCATTGAAATGATTTTATTGGTTGTGAAATCAATATTTCCACTTAAACCAAGCCAGCTGCCTGCCCAAACTGCTCCACCATTACGTACCATTTGACCTACTTTTCCCGAACCTTGAGGATTGTCAATAACTGTTGCAATACCTCCATCAAAATTATTGAAATCAGACGTTGTGGGAACAGATTCAAAATCAATAGGGAAGTTAATGTCAGCAGGAGGAACGGTTGGATCACCAATAACACCAGAAACATTATCAATATAGCTCACGCCATCAAAAGGATCATTTGCAAAGCCTGTAGAATAACAAGGGAAGAAAACCAATAACTTATATTGATCGTTTACTCCAACAGAAGTAAAATCAACTGTTACGGATTCCCATCCGCCACCATTTGTACTGAATGGAACTTCAACATTTCCACCGCCATTTAAAGACTGCTCCAGTTTCAGTAGAAAGTCCTGAGCGGATGCTGTGTAAATATCAAAAGTGATTGTTTTGGTTGATGTCAAATCAATGTAATTGGTAATTAATTGAAGTTGAGCGTTTTGCCACTTAAGGCCTGAGGATGAACTGGTAATTTCGCCAACTTTTCCATGTCCTGCTCCGGCAGGATCATCAACAACAGCAACAGAACTTAAACCACTATCTGCTTTCCAATTATCACCAACGGTAATATCAGATTCGAATGTTACTGGAATACTCTGAGCAAAAATTGTTGAATTAAATAATAAAACTAACAATAGACCTAGTAAAGCTTTTTTCATAATTCTTATTTTTAATTAGTTTCTACAATGATTTTGTTCTTTTTAATCATTGTTAACAAAACTATATCTGAATCTTTTTTTTGTGCTTTTTTTGACTACACTACCATTTACTTTGGACCTCATTATTACTACGTTTTTATTATCTAAATATTTTTAAATCAGATATTAATGACTTATTGCCTTATTTCATGTGCGATGGTTAATTGATAGTAAAATTTGTAGGTGATATTTTGAATAAAAAGCTCGATTAATATTGAGCTTAAATGAAGTATTGAGTAGTAGAGCAAACCTTTAGACAAAATTTATCAGATTGAATAGTAATGGATAATCTGAATCTATACCAATAGAATATAAGTTCTTATAGTTGGAATTGAATACAATATCTAATTCAAGTTGAGAATTTTTGGGAGAGTATTTTGTACTGAAAAATAAATACTAGTTGTTTTGAAGGAATTGATTTTTAACTACCTGAAAGGCTTTTTTGGGTTCTCTGTTAATTTTCACCAAGCCCCAGTACTCTTCGTTTGCAGTGCCGTCATAGGGTACACCACTACTATAAGGAGCAAATCCTCCAGGGGCTTGTGTATCCGGGTTGCCGGCTTTCCACCATTCGTCAATAAAAGAAAAAATTGTGAGACCGGAGCATATATCTTTTCTTGAAAATGTTTGTTTAAGAATATTTCTTAATGCATCAGCTTGAGCTGTTTCATTTTCTCCTTGTGTGTAGTTATCCCGAATGGTACTCATATAACTATCTGCACCAGCTTCTGAAAGGTACATTGGTTTTGTACTTAAACTATTCCATTCATCAAATACCTTAGCAGGATTATCCCATCTATACACATTTAGTCCCCAGATATCTATGTTTTTATTTTGCAAAAGAGTTATACTATCAGGCATTTCACCATGTGCTGTTGAAACAGGATGAGAAGGATCCGTTTCGTGTATAAGCTTTGCAGCATTATCCAATGCTTTGTACCAATTATTAATATCATTTTCAAACCATTCAGGATGATAATTGTATTCATTACCCAATTCCCAGAATAAGATTGCTTTATGGTTTTTATACTTCTTAATGTAATCGATAAAAGAACCTGAATGAATATCAAAAACGCCATTTTGGTTATATCCAAAACCTATTATGACTTTTATTCCTGCTGAATCAATTTTATCCAATACTTTAGTTGATGCTATTGGCGTATAGACTCGTATGGTGTTAATTCCAGCCTCTGTCATAAGCTTAAGGTCTTCTCTTAAATTCTTGAAATCTCTTGAAGTTTCACCTTTAGGTACTGGATTGTAGCATACTCCCTTAATAAAATAGGCTTTTTCGTTCAATAGTATTTGTCGGTTATCTGCTCTAACAATTTCTTTTTTTAGGGTTTCAGAACCTGTTAATATGAGTAAAGTGATTAAAAGTAGAAATTGAAATTTGAACATTTTTATAATGATTTATGAGTGAACGCCGGATATGTAAAGAAAAGTATCTGTTTGGATAAACTAATTTAAAGGATTACATAAACAATTACTTTTTACCTCACTTTTTCTACGTTTCAATGGAAGGTTCTTTATTATAGTGAAAGTAATTGTGATTTAGTCATCAGTAAATTTAAACTACAATACTTACTTTCTCATAAGTAACCATTCGGTTAAATTGATTGATGAATCGAGACCTATTCTTTTGCGTACTCTGTATCGTGCATTTTCCACACCGCGAACAGACATATTTAAAATTTGAGCTATTTCCTTACTACTCATATTCATTTTTAAATACGCACAAATCTTTAAGTCCTTGGGTGATAGGTTAGGAAATTCTTCTTTTAATTTCTTTAAGAAATTATTATGCGATTGGTCGAAACGTAATTCAAAATTCTCCCAATCCTGGTCTTCAATTTCATTTTCAATGAAGCTAATTAAACCATTTAGTTTTTTTGCAACTCTATCAGAAGCAAGAGAAGTGATACCGGATATTTTATCTTTTAATTCACTCAGCTTTTCATTTCTTAAAATTATTTGCATCCCAATTCCTGATAATTCCTCATCTTTACTAATCAGTTCTGCCTCGAGATTTTGTTCTTTTAAATGAGCTAATTCTAATTCTCTTAGCTGTAGTTGTTCATTGATAAATCTTTCTTTTTCCTTTTTAAATTTAGTCTTGTTAACTTTTAGAAATAGAATAACAATACCAGATAGCATGAAAAAATACAATAGGTATGCAAAAATGCTTTTATACCAGGGAGGAAGTATTGTAAAGCTAAAGGTTGATTCGTTACTAATTGACTGGTATATGTTTTTTGCTTTTACCCTAAATACATATTCACCTTCACTCAAATTTGTATATTCTTTAAATGACTCTGGTTTCCATTCTGTCCAGTCGTTATCAAAGCCTTGAAGAAATACCTGGTATCTAATATCGTTTGAATTTTCATAAAAAGCAGATGCATAGGAGAAAAGAAAACTATTTTTCGGAGAATATTTAAATTCATACTCATTATTAATGACAGTATCACATAAATATTCCAAGTTATCATTATAGATTAAGTTTTTACCTGGTTGAAGTTCAACTTTTCTTATCAGACAGTTCATTGGTAAAGAATGTATTAACCGAAAGTTAGAGTCATAAACAATAGCTCCATCTTTTGACCCGACGATCACTTCATCACTATTTGGGAAATAAAGATTTTCGAACCCGGGGATATAATGTTTGTTTAACTTATAAAATGGATTTTTATTAATTGAATAACTACCATTGGCATGTTTTGTAAGTAACCCGGTTTCACTACCCGTAATAAACCAAACATTTCCATTTTCATCTTCCTGTAATTTACGCCCTTGTTCCCAACCTATTAAATCTGATAATTCCTTATCAGGCTCCATTGTGTCTGATGTTTTATTGTATTTGTAATACCCGTATTGAGTACCAATCACTATTTGATCCCAAATTTTAAAAACAGAGTTATAGAAATTGGTAGGTAATCCTTTAAAACTATCATAGAAGGCATAAGAAGCTTTCCCTTCGAGATCATCTAAAGTAATACGAAATATTCCTTTATAACCGTGGGCCACCCAAATAGAATTGTCTGAATCGATTTCAATAATTCTGCTTGATTCGTTAAAACCATTGATTTTGGTTACATATTCATATTGATTGTTCTTCTTTTTGAATAGAACCAGACCGGAATAGGTTCCACCAATAAGCCATCCGGGATAATCAGGAAGTGTTTTTACCATCCATCCACCATCCTGATCAAAAAGAGGAACAATTTTGTTGTCAATAATTTGACTGAATCCACCAACATGCCCAATAATCAGTATGCTGTCAATAACATTAACCGACCAATTAATTTCGGGCAAACCAGGTAGTTTATTAAACTGATTCCTTCCATTGATCGGATTGGTTAAATCGCTAGTTGAGGTATATAAGACACCATTATGAGTTGCAAAATATAATTTGTCTTTAAAAATTGCAGTTGAGTAAACACCAATTGGATCTTTCGGATCAGGTATTATTCGTGAGAAAGGAGAGGCTAACTCTACTAAATCAATACCTTTTTTATTAGCAACCCATAAATTGTCGTTTTGGTCAGAAAACATACATCTTATTTCATGATTCTGAATGCCTTCTTTCGTTGATATCTGATTAATCAAATGACCATCTTTATCTAAAATACAAACACCGCCTGTTGATGTACCTATTGCATAATGACCATTGCGTCTTAAATGTCCGTTTAGTATATGACATTGATGATTAAAAATAACAGAGTTTGTCTGTAATGGATATACCTTATTATTTAATATGTAATAAATCCCGTTCTCATATGTGCCAATCAACAGTTGATCCTTCTTAAATGGCAATATAAAACGGATGTCCTTTCCTTTAAAAAAAGCACCTGCTTCAAATGGTATTAATTGGTCTGATTCTAAAAAATATATTTGTTCTTCATCATGAATGAGGATTTTCCCGTTTGCCTCAAAGATTCCGTTTATTTTTTTACCTGTTTGAAGAACATCAATTTTATGATCATGATAAATAAATATCGATTCCCGGGATTGAAAAATTACCCTGTTTTCCTGAAAAATAATATTAAAGATGATACCATAACTTTCATACCCTTTAGGTATGAGGTTAGTCAATGAAATAAAGTTTAAAGTTTTTGAATCACTACAATCAATGTAGCCAAAATCATCCTGCGCTCCGGCGTATAAACGATTATCTTTATTGATTGCCAATGATGTAATATTTGAACGGTTTGAGGCAATTTGAATAATATTCCAGTCTTGGCCATCAAACTCCAAAATACCAAATTCATTGGCAAAATACATTATGCCTCTCTGATCCTGAGTTATTGCAGAATTATTATTGGATACTTCATAATCATGTTCAGTGTAATTTGTGATAAATGGATGACCGGTTTTAATAGTGACAGCCTTAATTGATACTGAACTGAAAAGTATAAGTAAACTTAAAATATAGAACTTCATTATTACAATTAAAATGAACCTATTGGAATGATTCGAGCTGTAAGTTAATAAAGTTTTATGAATCCTTTAGTTTACAAAACAATTATACCGCATTCGTTAATAAATGACATTTGGGATGTTTAAGAAGATTGAAAATATTTATCTTTAATGATTTAAGTATTAGTAAATCAGCTCATTGATGGTGTGTTGATTTGGTTATGCTTATTTAATCAATAGAAAAATACTTACCAAAAGGGTAATGTACAAACTGATTTTCTTAAATAAAGAAGCAGGTAAAATTTGATTTAATCGCTTCCCAATAACAGTTCCAAGTAGTAATATAGGAGTTACATATAAGGAAGTGATCAGCATTTGGTTGCTTATCATTCCTAAATGATAATAGCCAATGATGGCTATTGTTGCCGAAACAATATTAAACCACGAGAATATCTCACGAAATTCCTGATTACTTACATTTGCCATATTCAGAAATAAGGCCAACGGAGGTCCGCTAACGGAGATGCTTCCGGTCAGGTATCCGATAAAGGCTCCAGCCAGCTTATACCATTTCTTTGAAATATTTAATGTGACGCTGCGGTTGATCAAGGTAATGATTGATAATAGAATAAAAAATACTCCTAACAGTTTCACCAAAAATCCTTCAGAAATTAATTTTAAAGTGATTACTCCAAGGATTGTAAAAACTCCACCATATATTATTAGTGTCTTAAACTGTTTATTCACCAGTTTCTTTTCTTTTTTCTGGAGGACAATCAGAATGGACGAAATCAGATTGCAGATCATCAATATCGGAATTAATTCTTTTGGCGAATACCAGATCATTAGCAAAGGCAATGATACCAATGCAAAACCAAAACCAGTGATGCCCTTCACTAGGCTGGCAAGTATTATAACCAGAAATCCTCCGACATTAAGCATAATTATGATGTTAAAACTATAAAAGAACCTACTCCAATTATTAACCACAATGTTATTCCCAGTACAAAGCTTCGATAGCCTGATTTTTTAATGCTTTCAAGTGAAAAACCTGAGCCAATTAAGAAAAGTGCCACTACAATTCCTCGTCTACCCAACCAGTTTAAATGAGTATAAGTTTCATTCATGGTAGGAAATAGATTAGCAATTGTAATGGCTAGGGCGAACAATACTATAAACCATGGGAAGTTAATTTTTCTTCCGCCCTCTTTCTTGTTAAATAGTGCAATAACTATCGATAATGGAATAATCCATAACGCTCTTATTAATTTTACTGTTGTTGCTATTTGTAAAGCTTCTGAACCGTAGGCAGCACCTGCACCTGTTACAGAGCTGGTATCATGAATTGCGATAGCAGCCCAGTTACCAAAAACCTCCTGACTCAGATTAAAATAATGACCAATAAATGGAAATATTAATAAGGCAACCGCATTAAGTATAAATACAACAATCAGTGCCATTGAACTCTCGTTTTCTTCACTTTTTAAGACTGGTGAAATGGCTGCAATAGCACTACCACCGCAAATGGCTGTTCCTGCGGAAATCAGCAATGCGATATTTCCTTTCACTTTTAATAAGCGTCCTAATAGAAGTCCGCTGGTCATCACAACTATTACCGAAATAGCTGTTTCAATAAAACCATTTTTTGATGCTTTGATTACTTCTGATAAACTCATGCCAAAGCCCATCAAAACAATGGAATATTGTAATACTTGTGGCGTATACTTATTAACTTTTTCGTGCCTGAAGCCTATGACTGATAATGCAATTCCTGAAACCAATGCTACAGCTGGTGTTATCATCGGAGTAAAACACAGGATGATAAAAAGAGGAAACAGAAATTGACTATATTTTTTGACATCCGTCATACGCTAAATTTTGAAACAAAAATAACGTTACGATATAATCAAAACAAATAGTAAAAATTTATAGTCAATAACTAAAAGTTATACTGATTAAGATGATTCATAAATAACTCTACTAAATGACTGGGTTGTCCCTGGTGAAGTGCAAAACGCAGTTTGCGGGGTATCTCAAAACCTTTAACCGATAATTGAACAAGCTGATTTAGATATATTTCTGTGGTAACCGCTTTATCAGATAAAACAGCAATGCCATCAAAGTCTTTTAAAAAGTTCTTAATGGCTTCTGTACTTCCCAGGTGTATAAGAGTATTTAAGTTTTCGATGCTTACACCATTATTTAGAAGTGCTTTTTTAATAACATCGAGAGTACCTGAACCTTTTTCACGAAGTACAAGAGGTATTTCTTTAAAATCAGCTAATGATATGCTTTTCTGTTTGGCATAAATGCTATCAGAACCTGTCACCACTATTAACTCATCATTCATAAATGGAAGGTACTTAATGCTTGATTGTGAAGATGCATTTTCAACCAGAGCCATATCAATCTCATTTTTCAGCAACAATTGCTCCATTTCAAATGAGTTCCCGTTTGAAAGATAAAGCTCAATTTTTGGATATCGTTTATGAAAACTGGCCATGGCTTTGGGTAGAAGATACTGAGAAATGGTTGAGCTGGCACCAACTTTTAACTCCCCAAGAAAACTGTCATTTATTCTGCCAATTTCAAATTCTAATTCTCTGTATTGTTGTTCAATTTTCTTAAGATGGCTATAGGTAAGTTTTCCTGCTTTTGTTAAATAAATTTTATTTCCCTTTCGATCGAATAAGGTAATATTATGTATGCGTTCTAATTCTTTAATATGTTTTGTAATAGCAGGCTGACTGATGAATAATTCTTCGGCAGCTTTTGAAAAGCTTAAGTTCTCAGCAACACTTATAAAAACTTTATCGCGGTAATCCATTCTTAATTTAACTAGGTAGTAAAAATACAATCTTTTTTAGGATTTGATCGTCTATATTTTTGATATTTTATTTATGTTATTTTATTTATGTTATATTATTTGATAATCATTATATTAACAATGAAACTAAGCATGAGAAAATTGTATGAATTTCCTTTGATAATATTGTAACCTTCTACCGTTCATTTCGAAGAAGGACTGTCAACTAAATTAAAAAAGTATAGGGGAAATGGTTAGATTTAAAAAGATGCAGAGTCAGTTATGGGTTACTCTGGGAGTACTGGTTCTAAGTATCATTCTGTTGGTTGGAGTTATCAATTATTACATGGTTCGAAATGCTTTGATTCGTGATGTGAGAGAAAAGCAGTTATTAAGTTTTGTTGAAGCTTCACAGAGTACAGTTCAATCGATGCTTGAAAAAGCACTTGAAACTTCCACTATATTAGCTGAAGATCCAACGATAAACAAATGGTTTATCAACAATGAATCCGATGATGAATTGAAGGATCTTGCATTGAAACGTTTGGATGATTTGCAAAAGAAATATGAATATTTCACAGTATTTGCAGTTAGTAATATTACCTATCATTATTGGCAGGAAGATTATAAATTATTGGATGTTGTTTCAAAAGAAGATCCAGATGACAGTTGGTTCTTTGGTTTTATTGACAATAAAGAAAAGGTAGCTTTGAATTTCGATTATAATCAGGAACTAGATCAGACTTTGTTATTCATAAATGTATTAATGGGAGATGGATCCAATCCTGTTGGAACTACAGGTGTCGGACTTAATCCTGAAATTCTTGTAAAGGAATTCCAGAATCGAAAATTAACTGCCAATAGTGACTTGTGGATGATTGATAGCAATGGTAAAGTGGTTATGGCTCAACATACCGAAGAAGTGAATTCATCCATTAATGAGTTTTTACCGGAAAGTATTGTAAAAGCTGTTTTAGGTGATTCGGAATCTGGTGTTATTGGTGATCAAAGCATTAACGGTACTAATAAAGAAGTAGCTTTTAGAAAAGTTGGTTCAACTGATTATAAGATTATTGCGGTAGCTCCAACTAATGAGTTAATTGATATTCTTGATCCAATCCGATATAATACCATGGTTTTTGGATTATTGTTTTTAGGTATTACTTTATTTATTGTAAGCTTTCTGGCAAAGAGTATTTCGAAGCCAATTGTTAATATTACAGGAGTAGCCAGGAATTTAGCAGATGGTCAATTAAATCAGAAGTTAGATAACAGGGTATTAAATCGTGTTGACGAGATTGGAGAACTGGGCAACGCTTTTGAATTGATGAAAATCAAACTTTCAGAAGTCATTGTAAAGGTTAGTAGCTCAGTAAATCTAGTTGCCTCGGGTGGTGAACAATTGAATTCATCTGCTATGCAATTATCTGAGAGTGCACAGGAACAGGCATCATCTACTGAAGAACTTTCAGCTTCGATGGAAGAGATGAGTTCTAATATTGAACAGAATGCCTTTAATTCGAAGCAGGCTGAAGAAATTGCACATCAACTATCAGAGGAAGCACAAAAAGGAGGGAATATCTTAAATGATGCAGTTAAGGCAATTATTGATATTTCTGAGAAGATTAAAATAATAGAGGATATCTCTAGACAAACTAATTTATTATCATTGAATGCAGCTATTGAAGCTGCCAGAGCAGGTGAGCAAGGTAAAGGTTTTGCAGTTGTGGCTTCGGAAGTGAAAAAATTGGCAGAAAGAAGCAGAGAGGCAGCTTTGGATATTGGTGATTTGTCAGGTTCTTCTGTAGAAATTGCTGAGAAAGCACAAGCTATTTTTAATGAGTTGGTGCCTCAAATACAAAAATCAGCATCTTTAACGCTTGAGATCAGTGCTGCTTCAAGTGAAATGGATAAAGGATCAGAACAAATAAATAACGCATTGATGGAGTTAGATAAGGTTACACAGGGTAACTCTCACGCAGCAGAAGGTATTTCTCAGTTAACTGATCAGTTTGCTCGCGAAGCTGAAGAGCTGCAATCAACAATTTCATACTTTAAAACCAAATAATATAGTTTTGATAATAGTTTCAGATTCGAGTAATATAAAAGTTTAAACGAATTGGAATGAAAGTATAATCTCCCGGATTACCATCTAGCATGTGATCCGGGAATTTTATTTTATCACGCTTCCTTTTTTCTTTGATACTTTTATTTTTGTTGTATGGATAAGCTAGTTGTTTTTGATCTGGACTTTACTTTGTGGGATGCCGGTGGTACCTGGTGTGATTGCACCAATCCACCATACAAAAGGGTAAATAATCATGTGGTTGATTCGTATGGTTCTCAAATCGTTTTGTATCCCGAAGTAAGAAGCATTTTGGAAGATTTGACGAGTGAGAATATAATAATGGCTTTAGCTTCAAGAACGAGTGCTCCATCCTGGGCTCGTCAACTTCTTGATTTATTTGAAATTGAAGACTTCTTTGCCTATCAGGAGATATATCCAAGTAGTAAAATAGCCCATTTTAATCAATTAAAAAAAGATAGCGGAATTCCCTTCAATAAGATGGTGTTTTTTGATGATGAAATGCGAAATATTCAAGAGGTTGGTTCACTTGGAGTGCATGCTGTGTATGTACGCGATGGAATAAATACTTCTATTGTAAAAAAGGCAATAGCCTCATTGAAATAGATAATTGAAAGATTTGAAGAATTTTGTCATTCGGGTAAAATGCCGACCTTTGCTTTACAATAAAAAGTGACTATGGCCACCGAATACAATCATATTGCAGAATTAACCAAAAGATATATCAATAATACCAACCGTTGTATTTTTCTGACCGGAAAAGCCGGAACGGGTAAAACTACTTTACTTCGCGAGATTACAGCAAATACACATAAAAATACAATTGTAGCGGCACCAACAGGTATTGCTGCTATAAATGCGGGTGGTGTCACACTGCATTCATTGTTTCAGTTACCTTATGGAACTTTTATTCCGGATAACAATATTCGTTTTTCTAATGAAACGTCAACGCAGATAAATACCCCGAAAAGCTTATTGAGTAAGATAAAACTTCATCAGGTAAAGCGAAATATGCTTAAAGAATTGGAGTTGTTGATTATCGATGAGGTAAGTATGCTTCGTTCCGATTTATTGGATGCCATTGATGCTATTTTGCGTTCGGTAAGACGGCAGCGCGACATTGCTTTTGGGGGTGTGCAGGTTTTATTTATCGGTGATTTATTGCAGCTTCCACCAGTTGTAAAAGAAGATGAATGGAGGTATTTATCCAATTATTACAATGGGTATTATTTCTTTCATTCTCTTGCCTTAAAACAACAGGCACCTATTGTTATTCAGCTTGAAAAAATTTACCGCCAGTCTGATGCACAATTTGTCAATTTATTAAATAACCTGCGCGACAATAAATTTACCAAAGCAGATGTTGATTTATTGAATAAATGTTATCAGCCCGATTTTGATCATTTGAGTGACAAAGGAAATGTTTTTTTAACTACCCATAATTACAAAGCTGATGATATAAATCGAAGAGCTTTGGGTGAACTTCCTGGTAAATCATTCGTTTTTAAGGCCCAAATATCCGGTGATTTTAATGAGTTTACTTATCCTATCGAAGAAAAACTGGTACTAAAGAAAGGGGCTCAGGTAATGTTTGTAAAGAATGATTACTCGGGCGAACAACGCTATTTTAATGGAAAGATTGGGACAGTAAATACGTTAAAAGATGATTTTATCGAAGTGACTTTTCAGGATGGATCACCATCAGCAATTGTGGAGACATATAGCTGGGAAAATAAACGTTTTTCGCTTAATGCTGAAACGGGTGAAATTGAAGAAAAGGTGATTGGAACTTTTACTCATTATCCAATAAAACTAGCATGGGCCATAACCGTTCATAAAAGCCAGGGATTGACTTTTGATAAGGCAGTAATTGATGTTTCGCAGGCATTTGCTCCTGGTCAGATTTATGTTGCCTTATCCAGGCTAACAAGTCTGGAAGGGTTGACTTTGACAGCTGCATTACCAACTCAAGGATTGGCTTGCGATCAGCAGGTAACCGAGTTTACCTCTCATGTTCAGCCAGCAGATACATTAACAAATGAATTGGAAAAGGCTACCATTCAGTATGTTTCGGAAATGGCCATGGATGCTTTTGATTTTGCATGGTTAAACAGTGGTTTGGCTTTTCATGTTGATTCGTATGATAAGGATGAGAAACGATCTGGAAAACAGCAATATAATCAATGGGCAGAGGATTTGTTACAAGAGTTTTTACCGTTGCGTAAAGTCGGTGATCAGTTTAAGCTTCAGATTAGAAAAATTGTTTTTGAGAATAAAACAGGCATGTTAGAACATCTTTATAAAAGAGTAGGAGATGCTAAAACATATTTTGAACCTCAATTAATGGCTTTATCAAAAAAGGTAAAAGAGCATGCTGAGGATTTGAAAGGAACTAAAGGATTAAAGAAATATCTGAAAGAATTGGATGAAGTAGATCGTTTATTCACCCGTCAGTTACAACATATATTTAAAGCCGAAATTCTCTTAAAATCTGCTATTGAAAAGAAAGAGGTTAACAAGGAATCATTAAAGGATATGCCTTTATTTGAGTCGACACAAAGTAGAACAAAAAGAAGTTCGACTAAACAGAGTAAAGAAACCAAGACTCCTAAAATATCGACCAAAGAAATAACCTACACTCTTTATAAGGATGGTAAAACCATTAAAGAAATTTCGGAAGAACGAGGTTTAACAGAGTCAACTATAGAAACCCACCTGGCACATTATGTGCAAATTGGCGATATAGATGTGTTTGATTTAGTAAGTGATAAAGTGGTTAAGAAAATTGTTAAGTACTGCAAAGAAAATGATATGCCATTGTTGAACGAAATTAAACATGCAATGGGATCGAAAGTTACTTATGGAGATATTAAGTTGGTATTGGCACATTTGAGTCAATAATGCGATTAGTTAATTTCTTTAAATATTATAGAGTTATTTATTTTTCCTTATAAGTGCCTATATTTACAGTCCCTTATATTATCTGACGATTTACGAAATCCAACTATGAAGAATAGGCTTCTTTTATTATTTGTTTTACTTCCTACGATTGTCTTCGGGCAATTGAACTACCAATATTATTCAAAAGCAGAAGTTGAATCAGATATTGATTATTTATCTCAAAAAGTTTGTGCCATTCATCCACTCATGTTAAAGGAAGATAAAATTAATTGGTGGAACAGTAAGGTACATGAGATTAAAAATGAATTGCCTGATAGTCTTACTCAGAATGAGTGCTATTTGTTGATGGCTAATCTAATGGCTCATTTGGAGGATGGACATAGTGGGGTTCAGATTCCTTTTGATCAACGAAAGATTTATACGGAAGCAGGAGGTTTGGTATTTCCGTTTTATGTAAAGATACAAGAAGGTTCAATGTATGTGGATTACTATTGTGGAAATGACTCTGCTTTATTTATTGGAGGAGAAGAGATTTTAAATATAAATGGCATTAATGTCAAAGAGATAATCGAGAGGATGGAAATTCTTTTTGGAGATAAATCTTCTTATTTAAGGCAAAAGCAGATTGCATCTTATTTTAGGTTTCTGATATGGATAGTTTATGGTTGGGAAGGTGATTATGATTTATTAATAACCAATAGTAAACATCGTATAAAACACGTAAAAGTTCAGGGTATTACCAGTGATGAGTTTTTACTTAATAAAAATCGTAATAGTCAGGTAAAAGAGAAACTTTTTGCATTAGAATTAGACGAATCAAATTCAATTGCCCAGATGACCATAAAATCATTTGGAAAACTGGATGAGTTTTGCACTTTTGCCGATAGTGCATTTACCTTAATAAATAGTAAAGGTATACGTAATCTCATCATTGATGTAAGAGATAATGGAGGTGGTAGAAGCGTAGTAGTAGATTCGCTAATGAATTATATTACCGATCAGAGTTATGCACAATATAAACTGATCGAAACAAGGGTAAGCGAGGAATTATTAAAATATTATCAACTAAACTATCCTGATAAGTACGAGATGCTAAAACAGTCAAAATCAGATAGCCTTAATCTGATTCCTGTACAAATAAAGATACCTCCTTTTAAGTCGAATCGTTTTATGGGAGACTTATATTTACTCATTAACAAAGGAACAGCCAGTGCAGCTTCTACTTTTGCCGGAGTCTTTAAGAACTGGAACCTAGGAACAATTGTTGGCGAAGAAACAGGAGGTAAATCAGAGTTCTACGGTGATTATTGGTTTCAGGAAACTCCGGTTACCAAAATATCATTTTTTGTTGCGCCTAAAAAGTTTACTCAGTTTGGCGGTGATAGCCCAGAAGAAGGAGTAAAACCGGACTATAACCTTGTTGACAAAAAAAATATGATTCTGAATTTCGCTTATGATTTAATCTTATATAATTAATTATTCAAGCTTGAATTCTCATTTCACTCAACTATATTTTATATTTTTTGTTCTAATTGACAGTTAAGAAAGATAGTAATAGTGAGGAATGCTATTTTAATGAATAGCGGATAAATAATATTGAAATGCAAAAAGATTACTTTTCATTTCCTAATAGTTTTACTAATATTTTACTCGAAATAAGGAGCTCGATTATTAATCAAGTTTGGATTGGGTTGGTAATTTTTATTTTGCCTATTACACTATACGATATTTACTTGTTCTGGGATGGTTTTAATATTCAATTTTTTTATAAACTTATTCAGGCTGTTATCATTATCGTAATTTCTATATGGAGGAATAGTTTTAATATCAGTTTTAAAGTTGGAGTTTTTTTGACTCTTCTTTATTTTTTGATTGTCTCAGGATTTTATCGATTTGGATTTTATAGTAGTGCAGGCATTTTTATTGTAGTTTTTGTAGCAATAGCATTCTTATTTCTGCGTTTTAAATTATTTGTTCTAACCGTTTTAATAATCTCATTTAGTTATATTTTTTTAGCATCATTATTTGTAAAAGGTGTTATAACGTTAGACTATACAAGAGCTTATTTTTCATATAGTCATTTAAATTGGATTGTTGATTTACTGATTATCTTTTTTATATCCTATGTTTCTGTTTTTTCGATGTTTAAGTTCTTTAATGCTTATAAGATTGAATTAATGAATCATATTAATACTGAAGAAAAGATTAAACATACTTTAGAGTACTTGCCTGTACCGGTTGCAACTTTTAATAAGAACCGGTAAATAACTATGGTTAATAAGGAGTATGAAAAGTATTTTGGATATAGTATAGATGAAACGCCAACCATTGAAGATTGGATGATTAAATTATATCCTGATGCTGATGAACGAAATAGGGTGTGGAAAGAGATATTAAATGAAGTTAAATCTTTTGAGGTTTTTCGTGAAAATGTCATTGAATATGAGATTACTACAAAATATAATGGTAAGAAAAATGTTCGTGCACATTATACTTTAACCGAAGATGAAGTCATATGCACCTTGATTGATCAAACGGAAAGGCTTAAAAAAAGACAGGAAATAATTGAAAGTATTATTACAACAGAGAAGAAGGAGAAAGAACGTATTGGTCGTGAGTTACATGATGGATTGGGGCCTTTATTGACAACTGCCAAAATCTATGTGCATAGTCTGAATGATGAGAAAGAAGTTAATGAGGAATATCTTAGCAGACTTAATCAATTGCTGAATGATGCGTTACATGAGTTACGAATGCTTATTAATAATGAGAGCCCACATATATTGAAACAATACGGTTTAGAAAAGGCCATACAAACATTTTTGCAAAATATTAATAGTGTGTCTGGTATTAAAGTTCACTTGGAGTCTTCAGCTCTAGAATTTAATAAGGAAATAATTGAATTTACACTGTATCGTGCTATTTTAGAGTTGATTAATAATACATTAAAATATAGCAAAGCCAGTCAAATTAGCATTAGTATCAAACAAATAGATGATAATGTTACTGTAACCTATTTGGATAATGGAATTGGTTTTGATTATTTTGAAGGAATAAAAAAGGGGAATGGTTTGAATAATATACACAATAGGATTGACAATGTTGGAGGCAAGGTTATCTTTGAAACAGAGCCAGGTAGGGGGGTGAAGGTTGTTATTCAAATGAATGTAAATAAAGATCTATGATTCGGATATTACTGGTTGATGATCACGCAATTGTAAGGGAAGGTATTAAGTTGATTGTTAATAAAATCAAAGATTTTATCATTGTTGGAGAATATTCTAATGGGTTGGAATGGATAAATAATTTTGATGCCGTTAAATCTGATATCGTTTTATGCGATATTGATATGCCTCAGATGGATGGAATTCAAGCAACTAAACAGGCGTTAGCAATGGATCCTGACCTGAAAATAATGATTCTTTCGATGCATATGGAAAGCGATTATTATTATGACGCTCTTTTAGCAGGTGTTAAAGGTTTTATTTTAAAACAGTCTTCTTCTACTGATTTAGAGAAAGGTATTCGTAGAGTTTTTAGTGGACAAACTTTTTTTTCTGAGGAACTGTTATACAAAGCCGTTATAGAGAATGAGGCTGATAGGAAAAAGAATAATAAAATTGAATTAAATGAAGATGATTTGATTTTGTTAACCAATATTTGTAAAGGATATTCGAATAAGCAATTGGCTGATGAATTGTGTGTTAGTATAAAAACCATTGAAAAGAATAAAAGTAAGCTAATGCGAAAAACTGACACTGTAAATAATGCAGGATTAATCGTTTGGGCAGTTAAAAGTAAGATAGTAAAATTATAACAATAGGGTTTACCCTATTTATTTTTAGGGGTATTCTTATATAGATTAGTGTTCTCTTCCAAACTATGCCATACTTCCATCGTTAAATTCAACATGGAAGAGAATAAAAATTTTTCAGTAATTATAGCTGATGATAATCAAGATTTTATAATTGGTCTTAAAATCCTTTTGTCAAAATTTAAACACCTACAGATAATAGGTGAAGCTAATTGTGGTATTGACCTTTTAAAGCATCCTAAATTATTCTTGGCCGATATAGCAATTATTGACATCAATATGCCTGATTTGAATGGTATCGATGTTGGTAAACAAATAAATTTTATAAATCCAAGAATTAAGTTGGTTGCAGTATCTCTTTATGAGGAAGAGGTTTATTTACAAGACCTAATTACTTCAGGTTTCAGAGGGTTCGTAAGTAAGGTTCATGTTGCGAATAAAATAGGCGATGTTTTAAATATAGTTAGTGATTCGCAATATGCATTTCCACATCAAATTAAACTAATGTCAGATAAATAATCAGGAGATAATTAAATATTTGAAAAAATGAATGAATTTATTAAACAAGGTATAATTGCCATTGCAACAATCCCTGTTGCTTATTTACTTTTAAGAATAATATTTCGTAAATCAATAATGTTTACGTTTAGTTTCTACATAGTATTATTTATTCTATTTATAAGTTATACATCCTATTTTAAACCTTTATTACAGGGTTGGCAATCCTTTATTGTTACGGTTATTAATATAACAATAGGATTTATTGTATTTAGTTATTTAAATAAATTGCTTCGTAAACCTTTGGATGAAGCTATCAAACAAGCAAATCATTTGGCAAATGGTGAAATCAATATTCATATTGAAAAAAGTGAATTGAAAAATGAGTTGGGTGTACTAACGAATTCACTATTTAATCTGAAATCTCAACTAATGACCATTATAACTGATACACACAAAAGTATTAGTAAATTTGAGGAATTGGCTAAACAGCTGAAAACTACATCTATTCATGTAACCAGTGGAATAAATGAGCAAGCATCTTCTTTAGAGGAACTTTCTTCAACAATGGAAGAAATGGCTAGTAATATAGCCAGTAACAATTTAAATTCTCAAAAAGCATCACAATATGCTTCAGAAACACAAGAGGAAGTTATTGCTGTGCACGATGCGTCCATGAAAAGTTTGACTGCAGTTTCTTCTATTGCTCAACAAATAAATATGATAACTGATATTGCTTTTCAAACAAATATATTATCACTAAACGCAGCAGTTGAGGCTGCAAATGCTGGTGCAAACGGAAAAGGCTTTTCGGTAGTTGCAGCAGAAGTTCGCAAACTGGCTGATAAAAGTAAAGAAGTAGCTGCATCAATCTCCAAAGAAGCTGAAAATAGTTTGCAACTTACACATTTTGTTGGTGATAGGTTTAAAGAGGTAGTGCCGAAAATAGAAAAATCAACTGAATCGATTCACGAGATATCATCTGCCGGTCTTCAACAAAATGCAGGAATTGAACAAATGAACGAAGCAATGCAGATTATATCACAAAAAGCTAACGGAGCAACTTTTATTGCAGATCAAATGATGAATAATTCGACTGATATTGAAGATGAAGTTATAATTATAAAGAAAAATATCTCCTATTTCAAAGTTTGATTAATTGTTTTACAAGGAAATTAGTATAAAGGTTAGTCTCGATCATTTTTGGGATTAACCTTTTTTGTTTTTTACAATTTAGTAAGCTTTATTTCATGAATAGTTGATTCATATTGTGTAATTTGCATTGTTGTCAATTACTGTTTATTATGAAATATATTAATCTAATTATTGTATTTTCTTTTGCGTTATCGTCTGTTGTTGGTCAGGGAAAAGAAAATTTAGTTGAGACAGGTACTTATCAAAAGACTGAATCTATTTTGCAGGCCAAAGGTTTTGTTTTTAACGATGCAAATAAGAATGGGGTAAAAGATAACAACGAGAAGGGAATTGGAGGTGTGTTGGTATCAAATGGAATTGATATTGTTAAAACCGATAAGAAAGGAAAATACGAGATACCTGTATCGGATGATGCGGTCATCTTTGTAATAAAACCTGCCGGATGGATGACACCATTGAATGAACATAATTTGCCCCAGTTTTATTACCTACGTAAAGAAAAGGGATCGCCTGATAATTATAAATATAAAGGAATAGCACCTACTGGAGAATTGCCCGATCAGATTAATTTTCCTTTATATCCGCATCAGGATTCTGACAATTTTAAAATACTTGTATTTGGCGATACGCAACCATATAATTTGGAGCAGGTTGATTTTTTAGCTGAGGATATCATAACAGAACTGGTTGATAAAAATGATATTCTTTTTGGGATGACAATGGGTGATGTGGTCGGAGACAATCTGGATTTATATAAACCACTAAATGAAACCATCAATCAGATAGGTATTCCATGGTATAATGTAATGGGCAATCATGATGTGAATTATATGTCGCCCGATGATAAACAGTCCGATGATACTTTTAAAAGGGTTTACGGGCCTTCAACTTATGCTTTTGTTTATGGTAAAGTGCATTTCATCGTTTTAGATGATATTCTTCATCACGAAGAAGTGGGTTCAACAAAGTATGAAGGTGGATTAAGACCAGAACAACTAACTTTTGTAAGTAATTATTTAAAAGAAGTTCCCAAAGAAGATCTGGTAGTGCTTAATATGCATATTCCATTTGATTTACAGGGAAGAAGTTTTCGCTCTGCCGATCAGGATCAATTATTTGATTTATTAAAAGATTTTCCAAACACTCTTTCAATTTCGGGTCACACTCATTTATTAAACAATTATTATTTTAATACAACTAATAGTAGCTGGCAACAAAATATGCCTCATCACCATTTTAATGCTGGCGCAACCTGTGGAAGCTGGTGGTGCGGATTACGTAACGAAAATGATGTGCCACATACAATGATGAGGGATGGAGTGCCCAACGGTTATGCTTTTGTCAATTTCAATGGAACGGATTATGTAATTGACTGGAAAGTCGCCGGAAGTGCTGAAGATCATCAAATGAACATATATGTACCACGAGGTGTAGTCGCACATTCATCAGATACAACATTACTAACCGTCAATTTCTTTAATGGTTGTGAACAGTCGCAATTGAGGTTTCGGATTAAAGGACAAACAAACTGGAAGGAGATGAGGAGTGTTGAAAAATTTGATCCTTATTACGAAAAGATAGCACAACGTTGGGTAAATTTTAAAAAGATTAATCTGGATAAAGTATGGTTGGCAGATTCAACACTGACTGTTCATGATTTTCCGGGATCTCCATTGATTGGGCCAGCTAATACGACTCATATTTGGGAGGCAAATATAGGAACTGATTTTGATGCAGGAAGGTATATTATTGAAGTAGAAGCAAAAGATCGATATGGAAGAATGTTTAAGGCATATCAATCATTACGTATTGAAGATAAATAGTATTCGAATGTTGTTATTAATGTTTTAGTTATCATTTGCTGCGACGGGAAGTTCCAGTGTAACTGTTGTTCCTTGTCCTGGTTCGCTTTCGAATCGTATTGAACCATTTGATCTTTTTACTAAATCACGGCACAATGCGAGGCCCAGTCCGGTACCTTTTTCATTTTTGGTACCCGGTTGAGATTCAACAATAATTGAATTTGAAATTTTATCTAATGTATCTTTCTTTATTCCTGAACCATAATCTTTTATTGACAATACTATCTTTTGATTTTTAATCAAAGTACTTATTTGAATTTCACCTTTAGGCTCTGAAAATTTAATAGCATTTGAAAGAATATTTCTTGTAATGGCCATGAAAGCATCTTTGTCAACAAATACAAGCTCGTCACTTTTTAGTTGAGTCTTTATTTTTATTTGCTTCTGTTCTGATGAAGGAAATACTTCAGAAAAAGCTTCCTGAATGAGTGTGTTGATTGAATAAGGTGAAGGATTTAATACTAAAGAGTTAGTCTGAGTTATTGACCAATGTAACAGATTCTCAAGAAGTTTATAGGTAGACTCAGATGCCAAGTGAATTTGTTTATGAAATTCTATCAAATCATCTTCCGTCAAGAACTTGCTATCTTCAACCAGAACTTTTGATAGTCCAATTAACACCGAAAAAGGTTGACGCAGATCATGTGCGATGATCGAGAATAGTTTATCCTTAGTCGCATTAGACACGGTTAACTCTGATAAAGCCTCTTTCTTAGCTTTATTTAAAGTAATAAGTTCGGAATTTTGATTTACAACTTCTTTATAAAGGTTATCGGTGCGGCTTTTTTCTTCAGCCAGTTTGGTTTTGTAGTAAAATTCTTTAAACCTCGCTTTTTCACTAAGAATACTAACAGCGATAACTCCGATATATATTACCAATGGGTTGATGAATTCAACAGGTTTGGCAGAGTATAGAGGTATACCGTAAACTAAAGCCAAAACGGATATGGTTAATGGTATTAAATAAACCAAAATTATGGAAAGAAAGCCTTTTATAAAGAAATATGAACCAACATTTAGCATTATGAAAGCTGTAATACCTGGATTTATTAGGTTATGCTTAATGGTGATGGAAATAATTCCTAATCCCATAAATAGCATACTTAATACATAGAGGTTATTACTAATAACAACAAGTTTTCTTTTTTGCTTAAGTGGTGAATATTGAATAACTATTAAGAAGATAATCATTACTATCGCAGGAATGCGTGTGTAAGTTAATTCCGGTATTTTACGAAGGTAATGATCGGTAAAGCAATAAGTTATAAATACTGTTAGCATAAAAGGCAGCAATACCTTATAATACTTAAGTATTAGTTGAGGAAGAAACTGATAATATTTTTCCAGAATAATCTTATCAGTTTCTTTATCAGAAAGATAAAATCTTCTGGCAAGACGTTTTAATACCATTTAAATATAATTCGATTTGAAACTGCGGCGTTGGGATGTCTTGTGGCATCAAAATTATAAAAAAATCAAATGGTATTTAAATTTATGGACTTTACTTTAAATTGTTTTGATTAATAAAGGTTTTACGTCGATTTTATGAGGCTATTCTTTTTTTACGAGTGATATTTTTGAGTTTTTAAGATTAGAAAAATCAATTGGAGCTTGGTATAATGCATGATGCAGCTCATTCAACATTTCACGCAATGGAAAATTGTCAGGAACTTTGGAGAAATCAATCTTATCGATGGCATCGGGGGTTGCATATACACCAGGTACCCAATGGTTAGGAGTCTTCAATTCTTTATAGCGATATTTTGCAAAGGCAAGCAAATCGTAACATTTCCATAGTTTACGCCAATGAAGAAGTAATGGAATGTCCAGTTCCGATGGATCCTCTTCCAGTTGGTAAGCGTCAAAAGATGCATAAGGATCATCGTTTATCATTTGATCAAGGTTGAATTTAATCTTCTGATCAGATTCTTTTAAAGGAACATGGGTTGGGAAGATTCCTTTCATTTCTTCAAAATGGGCTAATTCAGTCATCCCAAACGATAAAGTGTGAATGGCAGGATTACTCAAACAGAATCGGGCATTCCATTGAATAGGTGTAGTGTTGGGAATTGCTTTTTTTATTTTTTCAGGAGCCTTGTATAACTGACCACCTTTGTCGTTGGGAGAAATAATAAAAACACCCATATCTTTTTGCTGAGCTAGTTTTACTGCAGCCTCATTACGTTGATAGAAATAGTAATAGTGAAGATTAACAAATTCGAAATATTCAGTATTAATGGCATTTAGAATCGTTTGTAGAGGAGCATGAGTACTAAATCCAACATGTTTAATGATGCCCTCTTCTTTCATTTTAAGTAGCTCTTCAACCGGCCCACCTGATTTGCATGCAGATTTCAACAAATCGTCAGTGTTAATACCATGCCATGCGTAAAAATCAAAATAATCTGTTTTCAGCGTTTTTAGTTGTTCTTCAACCAGGCGTCGTGTTTCTTCTGCAGTATTCGGATTTCCTTTTGTCATCAGGTAATAAGAAGAGCGATCAATTTTTAGTTCATCGTTCAATGACCGACCAAAAGCAGTTTCACTTTTGATATAACCGTACGCTGTTTCAAAATGATTGATGCCACTTTTAATGGCTTGATCTACTAATTGATTACAATGATCCTGTGTATCAGTTGGAATTTCTTGTCTGGGGTTATCCCAAACATGCTTAAAACGCATTCCACCCAATGTAATCACACTAATATTCTTATTTGTTTTCCCGAATCTTCTGTATTCCATTCCTTCTTACCTGATTTTTGTGATGCAAAAGTACTTGAAACATCAACAAAACTGAAATATGAAGGTTCATATGTGTTATTTATTTGTGTTTATAAAAATCACTCTGTTATTTTTGTTAAAGTAAACTAACATCGACATTTATCATGCATATAGCTATAATAGGAACCGGAGGAGTTGGAGGATATTTTGGGGCTAAATTGGCACAGGCTGGTAATAAGGTAACATTTGTGGCCAGGGGAGAACATCTTAAAGCGATTCAGGATAATGGACTGATCGTAAGAAGTATTGATGGCGATTTTCGAGTGGAAGATATTAAGGCAACTGATAAGATTCTGGATATTAAAAATCCTGATTTAATTATTACAGCTGTTAAAGCATGGCAGATAAAGGAAGTTCGTGAGGATATCAATAAAATTATTCATTCTGATACAATGATCTTACCGCTGCAAAATGGAGTTTTAGCTGCTGAAGAATTATGTGAGGTGATTAATCCTTCCCATGTGTTAAATGGACTTTGTCGCATTATTAGTAAGATTGAGGCTCCCGGTGTCATTAATCATTTTGGAGTCAGGCCTGAAATTGTTTTTGGTGAGATGGATAAACCTGATAGCAAACGAATGAAAGGCCTTTCTGAATCGTTTGATAAGGCAGGTATTAATTATAAAGCCTCAAGAGATATTGAGGCCGATGTCTGGAAGAAATTCATTTCTATTTGTGTAAGTGCGCTGCTTGCAGTAACTAAAACAACCTATGGTGAGATGTGTGAATTAAAAGAAACACGTCAGATGATGATTAATTTGCTAAATGAGGTTTATGATTTATCACAAAAGAAGGGTGTAAATATTAAACCTGATTTTATTGATAAAACGGTATCCTTTATTGATTCCTTTCCATATAAATCAACTTCTTCTTTAACCAGGGATGTATGGGAAGGCAAACCATCTGAAATTGAATATCAAAACGGAACTGTTGTGAAACTTGCTCAGAAATATGGAATTGATGTTCCGGTTAACCGTTTTGTTTATAACTGTATATTGCCAATGGAGTTAAAAGCCAGAGGACTAGGTTTGAATGGGAGATGAATGTTTGAAATAAGGTAGAATATGAACAATTTTCCATGTTTAAAAATGGATTGACAACTAAAGATTTTGGGAAATAGGTAAGTTTATAACTAATCTAAGCTAACAAATTTCCAATGAAAAAAATCTACCTATTTCTGCTTTTGCAGGCCTCAATGTTATTTCTTACTATTAATGGTCAACAATTGGCCTTTCCCGGAGCTGAAGGATTCGGAAAGTATTCCGTTGGTGGCCGGTATGGTTCTGTTTATCATGTAACAAATTTGAATGATTCAGGAACAGGCTCTTTGCGAGATGCAATGAGTCAGAGTAATCGAATTATTGTATTTGATGTAGCTGGAGTTATCAAACTAAACTCTGTGCTAATTGCTAAATCAAACATATATATTGCTGGTCAGACAGCACCGGGGGAGGGTATAACTGTTTATGGAAACAGGGTTTCGTTTTCCGGAGCTGATAATAGTATTTGCCGTTATATGAAGTTCCGGATGGGAGAGAAGTATGGCGATAGTGGTAAAGATGCTCTGGGTGTTGCCAATGGCTCAAACATGATTTTTGATCACTGCTCAATATCCTGGGGACGCGATGAGACTTTCTCAGTAAGCTGGGATGGCAAGGGAACTGAACCAACCAATATAACTATTCAGAATTGTATTATAGCGCAAGGTTTGATGAGCCATTCTGCCGGTGGATTGATTCAGACAAATGGCGGTGTAACATTATACCGAAATCTTTATGTTGATAATGATACACGAAATAATAAGATAAAAGGTGTAAACCAATATGTAAATAATATGGTTTACAATTGGCGTAGTGCTGCGTATATCATGGGAGGAGATTCTGAAGGATTATCATATGCCAATTGTGTCAGTAATTATTTTATCAAAGGTCCTGATGATGGGAATGTTCCTTTAAGCGGAGCCAATGCTAACTTTAATATTTATGCCGATGATAACTGGTATGATGGAGATAAAGACGGAAATCTGAATGGTGCTCTGGTACCATATTCTGATTATGCGGGTGGTCCCACTTTTAAGGATGAGCGGTTCGACTATCCGGTTTTACCAACGATAACTTCACAGGAAGTACTTGAATCACTACTTCCAGATGTTGGGGCATCTTTACCTTGTCGCGATTATGTTGATTATTATTTGGTTAATGAGGTGAAGTCGCTTGGAGAGATGGGTAAAATCATTACCTCAGAAGAAGAACTTCCGTTTGGGGCCCCAGACGGTTGGAATTTATGGACAGGTGAAAGCAGAGTTGATACAGATGGGGATGGCATGCCTGATTGGTGGGAGAATGACAATGGTTTGAATTCCAGCTCAGCCTCTGATGCGATGAGTTTGGCAGCGAATGGATATACAAATATTGAGAATTATATTAATAGTATTGATGCTACACATACTCAGGCTTATCTGCGAAAGCCTTTAAATCTTCGTTTAGCCTCTTCAACACAAACATCTCTTACATTGGAATGGTATGACTATTCAGAACAGGAAGATGGCTATATTATTGAAAGGCAACTTAACGGTGTATTTACTCAGATTGGAACTACAAGTGTCAATGAGTTCGTATTTACAATTTCTGATTTACAACCCGAAGAGGAAGGTGTATTTAGAGTAAAAGCGTTCAATGCCAGTATTGAATCTGAGTATTCAACTGTTTTAACATGCAAAACAAAGCCTGTTCCGGTTGAAGTGTTGGATATCGATACTTTTGAAGAAGATATGAGCTGGAATGGAAATGAAAATCAGAATTGGAATACTGCTTCAGCTAACTGGTTGGCTGATGGTGCGCAAGTAAGTTATACCAATAATAGTTCTGTGCTTTTCGGCACGATGGAAGGAGATCAGGTGATCAATGTTTCAGATGAAGTTCAGCCTGCTGCCATAGTTGTAAATGCTGATAGTAACTATACATTTTCAGGAAGTGCGATTGCAGGAACAACATCAATGAATAAGACCGGATCAGGAACATTAACATTAACCGGTAGTAATAATTACACCGGAGCAACTGTGATTCATGATGGAGTAATGGAAATAAGCACTTTAGCTAATGGTGGAATAGCAAGTTCTATTGGTGCATCTCAGAACTATGATTTTAACTGGGTTTGGTTAGGAGGAAAGATCGATTATACAGGAGCATCGGTTTCTACAGATCGCAGTGTTGCTTTGGATGAAACAACTGAATTCTCAGTCAGAAACAGTAGTTCTACTGTTACCATTGCTGGTAATATTGGCGGACAGGGTAGTTTGATAAAATCAGGCGATGGAAACCTGGTTTTAACAAAAGAGAATTCATATATAGGTCAAACAGCGATTGTTGGCGGAACATTGGAATTAAATGGTATGACGGCTCTTACAAATACTGCTGGTATGGGAACATCGGGCAAGGTTGTGCTTGGTGGTGGAAGGTTGAAACTATGGGGTGGAGAGAGTGCCAATTATGAAACCTATACTTTTGATATGGAGGTTGAAGGTAATACAACCAGTTATTTCCAAATGGACAGAACCTGCTACCTCAAAGGTAATGTTAGTGGTCAGGGTATTCTTAATTATGATATTTATTACGTTCGTGAATACATACAAGGTGACTGGTCGCAGTTTAGTGGTACTTTATATGCCAATGGTTTAGGAACAACCAGCGATGGCAATCAGTTGATGTTGAATAATACAAATGGTATACCTAATGGAAGATTAGTGACAACCGGAACAACTAAAGTAATTTGTTGGAAAAATGCCAGTACCATGCGTTTGGGTGGTTTATCAGGTGACATAGGAACGAAATTATCGGGAGCTGATAAGCAAAACAATGCAGCCACCATGACATGGATTGTTGGTGGTGCCGGAACAGACGAAACTTTTAACGGTGTTATCAATAATGAGTGTTCGAATTACAAGTACAATGGAACAACAAGTATCGTGAAGGAAGGAACCGGATATTGGCGATTGACAGGTTATAATACCTATGCCGGAACAACACGTGTTACCGATGGGAAACTAATTATTAACGGAACACAAACTTCGTATGCCTATACTACGGTGGAAGGTGGAACTTTGGCTGGTACGGGTCGTTTATACGGGACGGTTATTGTACGGTCAGGTGCATCATTAGAACCTGGTGATGAGCGTATAGCAACTTTCAGGGTGGCCAGCTTAAATTTGAACAGTGGAAGTACTGCCAGCATGGATATTAATGCTACTGCGATGACATATGACAGAGTTAGTTGTACAGCTGGTGTAACTTATAACGGTATATTAAACCTAAATATAACAGGTCAATTAAGTGCGGGTGACTCTTTTACGCTTTTCACAGGTTCAAGTTATTCAGGAACTTTACAGGAGATTATTCCGGCAGTTCCTGGTGATGGACTTGAATGGCAATTCGAGAATGGAGTTTTATCAGTGGTTGCTTCAACCGGAATAGATGATTCAGATTTATCAGATATTCAAATTTATCCTAATCCTGTTGATGACATTTTAAACATCAATGTGGATAAAACATATGTAAATATTGAAACCAGAATTATGACTATAAGCGGTCAGGAATTGATAAAAGTAAGTAAAAAGGATAGAGGTGAGATCTCTATTCAGTTGGATCACTTAAAGTCAGGTTTTTATCTGGTTGAAATTATTGTTGACAAAAAGCAGCCTAGGATTATTAAAATTGTTAAAAATTAGATAGTTAAGAATTATTGATTCAAATGCAAAGGCCATTCTGAATCGTCAGAATGGCCTTTTAAGAAGAAGAGAGTAGTTATAATCAATGCTTCCACCACATAAATTGCGGTGAAGTGTTTAGTATGGTTTCATATTGATTTGCAATGTCAGCCCAGTCAATTAACTTAAAGTTTTGAGGTTTATCTATACCGTTTTCGGTATTAAAACCATCCTGGACAACTAAAAGTCCACTAGGAAAATCCCCACCTAATGCCATGTTTGTTACAGTAAGGCCATCGGTTTCTTCAACACCGTCAATTGAATTATTGCTTTTAATAATAAAGTTACCCAGGTAACGGTTATCGCCTTCTTTTTCAAAAATAGCGTACGAAAAGTTACCTTGAACCGAGCCAATCAGATAGCCTTTGTTATTGCCGGCATAATAAATATCCAATCCTTCCAGATCGTAGGTGATATTAACGTTGGTACTATCGCTGTTGGCAAGCATTGTCATTTGGTTATCGGCATCTTCTTCTGCACTCATCTTCCAGATGGCTTTGCCTTCTTCAGCTACATACAAAATGCCTTCCTCATCATCGGCAACCATGCCTTCACATTGCGACGATAAAGTGATGGTACGAACTACTGTAGTGTTTACTTTGCCCGATTTTTCGGTGATTTTGATTTGTTGAATGTTACCGTTTTTACCACAGATAAATGCATAAAAGGTATCTTTTCTGCGGCTGTAATACATGCAACATCCATATGCATCATCAATAATGGTTGTGTCCATAAGACTTGGTGAATCAAGTAACGAAATAAGGCTGTCAGCAGTCACCTCAAAAGCTACCAAACCATTTGATATTCTTTCTGAAGCTACAGCTATGGCAATACTTCTGTTGGCTAATTTAAAATTATACCTTAAATCAACATTGTTAACTTTTCCAGCCGGATTGAAAGAAACCAATTCACCTTTTAGATTGTAAAGTGCCAATCCTGATTTTTTATCAGTTCCAAGAATGCGAGATTCAGATGGATTTTCCTCATTATACCAGATAGCCGGATCATCAGCTGCATCTTCACCAGTTGCTGCATTAACCGGTTGAGTTTGAGCTTTAGGAGTTACAACTCTTTTAATTTGAGCTTGTAAAGCAAAAGCATTGGCTTTTTTAACCGAGTCTTCAATGGCTTCCAATTCTCCATCCATCTTTACAATAGTGGTTTCGATAGAGGAGGAGGTGTCGCTTTTATGACGACACCCCAATGTAATTAATATAAGTATTGCGAAAAATAATGTTGTTTGCTTCATCATTTCAATTAAAAGTTAAAACGAATACCGCCCTGCATTTTAATGCCGTAATACTCGGCTTGCATTGTATATTTTGTTTCTCCCTGATAGTAACGCAAAGGTTGATCAAGAAGATTGTTTACTTCAGCAAAGAACTTAAGATTTTTTGTAATATCATACGAACCGCTAAGATCTACCTGAGTTGCTTTGTCGTAGTAACGATCTTCGAATGCTTCGCCTCCGTACTCATCCAGGAAGTCGCTGGCATAATTTAATGATGCACGTAGGGTTAGTTTCTTGCTTTCGTAAAAGATTGAAGCATTAACAGTGTGTTCAGGTGTTCCAGGTAATTTGATATCTTCATCTTCACGATCTTCTAAATGTACATTGCTTACTGTGTTGTAATTGTAGCTATAGTTAGCATATACACCAAGGTGTTTTAAGAATCCCGGAAGGAAAGTCAACTGACGCTGAAAAGCAGCCTCAAAACCAAATAAATCTGCATCTCCTACATTGATCGGTTGGATGTATTCCCATCTTTCACCATCAATATCTTCGTAGGTTGTTTGCTTTTCAATAAAGTCAGTGATTCCCTTATAATATAATCCTCCAGATACCAGACCGATGGAAGTGAAATAATGCTCAATCATCAAATCCAAGTTCATTGATTTGGTGGCATTCAAATCAGGATTACCTAAGGCTACCTCTAAGTCATCGAGGCTATAATTGACATATGGTACCAAGTCGTAATATTTAGGACGAGCCATGGTATTGGTCCAGGCAGCTTTCAGTTTGGTGTTTTCACTTAAGTCATATTTTAACAAGATACTTGGAAGGAAGTTAGCATAGTTGCTACTTTCTTTATCAGTAGGTGTTAATTCATCATTGTCGGCATCGTAAATGAAACCAGAATACTCAATATTCGTTTTTTCGTAACGAACACCGGCAACGGCATTTAGTTTTGAAGTAATTTTTTGATCCCAACGAACATAACCAGCTGTTACATTTTCGGTAGCTTCAAAGTTTCCTGCAATTTCTTCCGGAACAGATCCTCCTTCAAAGTCAGCGCCTTTTAAATTAAGCTTTCCAACATATTCAGCAGAAACATAGTTGCCTGCAATATAATCTCCGGCATGAAAATTATCTTTGGTTTTATTAACCATATTAGCTGAGCTTGTTGCTTCTAAAATAAAAGCATCTTCGTCTGTAGGCTCATACTCGAAAAATTCGTTTTCGCGTTTTTTCTCTTTGCCTTTGTATTTGAAACCAAACTTAAGATTTGAATTATTCATAACTGGTAACTCAAAATCCATTTTAAAGTTTTTATCAATATCATCGGTATACTGAAACTCTTCAGTCAGTTCTTTAAAACCCCAGTTGCTGTTTAAATCCTTAGCATCTGCATCGTTAACAATTACGTTAGGACTATCCATATCGGTTAAGTCTTGACTAACACTCACATCTTTATAACGCATGGTTAAATAACGTTCGTTCGGACGATCTTCTTTGGCTTTTGAATAAGAAGCTTTCCAGTTGGCAGTTAAAATACCAAAGTGATGCTCACCCCCCAATGAAAAGTTAGTTGTTGACTGATCTTCTAAACGGGCATATTTATTATCTTCTGTACCAGCTTTTGTTTGACGACGAATTTCAGCAATCATATTTCCTTCATCATCTTCTTCAATGTCTTTGTATTGAAGTCGATAACGATTCTCCCAGTCTTTGCGATGGTTGTAAATTCCTTTGAATTCCAGAGTGTGATTTTCGTTGATTTCGTAATCGAAAGAAGCTGAATAACTTTGGCGCTCGCGTTGAACCTGGTAAGTTCTTACCTGAAAGTCAACCATATTTCCGTCTTCGTCCCATTCGGCTTCGATATTATCAGAACCCAATTGGTGGTTGAAATAAGATCCGGAAATAACCATTCCCAGTTTATCATTAAAGAAACGTTGTCCATACACAATTGATCCGATAGCCATTGGTTTTTGCGAAAGGAAATTATATCCGCTACCTAATGTACCAGAGATACGACGTGCTCCCGGCTTTGATCGTGTAACCAGATTAACAGATCCACCAATGGCATCACCTTCCATATCAGCAGTTACTACTTTATTTACTTCAATGGATTGCACCATGTCGGCAGGAATAAGATCTAATTGTACAGAGCGGGTTTCAGCTTCAGCGGATGGAACCCGATCTCCGTTAATAGTTACTGAGTTTAAATCTGGTGCTGTACCACGAATGTTACCAAAGCGGGCTTCACCCTGATCGTATTGAACATTTATACCAGGAATACGTTTCAGGGCATCGCCTATATTCGAATCAGGGAATCGTTCAACCTGGTCTGCAGCAATGATATTAGTAACATTAATACTGTTTTTTTGTTGGTTCAAGGCTTTTGTTTGTCCTTGCAACTGACCATTAATTTTTATTTCCTGAAGTTCAATCCCTTCGTTGAGTACAAAATTCGCTTGGGTACCAATACCTCCTTTAACTTCTATGGTTAAAGTTGTTCTTTCAAATCCAATGTAGTTAACGACTAAGGTGTAAATACCATCTTGAAGGCTTATTAAGCGATAAAAACCGTTGACATCCGTAATAGTGCCTATTTCTGTGTTGTTTTCAATGTAAACTGCAGCTCCTGGTAATGGAAAGTTTTTAGAATCGGTTACTCGTCCGTGAATAAATCCGTTTTGTGCATAAGTTGTGATGCTTACCAATATTAAAAACAGAGTAAGCCACTTCATTTTTTTCATGATGTTATAGGTTTAAGTAAATTCTCATGCAAATGTAGAGCGGCAGGATAAGCAGTAAATTAAGCAGATATGAAGTTTCAGTAATCAGAATACTGATTTAATGTTAAGATGTTAAAAGAAGGTTATGTGAACCAACAAGGTGATTCTGTTAAATGATAATATAATAAGATTATAAGGTAATTAAAGATTACTTAACATCTTGTTGGGGGAGTTTAGATAAAGACTTTTTAGAATAGAGATTGGTAATTCTGATTCTTATTAAAACGATGATGGAATTGAAATTTTATCTTCAGAACCACCTCTTCCTTCTGAAATATATAATCATCACAATGGTAAGGGCAATCATCAATATCCAAACACTCAGGTAGCCATATTTCCAACCTAGTTCGGGCATGTTTGTGAAGTTCATGCCATAAATACCGGCAACAAAAGTGAGAGGTATAAAGAATGTTGCTACAATGGTAAGGGTTTTCATTACCTGATTCATTCGATCTCCCTGAACAGAAAAGAAAAGATTAATATTACTTTCTAAACGAATATTTATCTGTTCGCATTCATCAATCAATGTCAGGCACAAGTCTTTTATCTCAAAATAATATTTAACGTGTTTGGGTTCAATCATTAAAAATTCTTCGCGTTCAATCATTGCCACAAAATCTTTGATCGGAGTCACCGTGCGCTTGATCTGGTAAATCTGACGTTTGAATGATTCGATATATTCCAAAAGATCAGGACTCAGGTCAACTTTTTTGGAAGTAATGGCAATATCATTTACTTTCTCTTCAATTTTGGCAATGGTTTTAAAATAGTTATCCAAAATTGATTCTAATAGTAGATAGAGTAAGTAATCGGTACCACGCTGACGGACAATTCCAATATCCTGTCTGATACGTTCGCGAATATGATCGAAGTGATCAGCTTTTTTCTCCTGGAACGATACCAGAAAGTTGGTTCCCAGAATGAAACTGATTTGTTCCAGGTTAACGTGGTTATTATCTGATGGCAGAATGGATTTTAATGAAAAGAACCAATAATCATCGTACTGCTGGAACTTAGGTCTTTGGTTTATATCAAGTATGTCTTGCAAGGCAAGCTGATGAATACCCAATTGGTTACAAATAAACTGAATGATTTCAGGTTCGTGTATTCCATGAATGTTTAACCAGTGAGATTGATGATCTTTAGCAAATTCTTTTACTGATTTGTAATCGTACTCAACGTCTTCTGTATAGCTTTCAGCATTGTAATCAAAAAGTTGAATGCTGATGTTTTCTTGTTGACCTTTGCCTGTGTATAATGCTATTGCAGGATTTAACTTTTTTCGGTTGAGTACTTGCATTGCCATTGTTTTGGTTCAATAAACTAACAATCAAATATAGGAAATGATTTTAGAATTTCGGCTAGAGTATGTAGTACAGAGTCCGTAGTCCGAAAAGTAGTGAAGCATTCTAAGATTATACATTTTTCTTCGGACTTTGTGCTTCGAGCTGTAGACTTAAATAAAAAAGGCCAACCCTGAATGAGTTGACCCTTTGAAATATAATTTGAGTTGTTACTCGTTAGTTATATTTTGAAGCACGAACAGCCTTAATATCTTCATCAGCAAGATACTCTTCAAAATCCATTAATTTATCAACAATTCCGTTTGGCGTTAACTCAATAACACGTCCGCAGGTTGTACGAATAAATTCGTGGTCATGAGATGCCATTAAAATCTGCCCCGGGAATGTTTTCATATTGTTGTTAAATGCCTGAATGGACTCCAGATCCAAATGGTTGGTTGGGTGATCCAAAATCAATACGTTTGGCTCTTCCATCATCATACGGGCAATCATACAACGCATCTTTTCACCTCCGGATAAAACAGTAGCATTTTTCTCAGTATCGTCATTTGTAAACAACATTTTTCCTAAGAAACTACGCATGTAATCTTCAGATGAGTCTTTCGCAAAATTTGCCAGCCAATCATATAATTTAATATCTTTTTGGAAAAACTCTGTATTATCCATTGGTAGATAGGCCGAGGTAATGGTTTGTCCCCAGGAATATTCTCCTGTATCTGGTTTTAATCTGCCATTGATAATTTCGAATAAGCTCGTTACAGCACGGTTGTCGCGCGAGATAAACACCACTTTCTCATCTTTTTCGATGGTGAAGTTTACGTCATTAAATAATTTCTGACCATCAATTGAATAGCTTAGGTTTTCAACTTTTAATATTTGATCACCCGACTGACGTGAAGGTTGGAAGATAATTCCGGGATAACGTCGTGTAGATGGTTGAATTTCTTCAATGTTCAGCTTATCAATCATCTTCTTACGACTGGTAGTTTGTTTCGACTTAGCCACGTTAGCACTAAAACGCGAAATAAACTCCTGAAGCTCTTTCTTTTTCTCCTCTGCCTTCTTATTCTGCATTGCCTGCTGACGAGCAGCTAACTGACTTGATTCGTACCAGAAACTATAGTTACCTGAGAAGTTACGAATCTTACCGAAGTCAATATCTACAATGTCAGTACATACATTATCAAGGAAGTGACGGTCGTGAGATACAACAATCACTGTATTTTCAAAGTTGGCCAGGTAATTCTCCAACCAAAGAACCGTTTCAAGGTCAAGGTCGTTGGTAGGCTCATCGAGTAACAGGTTATCCGGGTTACCGAATAAGGCCTGAGCAAGTAATACACGTACTTTTTCTTTACCCGAAAGATTACCCATGGTTTGGTAATGAAGCTCTTCTTTAATGCCTAATCCGCTTAATAATCCTGCAGCATCGCTTTCTGCTGTCCATCCTCCCATAGAAGCAAAGTCATCTTCCAGTTTGGCAGCTTTCATACCATCTTCTTCATTGAAATCAGGCTTTAGATACAAGGCATCTTTTTCCTGCATCACATCCCACATTTCTTTATGACCCATCAGTACTGTATTCAATACTGTGAATTCATCAAAAGCGTAGTGATCCTGCTTCAATACAGATAAACGTTCGCCCGGCTCCATTTTTACGGTTCCTCGGGTTGAGTCTAAATCACCTGCCAAAATCTTCAGGAAGGTTGATTTACCTGCACCGTTGGCTCCAATAAGACCATAGCAGTTACCTGGAGTAAACTTTAAATTAACGTCGGAGAATAAAGGTTTTTTGCCAAATTGAATGGCCAGATTTGATACTGTAATCATTGTTTATGCGTTTTTAAGCGGCTGCAAAATTAACACAATTAATTGACTTAATGAATTGAATGGTGTTAAGAAAGGCTAAAGATTTTAGTAAATAAGCAGTTAATCGAAATTAAAGTACAATTCAGGAATTGATATTTGTAAATTATAAAGTTATTGCAGCAATACTAAATTAGAAAATGATCAAGAATACTGCTTCTTAAGCAATATACTTTAATCGAAGATAAATGAATAAAAATGTACTTACTGAATCTTACTCTTCATCAGGCCAGATAACAACACCATCTTCATCATCAAAGAAAGGGCCGTACTGTATCTCTGTTAACAGGTCATTATCAAAAAATAGATTCAAACTGAAATCGTTATTAGTGGCTACCATTTGCATTGCACTACCATCTTCCGAAAGGTCTTCCATCTCAAATTCACCCAGATTAAATACTTCCATCTGTTCCATTACCTCTCCCTGACTTAGTCCAATTAAATCCAATCCTTCGAAAAGTACATCGGGTGATGCTGTTGTGATAGAAAGCAAACGCCAGTCGGCATCTTCTTCAAACGAAAGAGAAAGATCCTGATCATCGTAATGCCAGGCTTCCATGGCACCCGATTCATTATCCCCAGCCAATTTTTCTTTTTCACTTGGCTCACCCATTATTTTCAATACCTCGTCGCGATTCATTCCAAAAATTAACTGACCTAATCCTTGTCCAAGTGTTATTTCGTGCATGACTGTTTTTTTATTTGGGTCAAAGGTAAGCAATGGTTTTAAGATGTAAACCGCCTGTTGGCTTTTTTCTCAGCTTGCTTTTTTTTGCTGTTTAATCTTTTTTCAACCGACGATTTAGTTGGGCGTGTTGGTTTACGTTTTTTCTTTGGGGTTAAAGCAGCAGCCAACAGATTATAGAACCGTTCGGTTACAATCAGTTTGTTTCTTAGTTGAGAACGTTCTGTTTGAGCTGTTAAAATCAATTCTCCTTCCTGGTTGAGTTTGTTGGATAACTTATGCAGGAGTATCGACTTTTCATGCTCATTCAATAACTGTGATGATTCAATATGAAATCGTAATTCTACTTTTGAATTAACTTTATTAACATTCTGTCCACCGGGTCCACCACTGCGGGATGATGAATAACTTAGCTCCGATGCAAAGTCTCTGTTTTTAAGTCCTAACTCAGTCATCCGACTAATTTATGGGTTTAAACACTGAATCTTCGGAGTGCTGTAATAATCTCTTTTTGATGCGGATGTATAGGTAAACCATCAAAGGTGCAAATGTCAGTAACAGCCATTTGTTTTGCGACATCAGAATAAAATCGTAAATGCCGTGAAACAGGAATGGATAAAAAAATGCATTTATCAAATGATAGGTTTGTTTTTTACTGATAAAACGAGCCAGACCAAGATGATATCCCATCATAACACCAAACATGGCATGAGCCGGCACTGCGGTAAAGGCTCTTGCTAAACCTGTTTGAATACCGTTGTCGGTGTTTAATACATACATGATGTTTTCAATCAATGCAAAACCAAGCGATACAAAAACAGCATAAACAATGCCATCAAAACGTTCATTAAAATTTTTGTTTCGCCAAACCAAAAGCATTACGGCAGTCAGTTTAAAAGCCTCTTCCCAAAATGATGCCACAAAAAAAGCATCCAGAAATGCATTTGTCATCTGGTTGGTTTTTAAGGGGTGTAGAAAAGAACTGGTCCATTGTTCACCAATAATAATGGGGATGCAGATGATCATGCCTGCAATCAGCGATTTAATCAATAGTCCGAAAGGTTCCTTTTCGTACTTGTCGCGGTAATAGATATAAAAGAGTATGATTAAAACAGGTGCTGAGGCTATTAAAATAAGATTCATTCTAACGATAAAAGGTTTAACTTATAAGTTCGAAAATACAATTTTGAATCGATTTTATGCCAAATTATTTTCGAGCCATGTATGTTGAGGAATTTTTAATTTGCTGTTTCGGTTAAAGGAACCGATGCTATTTCTCAACTCTTTCTTTCAGTGTTCGATAATTAATTTTGCCAGTTCCCAGTAATGGTATCTCATCCACCTTTTCAATTCTTCTGATTTTGGCAATAGGTGCAACTCCATTGGCTATTAAATAATTATTAGCCTCTATAAGGTCAATTTCCTCGGTGGTAAACAACACTATATCAGCAGGCATAGTCTTATCACTTCCTTCAATAGCCAATACCTGTTCATCTTCTTTTCCATATTTCTCCAAAAGAATATGTTCTATGAAAGGAAGACTGATCATTTCTCCGGCGATCTTAATAAAACGCTTCAGGCGCCCTGTGATAAACAGGTATCCATCATCATCAAAATAACCTAAATCACCCGTTTTATAATATTGTTTGCCATCTATGGTTTTAAAAGGTCTTAGTTCAGGTTGGTTCAGGTATCCGGCAAAAACATTATCGCCGCTGATGTATATCATACCGGTTTCGTTGGGTGCCATTTTCTTCCCGGTTTCAATATCAACAATCAAACCTGACAAGCCTGGTAATAATTTTCCAACACTATTTATTTTTTGTAATTCAAAAGGATTCAATGAAATAACCGGCGAACATTCTGTAATACCATAGCCTTCCAGGATTAGTGCGTTTTGAGTCATGCTTTCGAATTTCTCTTTCAACTCCAGAGGCATGGCTTCGGCACCAGATATGGCATATTTTATCGATTTAAAAAAGTATGGCGTTCCTTGTGAAAGCAATAGCTTAAGAAAACCGGGGGTGCCAATAAGAATATTAGCCTGTACATGCTTGAGAACCCTCAGTACCTCACGTGCATCAGTAGGATTGGGAGTGTAGGCAATTTTAATTCCTGAAATCAGCGGTAAAATACTTAAAACAGTAAAGCCAAAGCTGTGGAAAGGTGGTAGAAATGAAAGAAATACCTCGTTATTGTTTATGTCTATCATATCGAAAGCTCCAGCCAGATCGCTTACAATGTTTTTGTGTGTTAGCGGAACTGCTTTGGGCAAAGCTTCGCTGCCTGAAGTAAACAGTATTACGGCTGTTTCATCGGGTTCGTTGATTTGTATTAACGAAGGGAAATACGATTTGATAACACCTTTCAGTTTTGTTAAAATGTCAATATTCGGAATTTCTCTTTCCAAAAGGATCAACTTCGAATGGATGCTTTCAGGCAACATCTCCTTTATTTTATCGATAAAGGAACCTGCAGAAAGGATGTTTTTAACTTCAGCGGTTTCTATGCAATGTTCAAGTACTTTGTTACCAACAGTCCAGTTAAGCATTACCGGAATCTTACCAGCCAGGTAACAGGCTCCAATCAGTAAGGTGGTACTTTGTAAAGCAGGTAACATTATACCCACATGCTTTTCGGGCACCTTGTCTTTAATTAATTCAGCTACTACGCATGCTTTTAAAAAGAATTCCTTACGGTTTGCTGATCCTAACATTGCATCGTAAGTAAACGGATCACTTTTATGCTTGCTGAAAGTGTTTACAAAAAGGTCTGATATACTTCTGTGAGGATTGATTTTAATGTTTTGGATCTGAGTTAGATTCTGATCCAGATTACATTCGGGCAAATCTGAATCACTCTGAAATTTACCCATTGCTGCCAAACATAAATCAGCAATAGTACGTATTTCGGTTATCTGAGGAGCTGAAAAAGTAGGGAAGTTGTTTTCTACTTCCGATAATATCTCCACTAAATTCAAAGAGTCAGCACCCAGATCAACCTGTAAATAGTCAGTTTCTTTTATTTGTTCTGACGGGATATCCAGAATTTCACCAACACATAAGCAAACCAATTTTAATGTGTCCGAAGGAATTGTTTCTTCCTCTGTTGCTTTTCTTTTGGCTTTGACTTTTTTCAGTGCATCTTTTATTATGGCAGGTAAATTACGGTTCAGTTTAGATGCCAGAAAATGTGCTTTGAGATAATTAACCGGTTCCTCGCCATGCAAATTATAAGTCTCTTCCAAAAATGTATTGAACTCTGATTTACCTATCTGACTGTTTGATTTTGCTTTTTCTGTTATGTTTTCAAATTCGATGGTAATCTTTCTTCGTGGCATAAAGAAGATTAGGTTGATCATTAAAAAGCCGATTGTTTTCAATATCATTCCAAAGAAACCAGGTGATTTACCTGTCCAGGCTTTTGACCATCTACTACCCCAAAAACCTCTTATACGTGCTGCTATCACTTCAACATCCTGTGGTAAATCTTTTACTACCCGGTAGGCACTTTGTTTGTTTAAGATCTTTTCGTACCCCTGGGTGGCAATATGACCACTGGGATAGATTACAATATTCTTTTTAAGAGAAAATCCATGATTCACAGAATGAACAATCTCTTCCAACACATTGGTATTACGACTACCTGCTTCCAGATCGCTTACCCGAACTGCACCCCATGACGAAAACATGGTTTTAGCCAGTGGCATATCATAATATCCTGATGTCACTACCGGAACAGCCGTTGTGTATTTATATAAATGAGCAAACAGTACAATAGGGTCCATGATTGCCTGATGGTTGGGCAGAATCAGTTTGGGAGATTGCTGACTGAATACTTCTTCACCTTTCACCTCAATTGTATAACGAAGGCTTAATATGGCTCTTAACCAACCAAAAAGTACCTTGACAATTTTTAATATAATTGGATGATGTTGCTTCATTTGTTGCAAATTACAATATTATTTTTCTGCATTTAATTGTCTGGCACCCGGTATCTTCAACCAGGTAATAAGGGTTATTAACCATATGATACCGGCAATTGTTGCAAATACTGTTACAGAATTAGTTGTTGATTCAACCAATCCAAATATCCCCGCTGATGCTAAAATAAAAGAAAACAAAACAAGGTTGTTATAGGCCAGAATGACTCCAAGTTTTCTTCCTTCTACTTTCGATTGAATAAACGAATTTAATGGTATTTTAAAAATACCTGCAAAAAAGGCAGTTAAAACAATTAAAATTGTAAATAAAGTTGTTGAAGGATTCATCAGATAAATGAGTGTTACGCTGATTCCCATTCCTAATCCTCCAATGGGTACCAGATACATTTTTAGTTTATGGTTTGAAATGACTCCTGTAACATAACATCCGGCTCCAATACCAATGGCAACCAACGCCATTATAGTTCCGGTTGCGGTATCTGATAGCTGCAAAACCTGTCGGCAATGAGGTATGATATTCATTTGTAAAAGAGATCCAATAGCCCAAAAAGTTGCCAATCCAAATATTACAGTGTTTAATCCTTTAACCGATTTACTCAAAATGTATGAATCACGAATAAATACAAGTGGATTCAATGATGTAGGTTCTTCATCAGGTACTGTTTCTTTGGGATGAATTTTTAAACTGGTTAACCAGCCTAATACAGCAAACAAAACAAGTGTTGTGCAAACAATAAGGATTCTATATTGGGCCAGCATCTCATTTTGGATGGTGTCCGACACAATTCCGGCTGCAAATGTTCCGATTAAAACTCCAATGAAAGTTAACATTTCCATGGCTCCTGTACCGTAAGGTATTCCTTCTTTTCCTCCAATGTCACGAATAATTCCGTATTTGGCAGGAGAAAACAAGGCACTTTGTAAACCCATCAGAAAAATGCCAGACATGGCAACAGGCACATTTTGCAGAATAAAGCCTACTGCGGAAATGAGCATGATAGGAATCTCAAATAGCTTAGCCTTCTGAATTATTTTTGCTTTGGAATGATCACGAGCCAATTTACCTGCTAATGGTGAAAAAAGGATATAAGGTATTACAAACAATCCTGAAGCCAGTGATATGATTATAGATTCTTTATCAGCAGCCAACCATGTTGTACCAATGAAAAATATTAGATATTTCAGATAATTGTCGTTTAGTACACCTAAGAAATTGGTTATAAATAAAGGTATCCATCTGAATTTAGAATGTTCCATAACATTTGTATTATGCTGCTAATGTTTTGTAGAGCAAGGCGACTAATGTTACAACCGCCTTGCATACTCAGCTAAAATATGAAATTACCCTTTAATATGCTTAGGCTTCTTCAGTATTAGCATCAGTTTTTTCTGAATGTTCAGGAAGATCTTTTTCTTCCTTGTCCAGCCAGCGCTTATTGATATGTGCGATTCCAAGAGTCAGTAAGCCAATAATCATTAAGAAAATCATTTTACTGATGTTGGCTGATCCTGACAGATCCCAGAAAAATACTTTGGCTGATGTAAATAGGATTACGATCGTTCCCAATATTCTGAATGTCTTTGCTTTTGTATGTGCTCCCCAAAGGAATATCAACAAAGCATAAACGATGTAAGAGATTGAAATTGCCAATGGTCTGCTGAAATGATCAATGTTATAGGCTGTCCATATATTACGTATCTGAACGGTAAATAAGGCCGCTACAATAATATTGGAAACAATGGCAAACAAGTTACTTAGTACCGGATTATCCTTCTGTTCTTTTTTACCCATGTAAAAACCAAATGCAGCCAGAATCATCCAGGTAAATGCACCCGCATTAATAAAAGGTATATACCTGATTCCCCAAATGGTAATCCATTGTACATCCCATGCTACGGTGAACCAGTAAATAATAAGCATCATCCAGGCTGCATAGCTAACATATCGTAGTTCGTATGATTTTACAAACTGACCGATGGAGTATGCTCCTGTAATGACCATAAACCAAAGAAGTGTGGTTGCAACATACTCCATTCCGTATATGTTCATAGGTTTAATGTTTGCTGCCGAAATAGCAAAAAGAACCAAACCTAAGCAAACATATATCAGTCCCGGGAAGATGTTTCTACCCGATAGAAGATACACAAATACAGAGGCAATCATAAAGGTAAAGCCAACTACCAACAAAGGAACCGTAAACGTGATATCAAAACTTCCAAGAATATAAATCGACCAGAAGATAAACAACATGGCATTTAGTAAACTCAAATAAAGGTTCCAACCGGTAAACTGATCTTTTTCTTTATGAGAAGCAAAAATAATTCCACCCATGTAAACCATAAACAATGTTGCAGCATAGAAAAATGGTCTGCCCCACGAAGTTGGATCGAAATAGATGTAATAGGTAGCATAGACCAAAACGGTAGCTACAAAAGTCATTATGCGAAGTTCCTGCCATTTTTTAGCAATACTCACATAAAGCGATCCAAGATTAATGATTAATACATAGCTGAATAAAACCATGTCGTGTTTTGCCTCAGCCTTCATTAAAATAGGAGAAAGTAATCCGCCCAGTACACTAATAAATATCAAACCTCTCAGTTCATATTTATAACTGATTAGTGTAGTAAGTGCTGAAAGAGCCAGAACAGAAATCAACATAACGTTGTAAGGCCAGTTTAAATCATCGGTAAAGGCTACATAGGTAAAGGTTGCATAAATAATGCTGATGCCTGAGCCTGCCAGAATCTGACATGTGTAAAGAGCGCTTTTGCGGTAATAGGTAAATCCGCTGAAAAGCAGGGTCACTCCAATGGCAAAGCCCGAAAGGACGCGAATCTCAGGAGGAAACCATCCGTTTTCGAAAGCAATTTTCAGGAAATATGTAAATGCCGAAAACAAAAACAGAATTCCCAGTGACGTAATCCAATGCTTTTTTATCAGGTCAATCATGATTAAAAATTTAGGTTACTACTTAATTGACGGAACAAACTTAGGCACGGTTTTACTGTTTATTCAAACCAACTTTGTTAATAAACGTACTTTTGAAAAGTGTATAAATATTGTAAATTGCATAATATATAATGGATATATAATGTCAATACGGACTTTTGAAATACTATAAATGGATGCCTTAGTTGAATTGATAAATACCTTTACAAAGAGTGATGTAAATGACTTCACATCCTTTATTCATCGGATGAAGCAGAAGGAAGGGCGCAAGGATTTGCAACTGTTTCAATATCTGTATAAAAACAGGGAAGCTTCGCCTAATGAGATAATCAAACATATCTATCCCGATGATAATAAAGAGGCTTACCATGCTCTTCGAAAGAAATTATATAAACATCTGAATGATTTTATTTATCATCAACAGGTTCGGAATGATTATACGTTAGAATCACAGATAAATGCCCAGGTGAGCATGGCCCGATACCTGAAAGAGCATAATATTATGGGATCGGCCTGGAAGTATTTGCAAAAAGCCGAAAAGATGGCGGTTGGGGCGGAACATTTCGCACTAGCCAATAATATAGTGAGTTTGCAACTGGATATGCCGATTAAGGATTTGAAGCAGGATTTAAAAACATTATTGGCACGTAAACAACGTTACTTACGTTTGGCAGTTGAAGATGAACATGCTGATACCGCCTATAAAATCATTAAGCATTTGTACAGAGAAGCCAAGGTTTCAACTGAAGATGTCGATCTGGAGAAAGAAGTGGAATGGATTTTTGAACAGTACCAGTTAAACAAAGCTCTTTCGAATCGTCCGTCGGTAGTTTACAAGCTAATGTCAATTCTACGAAGTGTGGCGGCATCCAACAAAGATTATTATCACTTCGAGCCATTATTGTTGAGTTATTATAATCAGATTGATGCGGAGGCAGCGGAAAAAAAATCGAACCGGGTGATTATGGCTCGTTTGCAATACATGGTTGCACATACTTTATTCAGAAATAAAAAATTTGCAGAGTCGATACAATACCTTAAAATATTGCGCGAAAGCCTGCGTACATTGGTTAAAACAGAGTATGTACGTATGTTGCCCAAGCTGACACAATTGTATGGTGCTAACTTGTTTTTTACAGGAAAAATTTCTGATGCCATAAGAATAGTTGATGCTAATTTTACAGAAAAACTGAGTATTCAACAGGAGGACAGTTTAAACCTCAAACTGAATCAATCGATCTATCATTTTTTTAATCATGATTACAGGCAGGCTGCCAAAGTGCTGGCTTCTGTTGGTCACTCCAATGCATGGTGTGCAAAGGTGGCAGGCATTGAATGGGTGGTAAAGAAAGATATGCTGGATGTGTTCATTCAGTTTGAACTGGGGCATTACGAGATTGCCTCCAACAGGGTAAGAGCATTGCTTCGACAAAAAGGTTTGTTCAGAAATCAACCACAATATGAAAGGGTAGAGGTTTTTATTAAACTAATCGGAAAGATTGTTGAAGATCCGGAAGTGGCTCAATCAAAAGATTTTTATGATGAGGTTGAAGAGTCGTTCGACTGGCAACCCATTGCCGAAGAAGATTTGCATGCATCGGTGTTTTATACCTGGCTGAAAGCTAAGTTGCTGGGGCGCGATTGCTACGAAGTGTTGTTGGAATTAATTTCCATTTACCAATAATAAACTGTTGCTTTGCAGTATGGAATTTGAATTGAATGTTCAGAACAGAAACAAGGAAGTGACCTTACCAAATGGAACTACGAAAGTGAAGATTGAAGTTTCGCGCAATAGTTGTAAAGATGTACTTCTGGAAGTGGTGGATGCTGATGGTCAGGCCAAAGGAAAACCTTTGGAAAAATGGTTGCCCGAAGTAAAATCCAAATCAATGAGTGGTATTCGGTTTATGATGAATGATTTCAGTACGAAGCCAATTGTGATTAAATTAGACATCAGGTAAGTGGTTAGTGTGTTGATTGTAAGAAATCAAAATGGTTTATTTCAAGATTCTTATTCGAATAGATTAAAATGAAATACGTAATAATTTTAATGGCAATTTTTTTAACGGCTTGTCAAAGTTTAACATACATCCAAAGCGGAGATATTCTTTTCAGGGGAAGGAGTAACGGAAGTTTATCATCTGCCATTGATGATGTGACTCAAACAGGGCATGACTTTCATTTTACTCATATGGGTGTTGTTGAAATGATAGACGGAAAGGTGATGGTTTGGCATGCTGCACCTGAAAAAGGTGTTGTCTGTGAAAGTCTTAAGCAGTTCAGCTCGGCCAATAAAGAAGATTCATTGATGATAGGTCATTTCAGGATTAATGGGATAAACCAGCAAAAGATTGATGAAGCATTAAAAATGGCTAAAAAATTTAAAGGACAGCCCTACGATTATACTTACATCATGGAAAGCGAAGGATTTTACTGTTCGGAGTTTGTATATACCCTGTTTGAAAAGGATAGTATCTTCACCCTCGATCCCATGACGTTTAAAGATGCACAAAGTGGCGAATATCATCAGGGTTGGATTGATCACTATGAAAAAATGGGGATTGAAATTCCGGAAGGAAAACCAGGGTGTAATCCTAATGGCATGGCAGCATCAGAAAGGCTTACTTTTTTAGGCTATTTATCCAACTAAACATACCAATAATGGCTTTGGAAACAGGAAGTATCAGTGTAATAAAAAATGAATTAAAGCGCTTGCCCAAAGAGGTGTTGGTCGATCATTTATTGCGTTTAGCTAAATACAAGAAAGAGAGTAAAGAGCTGCTGAGCTATCTTTTATTTGAAGAACATGATGAGGCTAATTATATAAAAGAGGTCAAGGAAGAAATTGAAAGTGAATTTGCGTCAATAAATTATTCGTCGGTGTACTATGCTAAAAAAGGGATTCAAAAAGTATATCGAATGGTAAGTAAATATATCCGGTATTCGGGTAAGAAAACTACACAGGTTGAATTGTTAATTCACTTTTGTAAGCAATTGAAAGGCTGTAAGGTAAATTACAAAAGGAGCAAGGTTTTAAAGAATTTGTATGACCGTCAGATAGTGGCCATTTCAAAAGCGATGAATTCACTACATGAGGATTTAAGATTAGATTACGAGAACGAACTGGAAGAAATTTTATAAAATGGGAATACTAAGAACCATAAAGAGCGATTACGAAATGTACGAAAACCACAGCCTGGAGTGCTTTGTGGCAATAGAACGTGATGATTGTAAGCAGATCAAAGCTTACCATAAAGCTAATAAAGGTAAAAAGCCCTTACCCAGTCAAAAAATAAAAGGTTACCAATTTATAATGGATGAAGAATTTGAGTCACTCAAAATTGACTTTTCAAAAGAAATGCGATTCGAAATCAGAGATTTGGTAAAAGTAAAGATGTAAAGTCTTTCTTTTATCCTCATCAATATTATTCATCTTTAATACATCTAACAGATAAACCGGTTTGTTTGAGATATGATTGTTGATTAACGGCCTGGTACGAATCAAATAAATAGTAGCCATAGGCATTTTGTTCATCAATCATTGTTGTACTCCAGAACATACCAAGGCTTTGGGCAGGATAAGAATAACCCTGTAAGGCACTTTGTCCGCCGCCAGGCAATGCTGTAAAGCCACTGCTGTTATTTGCATAATCATTTCCTGTTGCCCAATGGGCAGCTCCTGTTTCTTTTAATGCATTTCCTGCATTTTCAATTCCTCCCAGATATGTAAAAAGTGTTTGCCATTCAGTATCGGATGGAACATGCCAACCTTCGGGACAAACGTTTCGGGAATCAGTTATGCTATACCAATTATAAAGTCTTCCATAGGGAACTTCAAATTCAGATAAGTTCCCAAAAAAACACCAGGCGCCAGTTATTGTATTCTGCCATTCATTACCATCGCTTATATGCAGAATTTCATCACCATTGCTATATTTTGTTGTATTAAGATTCTCTGTCAGCCAGGTTTGGGTGCCAATGGTAACTAAAGAATAAGGATTACCATCGATATCATAAACAGTGGCTTCGGGCATAGTAAAAACTATTTCATTTCCATAACCTGTACCCACCAGATTTGTTGCATAACTTCTTAAATAGTAGGTTGTGCCCGGAAGTAAATCATGAGGGTCACTGTAAAAAGTGGAATAGATTAAATTATCTTCCGTTTTATTATCATCTATTGTTGGAGATGATTCAGTGCTCCAGCATACACCGGCATTATAAATGATACCTGTTGATAGAATATCACCACCCGTGGAAATGATAAAAGTGCCTGAGTTTCTGATTTCATGGGTTGTTAACTGCGGGTAATCCTTTGTCGTGAATTCAAAATTGGAACTGTAATAAGTTTCAGAGCCGGATATGGCATAAGCACGAGTGTAATATGTTGTACCCGGATTAAGTCCGGTTAAAGTGGTTTCAAAAATTCCGGTTCCGCTTCCCGATTCTAATTTATAATCGTTGATGGTAGGGTTGTTACTGGTGCTCCAGCACGCTCCTCTTGCTGTAACTGTTTGGTTTGATTCAACCCGGGCTCTCATAAAAGCTTCAGTGCCGGTAATGTCTCCAAAATCAATAATAGTTGCATAAGTGAACGGTAGAGGATCCAGTTTTACTGTAAGTATATCTCCATATCCAATACCAGCTCCATTAATTGCATAAGCCCTAATGTAATAGGTAATCTCCGGTTCAACATACAGTATTGTTTTAAAATCGGAATTTCCGGTTCCATCAATTGTATAAGAGTCTTTTACAGTTGGAGTATTACTTGTGCTGACACAGATGCCTTTCTGAAAAATATCCGTTCCCCCGTCATCACTTATTATTCCCCCACTAATAATAGTAATGCCGTCAACTATTTCTATTTGCTCTGTTTTTAGTATTGGTGGAAAAGGATTTTTAAGACAACCACTCATCAATGGTATGAGACAAAGCATAATAAGAAATGTAAATTTTCTGTTCGTATTGTCCTTATGTGGCAATCTGTGAGTAAGCATTTGCATAACTTTTAAAATTTGATGTGATAACCAATACAAACAGCCACTGGCAAAGGATCCTTTATTTCGAATCCAACCAACTCAAGATCATCTACCGCATCTTTATAGACCTTTGGTCGAATGGGTAAAAGTACTTCAAACGATAAAAATGACTTCTCTTTTAATCGGAATGTAGTGCCCAAACCTGTTGAAATACCATAATAAGTTGTTCGGGTTTCCATTGATTCGGCATCAATAATAAGGACCGTATTGTATCCATACATACCAGTTAAGTATGGGTTAATCTTTTTGTCAGATTTGAAGTTTAATTTAACTCCCAGGTTGTAACACACTCCATCCAGATTATATCCCAGCGAGCCAAAGATGCCTACAGTTTCAATTGGTCTATAGGTGAGTTGAGCCCCTATTCCACCATAACTTATTCCTCCACCAACACCTATATCACCTTTTATTGAAGTTTGAGCAGTTAAAAGTGTTGGTGTTAGAAATGCAATTAATAAAAGGCGGATAATAAACCTTTTATGTTGAAATTTAAATAGTGACCTTTTCATAATGAAATGGCTTTAAAGTACACTAAAAGTTAGTGAATAATTCTTCCGAAATCAAGATGTTTTGTGCATTCCAGTATCAGGAATATTTTGATAGATTGGATTGATTTATTGCAAAGATTTTAGAAACTATAAACTGTTTTGAACTATCACAATTAATAATTGTCTTCATTAGAAATTAATAAGAGTTTGGAATGAAAAGAATCGTATTAATAGTTGCCTCTGTATTCGGCGCACTATCAGTTGTTCTTGGCGCATTAGGTGCACATGCCCTAAAGAGTATTTTAAGTATAGAAAAATTGCAAAGTTTTGAAACAGGTGTACGTTATATGATGATTCATGCTTTGGTATTATTGATAATTGGTTTTGTTTTTGAATTCAAAAGCCGGTTGCAAAAAGGTATGGCATGGAGTTTTATAAGTGGTACTATATTATTTTCTGTTAGTATTTACTTTCTAAGCATAGCCGATTTAATTGGTTTACAATTAAGTTTCCTGGGGCCTATTACACCTGTGGGAGGATTATTGATGATAACGGGGTGGATACTTTTGTTGGTAATTTTATCTAAAACCAAACTGGGTGATTTAACAAAGTTGTAATTCATAAATATAAAACAACTATCCAACAGGCTAATAACTTTCTTGTCTAGATCTCTATTGTGCTATGAGAGCATATTTCGTAACTTTAATAGGGTATAAAAAGAAGGGTTAGATGAAGTGGGTTGTTTCAATAATACTCATCTTAATTGTTATTAATATTGATGCACAGCAGAGCGATCAGAGGTGGTATCAATCAAGATATAATGTTTCTTCTTTGGATGAACTTGGAATTGAAAAGTTACAGATTGAGAAAGATTATTACAGCAAGTACCGTAATGCCGGAGTTATCTTTACTATTCTAGGGCCGTGCATTTCCATTATTGGAGTCAATCAGGCTCTTAATGATTTTTCTCCATTCTCGACAGAAAAAAGTAGTGATTTAGAAAGTGCTGATGGTGTTATTCTTGTTGGCGCAGTTATGTTTATTGGAGGCATCTTAACGTGGGCAATATGTGGATCACGACATCATCAGATTAAAAAGTCAATGTTTAATCTTAATATGCAATTAAGTACTGTCAATGCAAATAACTCAATTGATAGCAATATCTTGCAAGTGGGATTTACCATCAGGTTTTAATATGTATTGCAAGTTTTTGCGAGTCGTTGTCTCACCTTAATATTTATCTTTGAGCAAAAATTAAAAGATGAGTATTGACGAGCGTTTGGCAAATACTAGTTTCCCGTTGCCTGCCATAAGACAGGTAAATATGGCAAAGCATCAAACAGGGATCAGTTTGGGTTTGGGTGAATTGAAGGGTTTTGAGATTGATGAGAGGATAAAACAATCAATGACTGCAAGTTGGGGAAATGGAGCAGCTTGCTATACTCAAAATGCAGGATTACCTCAATTACGTTCTGCGGTCGCACAACACCAGCAAAAAGAAGATGGATATAACTATACAGTCGAAAATGTTATTGTAACTATTGGTGTTCAGAATGCTGTGTATTCAAGCATAAAAACTCTTGCCAAACTAGGTGCCAAAAGAGTTTTGATTCCTTCAATACATTTTGGCATTTATAAAAAAATACCTTCTGAATTTGGTCTGGAGGTAAATACCTATCCATTAAATGATGATTTCAGTATCAATCTGAAGGAACTGGAAATCCTCTTGCAGAAGGATGATGTAATGATTTTGAATTCACCGTCTAATCCAACAGGTAAGGTGTATTCAAAGGATGAATTGATTTCTTTATCAGAACTGTTAAAGTATAAACTGACTGATGGTTATGTGATTTCTGATGAGATATACGGACAATTAGTATACGATGGAGAAGAATTTACTTCTTTTTCAAAATATTTTGACAGAACTATAGTGGTGGATGGCATTTCAAAAAGTGGAGCTGTGGCAGGATTACGTGTTGGTTGGGTTGTTACTCAGAATGAAAAACTTGCAAAGGCAATTACGTCAAATAATGCAACAGTTATCAGCACACCCCCTACACCTAATCAGTGGGCAGCAATTCCGGTAGTTAATAGCGAAACAAAAAATACTATTGAGAAATATAACAAGGTACTATTAGAAAATAGAGATAAGGTTGCCTTTTTTCTTGAAAAGATGAATATACCTTTTAACAAACCAAATGGTAGCTTTTATATTTTCCCAAAGGTATCATCCTTTTTGGGTGACAGAGTCAAAGAATTTTGTATTGAGACAGCCGGAAAAGAAAACGGGGTAGTGGTAATTCCCGGAGTAGCCTTTGGGGCTCCTGAATACCTTCGGATTTCTTTGGCTTCATTTGAATTGGAGGAAGGTTTAGTTCGACTGGAGAAGGCTCTGAAAGAATGGAAATAAGAGATAAGGATCGGATCTTGATTTACTTCTTCTAAATCAAGATTCGATCCTTTGAATAAAAATATTCTTATGCGTTGAAATGGTATAAGAAAACGATCTCGCCTTCGTAAGCAGGTTTACGACCTCCTTCTATTTCAAGCTTAATACCAATAGTTGCTTTAGTAACACCTCTCAGGTTTTTAGCATCTACAACAGTAGCTACAAGACGAACTTTGTCGTTTACTTTTACTGGAGCATTGAATTTAAGTTTTTCAATTCCGTAGTTAACCTGCATCTTTAAGTTTTGAACATCAACAATCTGATTCCAAAGGTGAGGAAGGATTGAAACTGTCAGGTAACCATGTGCAATGGTTGAACCGAAAGGACCTTCTTTTGCTTTTTCTTCGTCAACGTGAATCCATTGGTGATCCAAAGTTGCATCGGCAAAAAGGTTAATTTGCTCCTGTGTAAACTGGTGGTAATCTGAAATTCCCAATTCACTTCCAATCAGTTTTTCCAGTTCATCGAAACTTTTGATGATTACTTTACTCATCTTTTTTTATTTTGAACGTTGTTATTTCTATCATAAATATCAGCGCAAATATAGAATAATCATTTAAAATGTGCCTGATCATTAATACTTGAGGATTGAAACTGTCTTTTGTTTTATTAGCATACTGTACAGTAATTTTTTCGGTAAACCTTTATTTAATGGGGTGAATCCAATCTTTCGAAAACGTTTTCGAGTTGAGGGATTAAAGAATTTTAACTGAAATATAAGCTATTTAATACCTATTCATCAGTTTTGTTTTTTGTTGCCGCTCCTTGTTTGGTAAGGGATGCAGCAAGGGTGCTATTGTATGAAAGCTAGGAAACATGTATTGTACTCTTTTCCATTTCATCAACATGCTTTGTAACTTGCCAACTGATATTTACCCGAATCAGATTAATAAATAAATCCCGTTTGTATGAAATTCAGATTACTATTCAGCCTGATCTTAATTAGTGTATTCATTAGTTGTAATACGGCCCCAAAAACAACAACTGATGATTTTGAAGGAAAAGCTGTCGTATACCAGGTCTTTACCCGTTTATTTGGTAACACCAACGAAACCAATAAACCATGGGGAACCATTGAGGAAAACGGAGTTGGTAAATTCAATGATTTCACTGATAAGGCTTTAACCGAAATTAAAGAACTTGGAGTAACTCATATCTGGTATACGGGTGTTCCGCATCATGCAGTGGTTACTGATTATACTCAATATGGTATTTCATTGGACGATCCGGATGTGGTAAAGGGAAGAGCTGGATCACCTTATGCCGTTAAAGATTATTATCAGGTGGATCCTGATATGGCTGTTGATCCGGCAAACCGATTGCTGGAGTTTAAAGCATTGGTTGATCGTACTCATCAGCATGGTCTGAAAGTAATAATTGATATTGTGCCCAATCATGTGGCCCGTCATTACCAAGGTATGAATAATCCTGAAGGAGTTAAGGATTTTGGGGCTGATGATGATATTACAGTTGAATATTCAAAAGATAACAATTTTTACTATATACCTGGTCAACCTTTTGAGGTACCTGAACCTTTAAATGGATATTTGCCATTAGGAGGGGAGCAAAATAGTTTGGTAGATGGTAAATTTGAAGAGAATCCTGCTAAATGGACCGGGAATGGTTCAAGAAAAGCACAGCCTCACTTTTACGATTGGTACGAAACCGTTAAAGTCAACTATGGGGTTCGTCCTGATGGTACAAATGATTTTGATACTCTTCCTGAAGAATATGCTACGAAGGGTACAGAAGAGCATTATCAGTTTTGGAAGGATAAAAAAGTACCTGATTCCTGGATTAAGTTTCGTGATATAGCCTTGTTTTGGACTGATTTTGGAATTGATGGATTTAGGTTTGATATGGCGGAAATGGTTCCGGTTGAATTCTGGAGCTATATGAATTCATCAATTAAACATGCTAATCCCGATGCGTTTTTATTGGCAGAAGTATATAACCCGGGTTTATACCGCGATTACATTCAAAAGGGTAAGATGGATTATTTGTATGATAAAGTGGAGTTTTATGATACATTAAAGCATGTGATGCAGGGATATGGCTTAACTGATAATATCCCACAAATTCAAGAAGGTTTATCAGATATTGAACATCATATGTTGCATTTTCTTGAGAATCATGATGAGCAGCGTATCGCTAGTCCTGAATTTGCCGGAGATGCCGAAAAGGGCAAGCCTGCCATGGTCGTTTCTTCATTAATCAGTTCTTCACCAACTATGATTTACTTTGGTCAGGAAGTTGGGGAACCCGGGGCTGAAGATGCCGGTTTTGGTGATCCTTCACGTACATCTATTTTTGATTACATTGGTGTGCCACATCATCAGCGCTGGATGAACGGTGGTGCATTTGATGGGGGAAGACTATCTGCAGAAGAAAAAGCCTTGCGCGATTTTTATAAACGATTGTTGAATTTTACCATTAGCAGTGAGGCATTAATGGGTAAATACAAAGAGATTCATGATTATAACCGTAAAAAAGTGGAAGGTTATGATGCTAAAGTATTCTCATTTGCCAGATGGAGTAAGGATGAACAACTAATTGTGATTTCAAATTTTGATTCGATTAATTCAAAAACATTCTCTTTACAATTACCTGAAGATTTGATTGAAGATTGGGAGCGGACGGACAGTTTTTATATTTTAACTGATCAGCTTTATGGTCAGGAATATGAGATGGAAGTAACCGAAGGAATTGGTCTTATTGAAGTAGACTTAAAACCATTGGAATCGTTGGTTTTGAAAGTGGAATAGAATCTGATTAATAATGAAAAAGGCCGCGAACAGCGGCCTTTATTATGCTTGATATAATGTTTTAAAGACTTATTACTCCTTCTATCGAAGCAATTTGGTGTGTTACTTTAATAATGGCATCCGCATTTTTCATACTGGCTTTGCAGGTAATGGCTACATGACTGAAACTTTTGGTATGGTTAAAGCTTAATGAACCATGCTTGGGTAACATATCCTTAACCCTATCAACCATTCCATCTTTGTTTGGTACAATAAACTTAAACATATATAACATTGGCCATTTCTTGTTCTCAAGTAACAGCTCCCTTAATTTCTCATATCTTTCTATATCTAACGACATACTAATCTGATTTTTTGAGAGTGCAAATATATTAATTTAAGGTTTGATTGAAAAAAAGGTTCAACACCATAGGACATATAAAATGCTTGATGCGGATAAAATATGGTGATTAAACATTTTCTTTGATTTGCACATCAATATTGTATTCATCCAAAAGAGCCAGTGATTTTGAACATATGTTAGATGTGCAAATCAGGCTAACTTTATATTTGGGTTCAACCTGTTGAATAGTTTTTGCGATTTCAATAATTTTTTGAGCATCCTTTCTGATAATCCGACTTTTAATCAGTTTTACTATTCCAATATGGTTGTTGCCAAGCTCTTTTAACTGGATGCGTGTATGTAAACCGTAATATTTAGAATCGAGGTTCATATAAATAGTTTGTGATCTTAGTTTTGCTCTGATTATTTAATCAATATATTTTCAAAGGCTTGTCTGTTTCATAGTTTACTCTGATGATTCTCACTTCTGCCTAATATCAACAGACTCACTTTACTGATGTTGTCCGGAAATATAATACCACTTACCATTTTCCTTTACAAAGCGCGAGTTTTCATGGATCGTTTCTATTTTTCCTCCCTCCGAGAAATAGGCTATAAAAACCACCCAACCTTCGGTGTCATTCTCGGTGCCAGCAATACTGTTTTTAACTTCCAGCTTAATCCATTGTACCGATTTTGTCCAGCGCAGAATGTCTTTTCGTTCTTTTGTTGGACGAGTTGAAGGATGATGGCTGTTCATCAAATAATTAATATCTGCCAGAACATAGGCCGAATAACGTGAGCGCATTAATGCTTCTGCAGTAGATGCTGACTGTTTACCGGTTAATATGGGTTGGCAACAATCTTCGAACGATTTCCCTGAGCCACAATAGCAATTCGTCATTCTACTTCAATTAACATTGGATTCTTCATGATGCGCTCTTCCATATCGTCAAATTTAAAATACCATGAATCTGACGATACCACTAACTGTGTATTTTTTATTCCATCAACGATGCGATATAGTATTGAATGACTTGAATTTTTGAAAAAATCAATGGCGTCATCCACCATTATTAACTTAACCTTGGTTAATGGAATGCCGTTAATATTAACCAGTTCCTGTAAACGTTTGGTAGTTACAAAGAGTACATCCAAACCATCGTAAATTTCGTCTTTCTGATATTGCAATAAGCCATGGTCAAAAGCAACAAAACTGCGAAGTTCTAATCCTTTTGCCAGTTTTTGGAATTGCTCTTCAGCTTCGAATGCTTTTTCTTTTGATGAAACAATAACGATAGCTCTGGGAGCTTCTTCAAAAGGTTCTTTTAATTGTTGAATCAGGCCAATTAACAAAGCAGTTGTTTTGCCACTTTTTTCAGGCGCAATCAAAAATAAATCGGCGCCCGATTTAATTTTAGGTATAGCTAAACTCTGTATCTCCCGAGGTTCTTTATCTAATCCCAGATTAATAATATTTGAAACCAGTTCAGGAATCAATTTTTTCAATTTCATATTGGCCTGTTTTGCGGCAAAGTTAATAAATCAGTATTGAAGAAAGAAGTCTGGATCTATAGATGTCGAAAAGACTTTTATGTATTATTGATTGTTTTAATTTTCAATTAATAAAGTTTAGGGTACTACTACTTGGATCAGTTAATTGTATCTTACCTTGTGTCGATCAAATAAAAATTACAATAGCTATCTGTTTCTGTATTATATGATACGGTATTTTCTTTGACGACTCCAATTTTTTATCTCCTTAAAAGTTGTTGGATTACCAACAGCATTTGCTATTTTTGAAAGATTGACCAATTTCTAAAATACCGGATAGTGGAGCAAGCTAAAATAGACTATTTACAAAAGCAGATTGATCTTTATGCTAATGAGGAAATTAAGGCGAAGGGCAAAAAGCTGTACCTCGATGGTAAAGTCAATTACAGGCTGTACAATAAAGAAACGGATACATACATATACTCTGTAAAAGGAGGACAGAATTACAAAGTTCAATTGAGTAATTTGACTACTAATAATTTAAAATGTAGTTGTTCCTGCCCTTTTATCTGGGGTAATATCTGTAAGCATGGTATTGCATCCATCTATCATTTAATGGATTTTGGTGGTGCACAGGCGACTACACAGCTGTCAGATGTTAAAACAGAAGAGTTAAGTCTGCGCACTCCCGATGGTTACTTGCTCAAAGGATATAAGCAAATTACACTGGATGTTATTCGTGCCAATACTTTACCCAGTTTATTTAGTCGTTTTCGTTATGCGTATGGTTCTATCCAAATGGAAATTGGTGAGATAGAGAATAATAAGGTGGAGTTTGTGTTGAATTACGGCTACAAAGAAGATACAGTTTGGTTTGATAAAAAGGGTGATAGTGTATTTATCAATTCCGAGAATCAGACAACGGGAAGAGGCTTAAGTGAATCAGAGATTATCTGTCTGTTAAAAATAGCAAAGTGCAAAACTTCAGATCTTCTGGATGAACTGTTAAATCAGAAATACATAGATAACAGTCGTGAGTTAATGGAACAATATGGATTGCCATCCAATTCCAGTTTTCACCAGTTCTTTAAATTTCAGTTTCATCAGGATAAGGGATTGATTCCTGTAAACAAGGATACAACAATAGGTTTGTTGCCGGTTAATAATCCGATCAACAGCTTTTTACAACCATTAATCAGTGGTATTCAACCGCCAAAATTAAAGTTGCAAAGCACTGAGATTGATCTGAAGCAGGAGCGAGTGGTTGGTTTTTTAATGGAATTGCGTGAAGAAACTTCAGAATGGGATAAAGATCCGTATTTCGAAGTAAAGGCAATCATTGGTAAACCTAATAAGGCACGCACTCAAATATCATCAAATCTCGATTTTTATGATGGTAACGATGGCGCGTTCAATGTAGAAAAGCAATCCACTACCGATGAACTTCTTGCATTACTTGAGCAGGAAAAATTGAAGGATAATCCCTATGAGTATTATATGTGGCAGAGTAAGGTTATGCAATTGCTTGCTCTTGAGCCATATATTTACATGCAAACCAGCAATTCCTATAAAATCAGAAAAACTGATTTAAGAAACATAAAGATTGCAACCAAGCCAATCGATGCTTTTTATAAAGTAGTCGAAGACAGCGACTTTATCATGCTTCAGTTAAAGCTGAGGATGGATGGTAAAGTTTTGCCGAAGGAGGTGATTAGTCATGTTTATAAAGGTCAATATGTATATGAAATAAGCAATCAGTTTTGCATCCCACGTGATTTTAGGGTGGCTAACCTGATTAATAATCATTTGCACGATGTGAAAATGGTTCGTACCCAGAAAGCATTATTCTGGGAAAAGGTGGTTCGCCCGTTAGCACAACATGTAGAAATTGATTTTTCTTCAGGAGCATACGATGTAGAGGTTATCGAGCTTGATTTTCATAATAAAAGGGTTTACCTGAGTGAGAAAGAAAATTACCTGATTGTGACACCCGAGGTTGAGTACCATCACATGGTTTCTGTACCCTTGATAAATACAGGTGATATTTTAATTGAAGAAGATGGTAAATGGATTCAGTACAAACGAAACTTTGAACTTGAAGAAGGATTTGCTGAGTTTTTAAGTTCATTGCATCCGCAGTTTGAAGAACAGATAGCCGAACGTAAATTTTATCTGCAATTCAACGAGTTTGTAGATGGATTATGGTTTTACCGATTCTATGATTCGTTGGTTAGGAACGATGTGGAAGTGTTTGGCCTGAACGAACTGAAGAAGTTTAAATATTCACCCCACAAAGGTAAAATCAGTACTACTATATCTTCAGGAACAGACTGGTTTGAAGTGGATGTGCAGGTTAGCTTTGGAGATAACTTTGTACAATTGGCTGACATACGAAAGGCAGTTAAAAACAACCAGCGCTATATCCAGTTAAGCGATGGATCAGTGGGTATTTTGCCCAAGGAATGGTATCATAGGTTCGAAAAATACTTCCGTCACGGGGAGGTGCAGGATAATAAGCTGACAGTTTCGAAACTTGGATTCTCTATCATTGATGAATTGTTTGATAGTATCGATAACAATGATGTGTTGATGGAGTTAAGTGAGAAGCATCGTCGTTTATCAAATTTTACCAGAATTGAAGAAACCAGCATTCCAGAATCCATAACAGCAGAATTACGTCCTTATCAGAAAGAAGGTTTAAACTGGTTGAACTTTCTGAATGAGATGAAATGGGGTGGTATTCTTGCCGACGACATGGGTTTGGGTAAGACATTGCAGGTACTTACCTTTTTACAACATGTACTTAAGAAAAACAGAGATACCAACCTGATTATTGTTCCTACATCGTTGCTTTTTAACTGGGAAAATGAGATACGTAAGTTTGCTCCCGAATTAAATGCTTATTACCATTATGGTGTTGGGAGGGCAACTGATTCAAGCGTATTTAATGGGTATGATGTAGTAATTACCAGCTATGGAGTATTACTTCGCGATGTACAGATGTTGAGTAGCTTTCATTTTAACTATATTATTCTGGATGAATCACAGGCTATTAAAAACCCTTCATCACGCCGTTACAAAGCTGCTTGTTTGTTAAAAGGCTATAACCGACTTGCATTGACTGGTACACCTATTGAAAACAGTACTTTTGATTTGTATGCACAGATGAGCTTTGTGAATCGTGGTTTTTTGGGAGGTGTAACCGCTTTTAAAGAAAACTATTCAAATCCGATTGATAAGGATAGTGATGATATCCGGGCAGCAGAACTTCAGAAGTTGATCAATCCTTTTGTATTACGTAGGACTAAAGAGATGGTAGCAACCGAGTTGCCCGATAAAACAGAAGATGTAATTTACTGTGAGATGGAACCTGCACAGCGAAAGGTTTATGATGCTTATCGAAATCATTTTCGTAACAAACTGATGGGACAGATTGAAACAGATGGTTTGGCTAAGTCTAAGATGATGGTGTTGGAAGCATTAACCCGTTTGCGTCAGATTTGTGATTCTCCACGATTGTTAAATGATGAAAGCATTGATACCAATGCATCGGTTAAAATTGATGAATTGGTTCAACATATTACCGAAAAAACGGCCAATCATAAATTGCTAATTTTCTCCCAGTTTGTAAAGATGCTTGGCTTAATTCGCGATGAACTTCAAAAACGAAATATCAAGTTTGAGTATCTGGATGGACAAAGTTCAACCAAACAGCGTGAAGCTTCGGTTAACAATTTTCAGGATGATCAGGAACTACGTGTTTTCTTAATAAGTTTAAAGGCAGGAGGTACAGGTCTTAATCTTACTGCCGCTGATTATGTTTACATTGTTGATCCATGGTGGAATCCGGCAGTGGAGAACCAGGCCATCGACCGTTGCTATCGTATTGGACAGGATAAAAAGGTTTTTGCTTATCGAATGATCTGTAAAAATACAGTAGAGGAAAAAATACTGAAACTTCAGGAAAAGAAAACAAAGATTGCCAATGATATTGTTCAGACTGATGAAAACATTATGAAGAACATTGGGTTGGATGATATTCAGGATTTGTTTTCGTAATTAATCTTTCTTGGCATTGCAATTGTGTTACATGTAAGAGTAAAGTATTGTCCAGGCTATAACTGCTGATAAATGGGCAATTAAACTTTACTCTTCCTACTTAAATGTAGGATTTTTGGAAATGTGTCAAACAAAAATGTAAAACAGTAGCCTATGTCAATCGGAAATGCAATTAAATTTATTAAAACAGTTGATACAGACGATAGTTTTCGCAAGTCACTGTACCGTGTTAAGGGTGGTTGGGAAGGATTGAATAATTTTCTGCACCAGCGAGACCTGTTTTATTCACCTGATGAGTTTGAAGAGGCGTTTAATCACTTGCATACACAATGCCAGTTTGAAGAGCAGGCCGACAGATTATACAATGTTTTGAACCTATTAAAACTTGTATTGCAGGAGCAGTAAGCATTATTAATCTAAAAACAAATGGAAAATGACTAATGTAACATATCGTTCACTTACAGAAATTAAAGATTTAATTGAAGATTTGGGATTCGCCATCTCGTATCCGTACGATGATTTGATCTTTATCGACAGCAATGCATTTTTGGTTCAGTTCGATGATTCAAAGAAGTTTAGTTACTTCATTCATTTTAATAGTGAGTTAAAGGATGGAGCTAAAGAGAACCTTAAGCAACAATTGCTTGAGAGTAAGAAGGCCAAAAATCTTAAGATTGAATTTAAAGGAAGTTATACTATCAAACAGTCTTCTGAAGACGAACAGATAGATATTGTTTTTGGAAATTAAGTTGAGTAAAAATAATATGTGTAGGCCTCGGTTTTTCCGGGGCTTTTTTTGTGTTTACGTAATTGGATTGTATTTATATGGATCCTGAGCAATGGTTATAATTGATTGACAAAAATGTTTTTTGTATCTTTTAATAGATAAAGGCCGACGTACAGTGAACGGGGATATTTTGAACGACTAAATCAAATGTCATGAAAAAAAATCCATTTGTACTTGCCATATTTGTATTTGTAATTATTGTAGGTGCAGTTAATACCACTCTCAATGATTATTTTTTAGCTGGTTCACAACCCGGAGAATCAGGGAATTTTGAAAGTCCAAATCAATGCAACAACTGTCATGGAGGTTATGATCAGTTGGTTGAGCCGGTTTATAACTGGCGTGGGAGTATGATGGCACAGGCGGCCAGGGATCCTTTATATCTTGCAAGTTTGGTAATTGCAAACCAGGATGCTCCAGAGTCGGGTGATTTATGTATTCGCTGTCATGCCCCGGTTGGGTGGTTAAGCGACCGTTCGGAACCTACTGATGGTTCAGCATTAACCGATGGGGATATGGAAGGTGTGCAATGCGATCTGTGTCATAAGATAGTGAAGCCAACCCCATTAGGTGTTAATCCTTTTCCGGATGATGTCAATTATACTGATCAGACTTATGTGGCAGATCAGGATTACCTTTCAACTATAACAGATATTCCACCCCATGAAGGTAATGGTATGTATGCAGTACATTCCGGTGTAGATAAAAGAGGCCCATTTATAGATGCGACAGCTAAACATCAAATGGGATATTCACCCTTTCATTCTCAGGCAGCATTATGTGGTACCTGCCATGATGTTAGCAATCCGGTTTTTAACAGGAGCGAAGACGGTAGTTATGTGCCCAATCAGCTAAATCAATCTGTTTCTGACTTTTCGAAGTATACGATGTTTCCCAGTGAACGTACTTATAGTGAGTGGTTAATGAGTTCTTTTAATTCCCCGGAAGGAGTTTATTCCGAAGCATTTGGTGGCAATAAGGCTAATGTTTCTACTTGTCAGGATTGCCATATGCAGGATGTATCTGGTTACGGAGCCAATAAAAGTGGAACTCCATATCGTAATAATTTGCCATTACATGATTTTACAGGAGGAAATACCGTTGTTTCAAAAATGGTAGCCCAGTTATATCCTGATAAAATAGACCCATTAGCTTTGACTGCAGGGGAAATAAGAACCAACTACATGCTAAATAATGCTGCATTGCTTCAATTGGAACTTATTAATGAAGAGGATGCAATAAAGGCAGAGGTGATGGTGATTAATCAATCAGGTCATAAATTACCTTCAGGCTATCCCGAAGGAAGGCGAATGTGGATTCAACTTCAGGCTTTCAATGCATTGGGGGCGTTAGTATACGAATCGGGTGCTTATGACAATACAACCGGGGTTTTAACTAAGGAAAATACAAAGATTTATGAAATTAAGTTAGGAATGAGTGAAGATGTGGCAACACTGGCCAGTGAAGATGGAATAAAAGAATATCAAGCGGGGGAATCTTTTCATTTTGTTTTAAATGATATGGTAGTGAAAGATAACAGAATGCCACCCATGGGATTTACCAATGCCAACTTTGAAGCCATTCAGATTCCTGTTGTGGATTACGAATACGATGATGGCCAGTTCTGGGACGAGACTGAATATATTTTGCCGCTTGAAACAGATCGTGTGAATGTAAAACTGATGTATCAAACCATCTCAAAGGAATATGCTGATTTTTTAAGGGATGAGAATACTTCTAACAATGCAGGTCAGGTATTTTATGATCTTTATGTCGAGAATGGAATGTCAGCACCTGTAACAATGGTCGAGGAAGATATGTATGTTGATAATTCAACGCAGACAGATAATTGTACTTTTGATGATGTAACATTAAGTATATATCCAAATCCAACCAGAGGCCAGATACAACTAAAATTGAACCTCCAGAAAGAAGAAAAAATTGATGTAAGAATATATAACATGTCGGGCCGCTATATAAGAACTTTAATAAACAGACAAATGTCGCCGGGTCAATATGTTGAAGATTTTTATTTGTCGGATCTTAACAAAGGAATGTATTTGATTCGTTTACAGGAAGGGCAGAAAGAACTCTCACAGAAGATAATTATTAGATAAAGTTGGGATAAAGATCCTTTCACAGGGCATCAGATTTATCGGGTGCTCTTTTTTGTGAATTACATTAAACAGACTGATTGGTCTACCCGTATTTTTCCTGTTTTAATGTAAAAAATAACCGTTTCCACCTTAACTAATGATTAGGATTGAAAATAAATATTAGTTTTGACTTCAATTAAAAATACCCTTCGTTTAATAAAATCCAGATCTAATCAAATTGATTTTTTAACGAGAGTCTTGAAGTAAATGCTGTATCAATGAAATGTAAAAAAATCAAGATTGGCCTTTATGGGTTAATTGCGTCTTTTTTGTTTTTATACTCGTGTGAACGAGATGAAGTGAATCTGAATGAAAATGAAACCAATGAGCAACAAGTTGATGCCTCTGTAATGGTTCAGGGAATTGTTCGGATAAAACTGCAAAGAACAACCTCAAAATCAATGAATGTTTCCTTGAAGTCGGGTAAGGTAAAAACTGACATTAGTAATATGGATACATTGTTTAATTCCATTGGTGTAACTTCTTTCAAACGTACCTTTCCTTATGCAGGTAAATTCGAAGCCAGAACGGTTGCCAGTGGATTGGATCTTTGGTACGATGTAAAATACGATACAACACAAGTTAAGTTGGCCAGTGTATTGAACAGGTTTACGAATTTAAGTGAAGTTTCCATTTCAGAAGGTGTGCCAACCGTCAAATCAACAGGTTATAAATTTAAGTCACTTCAGAAAGTTGTTGAAAAAGCAGCGGTTCTAAAATCATCTGCAGCAACTTATCCTTTTGATGATTATTTTCTTGGATTACAATGGCATTACGATAATGATGGTAGTCTGGATGATGCAATTGCAGGTTGTGATATTAATCTGTTCGATGCATGGAAAATTCAGACAGGAACCTCAGATGTTATTGTGGCTGTTGTAGATGGAGGAATAGATGTTTCTCATGAGGATCTAGTAGATAACATTTGGATTAATGAAAATGAAAGCGAAAATGATCTGGATGATGATGGAAATGGATATGCTGATGATTTACATGGATATAATTTCGTAAGTAATACAGGAACCATTGCTGCTCACGAGCATGGAACACATGTTGCCGGTACGATAGGAGCTGTAAATAATAATGGTATCGGGGTTTGTGGAATAGCCGGTGGAGATGGTACAACACCCGGAGTTCGTTTGATGTCGTGCCAGGTTTTTGAAAGCGATGAAAACGGTGATGATATAAGTGCTGATAATTTTGCTGCAGCCATTAAATATGGGGCAGATAATGGTGCCATCATTTCGCAAAATAGTTGGGGTTATGATGGGATAACAACCATTCCTACACACATGAAGGATGCCATTGACTATTTTATTGAGTATGCAGGTGTGGATGAGAATGGAATTCAGGTAGGACCAATGAAAGGTGGTGTTGTGATTTTTGCTGCAGGAAATGAAGCTTCCACAGTTGGTATACCTGCAAGTTATGAGCCTGTTGTGGCGGTTGCAGCTATTGCACCTGACTATAAAGCTGCCTATTATACTAATTATGGCACTTGGGTGGATATTTCAGCCCCTGGAGGTACTTATGATGATAATGGAAGATATCAGGAAGCTAATTATATGATAGCAAGTACTTACCCTGATAACAGTTATGTTTGGAGTATGGGAACGTCAATGGCTTGTCCTCATGTTTCAGGTGTTGCAGCTTTAATTGCCTCAGAGTATGGAGGTGAAGGCTTTACTCCAACCAATCTTAAAAAGAGGTTGTTGAAAGGTGCTGTTGATCTTGATTCATACAATGCGGATTATGTTGGACAATTAGGTGCAGGCTTAATAAATGCTGCAGCTGCTTTAAAATCTGAAACGCCACCTGAAAATAATCAGGCACCTGTAATAAGTTCAGAAAGTGGATCTGCATTTACACAAAAAGCTCACGAAACTAAACAGTTTAAATTTACTATTGATGATCCCGAAGGACATGATGTAAGCTGGAATTTAAATGATGAATCCGGATATGCTGTTGCTTCCGGCAACGATACAGAAGCCCTTATTACAATTGTTGGATTAACAACTCCTGCTGGTACTTATTCAGCAACTATTACAGCTCTGGATGAATGGGGAGCTTCTTCAACTTTCGATTTTTCATATACTGTTGAGGAGAATCATGCGCCTGAAGTAATTAAACAGTTTGGGGATACTTATCTAGGAGATCCCGGAGATAGATATACGTATTATTTAACTGAATTCTTTAGTGATGAAGATGGTGAGACTCTTTCGTATACCTTATCCTATGATGAGTCTATGATGTCGGCCAGTGTTAGTTACGGTGCATTAACAATTGAACCGGATTCATACGGATTATCAACCTTTACAATAAATGCTTCAGATGCATTAGGAGAAACTGTTTCATTAACGTTTCAATTGATGATAAGGGATGATTCAAATGAGATTGATCTTTATCCAACGCCTGTGGTTGATAAATTAAATATCCGAATGGGTGAATCTGTCGATGGAAATGTAAATGTGGAGATATATAATAGTAATGGTGTATTGAAAGATACCAAAAATGCTGCTATTTCTACTTTCTCACCGGCTCAGATTGATATGAGTAGCCTTATAAGTGGCACATATACCTTAAAGATAAAATACGACACTCAAACCTTTGAAAGAAATATTGTGAAGTTATGATAAGATCAATAATAGTAGCAGCATTGCTAACCCTTTTTATCAGTACAATTAATGGGCAGTCAGGATCGTTTGTATCAGTACCTGTCGATGCCAGAAGTGTGGCTTTAGGTAATACGTATATTACTTCTTCACACTCCAATGGTATTTATACCAATATGGCAGCGTATGCTTTGGAAGATAATAAACTGGATGTTGGATACACCTATCGACCATGGTTGAATGATTTGTATGATGGTTATTCGTTAAATAGTTTTACTGCAGCCTATTCATCTGGATTTAAGCATTATTTTTCTGTTGGTTATAAGAAATTTACAATGCCTTCTTTCCCTGTAACTGATGCCAATGGCAATATTGATGGTGAGTATTCTCCGTTTGAGTCTTCAATAGGAATAGGTTATGCTTATAAAATAAATGAAGTAACTGCTTTTTCGGTAACTCTGAATTATTTGAATAGTGATTTGTATGAAAGTTATTCAGTCAATGCTTATTATGCTGATTTAGGTTTTAAAAGTAAATATAAGCAGTTGAATTATGGAGTTATGATTCGTAATATAGGTTCAAAATTAAGTTTTTCGCAAGGTGAGAGCAATCTGCCGTTGACTTTTGCTGCCGGTGTTGGGTATGAAAGGAATTTATCTGAAAATCATTCTCTTGCAGGTCAGTTAGATGCTGCTTATTTAAGTGGAAACGAAAATGAAAAAGGGCAAACTCTTGGACTTGGTGTTGAATATAGTTTCAAGACACTGATTAATTTAAGAGCCGGATATCATAATAGTAATGAAGATGTTGGATTGAGTTTTTACAGTGTTGGTTGTGGCGCTCGATTAGGAGGATTTCATCTTGATTTCGCCTATCTGTTAGGGGATAATGCTCTGAATAATAACTATTGTTTTTCAATTTCCTGGAAAATGTAAAGAACTAAATTATAAATGATTATAAAGGACATGATTCTGCTAAAAAATCATGTCCTTTTTTTTATTTTATTTGGTAGATAATCTAACAGGTTCGGCTTCTGAGATTAACTTCGGATACATCTCTCTTACGGCATCCTTCTCTTCTTTCTTCAGCTTTTGATATTCTTTACCAAATTTGTTTTTAGCCAGATCATTACGTAACTCATTAAAAGCTCTTAATATTTCATTTTGAACAGTCAGATAGGTTTGATATTGAGTATCGTTGGCTGTTTGCAGCGAAATAACTCCTTTGCTAACTTCACTTGGTCCAAAGAATGCAATTGTTTTAGTTTCTTTTTCCGATAATTTCGGATCATTCTCATGGTTGAGGATGAATTTTTTGGTGGCTTCAGTTAATTGCGAAATATCCATTAATTGTTTTTCAACCATTAACTGATTATCGGCATTTACCAAAACTTCAAATACATTTCGGTCGTTTTTGGCCTGATTGGTAGGATCAGGCTCTTCCTGATAGGGTGGAAGTAATGTTCCAATTCCTGTGTCGGTATCCATGGTTGTAGCTACCAGGAAGAAGATTAATAACAAAAACGCTATGTCAGCCATTGACCCAGCGTTTACTTCTTGTGTTTCTCTTGTTTTCATAATGGTATCATTAATTATTGTTTGTAATTAATGACCCTGCAAATGAATTTGCGATTACACAATTGTAATATACAAAAAATATTCTTTTATGATAAGAATAGTCAGGTTAGTTTTGTGTGAAATAAAAAAGAGACTCATTCAAACGAAAGAGTCTCCGGGCATATTCAACTTAATTCTTTATAGTATAACAAGTTCATTTACTTCAGCAGCCTGAAGCATAAAATTATGTAACTCATAATTTTTAATAAAGGGGGTAAGCTTTTCACTTCCCGGACCAAACATGGCCAATTCAACAAAATCGGCAGAGTGATTCATGCCCGACCAGCCAACAGATGTATAATTTTTCTGTATCTGTGCTAAAGGTTCGAAAGGAAGGTTATAAGCATTATATAATCCTTCTTCATGCGAATCATATGCTTTTAGAAGTTGTCTGGCTTCATCTTCAGAAATCACAATGTTTTGGGCATGTTGAATTCGTTCAATCACATGCGATGGTTTATCGTTTTTAGTGATGCCAAATAAAACCCAGTCGTTGGTGTGTTTTACATTAAACAAAGTTTCAAATTTAGCATCCACCTTATCACTTTTAATAAGCCCCGGATTGGCATTCCCATGGTCAGACGTAATGATTACCAAAGTGTCGTCACGTCCTTCAGCAAATTTGATAGCTTCAGCAACTGCATTATCAAAGTCAATTTGCTCATAAATCAAGCCAGTTGTATCGTTTGCATGAGCTGCCCAGTCAACCTTACCACCTTCAACCTGTAAAACAAATCCTTCAGGTTGATCGCCCATAAGTTCGATAGCTTTTCGGGTCATCTCAGCTAATGTAGGTATCTTTGCCTTTAGTTCAGCATCATTCTCCAAATCCAGGCTGTATGGCAAACCATCTTCATGAAAAACACCTATAACTGGTTTTCCTTTAGTAGCTTTAGCCATTTGTTGCTTGTTTCTAATCACTTGAAAACCGGCATTTTCAAAATCGCCAAATATATCTTTTTTATCTTCCCGTTTACTGCCATCGAAATACTCAGTTCCTCCACCCATCATAACATCAAATTGAAGCTCCAGGTATTTAGAGGCAATTTTATCCTGCATGTTTCTGTGTTTGAAATTAACAGAAAACCCTGCAGGGGTAGCGTGAGTAATGGGAACGGTTGTAACACATCCAACCGCCTTACCGGCATCTTTAAATTTCTGCAGAATAGGTTTATTAAACGATCCGTCGGGATTAACATTTAATGTGCTGTTATTTACTCTTCGTCCACTTCCCCAGGCCGATGAACCTGCTGCTGAATCGGTAACCAGCGAATTAGCGGAAGCTGTATCTACAAAGGCTTTGGTGACTCTGTTGTTGCGATATAAATCAATCCATGTACTGCCTCTTCCTTCTTTTTTCTGTAGAAGCAGATCAGCCATATTTAATGTCCCCGAACTCATACCATCACTCACCATAAAAATGATGTTACGGGCTTTTTTTGAAACAGTATTTTTACAACTCGAAAGTATTGTAGGCGTTGCCAGTGCTCCGGTTAACGCTGCTAGTAATCCGGTATTAATAAAATCTCTTCTTTTCATTTTTTTCTTTTGAAAGGGTGAAAATAGAAAAATCGATCTAACTATACTTTAAAGAATGATTAAGAATTTAAAAATAATTGTAATCAGACAATTAGTTGGTTGATTCATTATTAAGTATGATATTTACCTTAATTAATCTGGGTATCTGCAAAATCAGAATTAATAAAACTTATCATTTTCATTTATCCTTGTATATAACCTTAATACCCTAAATCCATGAGACTCACAAAAATCAAACTTAATTTTATTATCGACATTGTTATGTTCATCGTTATGATGATGGTGGTAGGTGTCGGTTTTTTAATGGAATATATGCTTATTCCAGGTTCACAACGACATGAAGTTTACGGTAGAAATGTAGAGTTGTATTTTTGGGGTTTCGATCGACATCAATGGGGTGATGTACACCTTATTTTGGGTTTGATACTTGTATTTTTACTGATCCTTCACATTGTTTTTCACTGGAAATTAATTGTAGCTATTTACAAAAGAATGTTTGAGGGTAGAATTTTAAGAGTCTTACTAACGATAGCCATTATAATTATTACTGTTCTGCTTGTAATTGCTCCTCTTTTTCTTAAACCTCAGGTTGTGGAAGGTAGCAGTAGTCATGGGCGTGAAGATAGGAATGAATTAAGACGTAATGATCATTCAATAAATGAAGGAACTACATTTCATACATCCGAACACGAAGATTACTCCGTTGAGATTTATGGTTCAATGTCACTTCAGGAAGTTGCAGATAAGTACGTTATCCCTGTTGAAGACCTGGCATCGGCAATTGATGTGCCAGTAACAATGAGTGGAGAACGTTTGGGCAGGTTAAAGAAAGATTATGGCTTTGATATGAATGATTTAAGAGACTTTGTTGAAGAGAAAATAGCAAAAAAATAAGTTTATTGACTTTGTAGAAATACATTCATTTTATATCTATAACGTAAAGTTTTGCATTCAGTCAAAAAAACTTAATAACTAGTGAATTATATTGTAATTATACTTTCCATATCGTATTTGTTTTCGTAATTTATATATTAGGGAAATCAATCATCTAACTGGATCAGACAAATGAGCGATTTTTTTGATATTGTACTTGAAAACGATATGGATTTGTCTGTGGATTATCCACATTGCCTTGCTCAGCTTATTTTCGAGGATCAGGAGCAAAGAAATGAGAATGCGGATATCATACTGAGTCATATTGGTAATTACTACAAAGAGATTAACCTGCCAAAGTTTCGGCATATACTTTTTGAATTATATAAGCATATCAAAGATAAAGGTTTATCTGCTGGAGATACCGTGCTTTTAGCCAGTATAGCCGGGAATAATGAATTGTATATCGCTTTACTGTTTGCTGCTCTTACTTCCTATGGAATAAGGGTTTTGTTGCCTATGTTCGTTGAGGTTAGTGATGTAAAGGACTGGATTCAACAAACCAATTGTAAGGGTATTGTATTACCGGAATCAGAAATAGACGGACTACCTCAACATGACAACGAAAAAAAGCAGGTAAAAAGTTTAAAGGGTATTGCCAATGAACTCGGATTATTATTTTTAGATATCAACAAGGATCTGAAGTTGAACAAGCTGATTGATGAAGAACCTGGTGATTCTGATTTTACCTGTAGTCCAATCTATGATGAAATCAAAGAAAAGACATCGCTAAAAACAGAGGCTTTATTAATTACAACTTCTGGTTCGTCTGGTAAATCGAAACTGATCCATTATAACCAGCAAGGATTCATCTTTAACTGCTTAAGTTGGCAACAAGCTGGTTTTTATAATCACAATGTTATGGGTGGCAGGTGTTTTACGCCAATGTTCAACCACACCATGGGCATTCGTTCATTTTTTAATGCAATATGGACTGGAAATCCGATCTGTATCATTAATACAGAATGGTTTGTTGAAAAGCCTGAAATTGTAAGGTATTTTCTTTTACAGATGAAACCGGAACATATTACCGGAGGTCCTTCAGTATATAAACTTTTTCTGGAGTTGATGCGATTCTTTCCCGAGTTAAAGGAAGTATTGTCGAAATCATTTAAAACTTTAATATCCAGTGGTGCAAGGATTGATGAAAATACAATTCAGGAAATTGAATCTGCATTTGGTATAAAAATGCACAATGCTCTTGGTACAACTGAAACACAGCAAGTACTAAATACTTTGTTACTAAAGAATGATAGTCTTAAGGATCGTGAGTCATTGGGTGCTCCCCTGCCTGGTGTAAAACTGGGACTTAAGAAGATGGAAGGATCGAAAGATGAATATGAGCTTTTTCTGAAGTCAAAATTTGGGATGAGTTGTATTAGTGATGATGCTTTTGATGATTCTGTTGCACCTGTTGGCTACTTCGAAACCGGTGACGTAGTAAGTTTAAAAGCTGACAACCTGATTTATTATGAGGGAAGAAAAAAATCTGATTTTATTAAAGATGGTTTTGGCGTTAAGATTCCGGTTAAGATATTATACAGGTATTATCAACCACTTGAATCGATATGTAAACATATTGAGTTTTTTCCTATCAAAGGAATTACCGGATTAGCTGCCTTACTTTTTATAGACGATAATAATTTAAACAGAGGCAAGGTAGTTGAGAAAAAAATAATTGATGAGTTTTCGGCTCGAATTACAGAATTGAATAACCGGCTTAGCAGCACATTGGAGCCTTTCGAATTTCGACATCGGACAATTATTCGGTTTGTATTGATTAATGATATTGTTCCGGCAACGGTAAAGGGAAATGTTTCGAGGTTTTTGCTACGCAAGCATTACGCAAAGGAGATTAGTAGTCTAACCGAGATATTTACAAACGGAGAAATAATAAACTACGTTAAAAATAAAAAAGAGCAGGTTACCTCGTTTTCCTATTATCATAATCCAAGGATGGGAGAGATGCTTAAGGCATTAGGTATGGATTATACTTATCACAGGGCAAAGAAGGATTCGTTGTTTACGATGAGAAATGATGAGGAAGTGGAGATTCTTGATTTTACAGGGGGCTTTGGAACCAATTTGCTTGGTCACAACAATTCACAATTAAAAGAGACCTTAGCGGACTTTATTAGTCATGATCAAATACCTTTATCTGATCAGGGAAGTATTCAAAGGCCCATTGGTGAATTGGCCCGAAAACTAAATGATATTGTTGGGAAATCTACCGGTAAAGTGTTTAATGTTTTATTTGGATCAACAGGTTCGGAAGCCGTTGAGATGGCCTTGCATCATGCTTATTTGGAATGGATTAATCAATTGGATAAACTAAAGGAGAATCAGTACCGACAATTTGGAGCGGAAGCGGGCTCCTTACTTTCCGAAATTTGGGATGATAATTATACGATTATAAAAGAAACCAAACCATCCTTTATATCTTTAAAAGAAGGTTTTCATGGTCATACACTTGGTTCGCGCAATTTCTTAGGTAATAATAAAAAGAGACAAAAATTTTCGCCTATTTTAGGTTTCAATACAATCTTTATTGACGATCAAGCTGAAAATTGGAAAGAAAGATTGGAAGATGCAATAAGCAACAATTCCATTCAACTTAAACGAATAGTATATCGTAATAAGGAACTGATTGTCGAAAAGTTTGCTTTTGACTCTGTGGTTGGTGCTATTGCAGAGCCTGTTGTCGGTGAAGGCGGTATCCGTTGTGTGGATAATAAGGTATTACAACAACTTTCAGAATATTCATTTCCCCTGATTATTGATGAGATACAATGTGGCTTGGGGCGCTCGGGTTCATTTCTGGCGTCCGAAGGTATCAAGGGCGATTATTATCTTTTTGCAAAAGCGCTCGGAGGCAATTATCAGAAGATTTCAGCTGTTTTGATTGATAAGCAACATTATTATGAGAAGTTTACTGATTATTATAGTTCAACTTTTGCTAATTCGGGTTTGGCTGCTTCATTGGCTATTGCCACTCTTGATATAATCGAAAAAGACCAGTTAGCTGATAAATGTGCTGAAAAGGGAGCTTTCATCCGAATTGAATTGGATAAACTTAGGCATAGATATCCCGAAATCATTCAAAAAATAGAAGGAAAAGGATTAATGCAGGGTATCTGGTTTTGCGATTTCTCAAAGCATAGCAATTTTCTTTTACGATGTTTTTACAATGAAAAAGATTTAGGTTTACTCTTATCATCCTATCTGTTAAACAGGTTTAATATTCGTGTTCTGCCTTCTTTATCAGCACCCAATGTTATAAGGGTTGAGCCATCTGCCTATATTACCCATGAAGAGGTTTTAAAACTGGTTGAGGCTTTTGGTCATTTGTGTCAAGATATTCGTGACAATAACACTTATAGTCTGGTAAAGTCATTGATGAGTGATGATCCATTTTCTGACAACAAAGGAATGGCAGTTTCTGATTTTTTAAATACTGATTTGGAAGAACCTACCGAAGGAGCTGAAAAGGTTGCTATGATTGCTCATTTTGTGCATCCCACACTTGAACTCCGTAATCTGGGTGAGGAGTATTGCAAGGCTTCTGATACAGGTTTATGGCTTTTGTTTAATAAACTTCAGGTTTTAATGCAGATGAAACCGGTCGTGTTGTTTTCAAAAAACATTCTCAAAGACAAGATTCATTTTAGTCTAATATTATTACCCGTTGATTCAGCCATTCTTGAAAAGTATTACCGTCAGAATAAACAGAGTGAGATCATTAGACATGTTCAGAAATGTGTTGATCTGGCTGTGTCGTTAGGCATTAAAACCATTAGTCTGGGAGCATACACCTCAATCATAAGTAATAACGGATTGTCCTTGGTGAATTCTAATGATATTAAGATTATTACCGGAAACACTCTTACGGCAGCCTGCGGAATTACGCGAATCGTTGAAACTATTCAGAATCTGAATTTGAATGAGGGAATCAGGTGTGCCATAATTGGTGCAGCCGGTAATATTGGATCTATTATTACCGAGAGCCTGCTTGGAGAAAATATTAATTGGGAAGAGATCATATTGCTAGGCAGAAATCAAAACAAGTTGAATCATTTATTGGGTGATCTTAAAACTGAGTTAAATGATAATGCCTATAAAGTAAGACTCGGATTAGGGATGGAAGAATTGAAAAACTGCAATCTGATTATAACAGCTTCCAACACCAATGATCCTTTGGTTTATCCACATCATGTAAGTACCAGCGAAAAGATTGTAATTTGTGATGTTTCAGTTCCTTCTGCAATTTCTGAAGATGTGCAGAAAATGGAAAATGTTACCTATCTTTCTTTTGGTTCAAGAATTACATTACCCGGAGAAAAGGATTTTTTTATGGGCTCTAAAACAGCCAAAGGTACCATCTATTGCTGCGGTGCTGAAGCTATACTTAATGGTCTGGAACCTATTTATTCATCATTAACAGGCAAAATAAGCAGAGAAGGAGTGGAAGAAGTGACACGGTTAGCCCGCAAGTATCATTTCTTGGACAAGATAGAGGATGCCGAAACATTTAAAACAACGTAATATGAATCCTCTTTTTGATTTTGGATTATCTCAGGAAGACGTTGAGTCAGAAGAAAAGGCACTGAAACTGAAAGATGGTGATCATCTTTTATCAATTTCCAGTGCAGGGGATGTAGCCTTAAATTTATTGGCCCGAAATAGTGTTAAAATCAAATGTATCGATATAAATGAGAATCAGAATCAATTACTAAAGCTTAAAATTAAAGCACTTCAATATCTTGAACCTGCAGAAGCGGCTGGTTTTTTAGGGTTTATGCCTCAACAAAAGGACGTCAGGTTAAAATATTACAATAAATTATCAACCTCGTTTACCACCCAGGAATCAGAATTTTGGGAAAGAAACAGATTGGCGATAGAAAAAGGAGTCATTAATGCGGGAAGATTTGAGCAATACATGGCGCGTTTTAATTCTATTGGTTTGGCCATTGTAGGAAAGAAAAAGATACAAGGATTACTGGAGTTTGATAATGTAAAAGATCAATATTCATACTTCGATAATAAGCTCAATACAAAACGACTCAATAAACTGTTTCAAATAATATTTCACCCCAGAATTTATAAGGGAAATGCAATAGCTGAGCAAGGATTTAAGAATTCAGGGAAGAATAATATTGCTGAGTTCTTTTTTCAAAGATTCAGAGATTTTTGTTGCTCTACTCTGGCTTATAAGAATTACTTTTTGCAATATACATTCTTTGGAAAGGTTTTATTTAAAGATGCTTTACCAGATTATCTGACAGAATCAGGAGTGAAAAATATCAAAAGAAATCTCTTGGATTTAACCATTGAAACGATAGCACTAAAACAGTTTCTTGAAAAAAGTCAGCCGGGAGATTTTAATAGGTTTCATCTCTCCAATATTAGTGATTGGGTTAATAAAGAAGAGTTTGATGAGCTAATGAAATTGGTCTTTCAAGTATCTGCAAACAATGGAAGAATCAGCTCAAGGTTTATTCATCATTTACATCCAATGCCGGATAAATTAACAGAGACTGTTATCTCAGAGACATCTTTAGGGGAGGAAATTATTAAAACAGATCGTTATCCTTTTTATAATATTGTACCTTATATGATTATAAAATAATAGGATACTTTGTGTCGCATCTTACTAATTATCATGTAATTGAGATCCGATCCGATTAACAGTATTGAAAAAAAGGATGGAGTCAAAGAAATCAGATATGATTAAAAACAAATCAAAATATACAGTAGCTCTTTTGGATCGTTCCTATAATCAGCAGATGCTTGATATTTTGAAATCGTGTCCGATAAAATCTGGTGGTTTTGAGATATGTTTCGACAGGGAACCTGATGTTTTTAAATTGGCAGAGTTAAAGTATAATCCTGCCAAATACATTGGGTTTTTTAAGGATGAAAAATTAGTTGGATTTATCCTGATGGGGTATCATCAGGCCTATATCAATGGGAAAACCCGTGAAGTTTATCACTTTACCGATTTTTACGTGTTGGAAGAAGCCCGTAATAAAGGATTCTTTTACAAGGCTTCTGAGTTGGTTTTTAAAAATGCTGAGGTGGGTTATGCAATAATTATGCAGGGTAACAATGATGCATTGAGTCATGTATCACGACGACATAAGAAATTTCCATACGTTCCTTTTTCAAAAACAGTTGGAACACTGGATGTACGAAATATTCTGGTTACTTTTAAAAAGAAAGAATCACGGAAGTATGAAATTAGAAGGGCAACCATAAAAGATATACCAACGATTATTGAGTTATTAAAAACTGAATATTCAAATCGTCTTTTCGGACAATATGTCGATGAATCAACATTCAAAGCTAATTTAAATAAGAAGCCTGGATTAACAATTGAAAATTATTATCTGGCGGAGAAAGATAATAAAGTGGTTGGTGTATGTGCAGCATGGGATACAGGTTCTTTTAAGCAAACACGCGTGTTAAAGTTGAGTTTGAATCTTAGAATGACCAGGTTTGTCTATTCCGTTTTGGCATACTTGTTTGGTTTTCCAACCCTTCCCGATGAGGGAAAATGTTTTAAGGAGGTTTACCTGACTGATTATGCTGTAAAAGACAGAAATTCGGGGATCATGAGAGCTTTGCTTGTACGAATTTATAATGAATACAGAACGAAGAAGAACAATAGTGTTATTTTTGGTAGTAGTGAAGATGATCCTTTACTAAAGGCAACAAAAGGATTCTTTAGTCAATCAGTTAAGTCGCATATTATTCTGAGTGTAGCTGATGAGAACATGATTAATGAAACGAAAGTCAATTTGCCATATATTGATGTAGCCATGTTATAAAACGATGTTAGAACGAACTAAAAACATACTTATCGACTTATATAATTTTTTTCTGATCGTTATCTATTGGACTATAGGAGTAGTTTTGTTACTGATGGCTCGCTTCATTGATCGTTTTATGGGAACCAGGTTGTTCAGTTTTTTAGATAAAATAGTAAGAAAAATAGCCTGATATTGAAATGATTATAGTTGGTTTAATAGTATTGTTAATCGTTATTCTTTTTATTGTGTGGCGCTTCTGGTTTTTCTTCCGGAATCCTAATCGTACCATTCAATATAATGAAAACTATATTCTTTCACCTGCTGATGGCTTTATTGTTTACATACGCAAGGTAATACCGGGGGAAGATATTTTCGCAATTAAAAAAGGCAGAAAGATTCTGTTAGACGAACTAATGTTTCTGGATGATCAAGAAATGCTAAATCAACCAGGTTGGCTGATTGGCATTTGTATGGGACCTTTTAATGTTCATTATAACAGGGCTCCAATTGAAGGATATATCACAAAAATTAAACATGACTTTCCTACAACCGTCAAAAGCAATAAAACGATGTTTCCTGCATTGCAGAATCTGTTTTTTAATTTGTATCCCTATTATGAAGGCTGCGATTATATTCTTTCTAACGAAAGAGCTTCTTATACTATATCCAATCATCGATTCAAAGTCTATGTAACTCAAATTGCAGACAACTGGATTAGAAAAATAGTAACCTTCAGGAATAAAGAAGAAATAAAACAGGGTGATGTTTTTGGTCTGATAAGAATGGGATCACAGGTTGATTTATTCATTCCCGATCAGGAAAAAAGCATTGAGATTCTTGTAAACGAAAGGCAAAAAGTAAGGGCCGGGATTACAATTTTGGCTAAACTAAATGATTAGCTATATTAGTTATAATGTAATTTCGACTTTAGTACCTGTTCCTTCACCCTTAAAATTGTATTTATCAGTAATTTCAAATTTTATATGTCTTTTTTTCTGTTGATTAAAAAGGTCTATGTATTCATTCATTACATGTAGTCCTTTGCCAGTTGATTTAATATTATACGATTTAGCTGCTGCCCTGCCAATACCATTATCTTCAATGGTGGCTTTTATCGTTTGATTTTTATTGATGATTGAGATGCTAATTTGACCATTTCCATCTTTTGGGGTTATACCGTGCTTCAATGCATTTTCAACGAAAATTTGAATAAGCATTTTAGGTATCTCGATCTCTAAATCGATTGATTCATCGAACTCAATATTGTAATCTAATTTTGAACCAAAACGGAATCTTTCAATTTCAAGATATTTCCTCACAAAGTCGATTTCTTCTTTAAGTGTTCTGGCTGAATCTTTGGCTTTTATTAAAGTCATTCTAATTAATTCCGAAAGATTGGCAAAGTACTCATAGGCATCTTCTTTTTTACCTAACATAATTGATCCGCCAATAGCATTTAATACATTGAAAGTAAAGTGTGGATCTAATTGGTTATAGGTAGATGATAATTCTAACTCTCTTAACCGTTCTCTCTCGTTATAAATTTTAGTAATACGTTTCTTTTCAATGTTAAATAGAAATGAAATAGTTAGAAATGAAATAATTAGTATTAGTAAATAATAGGGAAATTTAAAGATATAGTATTTATTTGGATGAATTGCAATTATATACTCATTCCCATCCATAAATATACATATGTCTGGTATTGATTTATTGTTTTTTATGAATGATATTTCAAATATCTTTGGTGTTGATGGAGGTATTCCTTCTATTGGGATAAAGTCTTCTTTATTGAGCCATAAGTTATAAATGCCGGAGTTAGTATTGTAAAGTAATAGACTTGGGGTTGTCTGCTCATTAAACTGTAACTCTCTAAATCCAAATTTAGGAACAGGTATATTGATTGTATGTAATGTATCAAATGAAGAATTTAAAGTAACAATGTTTGACCTATCTCTATTTATGAGCCATATCAAGCTATCCTGGAAAGTATTATTTAAGGCAAGTGTATTGGATCTTTTTTGTTTTGGAAGAAATGTTCTTTTTATACGTTTTCCTTTGACATCATAAATACTTATTATTTGGCTTTTCTTTTTATTTGTTGCAAACGATTCTAAAACTGCTATATAAGGGTTCTCTGGTTTGTCTAATATTTGAACGTTAACTGAAGTAAAACCTCCATAGTTTATAATGGGATCAAAGAAGAATTCTAATTTTCGATTAAAGGCCATTGCATAACTGTTCTGATCATGAAAATGATAATCAGTGGTATCTTTTATGTTCCATGGAGCATAACAAGCTCCAAATAATTCATCATATCCATTATTATCAAAATCATAGAAACACACATTTCCATTGCCGCATGATCCATCTGTTTTGGATTTAAACAACTTTTGAGTTAATGGATCATACTTGTAAAATTTTCTTGGTTTTATAGAGTATCCAGCATTCAACGAAATATAAATTTCTGGTCGGTTATTCTTATCTGCATCGTGAAGAAAAATACCATAAGTAAAATCATAAGATCCATATTTGTTTTTTAGAATTTGATCAAGAAAAATATATTGAGTTTTCCCATCTATATTATTATCTTCCTGATAATATGAGATGTCTGTAAGAGCAAGAAATATAGAATCTTCTCTAATTATTAATAATGAGATATCATGGTATTCATTATCAAAAATAGGACCTAAAGCGAATGTATTTAAAGAACCATTTAGTTTTCCTTCAAGATTAACCTGACCCAGTAGATTATAGTTTGTATCATTAATTTGAAAACTTGCATTTTTTGTGTAGTTATCTGTTTGAACAATTACTCTTTCACTAATTCCATCATTATTAAGATCATAATATTTAACTCGACCATGATCTCTGTCGTCAGCCATATTAATGTGAGATACATTCACATGATACTGATTAAAGTTTATAGGAATGGCAAGTATTATAAGTAAAGTTAAAGGAATGGCTATAACTAGGTTGAATAACCATAGAACATTCGATAATTTTTTTCTCATATTTTATTGGTGAAAATATTCTTCCAATAGGTCAATGCCTGATTTACTGATTTTTACTTCCTGAGCATACCCATTTATACCTACAATGCAAGTTCTTTTTTTACGGGATACTTCCCTAAGGTAATTAATGTTTATAAGGCTGGATCTGGAACTTCTAATAAAAATATTATCATCAAGCATTGTTTGTATCTTCCCTATATTAATGGATACATGATGCTTTTTATTATCAAATGTGTGAATAGTAGTATAAACCTGATCCGCAACTAAACAAATTATATCGTTGGGCTTTACAATAATAAATCCTTGCTGAGTATTAAAGCGTAGTGTGTTATTAACTAATTTTTCTATTTGAATGTCATTATGTTTATGTTCTTCAAAGTGTTTTAGTGCTTTCGAAAATCGACTAATAGAAATTGGTTTCATTAAATAATCGCAAGCCTTACAATCAAATGCATCTAACGCGTGCTCTGCATATGCTGTTGCGAAAATGATCTCAGTATTCAATTCAAGTTGATTTATTTCTTTAGCCAAATCTATACCATTGTCCTTGCCAAAATTAATATCAAGCAATACCAGATCCGGTTTGTTTTTAAGAATGGATGGTAGCAATTTTATTGAATTAGTCACTTTATCTACCACAATGTATGTAGGAAAGGACTTTAGCAACTCAACCATTAGATTAATGGCATGTTGCTCATCATCAGCGATAATTACTTTATACATGGTTTAGGTTTATAATGGCTATCTATTTGCAAACTACGCAAAAAATTGAAAAAGTGGAAGTTTTATTGGTTAAATGAATTATATCATTGGTTAAATATACATAACGGTTTATTAATTGTCTTTGAATATGCGTGATTCAGAGTTGGTTAATAATCCACAACAGCTTAATTTAGGATATCGCTGTCAAACTCAAAATTTATACAATGAAAAGAATATTATTTGCGCTATCCCTTTGTCTTTTAATGGGATTAACAGGAACTGTTAAGGCAGAAAGAGTATCTCAGATTTTAAACAATGCCTCTCAAAGAGTGGGAGAAATTGTTGAAGTTGATGGATTAGTTACACAACTTCAAGATGCAAACAAATCTAACTTCAAAGATTATTGGTTGAAGGATAAATATGGAGGTATCATAATGGTACATACTGATGGTACTGAAGATCCAATTACAAATAAAAAATATAATGTAAAAGGATACTTGACTTATAATGCTGATAACGGACTTTACTATATAAGTGAAACCTATAGAAATCAGTTAAGCGATGATGCCTTTATAATTGTAGAGCCCTCGAATCCTTTTACTCCAACACCAGCAATACCTTGGTGGAAAGAAAACTTTTTAATATTGGTGATTGCTGGAGGTGCAATAATATTAGCTCTAATTATTATAGCTTTTGTTGTTTCTTCGAAAAAGAGTAAAAGTATACAGAATGTAAAACCTTCATATACTTCTCATATGACTGCAAATTCAGCAGAAACCAAGGTTTCAATTTCTAATATTGAAACCGTACAAAATAATACCGAGGAGCTTAAAACAATGATCATACCTAAAGCTGATCCTAAAACAATGAAATTCATACCGGGAGAACTTGAAATATTGAAAGGAGCAGATATTGGTAAAAAGTTTAAGATTGCAGGATCTCCTCAGAGTGATGGAACAAGCATTGTTACAATCGGTAGAGAAAATTCAAATGAATCAAATATGTTTTCTCATATTCATTTAAAAGAAAAAACTATTTCCAGACAACAAGCTCAGATTATACAAAGCAATGGTAACATTAAAGTCAAAAACCTGAGTAAAACAAACTTGACTAAAGTAGATGGAAAAGAATTAATGCCTGATGAAACAATAGAACTATCTCCAAATGCAATAATATCATTAGGTGAGGTTGAAATTAAGTACTTATTGAATTAGAATACTAAATAAAGTTACCCTCATTTATTTCTAATGAGGGTAATTCTTTATATGAACATATGGCAAAATATGAACTTTATTATTCTGCAGAAACGGATGCAGGACTTCGAGGAAATAATGAAGATAGTATATGTGCATTAGCGTTAGATGATTTGTTTGTATTTGCAGTGGCAGATGGAATGGGGGGAATGGATGCTGGCGAAGTAGCCAGTGAAATTGCAATTAATGCTATTGTCGATTGCGTAAAGGAGAGCATTGAATCAATTGTAAAAGGTAGAAAGACATTAAAGGAAATTATTAGATATTCATTTTTGGTTGCGCAAACAAACATTGCAGATGATATTGTTGAAAATCCTGCACGATCAAGTATGGGTACCACTCTGACAATGGTTCTAATTTATAAGGGGAGATATGCAATAGGGAATATTGGAGATTCAAGGATTTATCTGCGTCGCAGAGGAAAACTGAAATTACTGACTATGGATCATAGTTATGTTTTTGAAGAACAGAAAAAAAAAGGGAAAAATCTGTCTGAGAGCATGATTAAAAACTATGGACATCTGGTAACAAAAGCAGTAGACGGTAAAAATATTACACCTGATTTATTTCCTAAGAGAAGAAAGAGTTATAAGTTGAAAAATAGAGATGGACTTCTTTTATGTTCTGATGGATTGATAACGGCAGATGTGTTTAATGACTCAACAAAAATACAAGCTGCTATCAATACATGTAATTATATAGATGATGTTAGTAGGACATTGATTAAATCAGCAATGGAAAATGGTTCAAATGACAATATTAGTGTTATCTATCTTAGTCAGAAAAGCAAGGTTAAGTGATAAATTATTAATTGAATATGCATACAATAATCTGTCCATTTTGTAAAGAAGTAATAAAGGAAGGTGCTGTTAAATGTAAGCATTGTGGAAGTATATTGTCGCAATTGCCAATATACAATAACCAGAATGTTGATACTATCATAAAACAAGAATTAAGTAATCATTATCAGATTATAAGTGCCTTAGGAAAAGGGGGTATGGCAACAGTTTATAAAGCTATTCAAAAGAACCTGAATCGATACGTAGCACTTAAAGTTGTGCATCCCAATTTGGTTCATGATCAGGAGTTTCTAGCCAGATTTCACAGAGAGGCACAAGTTTCAGCATCCCTAAGACATCCTAATATTGTTACTATTTATGATGTAGGATCGATAAAAGGAATTCATTTTATATCGATGGAATTATTGGATGGCAAGGATTTACATTCAATAATCAGATCAGAGGGTAAGCTTACTCCAAGTGATCTTGTACTGACAATTGCCCCTATTGCAAATGCTTTAGGATATGCTCATGAAAAACATTTGGTTCATAGAGATATAAAAAGTTCAAATATATTTATAACTAAGGAAGGTAGGCCGGTCTTAACAGATTTTGGTATTGCCCATTTAGAACAAAATACGCAATTGACACAGGCTGGTGCAATTCTTGGGACACCAGATTATATGAGTCCTGAACAGGCGAATGCTGAAAATATTGATGGAAGAAGCGATATTTTCAGTCTGGGAGTAGTGATGTATGAATGTTTAACAGGGCAGTTACCTTTTAAGACGGAAAATCCACTAAGCACGATAAATGCCATTATAAATAAGAAACATAAACCAGTATCTCATTTTAATAAAGGAATTCCAAACTGGATTGAAGACTGTTCAAATATGTGTTTGGAGAAAAATCCTGATTTGCGTCCCAAAACTGCCTATGATTTAGAGTTGCTCTTAAAAAATGGCGATAAAAAAGTTTTTCTGGCAAAGAGAAATCTGTTTAATACTAAGGTTGTAAATTCTGCAGTTATCGCATTAAGTAGTGTTGCTCTCCTAATTTTTGTAACATTAATTGCTATTGGTTTTTTAATTAAATCAGATGCATCTGTTACTACTCCCAAAGCTTTAGTTAATCAGTCTGACATTAAAAATGAACCTATTCTTGAAATTTCAAATAAAGGAACAGACCTCCTAATTGTTACAGGAAATGAGGTTGATTCTACTAGAGGCAAAGTAGGTGGATTAACAACAACTAACGATGACCCACAACCCAAAGATGAGGACAAGAAAGAATCGGTTGTTAAAGTAGAGAAAAATTTGGAGTATTTTATTAACCAGGCTAATACTGCCTTTGATAAAAGAAGTTATCAAAAGTGTCTAAACCAATGTATTGAAGCACTAACATTAGATCCAGATAACAAAACTGCATTAAAATTAAAAGAAAAAGCTACAAAGGCAATTGAAGATTCCAAGATTTTAAAAGGATTGAAATTTGATAAACTTGTTGAATTGGCTGATTATCATTATTTGGAATCAAATAGTGATTCGGCTCTGTTTTTTTATCAACAAGCACGGAAATATAAACCAAATGATGATCATGTAAATGGACGTATTATACAACTTAGTGAAGAATTAAGTTATGTCAAGGAAAAATTAAATCAAGATATCGTAAAAGCCAATGAAGCAATTGCCGGAGGAGACTTAGAAAGAGCTTTTGATTTATTTTCTAAAGCTTTTAAGGAGGGATATCAGTCATTTGATTTAAGAGATCAGATTAGTAAAATCAAAGAAAATCTTGCTCAATATTGGATAAATGAAGCTCAGAACAAGATGGTAATGGTTGATGGCGGCATTTTTGAAATGGGAAGCGATCAGTCAAGTCAGGATCAAAAGCCGAAACATCAGGTACAGGTTTCTTCATTTCAAATGGATGCTTATGAAGTAACTGTAGAAGAGTACAGAAGGTTTTGTAAGATAAATGGACTGAAGATGCCAACTGAACCTTCTAAAGGATGGAGTGCAAATCAACCTATTGTTAATATTTCCTGGAATGAGGCTATGCGATATGCACAGTGGGTAGGCAAAAGACTCCCGACCGAGGCAGAATGGGAATATGCAGCAAAAGGAGGAAGAGTATCAAAAAGTTATAAATATAGTGGTAGTGACATCGCTAATCAGGTAGCCTGGTACAATACCAGTAGTATACACACTATTAAATCAAAAAATCCTAACGAGCTAGGTTTATATGATATGAGTGGAAATGTTTGGGAATGGTGTTATGACTTTTATGATGCTGAATTTTATAAAAACAGTTCTTCAAATAATCCTTTGGGGCCACAATCTGGTGACAAGAAGATTATTAGAGGAGGAGGATATAAAAGCCCGACAAGAGAATTACAGGTTAAACACAGGGGCGCAGAAAAACCACAAAAAAGATCTGTTGAGATAGGATTTAGATGTGTGAAAAGTAATTAATAAAATATCAATTTTTCAACTATGAGTCACTACAAGATTGGCACCATTTTATTCTTAATTTTATTTAGTACATATTCAGTATTTGCAGCCAGAGGACCAAAGATATTAAGTCCGGTAAATAATAAGTCTATTACACAAACCTCAGTGGTACTGATTTGGGAAGAGCTAAATAGAACAAATATTATTTACGAAGTTAAAGTCTCAGAATCACCGGATTTTCTAGATGACTTAAGCCTGGTTTTACAAACAACTAAAAATAAAATCACCATTAACTATCCATTCTTTGAATTGGGTAAAAGGTACTTCTGGACTGTCAAGGGGATGTATACAAATAATGGCACTGTATACATTAATACAGATTGGTCTCATGAGAAGCAAAAAATACAAAGTGATTATTCATTTGTAATTGCTGAGGATGCGATTGATTTGGCAGGTGAGCAACCCAAAATGTTATTGGATGAGGAACAAATGGCTTATGATACGCTTCAGCCAGTGTTGAAGTGGGACTTCTGGAAACTTAAGAATGAACCATATAAAATATTAAACAAAGATGGTGTTTTTGTGGAGCCTATTCTTAGTAAGATAAGTTATGACTTTCAAATTTCAGAAGCATCTGATTTTTCTGTTGGTACGAGAACCTATTCACCTATATTAGGTGACAGTATCATTATTAAAATGCCTATTCTATATCCTAATCATGAATATTTTTGTAGGGTGCGTGCAAAATATTATGATCCTATTCTAAAAATAGTTAGGACTACACGATGGTCAAGTGAATTTAATGGTTGGCACTCGTTTAAAACTTCTATAGATGCATTAGGGACTTTTTCATTTTCAGAAGGTTCTATACTGGAACAAAACATGGGAGATCTCATCAATTATAGTTTAGAATTGTTGGTGTCAGGTAATTACAATAATATTAGTCCAAGTGTGTCGATGAATGGTCAGATGTTATCATTTATAAGTGATAGATCTGGTAATCGTGAATTATATCTTAAAGATACTTATGCAAGACGTAATGGGGGAGAAACGCAAAAAACTCAAATAATGTCTGGTCGTTCAATCTATAATCCATTTTGGTTAAATGATGATGAAAGAGTCGGTTTTTTTGCTAATTTATATAATCCGATGTCCTGGCATGTGTTTTCAACAAATAGGGGGTCTGGATTGACTATTATGACTTCAGGTATGGAAATGGCTGAAAAGAATCCTGACTTTAGTTTAAGTGGTTCTTGTTCTACGGATGGTAGGGTGATTTTTAGTGCTAAAATGTATGATAGTGATCCGTACATGATGTATTTACTTGATTTATCTGATGATAGCCGTACACAATTACGACCTGGTTTATTTCCTGATATCAGGGATGATGATAGAATCGTATTCTGTTCAAACGAAACAGGTAATTATGAAATATGGATTGTAGAGTTGGAAGGGAAAAGTGTTTTTCGTCCAACTATATTAAACTCACATCAGGCAGATGATTATGAACCTGCTTTTTCACCTAATGGTGAACGCATTTTATTTACTTCAAACAGAAGCGGCAATAGTGATATCTGGGTTATGGATGTGGATGGAAGCAATCTGCAACAATTAACTACACATCCTATGGTTGATCGTCATCCTCAATGGATTGATGCAAGTACTATTGTATTTCAATCGAATAGAGATAAAGATGATAGGGGGAACCCGATCTATGGAATTTACTTATTAAGATTATCTAATTGAAAATAGTTAAAATACTTTCTTATGAATCGGATCATTTTCTTTATTCTGATTGAGTTTTTTTTCATATTTTGTTTAGTAGCACAAAATAACAAAGGTATTAAGCTTATAGACAATGTTTTTACAAATAAACTCTTATCAAATGTTTTAAATGTAAATGATGAAGTAGCTTACTTCGGTTTATACTGGAATGATCTGACAAAGACATATTTAGAGCAAAGTAATTTTGAAAACAGGTTACTTCAAAAAACTTCAGCAAATATTCATATAAAGGATCCTGAAATTCTTATTTCTGAGTACAAACGACTAAGTAGAAAGTTATCTGAAGAAATAGCAGAAGAAACGGAAATTAATAAAGAAAGGATAGATCGTGATATTAGATATTTGGGAGAAAGTCTTGCTAAGCTTGCTGCAGACAATAAAATTACAACGAATAATAGTACGGTAGATTTTTTTCTTAAGGAACTGGTTATATCATCTGCTCAAGAAAAGCAAAAGCAAAAATATGAAGCAAAGATGAGAGATATTGAAATAAAAGCGGAAGCTGATTTAAGAATGAACCTTAGTAATAAACTTGAACCCATTAAAGAATCAATTATTAAAGAAAATAAGGATTCTAAAGATCAATTTTTTAGAGCTTTTGCATATGAGAAGGATGAAAGTAAAGAGGATTATTATTATGAATGTTATAAGTTTCATGATTGTTTTATTAAGGAAGTAAATAAGAATTATAATGTCTATAATAGCGATTGGTTATATCCAAAATGTGCTAAACCAGTATTGTCTTTTCAAACAACTTATACGAATGGTAATTATCTCTCAATCGCGAAAAGAAAGAAAGGTTTGTATGATAAATTTGGAAATAAGGAATTACTTGATGCAACCAATCTCTTTCTAGATGCAGCATTGTCTGAAAAGAATGACGATGCTCATGCTTATTTGTTTAAATCGGAGTTAGAAGAGAATATCATAAAAAAAATGTTCTATGTATTGCTTGCTGATAAATTTGATCATGATGATCCAGAAGTAGAAATGTCTAAAGTAGAAGTAGAGGATGTTTTTTTGAATGAGTTCTTTAAATCGATTGAACAAGGAGACGTGTCTTTTATTAGGGAAAGTGTCGAAAATAATTTTCATTTAGGACTTGAGAAGAATGGGAAAACGCCAATAATAGTTTCAATCGAGAATGATCAGGATAAAATACTTGATTTATTAATTGACAATCATCCCAATAAAGAAACTATATTAAAAAATGGTCATTTATTGCTTTTTCATATGGCTGCAGTTGATGCTGTTAAATGTACTAAGTTAATGCATTCAAAAGGATTAGATCTGGGATTTGTGGATTCTTCAAATAATGGTATAACAGCCTTAAATATAGCATTGGATAATGGAAATTATAATGTTGCATCATACCTCTTAGCAAATATAAAAAGTCCTGATAAAGCCCTTAAGTATGTGAAGAAAGTAGAACCTGATCAACTAAAAGAAGCATGTTTGTTTATTTATGATAAATCGGATAAATATCTAAATATTATTGAGAAATATGATAAAGCTTTTCTTAAGGATAACTATAGCCGAATAAATATCACCGCATTACCAGATGATGCTTTTATTTATATTAATGGAACATGCTACGGGCAAGGTAATTGTTTATCAGCTTATCTTAGATTAGATAAGAGTTATCTGGTTGAGATTCAGAAAAAGGGTTTTAAAACAGTTAATAAGAATATTTTACTGAAAAAAGGCCAACTGGCAAATGTAAGGGTTGTGTTAAAAGAAAATCCAAAAACACTTATTTCACTTAAGTCTCACAATGATGTTGGTTACCAATTAAAAGATTGGCACGATTTCTATGTAGGTCCATCAGGGTTGAAAAAGGAAAATAAGAGAAACAATGAATTTAATGAAGAACTTAAACAAGTTGCCAGGGATAAGGCCAAAGCAGAGGCAGATGCCCACAATAAAAGAATTAAATTAGAATTGGATAAGATAAATAGTTCTATCAGAATGCAAAATGAAGAGATTAAACTTTCAAATGAACAACTGAATAAAGAAAGACTATTTGAAGTCTCCTATGCAAGTGCAAAATCTATCGCTGATACTAAAAATTCAAACCCTAAGGTTAACAAAGAAATTGTATATGAAAAAATAAATCAACTGTCGAATAATGCACTTCAGGAAAGCAATGTTGAAGAAGAGAAAGAAACAGAAACCTTGAAAGAAGATGTTATTGTAGCCAAAGAGCAGGAGAGTATTATGGCGTTGGATAATAATAGAAATGAGGAAAATAAAATCCTGGCAATTGTTCAGCCAAAAATAATGAAAGATGGCATAAATGTCATTGATATTGTTGGATATGATGGAGCGCAGTTGAGGGTTGATTCAATCGTATTTGTAAATCCTGAAAAAGAAGGAAACAGGTCGATTAATTATCAAATAACTGAAAACGCCATTGAGTTTTTTCCGGTTTATGGCGAGGGTAGCTATCAATTTACAACTACTATTAATGAGAAGGATACTATTCAGATCATAGAAGTAAAAGCAGAGGATATTCCAAAAGAATATATTGGTTTTGTTATTGCTGAGAATGGAGGTTTTTTAGAAATGGAGATAATCAGTAATCGGGAGATTATAGCCGGATCTCACGTTACTATTAAGCAAATTAAATCTGATCAATTAGAAGTGGTCGCCAGTGGTAATATTATTTCAGGGAAAGGTAAAAGATACCATATTGAACTTTCCAGAAAGTTTTTTGAACCCTCTTATGGTACTTTAGTAATGTGTGATATTGAGTAATGATATTTAAGATGCAAAAATTTAGAAATGATGATCATATGAAATGGATATTATTACTGATTATTGTTTTTTTAGACCTTACCATTGCATTTACTCAAAACACAATGGTCGATGCACATAAAAACAGTAAACTTAATCTTATTGAAGTTTATCAATATCTCTCTTTAATTGTATAATAATTAAACTCTAATTATTAAAATTGATTACAAACAGTAAATCTAGGTGATTGCTGCACAAATCAATACGAATATTACATAGAATGATTGCTCTAAAAACCTTGTTTTATTTCGAAAATTGTATTGTTTTGCATCGTAAAACATATAATTACGAAACATGTTAGGAAAATACATTCGATTAATAATAGCTACACTTTTAGTATTAACATCAGTCTTTCTATTTATTTATGGCTCTATTGGCTGGGGAGTAATTTCGGTTATTGTTGGCTTGCTGTTTGTATTGTTTCATTTTAAAAATGAAAATAATCTGCTGGCATTCTATTTTATCAGGAAGAACAAGTTTGCAAAAGCAGAAAAAGTACTATCGAAGGTGAAGAGCCCGGAAAATATGATAAAACGTCAAACGGCATATTATTATTATCTGTTAGGTTTATCGCAAGCTCAAACTCAACAATTATCCTTGGCTGAGAAAAGTCTGAAAAAGGCCTTGTCGACAGGATTACATTTGAAAGCTGATCAGGCAATGGCAAAATTAAGTCTTGCAGGTTTCTATTTATCAAAGAGAAATAAGAAGCTTGCTAAAATTCACTTGATGGATGCCAAGAAACTGGATAAACAAAAGATGCTGACAGCTCAGATTAAAGAAGTTGAAAATATGATGAAAAGAATTTAAAAAAAAATCTTTTCATCATATTTTCAAATATTGCTGAGGTTGATGATAGTACACATTAAACTATTTAGTAATTACCAATATCTGCTGTTTCTATAATTAATTTATTTGATCTTACTTTAAAGTAATACATTGGTAGTAATACAATTGGCTTTTATTGAGTATATTCCAATTTGGTCATGATAAACTGTAGCATTACTCAAACTAATGACTACACAAATATGATCATCTTACCTCAATTTCTTATGCAGCCAGGCTCTTATTGGTTCATCATAAAACGTTAGACTTACATAAGCTAATAATATGGCCCCTGTAAATGTCAATAATGCAAATGGCATGGCTTGCAATAATGTAATACCACTATGATTGCTTACCCATGCAACATAAAAATAAACAAGAACATAATGTGTCATGTATAACGGGTAAGAAAGATCACCTAAGAACTTAGAGATTCTTTTTGATATTTGATTATGTAATACACCTCCAGCGCCAATAAATACAATGATTGGAAATATAATGATGATGCAAAATGATTCATATAATCCATTCATCCAAAGATATTCTGTTCCTCCGATTCTTGGCACAAATAGTGTTACAGCAAGCAAGAGACTACACCATAAAAAAGCATTTTTAATGTAGATTGGTTTAGATACACGAGATAATAACAAACCTCCAAAAAATGGGAACAAAGTGCGGATTATTCCAATACGCATATGTTCTGTATTTAGTGTCCAACCGCCAGCAATGTCTCCATTGGGGCTTGTTATAGCTAAATGTATTAGCAATCCAGCGGCCAACATAACAAACAAGGCTAATGCTTTATTCGATAGTTTTCTTATTCCTATTGCATATAAGATATTAGCTATATACTCAAATAACAATGACCAGCCAACACTATTGAGAGGATGCATTTCTTCCCAACCACGTATGTCCATTGAAAGAGGAATGGGTAAAATCGTATAACCTATAAGCATTACAATGATTAATTTCCAAACAGGTACAGTATGAATTAGTGGCCAAATCGTTGAATCAGTAAAGTAAAAGCCCATAGCTCCGAGAGTCATGCCCAATATAACGAGTGGTTGCAGGCGAACAAGTCGTCGACGAAGAAAACCACCAAAGGTTAATTTTCTCCATCTGTCGTCATATGCATAACCGATCACAAAACCAGATAAGAGAAAAAAGAAATCAACTGCCAGATAACCATGATTTACAATATTGTCAAGATGACCGCTGGCAAGTGGCTCTGTAAGGTGAAATATAACCACAATAATAGCAGCTATCCCTCTAAGTCCATCCAATATCTGATAATGTGGCTTTGTTTCTATCTTTATAGTTTCCATTTTTTTTATATTATCTTAATTAATCCCACAGCTGGTTTTAAGTTCTTTCATTTCAAGTTAATCGTAGTTGAATAATTATAACTTCAACTACGATTACATTCGTTGTGATTCAAGAAATCGCCTAAATGAATATTTGATTTTTTATGAATTATATAAAAGTCCACCTTGCTTTTTACTCATACGAAGGAGACTAATTTTTAAGGAAGTATCGAAAGATTGCAGTTTATAGCATTTATGAAATTGAATATTTTCATTTCCATATATTCCTGAGATTATAATTCAACCTCCTAAATTTGTTTCAAAATGTTTCATAATTTGACCTTATTTGTACCTCGTTTAAATTAAATGCAACTGAGGTACAAATAGTGACCAAACTTATGTCCAAAAATGCTAATGTGTGCTAAAGTGGTAATATGAAAAGTGGCTGTAATACTTATTAAGACTAGGATTTTTAAATTAACTCTTCATGGTTTGTCATTTGTTTTCCCTACCTATTTGCCGATACAGAATTTTCTAAATGATGTAAATCAGGTAAATACAATATTTGAGTTGTAAAAATGATGTAAGGAAATTCAGGTATTTCCAGAATTTCTGAATGACTTTACATCGGTGATAATTTGGCCGGTTATTTATCCTAACTTTCAAAAATAGTTATTATTCAATTCAATATTCTCCTTCTTTGTATATTAATTATATTCCTTTGCATATAAATCATGTAAAAATCCTTTAATTATATGAGAAAACATATAAAATTGACTATATTTGAGTAGTTATATTGAAATGCATATAATGAAAAAGCTGGCAGAATTTGTAAAGCAAAGAAGAAAAGAAGTGAATCTTACCCAGGAAGAGTTTGCAGATAGGGCAGGAGTAGCTTTGACTGTTGTCAGAAAAATTGAACAAGGTAAAAGTAATTTGAATCTCGACAAAGTTAATCAGGTTCTAGCAATGTTTGGGCATGAACTGGCTCCGGTAAATACAAAGGAATTGGAGAAAACTTCAGATGAATGAGAAAAGCAAAAGTATTATACAACGATAGACTTGCAGGTATTCTGGTTGAATCAGATGAAGGAGAGTATACTTTTACCTACAATAAGGAGTATGTAATAAATTATCCTGACTTCTTTTTGACTTTTACAATGCCTGTCATTGATAAGGTGTACAAATCCAATAGACTATTCCCATTCTTTGAGTGTTTAATACCTGAAGGTTGGTTGTTAGAGATAGCCTCAAATAGCTGGAAGATAAATAAAAATGATCGAATGGGGCTTTTGTTGGCTTGTTGTCAAAATTGTATAGGAGCTGTTAGCGTTTTACCAATAAGAGAAGAAGATGACTAAAAAGTGCCTGTATTGCTATGAAGAGGTGGAAAAAGGAGGTGAGTTCCATGAATCTTGTAGTCAACTCTTTTTTGGAACTGCAAAACCTCCTGTTATTCCTTATGGGTTGGATAAAATGGCGGAGTTGGCAAAAAATGTAGTTGAGCGGAGTGTAACTGTTCCCGGTGTTCAGCCAAAGCTTTCAATGAGTGTAGTTGAAGAATCTAGGGATAGAACGGATAAAAGATTGACTGTTGTTGATGCCTTAGGAGGTAATTATATTTTTAAACCAGCATCATTAGATTATCCTGAAATGCCGGCAAATGAACACTTGACAATGCGTATTGCTGAAAGTTTTGGAATCAATGTAGTTCCATCCAGTTTGATTAGATTACAGTCAGGTGAACTTTCATATATCACCAAGCGGATTGATCGAACAGAAAAAGGAGAGAGGATACATATGTTGGATATGTTTCAAATAACAGAAGCCTTTGATAAATACAAGGGATCAATGGAAAAGATTGGTAAGGCTCTTAATGAATATTCAGCTAATCCACTCCTGGATAAATTGTATTTGTTTGAGTTGACTTTGTTCAGTTTTTTGACTGGCAATAATGATATGCACTTGAAGAATTTCTCAATGGTATTATCAAATAGAAAGTGGATTTTATCTCCTGCTTATGACTTATTAAATGTATCTATTATACTTCCTGAAGATACAGAAGAACTGGCATTGACTTTAAGTGGAAAAAAGAAAAAGTTAACCAAAGCTACCTTTGATGCATTTGGTTCTGATCTTGGTCTCAATAAAAAGCAAATCCAAGGAGTTTATAAGCGTTTTATTAAGAATCAATCAACAGCCTATAAATGGATTAATAAATCATTTTTATCTGAGGAAATGAAAAAGAGTTATAGAGATATGCTTGAAAACAGGTATTCTAAACTTTTTGAATAATATTAGTAATGCTTGTAAATATTCCCGCAAATTACATTTTTACTTCATAAAGTATTGGAATAAATGCCTAATTTAGTACATTTGAAATGTTTATAAAACATTGAATGTTAAATATTTAAATTACTTTCCGATATAGAAACACTAAATATCAGAAAAAGAGTGATTAATGGTAAATGAGGTTCATATGGGGTACAAAAATGAATTGTATTGAAAGTGATTGATATTTAGTTGGATATAGGGATTTTGTTGCTGAAAAATGATAAAAGATTTGACATGTTGATGTATCAGTCAATATATACGAAATATATTATCTAGAAAGTAATTTCAACCTTCGTTCCGATTGCTACGCCTTCAGTATCATATTTATCAGTTATATTAAAATTGATTTTTCTTTTATTCTGATCATTGAATAAATTAATATACTCCTTCATCACCTGCAAACCTTTACCAGTTGATTTGATATTATACGATTTAGCTGCTGCCCTGCCAATACCATTATCTTCAATGGTGACTTTTATCGTTTGATTTTTATTGATGATTGAGATGCTAATTTGACCATTTCCATCTTTAGGGGTTATACCATGCTTCAATGCGTTTTCAACAAAAATTTGTATAAGCATTTTGGGTATCTCAATCTCTATATCGATTGATTCATCTAAGTCGATACTATAATCTAATTTTGAACCAAACCGGAATCTTTCAATTTCAAGATATTTCCTCACAAAGTCGATTTCTTCTTTAAGTGTTCTGGCTGAATCTTTGGCTTTTATTAAAGTTAATCTGATAAGTTCTGATAAGTTGGCAAAGTACTCATACGCTTCTTCCTTTTTGCCCATCATTATTGATCCTCCTATTGCATTTAAGACATTGAATGTAAAATGTGGATCGAGTTGATTATAGGTAGAAGCCAGTTCTAATTCCCTTAAACGCTCCTTTTCTTCAAATCGTTTGATTATTCTTTTCTTTTGATCATTCAATACCCAATAGACAAGAAAGAAGGCTACAATAGCAATTGTTAGATAGTACGGAAACCTATATATAAAATATGGATTTTTGTTAATTGTTATGATGTGTTCGTATCCATCTTCAAAAATACAAATCTTAGGTATTTTTAAAGAAGGATGTTTTATTAATGAGATTTCAATTGCTTTTGGTGTGCAAGGAGGAATATTATTAATTGGAATAAAGGTCTTCTGTTCAAACCATATGTTAACAATCCCATTTGCAAGATTTGTGAATAAAATACTTTGTTTTTGATCAGTCAAGGAGAGGTGTTTAAGTCCAAATCCCTCAACAGGAATATCAATTGTCTTTATAGTATCAAATTGTATATTTAATATGGTGATATTAGACGATTTGGGATTAAGGAGCCAGATAATACTGTCTTTAAATTCAGGTAATATAGCAATTGAATTATTACGATCCTGTTTGGGTAAGTTGGTTTGTCTTACAACTTCGCCCTTATGATTATACAATTTTAAGGATTGAGGTTCCCTTTTATCAGATGCTGAAGTCTTTAATAAAGCAAAGATGTTGTTTTTGTTGTTTTCAATAGTTTGAAAGTTAAATGAGGTATAACCTCCGTGATTAATAATTGGGTCAAAATGAAAGGTTAAGTCGTTATTAAATACCATACAGTAACTATTCTGGTCGTGATATTTATATCTAGTTGTATCTGATATATTCCACGGAGCATAGCATACTCCTATCAGTTCATCAATTCCATCTCTGTCTAGATCTGTAAACCAAATATGATTGTTACCACATGAACCATCTGTATTGCTCTTTAGTAGTTCTTTATTATGAACATCATACATATATAATTTACGAGGTTGTATGGAATAACCGGAAAAGATTGCTATATAGATTTCAAGTTTTCCATCATTGTTTGAATCATGTAGTTTTATATTATAAGTAAAATCATAAGCTCCGAATTTGTTTTTTCGAATCTGGTCTATAAAGATAAACTGTGGTTGACCTTCAATGTTACCATGTTTTTTATTGATGGTTATATCACAGTAGTTTAAAAATATTGAATCTTGTTTGATGGTTAGTAATGCTATATCATCAAAATCATTGTCAAATATTGGTCCTAATGCAAAATTGTTAAAGTTATCATTGAGATTACCTTTTAAGTTAATTTGTCCTAATAGGTTAGAATTATAATCATGCATCTGGAAACATGCCGATTTTGATAAGTTATCAGTATGAGCTACAATTCGCTCACTAACACCATCATTATTGAAATCATGATACATAACACGTCCATGGTCTCTGTTGTCCTTTTTGTTCAAATTGGACACCTGAACATTATACTGATCAAACTTAATTGGGATAGCAAGAATGATGAGTATTGCAAGAGGAATTGATACGAAAAGATATATAAACCAACTATTGCGATCTAGTAGTTTTTTCATAATCTATTGTTGAAAATATTCCTCTAACCTTTCTGTACCTGTCTTACTTAGTTTAACTTCTTGGGTGTATCCGTTAAGCCCGACAATGCATGTTCTCTTTTTTCTGGATACCTCTCTCAAATAGTTAATATTAACAATACTTGATCTGGAACTTCTAATGAATTTCTTTACATCTAGCATAGATTCAATTTTTCCAATATTTATTGAAACATGGTATCGTTTATTATCAAGAGTGTGAATTGTTGTGTATACCTGATCCGCAACCAAACAGATTATATCGTTGGGTTTTACAATAATAAATCCTTGTTGAGTATTAAAGCGTAATGTGTTGTTAACTAATTTTTCTATATTAATGTCAGTATGCTTATGTTCTTCAAAGTGTTTAAGAGCTTTCGAAAATCTACTAATAGAAATTGGTTTCATTAAATAATCACAAGCCTTACAATCAAATGCATCTAACGCGTGTTCAGCATATGCTGTTGCGAAAATGATTTCAGTATTCAATTCAAGTTGATTTATTTCTTTAGCCAAATCTATACCATTGTCCTTGCCAAAATTAATATCAAGCAATACCAAATCCGGTTTGTTCTTAAGAATGGATGGTAGCAATTTTATTGAATTAGTCACTTTATCTACCACAGTGTATGTAGGAAAGGACTTTAGCAATTCAACCATTAGATTAATGGCATGTTGCTCATCATCTGCGATAATTACTTTATACATGGTTTAGGTTTATAATGGCTATCTATTTGCAAACTACGCAAAAAATAGAAAAAGTGGAAGTTTAATTGGTTAAATGAATTATATCATTGGTTAAATATACATAACGGTTTATTAAATGTCTTTGAATATGCGTGATTCAGAGTTGGTTATTAGTCTATTGCAGTTTAATTTAGATTATTATTTAAGACTCAAAAATCATACTATGAAAAGAAAATTGTTGCTCCTTCTACCTATGCTAATTCTTCCATTTTTTTATAGGTTGTGAAGAGGAAGATAAGAATGAAGAACCTCAGAATTATAGAATATTTGTAAAAGCGCTAAATGATGATACAAGTGAAGCTGCAGGATATGTAAAAATTAAGCTTAGCACAAATGATTCTGTGATTTCTAGAACCTTTGAACAAGGCTGTACAAACCTAGGTACTAAAGCAACAGACTCAAATGGTGAATGTGTTTTTGATAATACGTCTTTTGCAGGTGAACCTGAAATATGTAATGTTCAATCCTTCGATTTGCAAGTAAATGAATTAGAGTGTGCCTATTATTATGCTAGTCATATTCGAGTATTAAAAATATTTATAACATCTTAAATATGAAAAAGATTACCTTTCTAATATCAATATATTTGATAACTACTTTATCAGCAATTTCTCAATATAAAGAAAATGCTCTAATACCTAGATGTGGTTATAGTATGTCTACAGGAATTGGAGGTTTCGAATATAAAAATGGAGCCGGAAGCTTAAGTCTGGGGTATATGGATGGTGTTATTTTTTGTGGAACTATTTACTTCAAAAAGGCACAGGCTAATGATTTTTATATTTCAGTTTTTGGCAATCTTTCACAATCAAGAGAGGATTCCAATGACGATTCTGTTTCAGATTCTATGCCTATAGGAGGAATATTAGGGTATCGATTTGCACAAGTCGGAATATTTGATATAAAAATTGGAGTTGGCTTAACTGATTTAAAAACATTCAGCAGTGATATAGCTTTTGATTTTTCTATTGGAGTACCAATAAACTTTTAAAATAATTATCGTCTACTCACCCTTTATCAATTATTATAAATATGAAAAGCAATTTATCACGTATAGTTCTATTTGTAGTTCTAATTTTTACATATACTACTACATATGGACAAAAAGAAATAAGACATAACCAAGGAAATTCTATTGCAGAACTAATATTTATGAGAAAACATATTGTATGGGGAGATGGTGTATACGGCTATTTTTATATACATAAACTTATAGGTAATCAGTATGTTGGTGAAAAATATAAAATTAAAGCTGGGCAAAGAGTTAAAATTAACTTACAAGAGGAAGGTACTTATCGTCTGAAGATGAAGGGAGGACGAAAAGTATTTTTGGAAATAAAAAGAGGCGATAAATATTATTACAGAATTTTATCCGGTTCAATAGGTTGGCATATGAAGCCATTAAATGAGGAGAAAGGTGTGAGATGCTACAACAGTACTAATGATAAAAATGATGAAGTTTATGAGTTTTAAGAAATCTTTATTATTCTTCTTTCTAGTCGTTGCCGTAAGTAATATGAATTCACAAGAAAAAGAGTACTCTATTAGAAGTAATGGTTATTACAAATGTTATATTTCTCATGGCCATAAATCGGGTAAAGTAGATGTGAAACGTAGCATTGCTATGACCTTAAAATTTAACATTGATGACGTGTATTTTTGCCTATTTGCTGTTAGCAAGAATATCAATAAAAAACCTTATAAGCTACATGAATTAATATCCCAAACATATACAGTTAAATCAAAATTAGCAGAGGCCTTGTTTAATAGCATTGTTATTAAGGGAAAATATAAAGTTGTTAACAATAAAATAGAGATTACATTTCCTGATAATCCTGATCCAAATCAAAATGGAATACCAACATTTACTGGGTCGATTAATAATGATAAAAATGAACTTTTATTAAAGGCCTCCTATTTTAGTGAAGACCTGTTTAATTTTGATGAAATTTACTCAATGGAGTATAATAAATTTTAAAATCTTTTCTTAAAATAATCTAAAAACAATTAGTATGAAAAGCCTATTAAACTATTTATTAGTAACTATTATATCTTTTACATTTATATGCTGTGAAGAAAATGATGATAAACCAGAATGTGAAGTTAATAATACTGGAGAAGTTGTTATTATCAATAATACAGGAGCCGCTACAACAGTGTATGTTATTAGCATGGCCAATGCACGAGTCCTAGGGACAAGCAGTAACAAAATTACATATAAAGATGTTCCTGCCGGAGATGTTTTAATTGGTTATTGGGTTAGTGAAGGTGTATGGAATACAGTTGTAAATCATGTAACATCATGTAATACAGTTACCTATGTAATAAAATGATTTTTGCTAAATAATATACCTATATATGACAAATCAGTGTTTTTTTCGATAAAACTGATGATTATGAGTTCAATTAAAAATTATTATAAATATCTACGCTTGAAAAACATTATATTACTTTTAATCCTATTCACAGTAATTTCATGTGAACCAGACAAAAGAGAAGATTGGGAAACTAATACTTCATTGGAAGAAGATAGCGCAAATGACTATGGTCACTCGCTAACAGGTGATTTTACAGGCACAGGTAGTATCCTTGATTATGTCGATGATTCAAACTCAAATAATGGAGATGCATCTGTTCATGTTAGTCAAAGTTCATCAGGTTATACTATAAGATTAACAATTGGTGATTATAACAAAACATTTTCATGCAGCGGTTCTGGTGATTTTACAATACAAGGTATAAATAATAAAGTGAGTGGTACAATTAACTTGAATCCTAATTCAAATTCTGGCAATTATACCAATTATAAACTAGTAGAATTTGAATATATAGAACAGCAAAAATATAGTTGGAATTGCTCACGTTAAATAGATAAGAAACATTAAATAACTAAAAAAAAATGAAACATAGCATTTTTAAATTAACTTCTACATTCATGTGTTTTGTATTATTATCTGCGTTACTTTTCGCATGTGAGCAGATTGAGGAAGCACTCGATGAACTTGAATCTTCGTCAATTAACGAGGACTATATTGGCAGTTTTACAGTCGGTGTTGGTGATCTTATCGAATATAGTACAGGAAAAGAATATAATAATTGTTATACAAAGGTAATTGTAGCCACTAACAATGATCAATACGATATTGATTATGAAATATCCACTAATCCAGCTTATGGGTTTGGATATGAAGGTAGCTTTAGATGTACATCCGGTAGTGTGGATTATAAAAGTGGGTCATACCACTATGTTGGCACAGTTAATTTTGGAAAATCAACAAATACAGGTAGTATTAAAAAATACAAGTTAACTACAGATGGAGGAGAAGAGTTGAAATACAAAATAACATGGAATTGCTCCAAAAAGAACTAAGTTCCATATCGCACACATTTAAACTTAGCTTGGGTTTAAGATAAAGATGCAATATACAATGCAATAGATTAAAACATAGTGTCAATAGTCTTTTGAAATACTAATCATGAAAACTATTAATTCTTTAATTATCTCAATAACCACTTTATTACTAATTCAAATTTTTATAGTTGTTGTAAAAAGGCCAAAAATGATCCAGAACCAGAATTGGAAGATGAAATTCATTATAGGACAAAGGAAATAAAATACCTAAGATTAGATGGAGAAGGAGAAGATAGCCAAACTAGCTATAATAATGATAATAAACTTGAGACTGTAAGTGTTACTAGAATTCCTTATGATGGAGAAAGTGAATCATATTCAGATTCATTTAATTATGATGATGATGGTACAATTACAAGTTATCGACATGGGGAAGTAAGTCAATCTTTTTTGTATTATAATAGCAATCAAATCATTGAATGCCTCTATCAAAATGACTTTAAAGAAGAAGTAACATATATAAATGGATTGATTAATAAAATTGTATAAATCAGATTTGATGAATTTGAAGATGATCCCGCAAATTACATTTTTACTTCATAAAGTATTGGAATTAATGCCTAATTTAGTATGTTTAAAATATATTCAAAGTATTGAATATTAAGTATTTAAATCATTTACCGATACAGAATTTTCTAAATGATGTAAATCAGGTAAATACAATATTTGAGTTGTAAAAATGATGTGATGAAATTCACTGAATGATTTGTAAGCATCCGGTAAACTCCGCCTAAAATATCCCCATGTCAGTTTTTATTTTTCGGAAAACTAAAAACGAACGACATGCTAAACGCTAAGAAAT
>JAFMVE010000040.1 GCA_025499705.1 Carboxylicivirga caseinilyticus
ATACCCAGTCATTGGTAAATTTGGTTGATGAGTTTGAGAAAAAGCCAGAGTTGTGCTGTTCAATTCTTAACTTTAGGTTTTGAGTTTGACCAATATAAAATCTGTCAAATTTCTCAGAATAAATTATATAAACGTGGTATTTGACCATGACTAAAAATACAAAAAAAAAAGGTTGACTTCTTTCGAAATCAACCTTTTAAGTGGTGCCACCTGGAATCGAACCAGGGACACACGGATTTTCAGTCCGTTGCTCTACCAACTGAGCTATGGCACCTTGTTATTTCTACCGAAGTAAAAATAACGAACAATAACCCTTTACCCTTTAATATTAGTTCTGTCCTCACAGAACTAACAAACCCTAAAATCAGTCTCTCAAGACTGGTGGTGCCACCTGGAATCGAACCAGGGACACACGGATTTTCAGTCCGTTGCTCTACCAACTGAGCTATGGCACCATTCTTTAAAAATCCCCATTTTTCGGGGCTTTCAGGAGCATTTCGTTCAAATGCGGTGCAAATATACGGAAAGATTCTTTACTACAAAATCATTTTTGAAAAATTACTTTTTCTTTTTTTGATGAGGTGTGCTAATTTACTTGATATTTAGTAATTTTGCGCCTCATAAATTTTTTAATGGAATATCAGAATTTCACTTTGCCAAATGGCATTCGCATAATTCATAAGCAGGATAAGTCACATGTAGGGTATTGTGGGTTGATCATAAATACCGGATCGAGAGATGAGGAAGAAAAAGAACATGGTATGGCTCATTTTATTGAGCATGTTGTGTTTAAAGGTACCAAAAAAAGAAAGGCTTATCATATTTTAAGCAGGTTGGATGACGTTGGAGGAGAATTAAACGCTTATACAACCAAAGAAGAGACATGTATTTACGCCTCTTTTCTGAAACAGGATTTTCAACGAGCCATTGAATTAATTCATGATATTACTTTTAATTCGGTTTTTCCGGCTAAAGAACTGGAAAAAGAGAAAGAGGTGATTGTTGATGAGATTAATTCATATAAGGATAGTCCGGCTGAATTGATATATGATGAATTTGAAGAAATGGTGTTTGCCAATGATCCAATGGGTAGAAATATATTAGGTACGCCTAAACATTTGAAGTCATTTGGAAAAAAACACATTCAGCAGTTCATTGATCGTAATTACAATACCGATCAGATGGTGTTTGCCAGTGTTGGTAATGTATCATTCAAAAAAATTGTAGCCTGGGCTGAAAAATATCTGGGTACAGTACCTACAAATCTGAGACAGTACAATCGGCCTGAGGTGTGTAAGTATATTCCTAAATCTTTGACAATTGAAAAGGATACCCATCAAAGTCATGTAATCATCGGGAATGTTGCTTACGATTTTAATAACCCCAGTCGATTACATCTTCATTTGTTGAATAATTTATTGGGTGGGCCTGGAATGAATTCAAGATTGAATATGGCATTGCGCGAAAAAAATGGAATTGCATATAATGTTGAGTCGAGTTATACACCTTATTATGGAACCGGAATTTTTTCGATATACTTTGGAACCGATCCGGAAAATCTTTATCGTTCCTTTTCAATTATTGACAGAGAGTTAAAGAAATTAAAAACGAAAGAATTAGGATCGCTGCAACTTCATAAAGCTATAAGGCAATTAAAGGGACAGATGGCTATTTCGGCTGACAATCGTGAAAACCTGATGTTGAATATGGGTAAAAGCTACCTTTTGTACGATCAGGTCGATAGTCTGTATGATGTGTATAAGAAAATTGATTCAATCACAGCTAAAGATTTGCTCGATATAGCCAATGAGATACTGGCAGATAATCAATTGTCGTATTTAATTTATCAGTAGAAATGGATTATTCTATAGAACTGGAACAATATATTTTAGATCATATAGACGAGGAAAGTGATGTATTAAAAGAGCTTAATCGTCAGACCCATATAAAGATGCTACAGCCACGTATGTTGAGTGGTCATGTTCAGGGACAGATTCTGAAGATGTTGGTGCAGATGATTGCTCCGTTAAATGTACTTGAAATTGGAACATTTACAGGTTATTCTGCTATCAGTATGGCACAAGGTCTGGAAAAAGAAGGAGCACATATCGATACCATTGAAATTAATGATGAACTCGAGCCATTTGTTGTTCCTTTTCTTCAAAAATCAGGTTTTGATAAAAAAATCACCATGCATATTGGGGACGCCTTGGATGTTATTCCAAAGCTTGAAAATAAATATGATTTAGTATTTATGGATGGTGACAAACGCGTCTATCCACAGTATTACGATTTAGTTTTTGATAAATTGAATCCTGGTGGCTATATTCTGGCAGATAATATATTATGGGATGGTAAAATAGTTCAGGAATTAAAAAAGAATGACCGTTATACTAAAGGAATTCTTGAGTTTAATAATAAGGTTAAGAACGATAGCAGGGTTGAAAAAGTAATACTGCCAATACGCGATGGAATTTTTATGATTCGGAAAAAAGCCTAAACTTTTTTAGGTAGAATATGTTTTCATCTAACATTAACCATTGAAATTATGAAAACTGCAATTTTTTACGGTTCATCACTTGGAAATACTCATTTTGTTGCTGAAAAAATTCAGATGCAATGGCCGGATGCTGATTGCAGATCGGTTATTGATTTGCGAAGTGATGATATTCTGAAATATGATTTTATTATTTTAGGAACATCTACCTGGGGAGTGGGTAATTTACAGGATGACTTCGAACTTTTTGTTGATTTATTATTGTCACTCGACCTGAGAGATAAAACTTTTGCTCTTTTTGGATGTGGAGATCAACAAACCTATCCCGATACTTTTTGTAATGGCATGGGTAAGCTTTATCATCTTATTGACGTAAAAGGGTGGAAGATTATTGGAGATTGGTCAACTGATGGGTACGATTTTTCTGAATCAGAAGCAGTGATTGATGATCGTTTTGTTGGTCTTGCTTTGGATGAAGATAATGAACCGGATATGAGTGATTACCGAATAAAGCATTGGGTTGCTAAATTACAGCAAGAGTTGTAATCAGGTGATTAATTTGTCAAGGTCCTGTTTTTCAAAAAGAGTAGGATAGTCTTCTAGAAAGTTTTCCATAACGATACGCATAACGGCCTCTCTCATAAATTTAGACTTATTGCCAATTTTGTACTTTTTGCAGTAAATTTCTATTGCCTGGTTCTCTTTGTCGTTCAGTAAAAAGGTGGCCTTGTGTTTTCTAATCAAAGCCTTATCGCGATTTAATATAGCTAATTCCTTCTTCTTGTCTATTTTAGTCATGCACTCATTCGCTTATGCTTCACAAAAATAGTAAAATACCTGCTATCTGAAAATTTCAATCGCTTTACCTGCCAGCAGAAATCCGACACCTGTGGTTTTTGAGTCAATAAATTTATTTTTGGAGTTTAAAAATTAAAAAATCAAACTTAAATTTGCATTTTTATTTAATACATCATTAATAATATATAAATGGGACGCGCATTTGAATATCGTAAGGCCACCAAGTTAAAGCGCTGGGGAACGATGGCCAAGACTTTTACAAAGATTGGAAAGCAAATTACAATGGCTGTTAAGCAAAGCGGCCCTGACCCGCAAAGTAATTCTCGTTTGCGTGTGTTAATGCAAAATGCCAAGGCTGCCAATATGCCAAAGGATAATGTGGAAAGAGCTATAAAAAAAGCTACTGCACATGATTCAGGTGATTTTAAAGAAATTGTTTACGAAGGATATGGACCATTCGGAACAGCTTTTATGGTTGAAACTGCTACTGATAACACTACCCGTACTGTAGCTAATGTTAGAAGTTACTTTAATAAATATGGAGGTTCGTTAGGAACAACTGGCTGTGTTGACTATATGTTTGAACACCAGTGTAACTTTAAAGTAGTTATGAAGGAGGGAATAGATCTGGAAGAGCTGGAACTGGAAATGATCGATTGTGGTATTGATGAGATTTTCGAAGATGAAGGATCTATCATGATTTATGGTGGTTTTGAATCATTCGGACCGATACAGAAATATCTGGAAGAAAATGGGTTTGAAATCGAAAAGGCTGAATTTGAGCGTATTCCTCAGGATACAAAAGAATTAACTGAAGAGCAAATGGTTGAAATTGATAAACTCTTAGCTAAATTTGAAGAAGACGATGATGTAACTAACGTTTTCAATAATATTAAGTAAGTTATCACTCAAAATATTTTGAAAGGCGGTAATCGAAATTCGGTTATCGCCTTTTTATAGATAATCAATCATGTTGAGTTGAATCAGTTCATTGATGATGTCTATAATTTCATTCATGTTTTCGTTTGGGATAGATGCTTTGTCTGAAATTTCTTCAATCGTTAAATACTGTCCGTCGGGGAAAGGCAGGTTGTAAAGAAAAAGTCCCTGGTGGGTTGTCAGGTGAATTTTCTTTTCTTTTCTATTTCTGTTTGAGCCAGAAACAATGGTAACACTACTGAATAATTTACCATTCCTTGCCAATGAAAATTGCATACCTGCATTTTGTTTTTCCCGAATTCTTACAGTTTTTATCCATTCAGTTTCTGTGTTACCAAACTCTTCCTCCAAATCGAGAGTAAATTGTATTTTGCTATGTGCTAGTTCGTAACGAAAGTATGGTCTTTTGCCTTCGTTCACCTCTTTTTTCGATAATATTTCAAGTTCAGACAAGGCCTCCAGAAATTCCTGTATTGTTTGAATGTGAAGTCCCAGTCTGGAAGCTGCTTCAGATGCAGATATCGTTTTGTAATTTATTAATAACCTGAATATGTCTTTTGCAAAACTCTTCGAAAGGTAATTGCCTAATATGGCCGCTTTTTCAAATTTCATAATTAGGAAAATAAACCAATTTTTACCGAATTTAATCTGTCTAAAATTCTAACCTTACTGCCATTCATATAAAAATCGGCAAATGTTATCATTAATTTACCTAATGATTCACACAGGTTATCAAAGGCAAGATCATCCCTGTAATCCAGATAATCTTTTTGAGAGATATGAACTGATACTTCACCATCAAAATCAAAAGCTATCCAGGTTTCTTTTAAATAATCGAATCCTGGGTTATATAAAATGGGATATTCTTCACCCATCTTAACCGGAACTAATACTATTCTGTTGGATTCAACATAGGTCATGCAAACCAGTATTTTTTTCAGGTAGTTTCCAAAATCTATCAAATCATATTTCGAATAGTTAACCTTGCCTGCTGGACGTGGCCTCTCTGTGTAGGAAGCGGAGCCTTCTTCAACATCCCATGCAGCTAATTCCATTATTTCCCTTCCTCTGTATTTAAGTTTTTTCTGAAAAACAAGATACATCAGCCAAAACAAGAAAATGTATACAAAAAGTAATCCCAGTTTAAATTCAATATTGAAGGATGGGGCAGGACCATTTAAATTTTCAGGCACCTGAATTGAAAGCATTACCAGACCAAGGGTAAGTAAATAGAAGGTACTTATCAGTAAATAGTAATTGTTTGTTTTATAAAACGACCAAAATCCGAAGAGAAATGCATAAATAATCATAAGAATTCCCAGGATCTTAAATGCTGTTTGGAGGTTAAAAACAATCAAACAAAAAAAGAAAACAATAAACGATACGATGGCAGGTACTAATCCTTTAATACTTCTGTCTGGTTTTAACTTGCGTGTCATGACTTTATAATTTAAAAATTATAAACTATATTATTAATGAACTATATAAATTTAATACTATATGATTAGTCTTGTCAATATATAATTAGAGTTATTTAGAGTTGAAAAATTATTTAGAATAATTTTAAAGAAGGTGTCAGAATATGAGATAAGTCCTAGGATGTTCTGTTTGATATTCTTAATTTTCAGGTTTTAGAAATAACAAGTAAACCAAATAATATGCAAGACTTAAAACAATACATTGAAGATAATAAACAACGGTTTCTGGATGAACTGTTTGAATTAATTCGTATACCTTCAATTAGTTCCATTGCTGATCATAAACCTGATATGATGAAGGCTGCGGAACAATGGAAAAAGATATTGCTGGATGCGGGTGCTGATAAGGCAGAAATAATGGAGACAGAAGGGAATCCGGTTACTTATGGAGAAAAGATTATTGATCCTTCGTTTCCAACTGTAATGGTTTATGGTCATATGGATGTAATGCCGGTTGATCCAATCAGCTTATGGGATACACCGCCTTTCGAACCTGAAGTACGCAATGGTAAAATCTATGCACGGGGTGCAGATGATGATAAAGGGCAAGCGTTTATGCATGCAAAAGCTTTTGAATATTTGGTTAAGACCAATCAGTTGAAATGTAATGTTAAGTTTTTAATTGAAGGCGAAGAAGAGGTAGGATCTCCAAATCTCCCAAAGTTTTGTGAAACAAATAAGGATATGTTGAAATCAGATGTTATACTGGTTTCAGATACAGGAATGATAGCGCCGGATGTTCCTACGATTACAACCGGACTTAGAGGATTGGCATATTGGGAGGTTGAAGTTACCGGTCCAAATCGTGATTTACATTCAGGATTATTTGGTGGTGCTGTGGCCAATCCAATTAATGTGCTGGCTCGTATGATTACTCAAATGGTTGATAAGAATGGACATATAACCATACCTGGTTTTTACGATGATGTAATTGAGGTATCTACTGAAGAAAGAGCTTTGATGGCAAAGGCTCCGTACAATCAGGAAGAATATAAAAAGGCCCTTGATGTTAAAGAACTTTATGGAGAAAATGGTTATACAACCAATGAACGCACGGGCATTCGTCCTTCTTTTGATGTATGCGGTATTTGGGGAGGCTATACCGGTGAGGGTGCAAAAACCGTATTGCCATCAAAAGCCTATGCAAAAATTTCCTCGCGTTTGGTTCCCGATCAGGATCATGAGAAAATTGCCGATCTCTTTATCAATCATTTCGAATCGATAGCTCCGGATTATGTAAAAGTTAAAGTGAAATCATTACATGGGGGACAGGCTTACGTTTGTCCGATTGATGTGCCAGCATATAAGGCTGCAGAAAAAGCATGCGAGACAGTATTTGGAAAAAAACCAGTGCCTGTTCGTAGTGGAGGGTCTATTCCAATCATATCAACTTTTGAACAAATTCTTGGTGTAAAATCTGTATTAATGGGATTCGGGTTGGAATCTGATGCCATTCATTCTCCAAATGAGAATTTTTCGTTGGAACAATTTTACAATGGCATTGAAACAATTCCTTATTTCTATAAATATTTTGCAGAAATGAATAAGTAAGTTATAATTTTTATCCCTTTAATTAAAAAAGGGTTTTTGAAATTATTCTAATAATATTTGAAAGTCATCTATCTGTTTTATAGGGTGGATGACTTTTTATTTATAAAAGAAATGAATTTATAATGTTGGTTTAATTACGGGGTTATTTCTTTATTCTTTCAAAAAAATATCTGTTTTGCTTGTAAAATGAAGCTTTTTTATATTGAAAAATAAAAAATTATCAAATTTGACCCTAAAAATGATGGTGATATGATAAAAAAATCTATTTTTGCTCCTGCTAACTCGATAAAAAATTAAGCGAATATGGCAAAACTTAGATTTCAAGCTCTTGGTGAGTTAATGAACAGGGAAGCAAAGCAAGTTGTGTTCCCATCGGCAAAGGCAACCGATTACTATGGAGAATTAGTATTTAACATGGATGCCATGTCAAAGTATCTTGGTAAAGATGCTTATAAAGCAGTAAAAGTAGCAATTGATAAGGGAGAATCAATTGACCGTAAGGTTGCTGATACTGTAGCTTCAGGTATGAAAGCTTGGGCAATGGAGCGTGGTGCTACACACTATACTCACTGGTTCCAGCCATTAACAGATGGAACTGCTGAAAAGCATGATGGTTTTATTGATTATGGGGACAATGGTAATATGATTGAGTCGTTCTCAGGTAAATTATTGGCTCAGCAAGAACCAGATGCATCTTCATTCCCATCAGGTGGTATTCGTCAAACTTTCGAAGCTCGTGGGTATACAGCTTGGGATGTTTCTTCTCCTGCTTTTATTGTAGGTACTACTCTTTGTATTCCTACTGTATTTATTTCTTTTACAGGTGAAGCATTAGATTATAAAACACCATTCTTAAAAGCTCTTTCTGCAGTAGATAAAGCTGCTGTTGGTGTAGCTCAATATTTTGATAAAGATGTTCGTAAGGTTCACACAAACCTTGGATGGGAGCAAGAGTATTTCTTGATTGATACTGCTCTTTACCAAGCTCGTCCTGACCTTATTGCAACAGGTAGAACATTAATGGGACACTCTTCTGCAAAAGATCAGCAGTTAGATGATCATTATTTTGGTTCTATTCCAGAGCGTGTTTCTAAATTCATGATTGAATTAGAAATTGAAGCTCACCGATTAGGAATTCCTGTAAAAACTCGTCACAACGAGGTGGCTCCAAACCAGTTTGAGGTAGCTCCTATATTTGAAGAAGCTAACCTGGCTAACGACCACAACTTGTTGTTGATGGACTTGATGAAGCGTGTTGCTCGTCACCACAAATTTGAAGTTCTTCTTCACGAAAAACCATTTGCCGGAATCAATGGTTCAGGTAAACACAATAACTGGTCATTATCTACTGACACAGGAGTAGTTTTGATGGCTCCGGGTAAAAATCCAAAAGGAAACCTACAGTTCTTAACATTCGTTGTAAACGCTATTGCGGCAGTTTATAAGAGTCAGGATTTGTTGCGTGCATCTATCCTTACTTCTTCAAACAGTCACCGTTTAGGAGCTAACGAAGCACCTCCTGCAATTCTTTCAGTATTTACAGGTTCACAGATAGCTGATACATTAGATAATCTTGCTGAGAAAATTACTGATCAGAAGATGACTCCGGATGAGAAAACAGCCCTTAAGTTGGGTATTGGTCGTATTCCTGAAATTCTTCTTGACAATACAGATCGTAACCGTACTTCTCCATTTGCCTTCACAGGTAACCGTTTTGAGTTCCGTGCGGTTGGTTCTTCATCTAACTGTGCTGCTCCTTTAACAGCTTTAAGTGCTGCAATGGCTCTTCAATTGGAAGAATTTAAGAAAGATGTTGACGAGTTAATAGCTAAAGGTGTTAAGAAAGATGAAGCTATTTTCCAAACTATCAAGAAGGTTATTCTTGAGTCTAACCCTATTCGTTTTAACGGAGACGGTTATTCAGATGAATGGAAAGAAGAAGCTGCTAAGCGTGGTTTAACAAATATCACTTCAGTACCTGAATCATTAACTAAGTATCTGGATGCTAATAGTAAGAAGATTCTTTGTGAAACAGGTATTATGTCTGAGCGCGAGTTAGAAGCTCGTGTTGAGGTTGAGATGGAGAAATTCATGAAGAAGATTCAGATTGAATCTCGTACCTTAGGTGATTTAGCTATCAACCATATTGTACCAACTGCTGTTGCTTATCAAACTGAATTAATTCACAACGTTCAAGGTATCCGTGATATCTTTTCAGAGAAAGAATTCAATGAATTAGCAGCTGCCCGTAAAGAGTTGATCAGAACTATTTCAGGACACATTACGGCTATTAAAGCAAAAGTGGCTGAAATGACTGAAGCTCGTAAAAAATGTAATGTTATTGAGTCTGAGACAGAAAAAGCATTTGCTTATGACAAAGAAGTTCGTCCTTACTTAGAAAACATTCGTTACCATATCGACAAATTAGAATTAATAGTAGACAACGAAATTTGGCCATTACCAAAATATCGTGAACTATTATTCTCTAGATAGTTTTAAAATACTACAAATAAAAAACGCATCGAGATTTATCTTGATGCGTTTTTTTATGGTTTAAATTAAATATTATATCATTTCAAGAGTTGCCTTTACAACATTTTCGGCTCCTTCGGCAATTTGAATAATGTTAGCATCAAGCATATAGCATGGTGTTGTTGCAATTTTATTAACAGTGTCAATAACAACTTCTCCATGGTTAGTTGGTTTGTGTATGGCTCCCATTTTTTCTATTGCATCAGCAGTTCCTTTATCTTCGCCAATTGTTACTTCAATTTTTCCTAATGCTTTGGCAACTACGGCAGGTGCAATACATAAGGCACCAATAGGTTTTTTTGCAGCATGAGTTTCCTTGATGACTCTCATTGTTTCTTCTTCAACACTACTTTCAGCTCCTTCAAAAGCAAAGGTGCTTAAGTTTTTAGCTGCTCCAAACCCTCCTGGCATTAGTATGGCATCAAAATCTTCAGCTTTATAGGAATCTAGAGGTTGAATAGCGCCTCTTGCTATTCTGGCTGCCTCAATCATTACATTGCGTGTCTCATTCATTTCGTCACCAGTAATATGATTGACCACGTGGTGCTGTTGAATATCAGGAGCGAATATTGTGTATTCGGCTCCGTGTTTAGCAATGGCTAACATGGTAAATACTGATTCGTGTATTTCGGCACCATCAAAAACACCGCAACCAGAAAGTATAACAGCTATTTTTTTTGTATCTGACATGTTTTGTATTTTTAGTATTTGATATAAAATTACAATTTTTTGTTTCTAAGATCGCATAAAATACAAACCTGTTCAATGAAAAGTAAAGATGATAATGATCGTAGAATATTTATAGGGGTACCTGTTCTTTTAGAACCTGATTTCATTAAAGACTTTTCTATTCTTAAAAACGACCTGAGAAAAAACAAAATATCATGGGTTAAAAACCATTTAATGCACATCACAATTCGTTTTATTGGTGATATATCGCAAGATAAAGTGATGAAGTTAAAAGATGATTTTGTTCGATTTACTATTGATGACAAATTTGATTTAAATACAGGAGGAATTGGCGTTTTTGAATCGAACAGAATTCCAAAAGTTATCTATGTGAATGTCATTTATCATGCACCTTGGATCAAACTAAATTCAGAAGTGAATAAAATGCTTGAAAAGTATAATATTGCTTCTTCCGATAAGCAATTTACTCCTCATCTAACTTTAGGAAGAGTTAGGTTAATAAAGGATAGTAGGTCATTTCAATTAATCAAAAACAAGTTTCAACCCGGATTTAAGTTGAAGCAGAAAGATCTTAGACTTTGTTTGTATCAAAGTATACTTACAAATGATGGACCTGTTTACGAGATATTGAAATCGGTACCGTTAATTAATCTTTAAGGTGTAAGATTAATATTGACTTTGGTTCGACCAGTAAGTTTGTAAAATCATCGAACGTTGATTCGCTCACAATATCATATCCTTTTGAATATTGACCAAGGATCTCGCTGTATTTTTTATTGTCGATTCTGATAGGTTCTTCCGTATTGTTGAAAAAAACAAATGCTGCTATACTGTCCTTTTGTCTGTAATATGCATATGTTCCATCTTCAGGTGCAAATTGAATAAACTTACCAGAAAACAGTGATTTATTTTTATTTCTCCAGTTGATTGCTCGTACGGCAAAATTGTAAAATTCATTTTCTTGCGGCGAGAAGCCTCTTTGTTCAATTCCGTTTTGACTATCTCCGTCCCAACCTCCCGGGAAATCTTTACGAACAAATCCTTTTCCTTTATTAATTGATCCGTCAAGGAGCCATTCTGTTCCATACAAAACACTGGGAATACCCCGGGTTGTTAGAACATAACCCAACATCATTATGGATTGGTCAAGTTCTTTATCTGCGTTGGAAAACAGGCGGGATAATTGATGATTATCTGCCATCACAATATTACCGAATGGATTCAGGTATTTATGATCCTGAGTTAATATTGAATACATTTTCTGAAGACCCTCATTATTTTCATTGAAAACAGAAAATGCATCAGCAAGAGAATTGGCAACCGGATAATCTGTAATGTGTACCTGTTGTTTATTGAATCCTGAAGATAGGGCAATTTCCTGCCAAAAATTCAAATTTGTATCGGTAGGAGAGTGATCAGAAATGATTGAGAGATTAGGATATTCATTATGAATAGCTGTAAACAATACCTTTAAAAAATCAGGTGTATTCCGATTGATTTCATAAATCTTTAATACGTCGGCATTTGAAGTCTCAATCCACCAAATACAGTTTTGAATTAAAAGGTTTTGTAAATTCTTATCACTTTGATTCAAAACAGGCATGTTTAATTCCTGCCAGGTACCAAAGGCAATATTTTTATCGTATTCAGATGAGTAAGGATCTGTTGAAATTACCTGGTGACTGGATTCATACTTATATTCCGATTTATGAAAGAACGATTTATAGGGTGGTTTCTGACTCCAGGGATGATATTTACCTAACTGGTGCAACACCATCGTTTTAATTACCTTCAGATTATTCTGATGAAATTTCTGAATCAGGTTTATGTAATCTGAATTATTTCCTAATCGTTTATCAATATTGTAATTGTCTGTAATCCCATTTCTTTGGTATGACATCGTCATTAGGTTACTTTCAAAAACCGGAAGAAGGTCAACGCAAGTAAAACCCATATTTGAAATGTAATTAACTGCCTTTGAGATACCTGCTAAGTCACCGCCATGCACTCCCACTGGATTTAATCGATCGTTGACTTCAAAATACCCATTGATTTTATCATTTTTACTATCACCATTAACAAAACGATCGGGAACAATCTGGTATATGATATCCTCGCTGGTTAACGATTGTTGTGTATAAGGTAATCTGTCTGATAATTGAAATTCGAAAGATCCTGTATTTGCTTTTGAATCTCTGAATAGAATAGGAATTTTGCCCGGACTAGCCTGGTTTGATATTTCAATTTCAATAAACAGGTATTCGGTATTATCACCAGAATAAGTTCTGATTAATTTAACTCCGGGATAGTTAATAGTTGCAATTGCATTACCACTGAAAGGAGCATTTGCTATTAGGGTAACTGTATTATTTTTCATTCCTGTCCACCAGTTGGAAGGAGTGACTGTAACATCAATATTTTTTCCAAAAACAAGGGTTGAAAAAAATATTGAAATTAGAGTTATGATGGTTTTTCTCTCTATTCGACTCATGGTTAAAATAGGTTGAAGCACTTTTTCAATATAATCATTATGAGTGAAAAAGTAAATGATATTCCCCGGTGCAATATTAATAAAAAAAGGAGTCAATTGACTCCTTTTTTCTCGAATTGCGTTGAATTTATGACGCTTTGATACTATTATTCATTAATAAGATGCTTTATCCTACATTTATTTCAACAGTTTGCTGAGGCTCAACTTTTATTAATTGATTGTACAAATACATTTCAACAGGATTGTTTGAATGGGATGCTACAGCAACCTTTTCTTTGGAAACAATTACTTCCAGGTCATTATTCATGAAGGTAATGCGGAAAGCATATTTTTTCCATTGACCAGGTATTACCGGATTAAGATAAAGTTTACCATCATAAACTCTTTTGCCACCAAAACCTTCAACAACCGACATCCAGGTCCCGGCCATGGATGTTATGTGCAGGCCTTCATGTGCTTCGTGATTGTAATCGTCAATATCCAGGCGCGAAGTGCGTAAATACATTTCATATGCCTTATCGATCATGCCAATTTTTGCTGCCAGAATAGAGTGAACACAAGGCGACAGAGATGATTCATGAACCGTCCTTGGTTCGTAAAATTCGAAATTCCTTTTAATGGTTTCCAAATCAAACTGTTCTTCAAGTACATAAATACCCTGAAGTGTGTCAGCCTGTTTGATATAACAACTACGAAGAATTCTGTCCCACGACCAGTGTTGGTTGATTGGGCGTTGTTTTGGATCCAGATCTTTCACAAGGATATGCTCCTTATCCATGTATCCGTCCTGCTGCATGAAAACATTTAATTCTTCATTGAAAGGGAAATACATTTTGTCAACTATATCTTTCCACTTTGCAGTTTCTTCTTCTGTTTTGAACTTTGTTTTGTCAACAATTTGGTTAAAAGCATCAATATTATTCTTCTTAACAATTTCAATGGCTTCTGAAGTATACTTCATACACCAGGTTGCCATTTTATTGGTGTACCAGTTGTTATTGATATTGTTTTCGTATTCGTTGGGTCCGGTAACTCCAAGCATTACATACTTTTTCTTTTCACCCGACCAGTTAACTCGCTGACTCCAGAATCGTGATATACCAATCAATACTTCCAGCCCGTACTCTTCAAGATATTTGAAATCGTTGGTGTGACGAATGTAGTTGTGAATTGCAAAAGCAATGGCTCCATTTCGGTGAATTTCTTCAAAAGTAATCTCCCATTCATTATGGCACTCTTCTCCATTCATGGTTACCATCGGATAAAGAGCGGCACCATCTTTAAAACCAAGCTTTCCAGCATTTTCAATGGCTTTGTCTAGCTGCTTATAACGGTAAATAAGTAGATTACGTGTTACGTTTGAAGGTGCTGTTGAAACAAAGAAAGGAATGCAATAAGCTTCTGTATCCCAATAGGTGCTACCTCCGTATTTTTCTCCTGTAAATCCTTTCGGACCAACATTTAATCGTTCGTCTTCGCCTGTATAAGTTTGATTTAGATGGAAAATGTTGAAACGAATACCTTGTTGAGCTGCAATATCACCTTCTATTTTGATGTCGCTATGAATCCATTTCTGTTTCCATTCATTTTTATGAGCCTCAAATAATTTATCAAATCCTTTATCAAATCCAGCCTTGGTAGATTTTTTTGTGGCAACCAGAATATCGTTTTTACTGTAATTTAACGAGCTGGTTACTCCAGCGATTTTCTCAATTGTAAATTGCTCACCTTCTTTAATTACTTTTTCAAAACGGTTTCCTACCCAGGCTTCTTTTTTTAGAATTTCGGGTTTGATACTGATTTCTACTCCCTGAATGAAGGTTTTAACCATCATGCCAAATCCAGCCCTAAAACCCAGCTTTTTTGTTTCAGTCACCAGGTAAGCTTCGCCCGGATGTGCTTCCATTTCTAGTAGATTCCAGAATTTTTCATCGTAATTGGAATCTTCGTTTTCTACATCTCCATCAAGATATGGAGTGAATGATATTTTACCTTCAAAATTAAGAGGAGTAACCGAATAGCGAATGGCACCAACTTCTGTATCGGCCATACTAAGAAAACGTTTAGCTACCACAGCAACTTTTTTGCCATCATCCATTATGGCTGTGAACTCTCTTAAAAGGTAACCTTCCTGCATATTCAGAACTCTTCTGAAATTTTCTGTTTTACAGGTGTATAAATCCAGAAAGTGGCCATCAATCTGAACGTCAATACCAATCCAGTTTGGACTATTTAATACCTTGGCAAAATACTCAGGGTATCCGTTCTTCCACCAACCAACACGAGTTTTATCAGGGTAATAAATGCCAGCCACATAGCTGCCTTGTAATGTGGGGCCGGTATAGGTTTCTTCAAAATTAGCTCTTTGTCCCATCTTTCCATTGCCAAGACTGAAGATACTTTCTGATGATCTGTGATGTTCAGGTTTAAAACCCTCTTCTATAATGTTCCACTCATCGTGAATTAAATATTCTATCATATTGTAAGTTTTTAAGGTTTATCTGTTGATTAAAATTGTATAAACACTTAAATCAATTCTTATCGATCTTAATTTTCGAGGCTCAGTAATTTATTATAATCCATTTGATGTAATCCGTCAATTACAATGTCAGCTTTACCTAATACATCAGTTGAACCAATTCCTACGCACTTCATTTTACCTGCTTTTGCAGCTTCAACACCAGCTTCAGCATCCTCAAAAACAACACATTCTTCTGGCTTAACATTTAGTTCTTCAGCTCCTTTTAAGAATACTTCTGGATCTGGTTTGGCTTGTGATACTTTTGTGCCATCGATGATAGCTTCAAACAAATAGGTGAGTTCCAGTCGATCCAGAATAGTCATTGCATTCTTACTGGCTGAACCTAAGGCTATTTTTATACCTTTTGTTTTTAATTCTTCCAGAAATGATTTGGCTCCGGGAAGGATTTCATCTGGTTGCATTTTTAAAATGAAGGTTCGGTAGTTTTCATTTTTTTTGTCGGCAAAGCGAATCTTTTCTTCTTCAGAAAGAGTTACACCTCCAATTTCTAATAATATCTCAAGAGAAGTCATCCGACTAACTCCTTTTAATCTTTCATTGTCTTCTTCAGTAAAGTCAAATCCAAGTTCCTTAGCAAGTTCACGCCAGGCAATATAATGATACTTGGCTGTGTCCACAATTACACCGTCTAAGTCAAATAGACAAGCTTTTATCTTTCCCATAATTTCGTTTTGATTTATGACTGCAACTGATTATTCGTTTTTACAAAGTTTACGGAGATAGCACCAAGTATCATACTGATCCCTGCTATTACTATCATTGAGATGGCTTCACCATCGAACCAATATTTAATGATTGGTCCGGCTATCAATCCGCTTATAATCTGTGGACCGGCAATGGTGAAATTAAAAATACCCATAAAAACACCCATTTTATCGGCAGGTATAGAGTCCGATAAAATAGCATACGGCATTGCCAGAATAGCGGCCCAGGCAATACCAATTCCTACCATTGGGAGCAACCACATTACGGCACTTGATGGAACATCTACTTGAGTAAATAATAAGTTTAAGTGAACTAAATCTCCTCCTTTTAAAAAGAATGTTGAGATATAGGCAATTCCACCAATAAGTAATGCAAAACCGTATATTGTCTTTCTGCCAAATTTATTGGCAAGGTTTGACATTTGAGTTGAAAAAATGGCTGCAAAGAGACTATAGCCGGCAAATAAAATACCTACCCAATCTCCCGCATCCTGAGCTCCTTTGGTAGCACTCTCACCAATTGCTTCACCCCAAACATGCTGAGATACTGCCGGCGTTGTATACACCCACATAATGTAAAGTGCAAACCAGGAGAAGAACTGAACAACTGCCAGTTGAATCATTGTTTTAGGAGTTATTTTCAACAACCTAAAAAATCCAACAAAGCCTTTGTACTGCGGATCTGTTTCATTTGAATTATCCAGCCCTTTATATTCTGCATATTCTTCAGGAGGATATTCTTTTGTCTTTATAACTGTCCATATTACTGAAAGAAGCAAAACACTTCCTCCAATGTAAAAGGACCAAATTACAGAAGGTGCAACAGTTCCAGGGGCAGAAGTATTGGCAATGTTTAGACCATTGGTTAAAATAAAAGGAAGAATGGATCCCAATACAGCACCGGCATTTATCAAAAAGCTTTGAGTTGAATAACCCAGGTTTCTTTGTTCTGATGGAGTCATGTCAGCCACTAAAGCACGGAAGGGTTGCATCGTAATATTGAATGATCCATCCATTAGAGCAAACATTAGCAAACCAAATAATAAGACTGGCATAAAGGCTACAACTGCTGATGCATTGGGCATCAAAAACATTGAGACTGCCGCCACAATTGCACCCCCTAAAATATAAGGGCCACGTCTTCCAAAACGGTTCCATGTTCTGTCGCTGGCTGAACCAACAATTGGTTGAACAACCAAACCCATTAATGGGGCAGCTATCCAGAATAAAGGTAAAGAATGTAGGTCTGCTCCTAAATTTGAAAGAATTCGACTAACATTGGCACTTTGAAGTGCAAATCCCATTTGGATTCCCAGGAACCCAAAGCTCACATTCCAAATCTGCCAGAATGATAGTTTTGGTAATTTCTTCATGTTATTTATTTATCAATGTTCACGATTTCAAATTGATTTATAATTTGTGCAAGTTAGGATGATCAATTACTAAATTGATAGCCTTGAATGACAAATGTGTAATAAATCAATTACGAATTACATTCACCAAATACTTTTCGTGATTTTAATTGTTGGAAATTTCAACAGAATATTATACCGTTCTCAAAACTGATGTTTTAAGTTAAAGGTATTAGCAGGTAAGTTACTTTCACATAAATCCGATACAAATGTAATCAATATGTATAAATAAGAATTGAAAATTTGTTGCGGTTGTTTTCTGTAAGATGGTAATTTACAGTGTAAATACAGATTGCAAACGATTGCGGAAATTGTAATTCTTTTTGATTTTATTGTTAATTAAATGATCTGCTGATTTTGCAAACGATTGCGAAATTGTGCAAAAACACATTCAAGTGATATTATTTAATAAGTAGAATAGAAAAGTATAGACTATATCTCAGTTCTGATCATTAGAAAGGCTAATGCAGAATTAAAGAACAGTTTCGAAAGGATTAACTGTTATGATTGAATATTTATATTAGATTGTTTTTCCTAGTTGAGAGGATGTTCTTTCTACTAGTTCAGGTGTAAATATTTTGGTTTCAAACTCACTTTCAATGGCTGTTTCTTCGATATGGCCAATCAACAGGTTCATGGCAGCCTGACCGATAACATATCCTTTTTGTTCTACAGTAGTTAAAGGTGGATAAGCAATATCGGCAATAGGTCCGTCCCCAAATCCTACAACAGCAATGTCTTTAGGTACATTGTATCCATTCCGTTGCAGTACCTGCATGGCAGCAATGGCAGTACTGTCATTTACAGCAAATATTCCATCAATGTCACTGGCAAGACTAATAATTTCATCTTCCTTTGCAAATACAGATTCCCTGGTGTCACACTTTACTACGAGCTGATCATTGCATTGAAGCTGATGCTCTTTTAATGCGCTACAATAGCCCTCTTTTCGGTTCTTACCAATTAATAAATGTTGCGGAGCAGATAGGTGCATTATTTTTTTACATCCTTTACTAATAAGGTGCTTAGTAGCTATGCGGGCACCTTCAAAATCATCAGCAATCACTCTGTCTGTTGAGATGGCTTCGCAAATGCGGTCGAAAAAAACGATCGGGATTCCATTGTCTCTTACATTTTGAAAATGAGAGAATTCATGAGTGTTTTTGCTCATTGATACTAATATGCCATCTACCCGGTTGTCAATTAATGCCTGTAAATCAATTACCTCCCTTTGATAATTTTCGTTGGTTTGGCAAATGATGGCATTATAACCTTTACTATAAGCAATGTCCTCGATACCACTAATCACTGTTGAAAAGAAGTGGTGCACTATTTCAGGTATCACAATACCAATAGTATTGGTTTTGCTACTTCTTAAACTTAATGCCAGGGCGTTAGGGCGATAATTTACTTTCTCGGCAAATGTCTGAACCAGTTGTTTTGTTTTTGGACTAATATCTGGATGATCTTTTAATGCCCTGGAAACAGTTGATGGGGAAATCCCAAGAACTCTTGCAATATCTTTAATGGTTATCGGATGTGATTTCATATAGTATACTTGGACAATTAAGGAGTATCCTTAATAATGCTCAAAAGCTAAAGATAATAAATTTGCCTAATTTTCTTTGAGATATTAGGCGGTTTACTGTTCGAAGAGTAAAAAAGATTTGAAATTTATGTTTGTTAAACAATGTTAATCATTACAAAGCTCTGAATTCCTTCATAGAATCTCTTTGATTTTATATTGTAAACATGAAATGTTGAATGAGTTTTTTATAGAGCCCTTTCTTTGCAATCGTTTTCGATAGATTAGTGTAAAAAAAGAAAACATGTTTTATATCATAAAAATGATTTTGCAATCGTCATCGCAAACGGTTGCAGAAGCTTTAAAAGGAAAATATTGTTTTCTGATGTTAAAAAATGTTTACTTTCTCATCAAATCTTTCTATGTTTGTAATGTTATTTCAATACGATAAACACTGTTTTAAAGGTATTAGCGCAGTTGCTAACTCATAAATCCACCGAAATCCTTTAAAGCGGATATCAAATGTTTATTAATAATCAAGAAAATCTATGTTTTATGAAAAAACAGTCTAATTTGTTTAAGTTACTGTTTCTTTTTCTGGCATTATTTAGTTTTCTGAATATAAATGCACAGGAAATGACTGTTACAGGTGTTGTAACAGATGCAAGTGATGGTATGCCTTTACCTGGTGTTACTGTAGCAGTAAAAGGTACCACAACCGGAACAATTACTACTCCGGATGGAGCATATACATTGAAAGTCAGCAAAGGACAAACTCTTGTTTTCTCATTTATTGGATATAAAAATGTTGAAACAATTATTGAAAGTCAGTCTCAGATTAATATTGCTTTAGAAGAAGATGTTATTGGGATGGATGAAGTGGTAGTAATTGGTTATGGAACTGTAAAAAAAGATGATGCTACAGGTTCTGTTGTTGCCATTAGCTCAAAGGATTTTAATAAAGGTAATATCACTTCTCCACAAGATCTGTTAGTTGGTAAAGCTTCTGGTGTTTCAATTACTTCAAGTGGAGGTGCTCCTGGAAGTGGATCTACGATTCGAATCAGGGGAGGTTCTTCATTGAATGCTTCCAATGATCCATTGATAATTATCGATGGTGTACCCATTTCAAATGATAATGTAAGTGGAAGTTCTAATATTTTATCATTCATCAACCCAAATGATATTGAAACCTTTAACGTATTAAAAGATGCTTCTGCAACAGCAATTTATGGTTCCAGGGCATCAAATGGTGTAATTATCATTACTACCAAACAAGGAAAAAAAGGACAGAATTTAAAATTCTCATACAGTGGTAATGTAGCAGTATCAACACCTATAAATTATATAGATGTTTATTCTGGAGATGAATTCAGACAAATTGCATGGGATAAAAGAGAATTGTTTGATGAAGAGGTATATAACCTTTTAGGATCTGCTAATACAGACTGGCAAAAAGAAATTTTCAGAACAGCTATTTCTACAGATCATAATGTAAGTGCATCGGGAGCCTTTAAAAATCTTCCTTATCGTGTGTCTATTGGTTATACAGACCAACAAGGTATTCTAGAGAATACAGATATGCAAAGATTTACCGGATCATTAAACCTGAATCCCTCCTTCTTTAATAATTCTCTAAAATTAAATGCTAATGCAAAAATTATGAGCACTAAGCATAATTTTGGTGACGAAGGTGCTATTGGTTCAGCTATTAATATGGATCCGACTCAATCAATTAAAGATGGTAATGCCGATACTGATGGATATTTTCAATGGCCTACATATGGAGCTAATTTAGGTACTCCAAACCCTGTTGAACAGGCAATGGCAGTTGACAATAAATCAGATATCTTACGTTTTGTTGGTAACGTTCAGTTTACATACGAATTACCATTTTTATCAGGTTTAAAAGCTAATTTAAATTTAGCAACTGATTATGCAGATGGTACAGGACATAATAACAGACCTGTAACTTCACCATCGACATTAACAACGCCATTTACTGGAAAATTAAATACTTATAATAGTACAGTAAAGAATAATCTTTTAGATTTTTATTTAGGCTATAATAAGATTCTTAATGAAAATCACAGATTGGATGCGACTGCAGGTTATTCTTGGCAACATTTCGAAAGAGAAGGAGATAGTTATACTGAAGGTATTGCTGATAATGTGGCACCTGTTACGGATTCTTACATAACAGAAAATTATCTTGTTTCTTTCTTTGGTCGTGCTAACTATACTTTAAAAGAGAGATATTTATTGACAGGAACAGTTCGTTATGATGGTTCTTCTCGTTTTGCAAATAATCCATGGGGCTTGTTCCCATCAGCAGCATTTGCATGGAAAATTAAGGAGGAGTCATTCTTGCAGGATGTTGATTTTATTTCAGATATGAAACTTCGTCTGGGCTGGGGGGTTACTGGTCAACAAGATATTGGAAGCGATTATCCGGCGCAAGCTCTATATAGAGAAGCAAGAGAAGGTGCATATTATATGATTAATGGACAATGGTTGCCTACGTTACGTCCAGACTCATATGATCCGGATATTAAGTGGGAAGAGACAACAACTCAGAATATTGCTTTGGATTTTGGTTTCATGAATAATAGGCTTAGAGGTTCTGTTGATTTGTACAAACGTGTTACTGAAGATTTGTTAAATGAAGTAACCATTCCTAGTGGTAGTAACTTCTCAAATACATTGCTAACAAATGTTGGTAGTTTAGAAAACCGAGGAGTAGAAGTTTCTTTGGATTGGGTTGCTATTTCAACTCCGGATATGTCATTGAATATTGGAGCTAATTTCACTTATAATAAAAACGAAATTACCAAGTTACTTTTAACTGATGATCCTGATTATATTGGAATCCTTTATGGAGATGCCTTTACAGGACAGAAACAAGTAACAAGAGTGGGAGATGCTGCATATTCTTATTTTGTAAATAAGCAAGTATACGACACCAATGGTAATCCAATTGAAGGTATGTATGTAGATATATCAGGTAATGGAGGAACTGTTAACGGTGATAATGAAGACAAGTATTTATATCATAATCCAGCTCCTGATTATTTATTAGGATTCTCATTCCGTTTCAACTATAAAGACTTTGATTTATCGGCATCAACAAGAGCTAATATTGGCAATTACGTTTATAACCAGGTTGCTGCCGGAGCATCATATGATCAAATGCAACAAATTGGTTATTGGAAAAATATGCCAAAATATCTAAGTGAAACTCAGTTTGTAAAACGACAGTTTACCAGTGATTATTTTGTTGAGAATGCTTCATTCTTTAAGGTTGATAATATTAGTGCGGGTTATAATTTTAAAGCTTTACAAGATAAACTTGATTTAAGATTAAGTTTTACGGTTCAAAACCTCTTGACGATTACAAATTATTCCGGACTTGATCCTGAAGTAAATGGCGGTATAGATAACAATTTCTATCCAAGACCTAGAACTTTCACTTTAGGGTTAAATATGAACTTCTAATAGATAAATTTAGGTAGATATGAAAAAATATATAATATCAAGCATTTTACTTTCAGTATTGTTAATTACGTCATGTGTTAATGATCTGGATGTTAAGCCGAAAGATGAAAATGTTATTCTTTCTGGTAATTTAGGAGATGATCCTTTGTATATGCAGCAAGCCTTAGCCAAAGTATACGCAAGTTTTAACCTGGCTGGTCAAGGAGGAAGTGGAGACTTTGGTGCAGACATTTCAGCATCTGATGATAATTTCTTTACAACAATGAGAGCATTATGGAATTTGCAGGAAATTACAACAGATGAAGCAATTTGTGCCTGGGGTGATGTTGGTATTGCAGATTTAAATACACAAACATGGAGTGCTTCCAATCCGTTTTTAACAGCTCTGTATCAAAGATTAAGTTTAAGTATAACTTATGCCAATGATTTTATTATTCAGGCAGGTAAAACTGATGTGGAAAATAAGGATCAATACATTGCTGAAGCTCGATTTCTAAGGGCAATGGCCTATTATTGGTTGATGGATCTTTTTGGAAATCCTCCTTTCACAACTGAAGCTGATGGAGTAGGTAAATTTTATCCTCAGCAAATAAAAAGAGCTGATTTATTTAATTATATAGTTACTGAATTAAAGGAGATTGAGCCTGATTTAGCTGAACCAGGAACAGTTTATCCTCAAGCAGATAAAGCTGCTGCATGGATGCTTTTGGCACGTACATATTTAAACGCAGAAGTCTTCACCGGGACTGCCAAATGGGATAGTTGTAAAATTTACACAACTAAGGTTATTGATAGTAATGTTTATGATTTGGCTGATGACTATCGTCAGAATTTTAGTGCAGATAATGATTTTCCACGTAACCCTGAAATGATTTTTGCCTGGGCAGTTGACGGTGTTAATGCTCAAGGATATGTTGGTACTACATTCTTAATTGAATCAAGTAGTGATGCAGTTTATATCCGTGCAGAAGATTATCATGGTCTTACTGAAAATACTAACTGGAATGGTAATAGATCAAGAAAAGATTTCATGAATCTTTTAGTTGATACAATTGCAACTTATGGAAATGTAGCTATTCCAGCTGATGATGCAGAATTTAGTCAGGCAGCTGATGGAAGAGTTTATTTAAAACAAAAAAGAGCTATAAATATTCCTTCACCTTCTGCAAGTGGCGATTATGGTATTGGTGTTTATAAATTCACGGCTACTAACCATGATGGAACACAGGCAGATAACTACCATCCTGCATATGCATCAACAGATTTCCCTGTTTTCAGATTGGCAGATGCTTATTTGATGAGAGCTGAATCTAATCATAATTTGGGTGAGGATGGTTTGGCAGCAACAGATATTAATGTTGTAAGAGAAAGAGCATATGGTGATGAATCTGGTAATATCTCAGCTTCAGAAGTTACAGATAGATTCATTCTTGATGAAAGAGGAAGAGAATTCTATTATGAAGCTCAGAGAAGAACAGACCTTGTTCGATTTGGACAATTTACAAACGGAGACTATTTGTGGCAGTGGAAAGGTAATTCTTACAATGGGGCAATTGTGGACTCATATAGAGATATCTTCCCAATTCCAGCTGAAGAAACAGCTGCGAATCCAAATATTGATCAAAATGATGGTTACAACTAAAATCTTGAAAAATGAATAAATCAATTATATTTTTATTATTAGGCTTGTTTACCTTCTTTGTTAGTTGCGAGAAGGATGGAGATAAGGTTGTTATACTTGAGTCTCCTGTTCCGCCGGCATTAACAAGTATGCCTGATTTGAGCCTTTCCCGTGATAAGGGAGGAGATATTTTAAAATTTGCTGCAACACCTGTAGATCCTGGTTTTGTTGCTTCTGCTAACTATTATTTAGAAGCAGCAGTGGCTGGAACTGGCTTTGCTGAAATCATTTCTATTTATTCAGGAACCAGTGTTGATGATATTACAATTTCTGTTAGTGAATTAAATACAATATTATTAAAGCATTTTCCTGAGGACCAGACTTCATCTGTAGATTTTAGATTAAGAAGTCAATTGGTTGTTGATGCAGGCACTGGAGCTCCTGGTACCGGAACTGATCCTTTCGAATATATTTCAGAAACTGTAACAGAAGATGTTAGCATATTTGGGTTTATGCGACTTGATTTTATTGATTCAGGTATGGATCAAAAAATCACTTCCCCATTAAGCAATGGAGTCTATACCGGATTTGCAAAATTATCTACTGATAATGCATTTAAATTATTTGATCCAGAAACAAGCATTACATACGGAGGAAGTGCTGGTACATTGGTAGAAGACGGAAATGGCATTGTAGTAGATGAAACTGGTTGGTATAATTTTACAGCTGATATTGTAGGAATGACTTATAATCCAGAACCTTATTTCATAGGTATAATTGGCTCGGCTACTCCTACCGGTTGGGATTCTGATACTGATATGGATTATGATCCTGCTAAAGGGTATTGGTACATTAATATTGACCTTATTGGAGGTGAGTTTATTAAGTTTCGTATGAATGATGGTTGGTCATGGAATATGGGACTGGCAGAAGGTGTAACCGGTGGTTTATCAGGAGCACTGCAACAAGGAGGTGTTGGAAACGATATCCCTGTTCCTGAAACTGGCAACTATACTGTAATCTTTACGATATTAAGTGATGATGCGGGTACCTTTGAATTAATTAAAAACTAAATCGTAGTGCTGCCTATCTTATTAGGCAGCTTTAAAACCGATTATTATGAAAAGAAAATCTTTAAATATACTAGCTGTATTAATCTCTTTTTCACTGGCTTTTGTTGCTTGTGAAAAAGATGACCAGGTAAAGCTTGATGCCCAGATGGAATCTTGGAAAATTGATGGTATTACATCAACATCTGCTGAATTAAGTGGTATGGTTGTTGCTCAAGGTGATGGTTTTACTGAATTTGGTGTTTGTTGGAATACTTCTGAAAATCCTACAATAGATAATTCAAGTCAGGAAGCAGATGAAGTAGATGGAGCTGTTTACTGGGTAACTGTAACAGGTTTAGATCATTTAACCAAATATTATTACAAGGCTTATGTGGTTCAGAGCGACGGTTCTGTTTTGTATGGTGAGCAAAAATCATTTACCACTTTGGCAAATATAGCAACAGTAACATTGAGCGATGAAGCAAATCTTACTGATAGAACTGTTGACCTAACAGGAAATGTAACTTATGATGGTAAAGCTGAAGTTACAGCTAAAGGTTTCTGTTGGTCAACCGAAGCTAACCCAACAGTAGCTAGTGATACTGTTCTAGTTGGAGCTGGTACAGGAGAATTCTACTACAGTATTATAGATTTAATGCCAAGTACTACCTACTATGTTAAATCATATGCAATAAACAGTGTTGGTGTAGCTTATAGTAGTCAAATCAGTTTTACTACATCTGTCGGTGTTCCGGTTGTTGAAACGAACGATGTTTCAAATGTGACAAAAACAACAGCATCAGTAGCCGGTGAAGTTATTCATAATGGAGGAAGTGATATTTCTGAGAGAGGTTTTGTATATGGTTTAACTGAAAATCCAACAGTGGCAGACACTAAGTTGGTTGATGCAGAAGTGACTGTAAGTACAATGTCTGTCGATATTGATGGACTTGAGCCTGGTGTAACCTATCATGTTAGGGCTTATGCTATTAATAGTACAGGAACTGCTTATGGTGATAATGTTGAGTTTACAACTGTACCAGATATTATTACTTGGTACCTTCCAGGAAGCTATGTTACTGCCAGTTATCCTGTTGGTGGTTATGACAATTGGTCACCAGAGAGTTCTCCGTACGTGCAGAATACATTATCAGTTGGTGATAAGTTAGAAGGTTATGTATATCTAGGAGTAGATAACAGCGAATGGAAATTTGCAACAGACAATACATGGTCAACCAACTATGGTGATGATGGTGCTGATGGAACACTTGAAGCAGGTGGAGCAAATATTGTTTCTGCTATGGGTTATTACAAAATAAATGTTGACTTATCTGTCTCACCTTACACATATACTGCTGTTAAAACTGATTGGGGCGTAATTGGTGATGCAACACCTGGTGAATGGGGAACAAGTACAGATCTTACTTATGATGCTGCTTCACAGACTTGGAGAGGTGTGGTTCATTTGAAAGCTGGAGGATTTAAATTCCGTGCCAATAATGCTTGGGATTATAATTATGGTAGTAGTGACGGTGTTAATCTTGTATCAGGTGGCGATAATATTACCAATGACGTAGAAGATGATTATGATTTCACTCTTGACCTAAGTAATCCAAATGAATATACCTATACCGCTTACCGCTGGGGTATTATTGGTGATGCTACTCCTGGAGGATGGGATACAGATACAAATATGAGCTGGGATTCAACCAATAAAGTATTTACTGTAACAGCTGATTTATTGGGAGGAAAGCAATTTAAGTTTAGAGCTAATGACGGTTGGACTGTTAATTTAGGTGGTTCATTAACTGCTCTTGAGCAAGACGGAAGTAATATTGACATTGCTGAGGATGGTAACTATACTATCACTCTAAATACAATGACTAATGTTGCTACAGTTGTTAAAAACTAAATAATACTTTTTACAAGGTAGTCCCATCAAATGGGGCTGCCTTTTTGCTTTTTAAAGTGCCATAGAACCTAGTAAAAGAACAGACTTGAAAAGACAAATACTATATATTGTTTTCTTTAATTTGTTATTTATGGACCTATCATCTCAAGTCATACTTCAGGGATTTTACTGGGACGTACCCGTGAAAAGCGAGGTGAAGGAAGGTATATGGTATTCTCATCTCGAAGAAAAATTAGACTATCTTCAGAAAATTGGTGTCACTGCTATATGGTTACCTCCACCGTCAAAGGGGAATTGGGGAATCTATGATATGGGGTATGGAATTTACGATCATTACGATTTGGGAGAATACGATCAGATTGGAACCATTAGTACCCGGTTTGGAACCCGTGAAAGCTTAAATAAATTAATTGAAAGTGCTCACAAGCATAATATCGAAGTGTATGCTGATGTGGTTTTAAATCACATGTATTCATTTCAGAATAAAGATTTGGAACCTAATCCAATCATAAAAAATTATCTTCTTAACCGAAAGAAGAAAACTGCCGGTTATCCGGTTAATGAATTAAGGTTTGGTTTGGATCTAAAACAAAATCAAACCATAACCATTCAAATGAGTAATCCAATTTATCCTAAAAAAATATCAGGATACAGACTTAAGGTCTCGGACGATCCATCAATGAATAATGCCAATAAAAAATTTCATCCCATATTGACAAAGAATACTGCTTTTGGATTTTGGGAAGGAATTGTTGATGGAGAAGAAAAAATCGAGTTTAAGATATATCAGAATCCGCAAATGAAATTATGGTTGCAGTTGGAAGTGTTGAATGAAAACATGAGCTGGGGAGATCAAACCAATGGATTAACCATTTCATCTATTGCTGATGAACATGGTGAGGAGCTCGAATGGAATCCATTTTCATTTACAGGTATACAACCTGCTTCCGGTAAAATGAAATGGAATTATTCTGATTTTCATCCTTCAGACAAGAATGATTATATAATGAACTACCCCGATACGGGTGGAATTGTTGCCAACTCAAAATTGTTTGGTCACGATTTTAATCACCGGAGTGAAAATGTTCAGGAACAATTAACTACTTGGGGAAAATGGTTATTGGACCAAGTAAAATACGATGGGGTAAGGCTTGATTTTGTAAATGGTATCGAACCTGATTTTATTAGAAGCTGGACAAATAATGTAGTAAGGGACTCAGCTTTTTGTGTGACAGAATTCTTTACCTATTCTGTAAATCAAATAGCAGATTGGAATAAGTTGGTTAATTCAGATAATAATGCCAAAGTGAAATCATTTGATTTTCCATTGAAAAAGGCATTGACTGAAATGTGTAATGATTCGATGGGTAAATTTGATATGAGTAGGCTGGTTAATGCAGGTTTAATCTCAAAATTATCAACTGATAAGATCATCACCTTTGCTGAAAACCATGACACAGGTAAAGAACATGATAAATGGATCAAGAAAGACTGGATACTGGCTTATTCATACATTCTGTTTCATCAACCCACACCGTGTTTGTTTTATTCTCATTTATTTCCTACCAGGCAGAATGATTTTAACAATAAAAAGCATGCTGTAATGGTGGATGGGTGTCTTCCTGAGAAAATAGAACAGTTAATCAGGGTGAGGTCAGTTTTGCAAGGGGAAAGTATTGTTGATTCTGCATTGGTTAATAAGAATCGTTATGTGGTAACCCGGGAAGGTATTGACAATTACAGGGGAGCCATTTTAATTTTAAATACTTCAGCAGAGGATGATGTTAAGTTTAAAATGGAATCATTCTTGAAGGACCATGAATTATTGGTAAATGTTTTGAATCCTGATATGAAGGTACTGGTCACTAATCAGACCTTTACTCAAAAACATATTGAAAGAGGTGCGTCTTTATGGATGCCAGTAACAGATTATGAAAAATTATTTAATATATCGAAATGAATAGGATTTACTTTTTAGGAATATTGATATGGTTGGCACAAGTTGTGAGTGCGCAGGTAGTAACTTCAAATCCTGCGATTCCGGTTGAAAGTGATCAGGTGATAATTACCTTTTATGCTGATCGGGGAACAGCCGGATTAGAAGGTTATACAGGCGATATTTACGCTCATACAGGTGTTATTACCGATAAAAGTACAAGCGATACCGACTGGAAATATGCGAAAGCAGACTGGGGTGTGAATATAGCCGACTGTAAACTTACTCAGATTGGTTCGAATCAATATACCTTAACAATTTCACCTACTATCAGGCAGTTTTATGGTGTGCCCGATGGAGAAAAGATCCTGAAGATGGCCTTTGTTTTTCGAAGTGCAGATAGTTCACTCGAAGGAAAAGATACAGGAGGAGGTGATATTTTTGTAAGTGTTTCAGATGCCGAGTTAGGGGTTGCAATTGAATCACCGGTGGATAAAAGTTTGGTGCCTGTTGGTGATGATGTTGTGGTGAGTGTTAACTCTATTTTGAGTGAACAATTGACATTATTTATTAATGATGTTGAAATTACATCTACTGCCGGAACTTCAATTTCTTATACCATATCAGGTGTTAGTGAGGAGCAATATCATATCAGAGCTGTAGCCACTTCTGGTGCAAATTCAGTTGAAGATAATGTGACTTTCTATACCAGAGATACGCCAATTAATGAAGCAAGACCTGCCGGTCTGAGAAGAGGAGTTAATAGAATTGATGATAATTCTGTGACTGTACTTTTGTATGCTCCTTATAAGGAGTATGTGTACTTAATGGGTGATTTTAATGATTGGACACCTATGAATGATTACCTGATGAAGAAAGATGGTGATTATTTTTGGCTGACGCTTACCGGCCTTACTTCTGGAGAAGAGTATGCTTATCAATATTGGATGGATGATGATTTAAAGATTGCCGATCCTTATACCAATAAAGTACTTGATCCATGGAATGATGGGTATATTGGTTCAGATATCTATCCTAACTTAAAAGCTTATCCTGAAGGTAAAACAAGTGGAATAGTGAGTGTTTTTTCAACTTCAGCTGATGATTTTCAATGGGATGCTACAGGTTTTAATGCTCCGGATAGACAATCATTGGTGGTATATGAACTTCTGATTCGTGATTTTACAGCTAATCAGGATATAAAGACAGTAACCGATACTTTAAGTTATCTGAAAAGACTAGGTGTTAATGCCATTGAATTGATGCCGTTCAATGAATTTGAAGGAAATGACAGCTGGGGTTATAATCCATCATTTTATTTTGCAACAGATAAAGCCTATGGAACGGTTAATGATTACAAGGCATTTATAAATGAATGTCATAAAAATGGAATAGCTGTGATTATGGACATGGTATTGAATCATTCTTTTGGTCAATCACCATTTGTTCAAATGTATTTTGATGGCGACAAACCTACTGCTCAAAATCCCTGGTATAATGTTGAGCATAACATGAAAAATCCGGATGCTCAATGGGGATACGACTTTAATCACGAAAGCCTTGAAACACAAGCTTTGGTTGACAGTATCTGTTCTTTCTGGATGAGTGAATACCAGATAGATGGTTTCCGATTTGATTTTACCAAAGGTTTTACAAACACTGTAACACCAGCCACAGGTGATAATAGTTGGGCCAGTAATCGGGATGACAGTCGGATTGCAATATTGAAACGGATGTCAAACGAAATATGGAAGAGGAAATCTGATGCGTATGTAATCTTTGAACATCTTTCAAATAATGATGAGGAAACAATTTTGGCCAATCACGGAATAATGCTTTGGGGAAATGCGAATCATGATTACAATGAAGCGACCATAGGATATGATTCTGATTTAAGCTGGACTTCATATGAAAACAGGGGTTGGAACGAACCTCAGGTGGTTAATTACATGGAAAGCCATGATGAAGAAAGATTGATGTATAAAAATCTATTATACGGAGCCTCTGAAGGTGATTATAAGGTTGCAAATAAAACCACGGCTTTAAAACGTGTGGAAGCAGCTGCAGTTATCTTTTTTAGTACCCCCGGACCTAAAATGGTTTGGCAATTTGGTGAATTAGGATTTGACTTAAGCATCAATCGCTGTACTGATGGATCAGTAAGTAATGATTGCCGATTGGCACAAAAACCGCCGGTTTGGCAATATCAGGACGATGAAGATAGAGCACGTTTATTTAATGTCTTTAAGCGTATGATTGACATGAAAACCGGTGAAGAGGTTTTTAATACGAGCGATTTTACAATGGATGTTTCGGGATCAGTAAAAAAGATTTCTCTGAATCTATCCGGTTCAGATGTAAGAGTAGTTTCTAATTTTGCATTAACTGCTCAAACGACCAGTATCAATTTTAGCTCAACTGGTTGGTGGTATAATGTAATATTGGGAGATAGTATTAATGTAACAAATACAGATGTTCAACTTACATTTCAGCCAGGTGAATATGTAGTTTACAGTCAGAAGAAATTAACCGGGTTTGATACAAATACATCAATTGATGATGATGTTAATGCATCTTCAAAAATCAATTGTTATCCAAATCCATTTACTGAGTCGGTACAGATAGAAACAAACATGACAGGTGAGAAGCTTCTGGAAATTTATTCAATCTCTGGTGCTTGTATAAAAAAGATTCCCTTTCAGGAAGACAAGATGAGAATCAATCTCAGTGAATTATCCATTGGTCAGTATATAATTCGAATAACAAATGGGAGTGAAGTAATTCACTCGAAGGTTTTCAAATACTAGCGATAACAAAAAGGTGAGTCAACAGATTCACCTTTTTATTTTCCTTCACCGCTAATCAATGTTTTAAGGGTGTAAATAATTATTTTAATATCTATCCAAAGCGAGAGATTATGGATGTATAAAATATCGTAGTTTAAGCGCTGAATCATCTGCTCAATATTTTCTGCATAGCCGTATTTTACCATTCCTAATGAAGTAATACCCGGTCTGCATTGAAGTATTTCACTGTATTGAGGGGCTTTTTTAGATATTTCATTAATAAAATAAGCTCTTTCGGGTCGTGGTCCAACAATTGACATCTGACCAATTAAAACATTCAAAAATTGCGGAGTTTCGTCAATTCTCCATCTTCTTAAAAATCGTCCGAATGAAGTCACACGAGAATCATTTATAGATGATAAAGCAGGCCCATTCACTTCGGCATCAATAATCATGGATCTGAATTTGATTATCTTGAATGGTTTTCCGTTCTTTCCAATGCGTTCCTGATTAAAGAAGACGGGGCCTTTTGAACTTTTTTTAATTCCCCAGGCTATAAATGGAAAAAATGGAATAAGCATTAGTAAGCCAATAAGTGCAATAACAATATCTATAATGCGTTTAATGAATTCTTGCCAAACCGGCATTTGTTTTCTGGATACAGCAATAAAAGGTGGAGCAACCAGGGATTCGATTCTGGCAAATCCTTTCACTATTGATTCCATATCAGGGACCAACTTGATGGAAATATCCTTCATTTTGGCAACAGAAATAAGGTTGGTGACCATTTTTTCTTTTGTTGAAGGAACTGCAATAATTATTTCGTCTGGTTGGTGTTCATTAATTAGTTTCTCGGCTTCATAATAACTTAATGCAGTATCATTTGTCTTGTTTAGTATATCATCAATTTTTATTACATCCGTTATTTTATTCCCGCTTAGATTACCTAATTGCAATAGTTCGGAATATGTATTTTTCAATACGCCATTTGATCCGATTAAGAGAGTTTTTAGTCCCCAGTAACCTTTATGCATTAATATCCTGAGTACTAAAATTAAAAGTATATGAGGAATATTTATACTAATGAGGGTAGTGATAAATAAACCTAAAAAAGTATTCCAAACGTTGGCAAAAGAAAAGAGGTTGTAAAAGCCATAGAAATATACAAATAAGCTTAAGAATGAGATTCCTATTCCACTAAATGTTTTTGAAATATGATTGGAAATGGAGAGATTGATTCGATTACGGTATAAACCAGACAAATAAAGAATGAAAAGTATATAACCAACTAATAATATAATTACTTCATTCTGATTAAGTAAGGCTTGAGTCGACTGAGCAAAATGGGTTGAAAAACTTGGTAATTCACTTTTGAGAGTCTTAACGGAAAATGTTGAAGACAAGATAATTATAATGATATCGGTAACTAAAAAATATAAATTAATAGATTTTTTAGATATGTTTGAAATGACCCCCATAAAATGCTTAACGAATGTTGATGCAAAATATTTCGGGAAAGTTAAAAAAAATTAATTTTGCCAACTATGGAGATGTTGGATTCTTTTAGGCATAAGGGCATGCGTCAACGATTGGTGCAGGAACTTGTTAGGAAAAATATTACAGATAATAAGGTATTGGAAGCAATTGGGAGGGTTCCCCGTCACTTGTTTCTCGATAGTAGTTTTGTTTCATTTGCATATCAGGATAAGGCGTTCCCTATTGCAGCAGGGCAAACTATATCACAACCATACACTGTTGCTTTGCAATCTCAATTACTAAATATATCTGCAGGAGAAAAAGTATTGGAAGTTGGTACTGGTTCTGGGTATCAGGCCGCTGTGTTAATTGAAATGGGAGTGAAACTCTTTTCAATAGAACGACAAAAAGAGTTATTTACTCGATCTACTCATTTGTTAAAACAAATTGGTTACAGCGGACGTTTTTTTCTTGGTGATGGTTATGAAGGACTCTCGTCATTTGCTCCCTTTGATAAAGTGATTGTTACAGCTGGGGCACCTTTCTTACCTGAAAAGCTATTGCTTCAAATGAAGATTGGTGGCATTATGGTAATACCACTTGGTGATAAAAAACAAGTGATGACTCGTATTACAAGGCTTAGCGAGGATGATTTTGAACAGGAGCAAATTGGAGAATGTGCATTTGTACCCATGTTAAAAGGAACAGTAAATTAAAAATGTAATAATATGATTAAAGTTGAAACTCTGCCAATTAATATGTGGCAGGAGAATACATATATTCTTTCTGATGAAACCAAAGAGTGTGTTATCATTGATCCGGGGTGTTTAACCGCTGAAGAGCGTAAATATGTAGCTGATTTTATTGATTCTAATGGATATACTCCGGTAAAATTATTGCAGACACATCTACATCTCGATCATGTTTTTGGCTCTGCTTTTATTGCCGAAAAGTTCAATCTTGGAATGGAAGCCAATGCCGGAGACGAATTTCTGATAGATCAGACAGTTACTTATGCACAGCAATTTGGGGTTGAGGTTGATAAAAATCCACCTGCAATATCAAATTACCTTAACGAAGGGGATGAAGTTACGTTTGGCAATTCTGTATTAAAGGTTATTGAAGTACCCGGACATTCACCGGGAGGAATTACCTTTTACAGTGAGCAGGATAAAATTGCCATTGTTGGCGATTCCATCTTTACTGGGAGTATTGGCAGAACCGATTTACCCGGAGGTGATTTCGATACATTAGTTGGTAATCTGAAGAATAAAATTCTTACCCTGGATGATGAAGTTCAGTTATTTCCAGGACACGGACCATCAACAACGGTAGGAAAAGAAAGAACAACTAATCCATTTTTGGTTTAAAATCCGACTAAGGAGATATGCTTTTTTCGGCCTTGTCGACTAAATAAATGGCAAATGTCATTGAATTTTACCCAATTTCTTCTTCTATTTGGGTTGTGATTTAAATGAAGTAATACCTAATTGATAAATAACAAAATATGGCAACCGATAAGTTTGTCTCTCGTCACATTGGTCCAAGAGAATACGAAATCAGTACGATGCTCGATCGTATTGGAGTTTCATCTGTTGATGAATTAATTGACCAAACCATTCCTGCATCTATTCGATTGGAAAAACCTTTGAATATTAGCAAAGGATTAACAGAACGTCAGTATTTTAGAAAGATTCATGATATAGCTCAGTTGAATAAAGTTTACAATACTTATATCGGGATGGGCTATTACGATGTTATTACCCCTGCTGTAATATTGCGTAATGTGCTTGAGAATCCTGTTTGGTATACTTCGTACACTCCCTACCAGGCAGAAATTTCACAAGGACGATTAGAGGCACTTTTAAATTTCCAGACAGTAGTAACTGAAATGACGGGGATGGAAATTGCCAATGCTTCGCTATTGGATGAAGCCACTGCTGCTGCTGAGGCCATGATTATGCTTTATAATTCAAGAAGCCGTAAACAGGTTAAAGAAGAGGTAAATACTTTTTTTGCCGATGATAATTTGTGGCCTCAAACCAAGGAGGTATTGATCACAAGAGCAAAACCTTTAGGTATTGATCTGCAGTTTGGAAGTATCAATGAGTTTACCTGTGATGGAAATGTTTTTGGTTTATTGGTTCAGTATCCAAATTCAAATGGATTAGTTGATAATTATAAAGAAATTACACAGCAGGCTCATGAAAATGATTGTCGGGTAGCGGTAGCTGCTGATTTACTCTCTCTTGCTTTGTTAACTCCTCCGGGCGAGTGGGGTGCAGATATTGTGTTGGGAACAACTCAACGTTTTGGTATTCCAATGGGTTATGGAGGTCCCCATGCTGCATATTTTGCCACCAGAGAAGAATTAAAGCGTCAGTTACCGGGGCGTATTATTGGTGTAACAAAAGATGCCAATGGTCGTCGTGCATTACGTATGGCTTTGCAAACACGAGAGCAACATATCAAGCGCGAACGTGCTACTTCCAATATTTGTACGGCACAGGCTTTGCTTGCAACCATGGCCGGATTCTATGCTGTTTATCATGGTAAAGAAGGTATCACCCGTATTGCTGAGCGTGTTCATTCTATTGCTTTTCAGATAGCACAGGAAGTTGAAAAACTGGGATACAAGCAGGTGAATAGTGAATTTTTTGATACAATTCGTATTGCTCTGCCTGAAGGTGTTAAGATTGAGTATATTGAAAGATACAGCCTGAAATTGGAAATGAACTTCCGCTATTTCGATAATGGTGATGTGGGAATTAGTATTGATGAAACAACTAACCTGGATGATATTAACTGGATTGTTGAGGTTTTTGCCAAAGCTGCCGGTAAAGAAGTGCCAAGAATTAGTGAGATAGGAGAAGAAAGTAATGTCAAGGATGATTATAAGAGAACATCTGATTTCTTAATTCAGGATATTTTTAAAAAGTATCACTCAGAAGCGGAGATGGTGCGCTACATCAAAAAACTGGAACGTAAAGATATTTCATTGACTCATTCAATGATTTCTTTGGGATCGTGTACCATGAAGTTGAATGCTGCCACTGAAATGTTACCATTAAGCTGGATTGAGTTTAATGGATTACATCCTTTTATTCCAAAAGATCAGGCTGCAGGTTATCATTTAATGATGGATGAGTTGCGTCAGGATCTTTCTGAAATTACAGGATTTGCGGATGTAAGCCTTCAGCCTAATTCTGGTGCTGCAGGTGAGTATGCAGGGTTAATGGTTATCCAGGAGTATCACCGAAGTCGTGGAGAAGAGCAGCGTATTGTTTCTCTCATTCCTTCATCGGCACACGGAACCAACCCGGCAAGTGCTGTAATGGCCGGAATGAAGGTGGTTGTGGTGAAATGTGATGATAAAGGTAATATCGATGTTGAAGATTTACGTGCGAAAGCTGAAGAAAACAAAGATGTATTATCTTGTTTGATGGTAACCTATCCTTCAACTCATGGAGTGTTTGAAGAATCAATCATTGAAGTTTGCCAGATTATACATGACAATGGTGGTCAGGTATACATGGACGGTGCCAATATGAATGCGCAGGTTGGATTTACCAGTCCCGGACGTATTGGAGCCGATGTTTGTCATTTGAACCTGCATAAAACCTTTGCCATACCTCATGGAGGAGGAGGACCTGGAGTGGGTCCGATTGGAGTAGCGGCTCACCTGGTTGAGTTCCTTCCTCAGCATCCGGTTGTTGATAATGAACGAAAAGGGATCACTGCAGTAGCAGCAGCACCTTGGGGTAGTGCAAGTGTATTGCCTATTACCTATGGATATATTAAAATGCTGGGTGCCGAAGGATTGCGCAAATCCACTGAAATGGCTATTCTGAATGCCAACTATATAGCTGCATCACTGAAAGATGATTATGGTATTTTATATACAGGAACCAATGGTCGTGTTGCGCATGAAATGATATTGGAATGCCGTCACTTTAAAGCTTCATCTGGTATTACAGAAACGGATATTGCAAAGCGTTTGATGGATTATGGTTACCATGCTCCCACATTATCTTTCCCTGTTCATGGAACATTAATGATTGAACCAACTGAAAGTGAGTCATTACAGGAGTTGGATCGTTTTATATCAGCTCTGAAATCCATTTATTCTGAGATAAAAGAGGTTGAAAGTGGTAAAGCTGATAAAGAAGATAATGTGTTGAAAAATGCTCCGCATCCGGCTTATAAAGTAGTTGCTGATGAGTGGACTCATTCATATGGAAGAGAAAAAGCAGCTTATCCATTGGAGTGGATTCGTGAAAATAAATTTTGGATTGATGTTGCACGGGTAGATGATGCTTATGGCGACAGAAATCTGGTGTGTAGTTGTGCTCCAATAGAAAGTTATATCTAAAGAAATAAAGAATTGACACTAATCAATCCCGTTGCCTTGGCAGCGGGATTTTTTTATTCTCAAAAAGAGGAAACTTTATCAGATGAGAGGCGTATCAAAACACCAGATATCAAATAATAATTGAAATAAGAGATGAGAAAAATTTACTTGTTTTTTGTAATGCTAATTGCCACAACTTCGGCTGTAACTGCCCAATCCCTGGAAAAGGTTTTTGAAGGAAATAAAGACTTTGAACAGGTTAGTTCTATCAAGGTGAACGGTGACTTTTGTAAGGTTGAATTTGTAAAAGGAGATAAGGTTAATGTTACTGCTGAATTAAGTGCCAATAAACAATTAGATGGTTATGCTGTATCCATGGATTTAGCTGCTGGAGTGTTAACGGTTAACGTTAATAAACCTGAGTCTGGATGGAGTTCTCATTCCGGTTTTGTAACTGTAACCATGCCTGATGGAATGAATCTGGAAGTGGTAACAAGTTCGGGATATATCAACCTGGCTGATTTTAAAAATACAAATCTGAAAGCTGAATCAAAATCAGGTAAAATTGTAGTTATTAATCTTCAGGGAAGTGCTGATTTATCAACAAAATCGGCCACAATAACAGTTGATAATATTACCGGTGAAGTGGCTACTTCAACTAAAGATGGTAATCAGACTGTAACGAATGTAAAAGGTAATGCCAAAGTTGTTGCCTATAACGGTAGTTTGATAATTGAAAATATTGAAGGTGCTTGCAGTGCTGAAACCACTGATGGAGCATTAACTCTGAAAAATATTAAAGGTCAAATGCGCATGAAAACCAACTCCGGTTCCATGAAATTATCTGATTCGGAAGGTACGATTACAACCACTTCAGGTGCAGGATCACTGAATTTCTTTAATGTTCAAGGTGTGTTTGATATCAATTCAGGCAAGGGTGATGTAATTGGGGCAAGGGTGAAATTTACTGAGTCATCGAGTATTAAAACGACAGAAGGTAAGATTAAGTTTAAGTTAGAAAATAGTAAAGAAGAATTATCATTTGCCTGTGTGTCAGAGAAAGGAATGATGGTAGTTTATGGTAAGGCAAAGAAGAAAAAGGTGAATGAAGGTAAAGGTTCGATTGTAATTACCACTTACAGTACAACAGGAGCTCAGAATTATTATTAGAACGATTAAATATTGAAGCACACAAAGGCTGATTCGGATATGTCGAGTCAGCCTTTATTTTTCATGATTATTTGCAAGTAAGATCAAAAAAAAAGACCAGCTATTAATAGCCAGTCTCCTTCGTGTAAGTATTTCAGTTTTATTTTCTGGCAATCTGATCTTCGATGATTTCGGTAAATACATCTTTAATATTCAATCCGGCGGCTGCAATCTGCTGAGGAATAAAACTTGTAACAGTCATACCTGGTGTTGTATTCACTTCAAGCAAAAATATTTTATTGTCTGATATAATATAATCAACCCTTACAATTCCTTTACAACCCAAAATGTCGTAGATGAGAGAAGAGATTGACTGGATTCGGTCTCTTACTTTATCTTCAATACGTGCAGGAGTGATTTCTTCAACTTTATTAGCTGTATATTTGGCTTCAAAATCGAAGAACTCATTCTTACTCACAACTTCGGTAACAGGAAATCTAACTTCATTTTCAAGAGTTTTATAAAGACCACAGGTTACTTCCATACCTGATATAAACTGCTCAATAATTACCTCGCTACTTTCACTAAAAGCTTTTTCAATGGCCGGAACCAATTCTTTGCCTTCTTTTACCTTAGAAACACCAAAGCTCGACCCACCGGCATTCGGCTTTACAAATAATGGTAATCCTAGCTGCTTGATGATGTCAGGAGCATTGTAACTGTGTCCTTTGCGAAGAAGGACAGAATCGGCAACAGCCACACCAAATCCTTTCAGGTAGGTGTTGCATGTAAATTTGTTAAATGAGATAGCAGCAGCTTCCACATCACAGGTGCTGTGTGGAATACCCAGCATCTTCAAATAACCTTGCAGTAATCCGTCTTCGCCAGGTGTGCCATGAATGGTGATATAAGCACAATCAATTGATACCTCAGAGCCATTCATCTGAAAACTGAAGTCATTTTTATCAATGGGATACTCAGTTCCATCAACCACAGCACACCATTTTTCTTCTGTGATTAAAATTGGGTAGCGATTGTATTTTTCTTCATTAATAAATGAAAAAACACCTTCTTTACTCTTTTCAGATACTACAATTTCTGAAGAGTAACCGCCATAAACGATGCCAATATTCTTCTTCATGTTATTATTATTGGAACTTAATCAAGATCGCGTCCGGCAGTGTAGTCTCTCCATTTTTCGATGGCCTGAACCATGTCATCAGGTAGCTCAGAGTCGAACGACATAAATTCTTTTGTTGTTGGATGCACAAAACCTAGTGTTTTAGCATGAAGTGCCTGCCGGGGCAGGATGTTAAAACAGTTTTGTACAAATTGCTTGTATTTGGTAAAAGTGGTCCCCTTTAATATCTGATCCCCTCCATATCGCTCATCATTAAAAAGTGGATGACCAATGTGCTTCATATGAACCCTTATCTGGTGAGTTCTTCCGGTTTCTAAACGACATTCAACCAGTGTTACATACCCCAAACGTTCCAGAACTGTATAATGTGTTACTGCCGGCTTACCTCTTTCTCCATCCTCAAAAACAGCCATCTGTTTTCTGTCCTTCAGACTTCTGCCAATATTACCAACGATTGTTCCTTCATCTTCTTTGGGTTGCCCCCAAACAATGGCACGATAAGTTCTTTTAGATGTTTTTTCGAAGAACTGACGAGCCAGAAAATTCTTAGCATGTTCTGTTTTGGCAATTACCAAAAGACCAGATGTATCTTTATCAATACGGTGAACCAAGCCGGGGCGAGGGTCCTGCGAATTAAAAAGAGGCAAATCTTTCAAGTGATAAGCTAACGCATTAACCATGGTTCCGGTATAGTTTCCGTGTCCCGGATGAACAACCATTCCAGGCTTTTTATTAAGAACAATCAGGTCATCGTCTTCATAAATGATATCCAGTGGAATGTTCTCAGGTATGATTTCGATTTCACGCGGAGGATACGACATTACGATGGTAATAACCTCGTTAGCCTTTATCTTGTAGTTAGCCTTTACGGGATTGTCATTTACTCTAATATTACCTGCAGCAGCAGCTTCCTGTATTTTATTTCTCGATGCATTTTCTATTCGATTAACCAAAAACTTGTCAATGCGCAGAGGTTTCTGACCTGGGTCAGCAACAAAGCGATAATGTTCGAATAATTCGTTACTCTCTTCAAATTCTTCAAATTCGTTCTGAATCTCCTCAGCCATAATCTAAAACTCCTCAATGTTATCACCTGCAGGTTTTTCAATAACAGGTGGATCAATTTTAATACTTTCAATTAAAAGACTATCGGTTGATAAAGTATCAGGTAAGATTTTTGATGAATCTGTACTCAGCCACACATCAATAGAAGATCCCAATGGAATACGTGATCCGTCTTCTGATATTGGTTTTTGTTTCCAAATGAATGCAAACAGCGAATCGTCGGGTGTTACCACTGTACTATCGAAAATGGTTGAGCCTAAATTTAGCGAAACAGAAACCAATAAATGGCGGGCTTCGTCGGCTGCCAAGCCTGTCAGATCAGGAATGTTTGTTTTTTTATCACTCAAGCCTTGTCCAAGCAAAAGGTCAATTACAGATCCCTTTTCAATTGAGGTTCCGGGTTCAATCGGTTTTCCTTTATAATGTTGCCCCAACACTTCGTTGGTATACTCACTTGGTATATAAATTAGTTCACCGGTTTTAAGTCCATATGATTCTAGAATAGCTTTAGCGCTTCGCAATGAATAACTGGTTAAGTTAGGAACCTGAACTTTTTCTGCTGAGTAGGCATTAATAGTAAAGTGGATGGTTCTGTTCTTTTTAACTTCAGTGCCGGCTTTAGGCAATTGTTCAACAACTGCTCCCGGCGTAAATCCTGTGATGTGAACAGAATCGATTATGTTAAATCGAAAATCTTTCTCTTCCAGTAATTGCTCAAATTGTTCCTGGGTAAGTCCTGTGCAATCAGGCACTGGTTGTGTTACGCCGTGATGTGTATAAATATTAAGGCTAATAAATGTACCAATCAGCAAAAGGGCTATTACACCAATTGCAATACCAAGGTTTTTAAGAAATACTTTGCTGATAAGAAATTTTAGAAATGGCATTTATTCACTGGTTTTTATTGAACATCCACAGCCTTTGGTGTGAAAGGATGTGTTTATTATCGGTAACCGATGTTCAAAAGTAATACAAAAAATGTAATCAAACGTTGTGTAAACCAAAGGGCATAAAAAAAGTAAAGAATCCAAAACAGGATTCTTTACTTTTAAATATTTTGAAGTATGCTTTCAGCTCAATTAAGCTTTGTGTCTTCTCTCGCTGGAAACAGTTAATTTCTTTCTTCCTTTAGCTCTTCTTGAAGCTAATACTTTACGACCATTAGCTGTTGCCATTCTCTCACGGAATCCGTGCTTGTTACGTCTCTTTCTGTTAGAGGGTTGAAATGTCCTTTTCATCGTTTTGTATTTTTATCTATACGACTTTATGCCTTTATCTTCGTTTTTCGGACTGCAAAAATAATTGAATTTTTTATCTTCCAAAAGAAAATCAGGAATTTTATCTCAATGATTTAACTCTTTTTTTAGAATTACATCGAAAGATGAATGATTTTCTTGGTTTCAAAAAATTCTTCTTCAAAATAATTACTTAAGGGAGTTACCGAAACCCGTTTTTTAAATTCATTTAACTCCTGATCGAAATCACCTCCTTTAAGATAGATAATTCCATTGGTAATTGCATTTTTATTATTAGGTAATATTTTGTTTCTACAGAGATTTACAAATGCTGGAAAAGCTGTTACAGCCCGGCTAATGATGAAATCATATTGATCTGGATGATTCTCAACACGCACTTGTTGGGCATTTACATTTTTTAATCCCAATTCTTCAGCAACCGCAGCAACAACCTTAATCTTTTTTCCTATTGAATCAATCAGTTGAAACTGGCATTCGGGAAACATAATAGCTAAAGGAATTCCCGGGAAACCTCCACCTGTTCCTACATCTAAAATACGGGTGCCATCGGTGAATTGAATAAACTGTGCAATTGCTAATGAGTGTAATACGTGCCTTTCGTAAAAGTGATCCATGTCTTTACGGGAAATAACATTGATCTTAGTATTCCATTCTTCATAAATTTTACCCAATAACCCTATCTTTTCCCTCTTTTCTTTATCTAAAAGAGGAAAGTACTTATCTATCAACTCCATTATTTTCTGAATGGTATTAGCCTAATTTAATATCCGAATTTTTTAAGGTGTTAAACAGTAATTCACGAGCTCTGAAAAGTTGTGCTTTAACTGTTCCAAGTGGTAAATCAAGCTCTTCTGCAATTTCTTCGTACGAAAACTCTTTGAAATACCTTAATTCAATTAAGATGCGATAACGAGGTTTAAGTTTTTTCACAACCGTACGCATCAGAACCTTTTTCTGTTCTTTAATAAGATTTTCTTCCGGGTCAGGAGTTTCATCTTTTAAATGAATAGGTTGGTCGTTTTCTTTGTCCTCGGTTATTCCACCATCAATTGAAACCAGATTATTTCTCTTTTTTCTAAGAAAATCAATGCAATTATTGGATGCAATTTTAAACAGCCAGGTACTAAAGGCGTAATTTGGTGAGTACTGATGAATATTTTTAAAGGCTTTACCAAATGCTTCAATGGTCAGGTCTTCGGCATCACTTTTATTATTGACCATTTTTAAAAGCATGAAATAGATGGCATCTCTATATCGTCCCATCAACTCAGCAAAAGCTTTTTGATTGCCTTTTACTGCGCTATCTACCAATTCTAAATCATATTTTGCCTTGTCCGATAGATTAGGATTTATTTCCATTTCTTCTTGTTTGCACTAAAAATGTTTTGAAGCCACACACTTCCTATAATTAATGGGATAACCGCATCAAATAACAAACTTGAGATAAATAGTTTTTCCTCACTTAATGCCTTGCCAGCCTTAGCCAGAACTATATATTGAACAATAATTCTTGACAAAATTAACCCCAGACTGACAGGTACAAAAATATGAAAAAAAAGTGAACAAATACCTAGCACCCAAAATATTTGCCTGCTTAAAGGCTCAAGGGTAAGCCACCATTTGATTTTAAATTTATAGTGTTTTGATGTGGTTAAATGTCTTGATTTTCGTGTTATCCATTCGCCAAAATCAGCTGGCGGTACTGAGATTGTTTGACTGTAGCGCGATATAGCAACCGATGTGTTACTTTCGGTAGCACACTCTTTTATAAATAAATCGTCATCACCCGATGCAATATTTAAATATTGTCTGAAAACATTTGATTTCTGAAAGAGAGACTTTTTATAGGCCAGATTTCTTCCAACTGCCATAAATGGTTTTTTGCGAAGAGCAAATCCCATGTATTGTGCGGTATTGAAAAATGTTTCGTAGCGAAGGAAAAGGTTGAAGAGTGACTTTTTCTTTTCAAACCGTCCATATCCAATTACAATCTCTTTTGAATCGGTAAACTCACTACTTAACTCCTTCAGCCATTGATCTGATTCAGGGTAGCAATCTGCATCCGTAAATACCAGATGTTCATTTTTAGCAGCTTTTACACCTAAAGTCAGGGCTAGTTTCTTGCCTTGATAAAACTGTTTGTTCTCTGGTATGGTTGTATAATAAAGGTTTTTATAGTCTTTCTTTAATTCTGCCAAAATCATATCAGAATCATCGCTGGAAGCATCATTAACCACTACAACTTCAAATTCAGGGTAATCCTGTTTAAGAATTAGAGGAAGAAATTGTTTTAGATTGCGGGCTTCATTTTTTGCACAAATGATTACTGAAAGTGCAGGTTTATGAGAAGAAGTAACAGATGGTTTTACAAATGCCACTTTTAACATAAACCATAGATAATAAAATATCTGTATTACCCAACTTAAGCCAAGCAAGCTTATAAAAATAATCTCAAAATTTATATTCACCGTCCTGTATTGTTTCTTCAAATTTGCAATAATTTTTTACAATCTTCGACGCAAGAGATTTATTTTTTAGCCGAAATATTTAAATGATTATAAAAAATGCCTGTTTATCAACTAGTCTCTTGTTGAGTTTCGTATATTTGCAGCCCTTTTTTGAATAAAGTAGTAACTTGAGAAATGATTTCAGGTTATTTGTTTGTAAAATAGTAAGATATGAAATTTGAGTTGCAGCATACTGATCCAAAATCCAGTGCAAGAGCCGGTAAAATAACGACAGATCATGGTGAGATAGAAACACCTATTTTTATGCCTGTTGGAACAGTTGGTTCGGTTAAAGGCGTTCATTTTCGTGATTTACATGAGGATGTTCAGGCTCAGATAATCCTGGGTAATACCTATCATTTGTATCTGCGTCCAGGGTTGGATGTTTTACGTGCTGCAGGAGGACTACATAAATTTAATGGTTGGAATAAACCAATTTTAACTGATAGTGGAGGCTATCAGGTGTTTTCGTTGAGCGACAACCGAAAACTAACAGAAGAAGGAGCTGTGTTCAGGTCGCATCTGGATGGATCGAAACATTTATTTACTCCTGAAAATGTTGTAGATATTCAACGTACTATTGGCGCAGATATTATTATGGCTTTAGATGAATGTCCTCCTGGAGATTCAGATTATAAATATGCCAAGCAATCAATGGAGTTGACTCATCGTTGGTTAAAAAGAGGTATTGATCGTTTCGATTCTACAGAACCTTACTATGGACATTCACAAACTTTTTTCCCAATTGTACAGGGTGCAGGCCATCGTGATCTGAGGACTCAATCTGCCGAATTTATTGCCGAACAAAATCGTGAAGGTAATGCCATTGGAGGATTGGCAGTAGGTGAGCCAACTGAGGTGATGTACGAAATGGTAGAGCTGGTAAATGGTATTCTGCCCAAAGATAAACCCAGGTATTTAATGGGAGTAGGTACGCCTGCCAATCTTCTGGAAAATATTGCTTTAGGTGTAGATATGTTTGACTGTGTCATGCCAACACGAAATGGCCGTAATGGTATGTTATTTACATCGGAAGGAATACTGAACATGAGAAACGAGAAGTGGAAAGATGATTTTTCACCAGTTGATCCAAACGGAACTTCATTCGTTGATCATCACTATACCAAAGCTTATTTGCGCCATTTATATGTTTCGAAAGAAATGCTGGCCGCTCAAATTGGAAGTATGCATAATCTTACCTTTTATTTATGGTTGGTTAAAGAGGCCCGAAAGCATATAATTGCAGGTGATTTTGCAAGTTGGAAAGAAATAATGGTGAAAAAGGTAACAACCCGATTGTAAATTCACATTTGGTCAGAGGCTTGTTTTTTAACTTTTTATTACACATTTTTTTTGTTCTTTTGTATTAGGCTCAATAGAGGCGTTGTTAAACTAAAACCGACGTTTTGAAGAAACTGGATCTATATATTCTCAAAAAATTTCTTGGGACTTTCTTTTTTGCAATTTTATTGATTATTAGTATTTCAGTTGTATTTGATATCACTGAAAAGGTTGATGATTTTATTGATAAAAGTCCATCGTTACATGCAATAGTATTTGATTACTATAAAAACTTCATTCCATATTTTGCCAACTTATTTACACCTCTTTTTGTATTTATAGCTGTAATCTTTTTTACATCAAAGATGGCTTATCAGACTGAGATAATTGCCATATTGTCAAGTGGTGTGAGTTTTAGGCGAATGATGTTTCCTTATTTTATGGGGGCAGCTATCATTGCTATTTTTTCGTTCATATTAGGTGGATATATTATTCCTCCTGCCAATAGAACAAGGTTAAAATTTGAGGCAACTTATATTAAAGATAAGAAGGAAGTTGGGTTGAGTAATATTCATATGCAGATTGAACCTGGTTTATTCGTTTTCTTAGGTAAATATTATTCGTATCAGGAGAAAGGAGATTATTTTAATCTGGAGAAATACGATCAGAAAAAGTTATTGTCCAAGCTGTCAGCACGAACTGTAAAGTTTGATACTGCTACTGGTAAATGGCACTTAAGTCAGTATATGATTCGTGAATTTAAAAACGATATAGAGCAGGTCATTTCTAAAGGCAGAGAGTTGGATACTTTAATTCCGAATATGAAACCGGCAGATTTCAAAGAAGAAAGAAAGTATTTTGAGATGATGACCAATCCTGAACTAAATAGTTATATTGAAGAACAAACCGCCCGTGGAGTAGGAAACCTGGAAGAGTTTTATATTGAAAAGTATAGAAGAATAGCTTCACCTTTTAGTGCATTTATACTTACCCTTATTGGTGTTTCATTGGCTTCCCGAAAAGTCAGGGGAGGAATGGGATTGCACATCGGGGTTGGCATTGGTTTAAGTTTTTCGTATATTTTGTTCATGACTATTTCAACCACCTTTGCCATTAACGGTAATATGAACCCCTTATTAGCCGTTTGGATACCTAATATTCTGTTTGCTATGATCGGAATATACCTCTATTACAGAGCACCAAAATAGTTGGTGTTAAGTTGATTAATGAAGATATGTAACATTCGGAATATGTTTAAATGAATGTTTTCCTTTTGTTAAAAAAATAAAATTAGTAATTATGCACCCTGAAAAATTATTGATCAGGGTAATGTTTGTCTTGGTTAATAGTAGGTTAAATCAAATTATTGGATTATGTCATTGAAAAAACACATCCTTGACCTTCGTAAAAGAAAGGAACAAGTTCAAAAGGGTGGTGGCGACAAAGCCATTGAAAAACAGGTGGCGAGAGGAAAACAAACTGCTCGTAACCGAATTTTGGCACTTTTGGATAGAGATTCTTTCACCGAGTACGATCTTTTTGTAGAACATGAAGCTCGTGACTTTGGTATGGACAAAAAACAGCTTCATGGAGATGGAGTAATTATTGGAACAGGTACTATTTATGGTGCTCCAATCTGTATTTATGCCCAGGATTTTACCGTAGAAGGAGGTTCTTTAGGATTAATGCATGCCCGTAAGATTACGAAAATTATGGATCACGCTCTGAAAATGCGTGTGCCTTGTGTTGGTATCAACGATTCAGGTGGTGCCCGTATTCAGGAAGGTGTGAATGCTTTGGCTGGTTATGGTGAAATTTTCTATCGTAATACCCTGTCTTCAGGTGTGATTCCTCAGATTTCTGTTATATTAGGCCCTTGTGCCGGAGGTGCTGTTTATTCACCAGCATTGACCGACTTTGTATTTGTTGTTGATAACATTTCGAAAATGTTTATCACCGGACCAAGTGTAATAGAATCTGTTTTGGGTGAGAAAATCTCAATGGAAGATTTGGGAGGAGCTCGTGTACATGCTGAAACAACAGGTAATGCGCATTTCTTCTCAAATAGTGAAGATGAGTGCTTTGAGCAAATTAAGAAGCTTATCACTTTTATTCCTTGGAGTAATACTAAGAGAGCGAAAACATTCCCTCCAAAACCACCTAAGTTTACAGGTAATATCGAAGATCTTATTCCAGCTGATCCACGTCAGCCTTATGATGTTCGTGATGTTATTAAAGCGATTGTTGATGACTCAGACTTCTTTGAAATTCAGGAGCTTTGGGCTGCCAATATAGTAATTGGTTTCGGTCGTTTGAATGGTGAAACAGTAGGTTTTGTTGCTAACCAACCATTGGTATTAGCTGGTGTATTGGATTGCGATAGCTCAGATAAAGCTGCTCGTTTTATCCGTTACTGTGATGCATTTAATATTCCAATTGTGACCTTGGAAGATATGCCAGGATACTTGCCAGGTGTTGACCAGGAGCATGCCGGTGTGATTCGTCATGGTGCTAAAGTTCTTTATGCTTATTCTGAAGCTACTGTACCTAAGGTAACAGTTATCTTAAGAAAAGCATATGGTGGTGGTTACATCGCGATGAATTCACGTCACTTGGGTGCTGACTTTATGTTTGCATGGCCAACAGCTGAGATTGCTGTAATGGGACCAGAAGGTGCTGCTAATATTATCTTTAGAAAAGAGATTGAAGAAGCGGAAGATAAAGATGTAATGCGAGCTAAGAAAGTGGAAGAGTACAAGGAGAAATTTGCGAATCCATTTGTTGCTGCAGCTAAAGGTTACATTGACTCTGTAATTGAGCCAAGCGAAACACGTGACTTGCTGCTTCATGCTATTGAAGTTTCAGCACATAAAGACGATCACCGTCCAGCTAAAAAACACGGAATTCCACCATTTTAACAGGAGGTTTTATGGCAAAACAAAAAATAGAAGGATTGGTCGATTTTGCTATACTTAGTATGAAGTATAAGACAAAATTAACCAAGAAATTCGAAAACCGTATTGTTTACGAAGATCCAAATCCAAATAACATTTTGTCCTACATACCCGGAACAGTTAATGAAGTGTTTGTGAAAGTGGGTCAGGAAGTTAAAGAAGGAGAATCATTAATGATTCTTGAAGCAATGAAAATGAGAAATCAGATTGCCATGCCTTTTGATGGAAAGGTGAAAGCCATTCATGTAAAGGAAGGTGACAGGATACCAAAGAATCATCTCATGATTGAGATTGAAGAATAAGAAAAAAGCTGCCTTGTGCAGCTTTTTTTATATCGATTTTTAAACTGATAATTCTATACTGAATTATTTCAGTTTTCCTTTCCAAACAAAATAAGATGGATCTACCAAGAATGTTGGCTCCTCTTTGAATAATCCAAAAACACTCGATCCACTACCAGACATTGCAGCGTAGACAGCTCCTTTTGAATATAGTAGGTTCTTTATTTCTTCAATTTCCGGATGTTTTTCGAATACACTTTTTTCAAAATCGTTTTTTATAACTGTTTTCCACTCTTCTATTGGAAGCAGAATGTCTTTATGTAACGAACGTGTTGGTTTGTCAGGTATAACACCGGCATATGCTTCAGGCGTGCTAACATGTATAGGAGGCTTAATCAAATAAAGAAAATACTTATTTAGATTTATTTGAATTGGATTAAGTATTTCGCCAATACCTGTTGCGAAGGCTTCTTTGTTATCGATGAAAAAAGGAACATCCGCACCCAGACCTGAAGCTTTGGTTTTAAGTTCCTCTTTGCTTAGTCCTAAATCAAACATTGAGTTCAGCATATTAAGCATAAATGCAGCATCAGAAGATCCACCTCCCAACCCGGCTCCAAAAGGTATTGCCTTATGCAAATGAATCTCAATGGGTGGTATATGATAATCTTTTTTAATCAGATTCAGAGCTTTTACACAAATATTACTTCCAGCGGCAGCATCTACTTTTATTCCTGAATTAAAGAGTTCATATTCAGTTTCTAAATTCTTATTGATAATTATCTCCAAAGCATCACATAAGGGGATTGGATAAAAAACTGTTTCGAGATTGTGGTACCCATCCGATCGTTTTTCAACCACGTTAAGACCGATATTTATTTTAGCATTCGGGAATTGAATCATCTGTATTGTTTTTGGCAAAATAAATGAATTCTGAAACAATATCATTATTTTTAAATAGTTTCGAATTTATTTGTTTGGGAATGAAGTGATATCATTTTTAATCCAATATAGTTGGTGATATGCTTTAAGTTTCTCGGATGTGATTAGTATATTTGTTCCCCGCTTTTTAATTCTCTAAAAATAATTAATGGCTAAACAACAGTTTAATAAGAATGCATTGATGAACAGTGAGCTCGGTAAATTACCTCCTCAGGTACTTGATTTAGAGGAAGCTGTTTTAGGAGCTCTTATGCTTGAGAAAGATGCCTTTGTGCAAATTTCGGAGCTTTTAAAGCCAGAGCATTTCTATAAAGAAGCTCATCAATTCATTTATCAGGCCATTATGAATTTGGAGGCTCACGAGCAACCTGTTGATATGTTAACAGTTACTCAGGAATTAAAACGTCTGGGCAAACTTGAAGAAGTTGGTGGTGCATTTTATGTGTCCCAACTAACGAGTAAGGTAGCGTCAGCAGCTCATATTGAGTTTCATGCTCGTATCATCTGGCAAAAGTTTCTTCAACGTCAGATGATACAAATTTCAAGCGATTTGCAAACCAAAGCATACGATGACGCTATTGATGTAAATGATTTGTTGGAAGAGGCTGAAAGTACCTTCTTTATGCTTTCTCAGGGTAGTATGAAGCGCGAAGCGGTTCAGATCAACCCTGTTATACAGGAAGCCATTGACCGTATTAAAGTGGCCGCTTCAAGAGGAGATGGATTAAGTGGGGTTGCCTCAGGATTCACAGCTCTCGATAGAATTACTTCCGGATGGCAGGGCTCAGCTTTGATTATTATTGCCGCTCGTCCTGCAATGGGTAAAACTGCTTTTGTATTATCCATGACACGTCAGATGGCATTAAATCATAAAATTCCGGTAGCTATTTTTTCACTGGAGATGTCAAACGTGGAATTGGTTAACCGTTTGGTAGTTTCTGAAACAGAATTATCGGCTGATAAAATTAAGAAGGGTAATTTGGCACCATATGAATGGGAACAACTTGATCATAAAATTCAGAATTTAATTGATGCACCTATTTATGTTGATGATACTGCGGGTTTATCCGTTTTTGAGTTGAGGGCAAAATGTCGCAGACTAAAAAAGCAGCACAATATTCAGTGTATCATCATTGACTACCTTCAGTTGATGAATGCCAGTGGGATGAGTCCCGGTAACCGTCAGGAAGAGGTAAGTATCATTTCAAGATCTTTAAAAGGGTTGGCCAAAGAACTCGATGTACCTGTTATTGCACTATCACAGTTGAATCGTGGTGTGGAATCACGTGCAGGTAATGAAGGTAAGCGACCTCAGTTATCCGATCTTCGTGAATCGGGTGCGATTGAGCAGGATGCAGATATGGTGTGTTTTATTCATCGACCCGAATATTATCGTATCACTGAGGATGAACAAGGTAACTCACTGATTGGTATGGCTGAAATTATTATTGCTAAGCATCGTGCCGGACCTACTGCTGATGTTCGCCTTCGCTTTAGATCAGAGTTGGCAAGATTTCAGGATGTGGAAGAGGATATATTTAATGATGAAGGTTTTGGACAGCAACCAGCCGCGCATAGCTTGCCTTCAAAAATGAATGCAGAAATGGATGATGGAGGAGGAGCTACTCATTTACCAGACTTCCCGGATATGAGTGCTGGCTTCGACAAAGATATGCCATTTTAATAAATTATTAGCTAAGCAGCTTTTCATCTTTTTAGTTGTCTTTAGTTTGGTTGTGCATAATCAATGAAAAATTATATTTTCATTGATAAGAATTTTATTCTTAGACCCCAAATTATGAAAGAAAACAGACCTATAGCTGTAATTACCGGACCAACAAGCGGTATTGGTGAAGCTTTTACCTACAAATTGGCAGATGAAGGTTACGATTTAGTTTTGGTTGCAAGGCATGAAGCTAAACTGAAAAAGCTTGCTGAGTCAGTTGAAAACAAATATGGAGTTGCTGTCCGAAAGATTGTAGCAGACTTATCCTTAAACAAAGATATTGAGAGGGTAGAGAAAGAACTTACCTTGTTAGACAGAATCGATTTACTTATTAATAATGCGGGCTTTGGTGTTGGTGGTTATTTTATTGAAGTACCATTGAGTAAGCAGATGGATATGCTAAATGTTCATCTTCATAGTACTATTAGATTTAGTCGAGCTGTAATACCAGTTATGGCAAACCAAAAAGTAAAAGGGAATATTATTAATGTAGCTTCCTTTTCAGTTTTTATTGATGTGCCTGGCAGTGTTATGTATAGTACTACAAAATCAGCAGTTGTACATTTTTCGAAGACTTTACAATATGAGGTGAAGGATTATAATATTAAAATTCAGGCACTTTGTCCGGTTTTTACGCCTACTTCCTTTCATAAATCTATAAATCGGGATTTAGAATTTATGAAGAATATACCAGATTTCTTTTGGACACCAAAGGAAGATGTTGTCTTAAGTTCGTTAAAAGCCCTTAACTCTTCAAAAGTCATTTGTATTCCAGGTAACTTCAATCGTATCATATACTGGTTTAATAAGCAACCATTATTTTCTCAATTAATTCATAAAATAACATTGAAATTAAACGGTAGAACGAAAATGCCTGATTTAAAAAATAAAGTGAAAAAAAGGAAGGTTAATGAACTCGTAGAAGTAGATTGAAATATAAAAAGGCGCCATTAGCGCCTTTTGTTTTATCTTCTTTCAAGTAAAACAACATTCTCAACATGATGAGTATGTGGGAACATATCTACCGGTTGTATTTTTGTAACCTTATATCGCATGTCAAGCATATTGATATCTCTTGCCTGTGTGGCCGAATTACAGCTAACGTAAACAATCCGATCGGGTGCTGAATTTAAGATGGTTTGCACAACATCAGCGTGCATCCCGGCTCTGGGAGGATCAACTATCATCACATCAGGATGACCATTTTTAGTCAAAAAATCATAATTCAAAACATCTTTCATATCACCGGCAAAAAAGCTGGTGTTCTCGATGTTATTGATTTTCGAATTCTCTATTGCATCTTCAATGGCCTCTGGAACATATTCAACTCCAACAACTTTTTTAGCCTGTCTGGCTACAAAATTGGCAATGGTTCCTGTTCCGGTGTATAAGTCATATACTACTTCATTGTTTTTAATGTCAGCAAATTCGCGCGTAACCTTATACAATTCATATGCCTGTTCTGAATTGGTTTGATAAAATGATTTAGGACCAATCTTAAATTTAAGTCCTTCCATTTCTTCAAATATATGATCGCGACCATAAAACAATTCAATTTGTTGATCTGTGATCGTATCGTTTGCCTTTGAATTGATCACATACTGCAACGAGGTGATTTGTGGAAAGGTTTCTTTGAGGTGTTCCAATAATTTCAATCGGTTTTCTTTATCCTCGTGAAACAGAGTAAGAATAACCATTATCTCTCCGGTTGAGGATGTTCTGATAATTAATGTCCTCAGGAATCCTTCCTGTTTCTTAAGATCAAAAAAAGTAAGGTTGTTTTCAAATGCAAACTTTTTAATCTCCAAACGAATTTGGTTGGAAGGATCTGACTGTAGGTGACATTTGTTAACGTCAATTACCTTATCAAACATGTTTGGGATATGAAAGCCAACACCATTGCGCTGTAGGTTCTCATCACCCGAACTCATTTCCTCTGCTGATAACCAACGATTATTAGAAAAAGTAAATTCCAGTTTATTTCGATAAAAATCAGTTTTTGCCGATGCTTTAATAGGCATTGATACCGGCAACTCAACTTTGCCAATTCGTTGCAGGTTGTTTAAAACTTCCCGCTCCTTATATTTTAACTGGTGCTCATAGGGTAAAGCCTGCCATTTGCAACCTCCACAAACACCAAAATGTTCACAGATTGGTTCTGTTCTTATTTCACTGTACTTATGAAAATGAACAGGATAGCCTTCGTAGTAATTTTTACGTTTTTTAGTTACCTGCACATCAACTATATCGCCTGGAATAGCTTTCTGTACAAAAACCACGCGGTCTTCAATTCGGCATAATGCTTTTCCTTCGGCTGCTACATCGGTTATTTCAACCTGTTTTAGCAATGGTTTATTTTTTCTTGATCTTCCCACAATGTCAATTATTTTCGGGCGCAAAAGTAATTAAAAATGAGATAAAATTCGTTAAGGTTATTAATTTCTGATTCAATAATCAATCATGGTTTAAATACGATTGTACATGTTATTGGCATAATCAAAAGTAAAAAAGAGTAGAAAAAGGAAACCCCGCATTTTGCGGGGTTTTTATTATTGTTCCTCGAAAGGATTGGATTCAAAACTGTTTTGTTCAAGTTGTTGATCTGTTTGAGCAGCTTGCCCTCTACCTGGACCTCCTGGAGCAGTATTGTTATCAGTCATCATAACCAAGGAAATTTCATTGTCAATTTCGAAAGTTACCATTTCAGGTTTGCAATATGTCCTTTTACTTTTTCTTTTCATAATAACAGTTCAAAGATAGTTATTTTATTAAAAGTTTTTGAGAAAAGACTTTTTCTTTAGAAATTATTTTAACAATGATCAATCCACTGTTTGAAACTGTTATTTTATTTGTTGTATTAGAATATAGAGTATTATTTAATATTATTTTACCAGTAGGATCATAAATTTCAAGGCTTGGATCAATTAAATCTGGAAGTTCTATATAAATGTTTTTATGGTCGTTATAAATATTGATTTGTTCATCATTCGATTGTGAAATTGACGTTGCAGTGTTATTAAAGTGTATTACAAATCGATTTTCATAAGTTCCTTTTTCTGTGAAAAAACTGTAAGTATCGCCACTTAATAGGACTGTTTCAGACGAGTTCACTTTATCTTCCAATACTATTTCTGCATTCTCAATATTATTGAATTTCACTATATCAATACTGTAAGTGCCAGCGGATGGAGCATAGTATCCAAGATCAATTGATTGATTTTTTAGTTGCTCTGGAATGGTGTTGATTGCTATAGGTTTATCATTTAACAGAGAATATAGTTCCAGTATGGATTGGTTATAATCCATAAACTTTTTATCTGAAATGTAATTACCAGATCCAATTGTTGCATTCGGATTAAATGCAATAAGTGTTTCATCCTTAATTCCATCCTTATTTACCCCTGCCAGTTTTAATGAAGGAACTTGTGTTTTAGATGATTTTAAATAGGTGTAATTATAGCTTCTTTGAGCTGATTTTGGAATTATTACACTTCCCTGAGTTTGAGCCTCATTAACTTGAACCCAAACTGCGTGCATGCTTGGCAGAATAGTTGGGTAATCTGAATTTAAATTAACATCACCTGATTCATTTATTATACCTAGTAATCCAGTGTCGTTCAATCTAAATTGAAAGTGATAATTCATATTATCACTGATGTCGAGAGAATTTAAATCAATTGCACATGGGTAAGGATTACCAAGAAGATTCCATCCATAGTTGTTATATGGAGAAGTTTCTCTATAGCAATTAAAAATGTATGATTCGTTAGTGTTAACTGTGCCTGAGAAAATTAATTCTGTGCCGGATGTACTCCAAACAACATATCCTTCTCCGGGATTATAGGGATCTGTAACACCCATCTGAACCCATTTGGTATTAGGTACAAATTTAAAAGACTGTCCATTTACCCCAACGTTCTCAGGTGTTGCACTTGTAACAGGACTTGAGATATAATAATCAAATGGTTCAGAACTTATGGTTTGATGTATTTTAACTTCTGCAGATGATGTATTTAAAGTTCCATTATTAAATAATATGCCATTACCAACAGTTTGATTGTTAGAAGAATTAAGCTCTAATAAGTTATTTACTGTCAAACTTCCAATGCTAGTGATCTCAAGAGATGCCCCTTCTTCAATAATAACTGAATTAAATGTTGCATCAATATCAATAGTAGGCATTAAACTGGCAGACTGTTGTATAATAGCACTGAAATTGCCAAGAGGAAGTGCTGAATTCCAATTGCCATCATCTGTTATATCAGTAGAGATTGCACCTGTCCAATATCTGAATCTGTCAGTTGTAAAATTCGAAACTGTAGATGTAACTTGTTCTATATTACCCGTAATGCTCTCAATGGCTGCGATATCTATCGTATAACTTGTGAAAGAAAGAAGATTGTCATTTGGTGTAATGATTATTTGATCTTTATTTGTGTTTATCTTAGCCGAATATGGTACGCTTAATCCACCTTGAGTAAAAGTGATAATATCTGCTAGGTTTGAATCATTCAATTCAGTTCCATCTAATTTCTGAACAGGTAAGTCAAAGTCAACAATGATTGGATCTGTAATATTTACCTGAGTTGCTCCATTTGTAGGGGTAATGGTTGAAACTGGGGCAGATATAACAGCGGTAAATCTCCATTGATTCACATCACTGATACCTTGGAAAGGTACACTGGTCGCTTGAGATACAATAAACCCTGGATCAATTGTAATATAATATATGGCACCTTCAACGAAATCGTTATGATTAACGTAAAGAGTCGTGCCTGAAGTTGTAGCATTTGCGTTACTTGTAGCAAAAGAAGCAAATTCAGTTCC
>JAFMVE010000041.1 GCA_025499705.1 Carboxylicivirga caseinilyticus
CATATAAGCTCTCAGCTGGATGAAATAATTTAAGGAAGAACTCCATTTTTTTGAATAATAAAAAGAGGGTGCCTCAATTTTGGACACCCTCTTTCTTTAAGAATATCATTGTTACTTAAGCATCAATATTTGCATAAGTAGCGTTTTCTTCAATAAATTGCTTACGTGGTGGAACCTCATCACCCATCAACATTGAGAATACTCTGTCTGCTTCAGCACCACTTTCGATAGTTACCTGACGAAGGGTACGTTCTTCCGGATTCATCGTTGTTTCCCACAACTGCTCTGCGTTCATCTCTCCCAAACCTTTGTATCGCTGAATGTGAACACTATCTTCTTTACCCCCACCAAATTGCTCAACAAATTCATAACGTTGTTTTTCATTCCAGCAATAAGCTTCGTTTTTACCTTTTTTACAAAGATACAACGGAGGAGTGGCAATATATAGGTAACCATTTTTAATCAGGTCTCTCATATATCTGAAGAAGAAAGTCATAATCAATGTTGTAATGTGGCTACCGTCCACATCGGCATCGGTCATGATTACTACTTTGTGATAACGTAGTTTTTCAAGATTTAAAGCTTTACTGTCTTCTTCGGTACCAATGGTAACTCCTAAAGCTGTAAATATATTTTTGATCTCATCACTTTCAAACACTTTGTGTTGTAGCGCTTTCTCAACATTCAAAATCTTACCTCGTAAGGGCAGGATTGCCTGAAATTTTCTGTCACGACCTTGTTTGGCTGTTCCACCCGCCGAATCTCCCTCGACAAGAAATACTTCACAAAGAGCAGGATCTTTTTCTGAACAGTCAGCCAGCTTACCGGGTAATCCACCGCCACTCAAAACACTCTTACGTTGCACCAACTCACGTGCTTTACGTGCAGCATGACGCGCCTGTGCGGCCAAAATTACTTTATTAACAATATCTTTGGCAGCTTTTGGATTTTCTTCAAGGTAGTGCGTCAACATGGTACTAACAGCCTGATCAACCGACAAACTAACCTCACCGTTACCCAGTTTAGTTTTGGTTTGACCTTCGAATTGAGGCTCTGCCACCTTAACAGAAACAACAGCAGTTAAACCTTCACGGAAATCATCACCATTGATATCGAACTTCAGCTTACTTAGCATTCCTGATTTCTCAGCAAAAGTTTTTAAGGTACGTGTCAATCCACGACGGAAACCAGTAAGGTGGGTACCTCCTTCAATGGTATTAATATTGTTAACGTATGAGTAAATGTTTTCGTTAAATGAAGTATTGTACATGATGGCAATCTCAACCGGAATATCGTTTTTCTCAGTTACGATATGAATTGGATTGTCAATCAGTTTCTCGCGTGTTTCATCAATGAACTCTACAAATTCTTCCAAACCTCTTTCTGAATGGAAAAATTCAGCCTTATCACTTCCGTCTTCCGAATGTGTGCGGTGATCAATCAAATGAATTTTAATACCACTGTTCAAAAAGGCAAGCTCTCGCAAACGATTCGCCAGAATTGACCATTTGTATTCAGTCACATTAAAGATTGATGCATCAGGCTTAAATGTAACTTTGGTACCTGTTTTATCAGTGGTTCCTACTTCAGTAATATCTGTAACCGGCTTACCAATTGAGAATTCCTGAGTATAAATTTTACCATCACGATGAACCTCTGCTATTAACATAGTTGATAGTGCATTCACACAGGATACACCAACACCGTGCAAACCACCGGATACTTTGTATGAATCTTTATCAAACTTACCTCCGGCATGCAACACTGTCATTACAACTTCCAGTGCTGATTTACCTTCTTTTTCGTGATAATCAACAGGAATACCCCTACCATTATCCGTAACTGAAATAGAGTTATCCTCATAAATTTCGACAGTAATTTCGTCACAGTGTCCGGCAAGAGCCTCATCAATTGAGTTATCCACCACCTCATAAACCAAGTGGTGTAATCCTTTCTCACCAATATCACCAATATACATTGCAGGTCGCTTACGCACAGCTTCCAACCCTTCCAAAACCGTAATACTACTGGCACTGTATTCGCCCTGCTTATTTACATTTTCATTTACTTCTTCACTCATCTTAAAATACTTTTGAAAAGCGTAAAAAAACCGGATCACCCGGTTTAAACATCCTCCCGAAAGGAAGACCTACAAATATAGCAAAAATCACCATTTTGGGGAGTCAAAAAGAATGTTTTTTTACCCCATCAAAAACCTTAATTACAAGCTTATTTATAACCCCTTAGGATCAAAAGTCTTAGCCCTTAAAAGGTATATATAATTCCGGCCTGCATATTCAGTCGTTGCGATGGATATCCATTCCATTGATAGTATTTTGAAGCTGCTATATTATTAACATTTGCCCAAAAAGTCCATTGACGACTAAAGCGATATTCTCCACCCAGATTCATATCAAAAACACCATTTAAAGTCTTCTGCAAATCATCCAACTCTCTGTCATATGCTTTTCGCTCACCCAGGTAACCAATGCTACTATTCAAAGAAATAAATTCATTTAAATTCAATGATGCTTTTAGACCAAATTCCACTTCCGGTTCATGCCAGGCTGCCGCTTCAGAATCAAGGTTCCATCCATTATAGGCTCCGTGAAGTAACAATTCTATCTCTTTCTTGGGTCGAAACAACAGCTCACCTTTTACTTTAAGTAAATTACCATCATCATAAACAGGTACAAACAGATTAGAGTACTGATATGTGAATAAAGAGCTACTTGTCTCTGGCTGATCACTGTAATATTTATTTACATAGAAATGTTCATCATTAAAAAAGCTGTACTCGATTCCGGCAGAGAAACTGGTTGAAGAACTAAAATTACCTTCAATACCGGCAAATAAGTTTAACCCATACATCGATGATTTGATATTTGCATCGGGTGATAAAAATGGATTTTCATATACAGCTGAACGATAATCATTGATATTCATATTTCCATTCAAGCCTCCATAAAGAGCCACAATACCTTCAACAACAGTCAACTTCGCAAGAATATCAGGTGCAACAAAAAACTGATCATCTTCAGAGTCTATCTGACCACCAATCACCATACCTACCTTCACATTTATATTATCAAAATTAAAATGTACAGCAGGGTTGGCCTCAATATAAGTTAGTTTTCGATCTGAAAAAGTATACATCGCTCCGATTGTATCAGGAACACTGGTTTTAAAACTTTGAACTTTACCTTCTAATGAAAATATTAAATCGTTAACCGGATGACGCACGGCTCCATTAAGCATAAAACCGTTTTGCTTTACCCCTGTTACATTCCCAAAACTTGAAAAACCAAAATTTGCGTTGTATACTGTTTTATTATCGTCGCTTACATTATTCTGTAGCCCGATTAACATATCAAAGACTGATAATCTTTGTCTTTCATCCTGCTTCAAATCACTCCCTAAAACAGGATCAGTTGAACCCGGCAAGTAGTAGTCCGTCTCATCAACCAATGTTTGATAACCGTAATAGTGATAGATATTATGCAAAAAGTTTAAATCCACACTCAAGGTTTTATCATCAAAAAAATGCTTAAACCCAAGGTTAGCATAGGTATCATTCATTGGAGCATCTGCACTTTCACCATCTTCAAGCTTCAGCTTTCCAAAGGATGAAGTATGTCCGATATTCAATCCCAACAGAAAAGGTTCCGATTCAAGAATATTATACCCAAGTTCACCCAAGAGTGCATTATAGTTTCCAACACCTCCTTTAACATACGACTTCAACAATAATTCACGTTGTTCTGTCTGAATTTTTGCCGGATTTATTAATGTTGGTTTATAATCGGCATTGACTGACGTACTAATGATTCGATAGTTAAAGCTGGGTCGCAGTGTAACTGAATCTTTCACATCCGGCATTTGATTAACTTTAAATGCATCAGATACGGTTGGTGTATACTCACGAACAACTTTCACATCTTTGTTAATCTCTTCCTGTGCATGAAGATTAAACGAAGCAAAAGCCAAACCCACTAGTACTAACTTGATATATTTTGTTTGCATCAAATTCATTTTATTCATTTTCAGATTCAGTTAATCAACAACAGATATCGTATCAGCAGGAGCTTCTGTTTCAGCTTTTACCTGCCAGGCATTTATATAATTATCTGCCCTTGAATGAATGTCATCATCTCCCTGATAATTCTCCTTAATACTTTGCAGATATTGCAGAGCCTGAAAATCTTCTTTTCTATCATGATAGATCTCAGCCAAAAGAATAAAACTCCGGGCCAGCCAATATTGATGTGGAGTACCTTTATCGATGTAGTCGAATATCTCTTTTTCTGCACGATCCTTTTCTCCTTGATTGTAGTAATATTGGGCTACCCAGTATTTGGATTCAGCTCCCTCACTACTCTTGGTGTTACCTGCCAACTTCGAGTAATTCTCAAAAGCCTTTTCCTTATCCTTTAGTTTATCATAGCTCTGTGCCATGTAATATCTGGCTTCTCTCTTTATTTCATCTGCAATCTTGGCTCCGTCCAACACCTTTTGAGCTGCTTTCACACATTCTTCAGGTAAATCAAGCTTGACTAGCGATCGCATAACTCCAATTTTGGCTTCAATACGATTTTCAGCTATTTCGGCTTCCTGCTCCAATCGTTCAAATGCATTAAAAGCCTTGCGATACGCTCCTTGCTGATAATTCAACTCGCCCATGCGCAATAAGGCCTCTTCAGTAAATAAACTACGGCCTTTGCCGGCAACATACTCATAAGAGTTCAATGCATCAGATAAATCTCCTGTTCTATACTGACAATCTGCCTTATAAAAATGAGCATTCAATACAAATTTTCCTTCAGGGAAGGTTGTAAGATAACTTTCGAAATGTTTGATAGCATGCTCACAGTCATTCTTCATGTAAAATCGTTCGGCAGCTACAAATGTTAAAGAATCCTGCTCACGAATATCCAGTCGTGCAAAACCTCCCAGATTTTCGGTGTAACGAACATATCCATCCAAATTATTCTGATCCATATAGATATTACGAATTCCCAACAAAGCGTCCTCTGCTTCAGGAGTTCCCGGATATTCATTAACCACACGTTTATAGAATGCCATTGAGTTATCCAGATCATTATCGTTATAGTAAACCAAACCTAGCTGCAACATTGCCTTCTTAGCCAGACTTCCTTTTGGATACTTCTCTTTAATAGTTTTATAATTATAAATGGCATTATCCAACTGACCCATGGCAACATACGATCGTCCCATTTCATATAAGGCATCATCAACATAATGAGATTGAGGGTAGCGATTGGTCAAATCTTTCAACACATTTACTTTCTGCGTATTATCCTTGGCTAACCCCAAACAGAAACCTTTCTGAAACAAAGCATAATCAGGTGATCCTTCCGGAACCTGAGATGCTTTGGTATACATGGCAATTGCTTGAGTAAAATCGCGGTTCACATAATAACAGTCTCCACATCGGTTCAATGCATCACCATACATAACACGATCTTTTCCGTCGGTTATATTAATGTATTTTCTGAACCATGTATTGGCTTCACTGTATTCTTTTTGTTTGAAATAGGAATAGGCAATATTGTAATGAGCTATAGGAAACTCTTTGGTTTGATACGATCCCGGCATGTAAATAAACTCACGATAATCTTTTATTGATTTAGAATAATTACCTGTTCTGTAGTAGGCTTCTCCCCTCCAGTAATATGCACCCACCTTTAATTTTTTATCATACTCAGCATACTTCAGACTGTAATCGAAAAACTCAATGGCTTCAGTAAAATTAAGATCCGTGAATAATTCCAGACCTCTGAAATATGCCACGCGTTGTAATGCCCTGTATACATCGTCATTTTTACGCTGAATCTTTTCCATCGAATTCAGAGCTTCCCTGTAATTCTTGGTAGTTAGAAAAGCCTGACCTAAATACTGATAGGCCTGGTCTATTTTATCACTTTCAGGAAATAATTCAATAAATGTCATAAATGAATTGATGATTTCGTTGAAAGGCGAAAAGGAAAGCTCATAATTCAGTTTTATGTAATTAAACAATGCATCTTCCTGAATATCTTTATCAAAATCATACTTCGATGCAGCCTCAAAAGCCACTCGGGCACGCTTTTTATCCTTAAGTTTCAGATAACAGTCTCCCAAATGATAATAAGCATTCTGCGACATGATATCTTCTGCCGATGTAACTTGCGACAAAGCCTCTGTTGACTTATCGTAATCTTTTCCATAATAATAACAGAAACCCAGATGATAAAAGTCTTCTCTTCTTGGTTGCTCTACCAAATCAATGGCCTTATTATAATATGGAATTGCTTTTGTATATTCTTTTTTACCATAATACGAATCAGCAATAATTCGATTCATATCAGCCTGGCGTTGTTTTGTGCCTTCTTTCACCATTGGTAATGCATAGCTAATGGCATTATCAAAATCATCCTGCAAATAATAAATTTGAGCTATGTAAAAAGGAACCACTTTTTCGAATCCTTTATCATTCTCCAGCTTTTTGAATCCTTCAAGGGCTGTCTGATAATTCTCCTTTTCGTATTGAATATGACTGTAATAATACAATACCGAAGAATAGTACTTATTGTCCTGTCCCTTTATCTTATTGAAATAGACAAGTGCCTCATCATACCTTTCCTGCTTAAACAAAGCATAACCTGCCGAGAAGTTAAAATCAAGCTCTGTTTCTTTATCCAAACCGTTGGCATCCACTTTCTCATACCATCTTGTAGCCTGTCGAAACTTATCTTTGTCTTTAAAATAATCGCCCATGTGCATGTAAGCATAAGGTAAACGATTACTATATGGGTAATTTTTAATGTAATCTTCCCATTGATATTGCATATCACCATTGTCAAGCTTCTGCGAACAAACACGTTTCAAATATGCAGCCTCAGCTACTCTGGCCGACATATTGTTTTTATTGGCATCGACGTAAGCATTAAACTGCAATCTGGCCAAACCATATTTCTGATGCCTGAATAACTCCATGCCCTTCTCGTATGATTCCTCAACAGATTGATATTTTAACGATTTTTGAGCGAAGCTAAATTGTAGCACCCCTATGAATAGTAGAAAGAAGATATTTCTCATCATGAGCCTTAGGCTTAAGAATATTATGATCGAATTAAATACTATAACGTAGAAACAAGGTAATTAGTGCATAAAAACCTCATTCAGGATAAAGATAAAAAAAGTGATGCAGCCATTGAGCAACACTCCTTGGTTTTTTATTAGCAAGAAATCAACAGGTTAATTAATCCAACAGGTTAAAATCTATTTCCTCCTGTTTACTTTCGCTCAATCGGGTATCCTCACAACGAATTGTTCGTCCGGGGAATTTTTTAAGCAGATTATAATTATGTGTTGCCATAATAACGGTTCTACCACCTTCACAGATCCTTCTAAGCAAAAGCATCAATTCATCCGAGGTATCCGGATCAAGATTTCCGGTTGGCTCATCTGCCAGAATCAAATCCGGTTCATTTAACAAAGCCCTGGCTATTCCGATTCGTTGTTGTTCCCCTCCCGACAGTTGATGTGGCATTTTGTAGCCTTTGTGAACCATATCAACATGAGACAAAACTTCACGAATACGTTTATCTATGTCTTTTTTGTTTTTCCAACCTGTAGCCTTTAAAACAAAGAGAAGATTATTATAAACTGTCCGATCTGACAACAATTGAAAGTCCTGAAAAACAATACCCATCTTTCTACGAAGGAAAGGAACCTGTTTCTTTTTAACCCCTTTCAGATGATAACCGGCCACAAACCCATGTCCTTCCTGTAAAGGCAACTCATTATACATAGTTTTTAAAAGACTGGATTTTCCAGTTCCCACCTTACCAATCAGATACACAAACTCACCAGGTTTAATCTGAAAATTTACATTTTGCAGTATTAAATGCTCCTGTTGACGAATATATACATTGTTGAAATCAACAATATTTCCTTCTACGTTAACGGTTTTTTGTGGAGTTTTATCCATAAATGTTACAATCGGTTACAAATGCAACCCAAAGAAACAATTTTTTGAGAAATATTAAAAGGCAGAACTACTTAAGTTCTGCCAAAGCATTTTTAACTCTTTCAAAAGCAATACGTAATTGTTCTTCGCTGGCAGCATAAGAGAAACGGATACATCTATCATCACCAAAAGCAACCCCTGGCACTGAAGCAACATGAGCATCTTCCAACAGATACAAACATAAATCCATTGAACCGTTCATTACTTTTCCGTTTACACTCTTACCAAAATAATAGCTTAAATCAGGGAAGATATAAAAAGCTCCATCAGGAATTGACACTTTAAAACCAGGTATATCTTTCACTAAGTCCAATACCATGTCACGACGTTTCAAGAATGCTTCGCGCATCTCTTCAACACATTCCTGACTTCCTCCAATAGCAGCTTCGGCAGCCTTTTGTGCAATGGCACAAACACCTGAAGTAAACTGCCCTTGTAGTTTCGAAGTTGCTTTAGCAAGAGCTAGTGGCGCAGCTATGTAGCCAATACGCCAACCTGTCATTGCATAAGCTTTTGAAACTCCATTTATTAATATGGTTCTGTCTTTTAAATAATCAACTTCAGCAAAACCGGCATGTTCACCAACATAATTGATCTTCTCATAAATTTCATCTGAAATGATCAAAACTTCAGGATATTTCTTTAAAACCTCAGCCAAAGCTTCTACTTCAGCTCGGGAATAAACACTACCTGATGGATTAGATGGTGAATTAAACATTACAGCTTTTGTTTTTGCTGTAATCGCTTTATCCAACTGATCTGGTGTTATTTTAAAATCGGTATCCACACTTGATTCAATAACCACCGGAATACCTTCAGATAATTTAATCAGATCAATGTAACTTACCCAATAAGGAGCGGGAACAATAACTTCGTCTCCATTGTTTATCAGGCATTGCAAAACATTGGCAAGACTATGTTTGGCACCATTTGAAACAACTATTTGAGCCGGATCATAATCCAAACCATTGTCCTTTTTCAGTTTCTCACAAATTACTTTCTTAAGTGCCGGATAACCGGGAACCGGAGGGTATTTAGTGAAATTTTTATTAACAGCATCGATTGCGGCATCTTTAATATGATCAGGGGTATAAAAATCAGGCTCTCCAAGAGTAAGATTTACAACATCCACTCCTTTATCCTGTAATTCCTTGCTTTTTTGATTCATCAGAATAGTTTGTGATTCTGACAAACGATTAATCCTGTCCGAAATTTGTAAAGCTTCCATAAATCGATTGCGTTTTATTAACCCAGTTAACTGAAAAATTATACAATAATTTTAGTATCCTGCAATCCGAAAACATTTTCTATCTTGCAGCGAATTCTATACAAAACTAAGTAAAAATTACAAGTCCACAAGATTGAAATTATTATTAATTGTTGTTTTTTACCAGATAATTGCAATAAATTATAAGTTGAAAAATTTCTGCAATTGCAATTCAGAAGTAATTAAATCATTCTTATGGATTTAGAACATTTATTTAAACACTTAAACTTTACATAATGATCGATTGGCAATTAATCATCTACCAGGCAATTCCTTATTTAATGATTGGAATTCCCATACTGGTTTTGGTCAACTGGTTTTTAAAGCAAAATATTAAAACCAGACAAATTGAACTCTCCATTGCTATGCAAAAAGAAGTTTTGCCACTTAAGATACAAGCATATGAGCGCCTGACCATTTTACTGGAAAGAATAAATCCTGAAACTATGATTCTGCGCGAACAGAAACAAGGACTAACAAACCTTCAGCTACATGCGTTATTATTAAAGAATATTCGCTCAGAATTTGAGCACAACCTGGCAATGCAGATCTATTTACCTGTAAAAACATGGGAGTTAATAACCAAATCGCGCGATGAAGTCATCAAATTAATTAATACTTGTTCAGGCGAAGTGAAACCAGATGCTCCTTCAATTGAGCTTTCTCAAAAAATACTGGAACGAAACAGTAATGAGGTCTCTTTCCACATTAAGCAAGCGAAAGATGCTATAAAAAAAGACATTCAGTTATATTATTTTTCTTAACAGCAACCTTTCAATATGCAGATCAGCATTATTACTGTTACATACAACAGTGCCTCAACTCTTGAAACAACAATCAATAGTATAAGAGAACAAAGTGCAATTAATAACATTGAATACATTATTGTAGATGGAAACTCATCTGACAATACTATAGAAATAATAAAAGAGAACAAAGACATAATAAGCCAATGGATTAGTGAGCCAGACACCGGCATCTATGATGCCATGAATAAAGGTTTAAAAATGGCATCCGGAGATTGGATTGGATACCTGCATGCAGATGATGTTCTGGCTAGTAAAACCATTATTGAAGAGATTATTACTGCTATTTCAACAAACAACATTAACGCTTTATACGGTAATCTGAATTACGTTCAGGAGAATGACATACACAAAACCGTTCGTCATTGGAAAAGTCAGACTTTTAAACCTCAATTATTAAAAAGAGGCTGGATGCCTGCACACCCAACTCTGTATATCTCAAAAGAATTATTCCTGAAAACAGGAGGCTTCAATACCAACTATAAGATTGCTGCCGACTATGACTTTATTTTACGCCTCTTTTCAAATCCTGAAACACAAAGCTTCTTTTTAGACAAACTCATTGTAAATATGAGAATGGGTGGAGCCAGCAACAAATCATTCGCCAATATCATTCAAAAATCAAAAGAAGATTATCTTGCCTTAAAGCATAATCAAGTTGGAGGATTCTATTCATTATTTGTAAAAAATTTCAGCAAACTCACTCAATTTATCAAACGCAATTAATAGTTAAGCCTTATAATGCTCGCTGTAATATTCAGCTGAATAATATCCGTATCCTCTCTCGGTTAATGATACATCATTCAGTAGAATTCCAATTTTAGCAACATCTTCTTCCATTAAATTTTCAATGGTTAATGACATGTGTTCTTTAAGTGTATAATTAGCTCTAACCACAAAAAGGTTAAAATCAGACTCCTGCATCAACATCCTTGCATCAGCCACCAATCCTATAGGCGGTGAATCCACAACGATTACATCGAAATGCTTTCTCAAGTATGCAAATAGCTCTTTTGGCCCACCACCTGATAATAATTCACTTGGATTAGGAGGAATCGGTCCTGCAGGAACAACATAAAGATTCTTGTAATCTGTTGAATATATAATATTTTCAACATGTTCTTCGTCAATCAAATAGTTTGACAAACCAGGCTTATCGATTAGCTGAAATAAAGCACTTAATCGAGGTTTGCGCAAATCAAAACCAAGCAAAACTGTTTTTTTACCAGATATAGCAAACACGGAGGCCAGATTCTCAGCACAAAAAGTTTTTCCTTCTCCGGTATTGGTACTTGTTAATGTAATCACCTTAGCATCATGATCATTATTCATGTACTTCAATTTTGTACGAATAGCCCTGAATGATTCACTTATCACCGAATGCGGATAATCATTTATCACATTATTAACACCATCCTTATTGTGCACAACCGTTCCAACAATTGATAACCCGGGAGCTAAATAATGCACATCATCTTTATTTCGAACCTTGGTATTCAAAAATTCTTTTAAAGCAATAAAAGCAGAAGGAAGAACCAAAGCCAGAAGAAATCCTTTTTGATAGTTACTCTTTTTAGTCGGTGAAATGATTGCCGATATACTGGCACTATCAATAATTTCATTGTCAGGAACATTGCTAGCTTTGGCAATTTGAGTCTCCGATTGTTTTTGTAGTAAAAACGTATAAATAGCGTCGTTTAATTTATAGGTTCTTTCAATTTTTAAATAAGTCTTCTCTAAATCAGGCAACTGATCCATATCTACCACAATATCTTTTAATTTGTTGTGATATTTTTGTTGCTCAAGATCCAGACTTCTTAGTACCTGATTTATTCCCTTTTGCAGATTTTCCTTGGTAACCTCTATCTTACTTTCCAAACTTCTCAGATATTGATTATTCTTTTCTACAGCACTTAAAAGAATCTCCTTTTCCTCTTCGTAAGATATCAATTGCATCACCAACTGATTAATAAACCCTGTATTTTCATCATTCACTGCCGGTAACATATATTCCTCTATATCGGAAGCATTATCAAGATTGTCCTGCAAAAATTTATAATACGACTGTTGCATTTCCAACATTTTCACTTCTTTCTCAGCATCAAAATATTGCTCCGCCAACCGTTGCGAAAACTCAGAAGGTCCCATAAACCGGTTGTCTTTTCTATATTTCAGTAAGCTATTTTGTACCTTATCCAATGTATCTGAAATATTCTCCAGCTGCGCATTTATGAAAGCCAATGAACGAGTTGCCATGTTATTTTTTTGTTCCAGATTATACTCCAGAATAACTTCGCACAAGGCATCTAAAAACACAGTCAATTTTTCATGGCTTGTTCCTGTAGCTGATATATAAATAATACTAGATCCTTCGCGGTAGGCACTCACCCCTAACCTCGACCTGTACTGATTCGCTAACTGATCATTAGTATTGAATACAAAGTGATACACTTTATCATTTGTAAAAGAATAAGATGAAGGTAAAATTCGAAATGAAAAATGATTATTTGTTATCCATTCTCCGAACTTTACATTCTGCTCAAACTTAACCGGACCAGAGCTTCCTGCTCGCTTCTCACCATTATAAATAAAAAGCTGTCCACCTTCTGATTCAACATTTACATTGACTTCATCGTTCGAAATATAACTGACCTTAATTGGTGTATTTAATAATTGAGGATGCAAAGAATCAAATTCCACCACAAATGGTTTACTATAATATAGTTCACTATCTTTAAAATTACCTTCAATCATATAGGTAACTCCAAAATCCAGACGATCAATAGCCTTTTTAACAAGCTTTTTTGATTTAATAACGAACATTTGATTTTCTACACTTCTTGCTTCGGGTGATAGTCCAAAGCCCTCGATTAATTCAGAACGGGTAATTGAACGCTGGTCATCGCCTTTCAATAAAAGTGTGGCACGCGCCTGGTAAACCGGCACAGTATAACGATGATAAATATACACCGAACCGATACAAAGAGGTAATGATATTAGAAATAAATACCAGTTTTTTCTGAGAAGAAATAGAATCCTTTTTAAGTCAAATAGATTATCGCTTGATTTACCTTTGTGAGGCTGATGCGCCATTGATATATTGCTTTTCTCGCCTGATGTCATAGAATTTGTTTTGCAAGGCAAATATAATTATTTTAAATGATGGTAATAATTTATAAATAAATGCTACTCATTACCTATCATTAAACAGGACTTCTATATAAATATTTACCACAACAACCTTCTTTAGTAAAATTTTCCCCATCATAAACCATATTACCCCGGGCAAAAACAAAATCAGGGCGACCATGCAGCTTTATACTCTTACTTTCACCTTTCATTCCTACAGGAAAATTACAATATAAATTCCTCTCAAAATCAGGATCCCAGATTACGATATCAGCATCTGCTCCTATCTTCAATACACCTTTTTTAGGATAAAGACCAAATAATTTTGACTGCCTGCCAGAAACAATTGAAGCAAATTCTGAAATAGTAATATTTCCTTCAACAACACCGGCAGTATAAACAACTGAAAGAAAATTCTTCAATAAAAAAAACTCATCAGGCCGATTATTAACCTGACTGTCTTTCACAATTCCTTCTCCTGATAAATTTATTAAAGGACGGGCTAAAAAATAATGAGGCTCATGTAGCAGCTCCCATAATTTATCAGTTGGTATTAATGTTAAACGATTAGCCAGTGAAAAACCTGAGAAAATAGAGTCCTCATTGACTTCATACCGATCCTGCCCTCCAATATTATATGGAAAAACTAATTCCGCTGTAATCAGTCCATACTCCTTAAATTCATCAATTATATCCAATTGCTCCTTAAAACTCAGTCCAAGAAGACATAACCGACATCCGTACTTAATAATTTTACTAATAATAAATCTGAATTGCCTCAAGTGCTCATCGATCGACTCCTTGTATTTCACATCCAATTCCGGATGACCGTACCCTATTATTTCAGGCTGCTGCATTTCAAGTACAATAACCAAATCGAAATAAGCAATTACCTGTAATAATTCATCAAGCTTTGCCTGGCTGTATGATTCCAATAAGGGCCACTGAAGAAAGAATGATGTAATCCCCTCGTGCGAATAGCAATAATCAATATCTTTCGCCGTCATCCCTTCCCACCCCTGCAATGCAAGATGAAAACTATAATCAGGTACAACAAAAAACTTTTTATTCCGTCGATTAATTAATTCACTAGTAGCATTTAATGAATAACCTGGCATCATTGTCTCAATAATGGCTGTTGTTCCACCCATCACTTCAGCCTGATTAAATCTCACCTGTATATCACTCTCTACCTGACACAACTCACCAAAAGATATACTTGTATCAATAGCTCCAGGCAACAGATATTTTCCTCCAGCATCAATCACAGGAGTTTCAGGCTCAGGTCTTTCCAAACCATTACCAATAGCAACAATCTTATTATTGCCAATTAACAAATCGCTCTCCACCACCTCATCATCACTTATAATTTTACCATTCTTTATGAGTACATAATCCATAACAAGGTGTTTTATACCAAGATAAATATTTCCGTTAAGCTTTGCAAAAACAACACTGAATGTTGCCATCAAATTAACGTTAAGAAATCTTACGAACGTTTCGCACTCCACTTAAAAGCATTAGTTTTGCGAAAATTTTTTCTGACCATGTGGTTTTTATACGCTATTGTTTCTGCCCTCTTTTTAGGTATTTATGATGTTTTGAAGAAAGTATCGGTTAACGATAATGCTGTATTTCCAGTATTATTAGTAAGCACCATGTCTTCTGCATTTTTATTTCTTCCCGTTTTTATTTTATCCAATAATGGAATTTTAAATGAAGGCGATTTACTCTTTATTCCTCATGCTGACGGAAAAACTCATCTTTTCATTTTTGCCAAGGCAGTTTTGGTTCTCACCTCATGGATCTTTTCCTTTTTTGCATTAAAACATCTACCATTAACTGTTGTAAGTCCAATCAGAGCTACTGGGCCTTTATGGACTTTAATCGGAGCTATTTTAATTTTTGGTGAACAACTAAATATGCTTCAATGGATTGGATTAATCATAACTCTTGCTTTTTTCTATCTTTTTTCAACCATTGGTAAACTAGAAGGTCTTTCTTTAAAAAACAATAAATGGTTTTGGTTTATTATTCTGGCAACCCTTACCGGCGCTGCAAGTGGTTTGTATGATAAATATCTGATGACCAACCTCGACCGCATGGCTGTGCAAAGCTGGTTTTCTGTTTATCAGGCTCTTTTAATGGTTCCAATTGTATATTTAGTATGGTATCCACAGCGTTCAAAACACAGTCCTTTTAAATTTCGTTGGAGTATACCTCTGGTTGGAATAATGCTGGTAATTGCCGACTTTGCATATTTTTATGCATTAAGCAATCCCGAAGCACTTATTTCTGTAATTTCTGCCCTTCGCAGAGGAAGTGTAATTATTGCTTTTGTATTCGGCGCTATCCTGTTTAAGGAAAAAAATATCAAACAAAAAGCAATCTACCTCACTGGTATTTTAACAGGTATTCTACTTCTGCTTCTGGGTTCAATGTAGATAACTCAAACCTTTAAAATGAGTCTCAAATTTTGTAATCTAAAATCTGACTGCCCGATTTCGAACAAGCACTTGTATCATAACCGAACAAAGATTAGCAGGTGACAGAACACCATGAATTTAACTAACACATTGATATCATTACCATTACAAAACATGGCACATCAATTGTAAATTCATTCTGCGGTTTGCAAAGGCAAATACCGGAAAATGCAAATAGTACACACAACTAAGCTTAACCGGACAGAAAGTTTAAACTTTCAAATTCATTAAATTACTGCCAAGGTAAAATGAAGAGTGACCCACTCAAGAAAATGGCGATTTCTTAACACTTGCAGAACGAACTGAAATGTAGAACACATTTTCGTTCTAACTTCATTTCAACCCCAGGCGATCGCTTGTAAGATTAAAGTGCACAATTCTAGTGTTTTGGCGATAAAGGTGCAATTTCTCTTCAGGCAAGGAGGCTGATACCCAACCCTAGTACAGCCTCTTTTTTTTAAACACTCCTTAATGTTAAATATCCCCAATGCACTAGCCTCTTTTGAGGCTTTTGTTTTTTGGGGTAATTCACACTCAATAAATCGTTAATAAACTGTTAGTATAATTCAATACCATTGAATTGTAATAATTGAATTATTTAATATTTTTGTTGCATAAACAATGATTAAATATATGCAGGATTTCTTGCACACAAACCATGATGATGTACTTGAGGCAGTAGAACGATTTGAAAGAATGATCAGTACTGACAAAGAAGTTTACTTCGATGTTCATCAGGTTGAAAATATTTTTGATTTCTATCTGGAAAAAAGTTTGCTTAAACAAGCTGAACAGATACTTCAAATAGGATTGCGACAACACCCTCAATCCACCACCCTCCTTGTGAAAAAAGCTGGTCTTTTGGCCGATGACAATCACTTGGACGAAGCCCTTGATTTATTATTACAGGTTGCTCCGATTGAAAACACCAATACCGAAGTTTTCATCACCATGGGATGGGTACTGCTTCAAAAGAATGACATTGCCAAAGCGGTTAAATATTTTAAAAAAGCTGTTAACCTTGCGTTTGATGACGAAGAAGATATTTTGCTTGAAATATCATATAATTTAAATCAATCAGAAGTTTATACTGAAGCTGTATATTTTCTTGAAGAATTGATACAAAAATACCCTAATAATACCAACGCTTTATTTGAGTTGGCTTTTGCACTTGATAAAATAGGAGAAAGAACCAAAAGCATCAGCATTTACGAGAAGCTTCTTGAGATAGATCCTTTCTCAGAAAATGCCTGGTACAACATTGGTATTTTATATAATAAGGAAGATCGTTTTATTGAGGCCAGTCAGGCATATGATTTTACCTTAGCCATTAACCCATATCATAGCGAGGCATACTTTAACAAAGGTAATAGCCTGGCACATAAAGGATGTTTTGCTGAGGCTCTGGATGCATATATAGAACATGTAAGTCTGATTAAAGATGTAGTTCTTACCTATCAATACATTGCTGATTGCTGGGAACAACTTGGGAACTATGATATGGCAATTCGCTTTTATCGCCTGGTAACAAAAGAACTACCTGAAAGCGGTGATGCCTGGTATGGCATTGGAACAGCCCTGATGGAAAAAGAGGATTTCAAAAACGGACTGCAGGCCATTGATCAGGCCATATCCATTAATCCAATGAATGCCGATTACTGGTTTGCACATGCCCGTGGTTTATTTGAATTAGACCAGGCTGAGGATGCAACCCGCAGTCTTGAAAATGGATTAAATATTGATCCTGAAGAGCTAACCGGATGGATTGAGTTGATTAAACTGAAAATGGGATTGGACAAGGATTTTATCCCTAAACAGTTCTTAGTAGAATTAAAAGAACAATACCCTGATATTGCAGCTGTTAGTTATTTGGCTGTTATCATTCATTATCAATATTTGAATGACACAGACAATGCGGTTGAAGAATTAAAAACAGCACTGGATTTAGACTCCACATTATTAAGCTATTTATTGGAGGAATTACCCACTTTACAATCCATCCCTGAATTCAAGTCAATTCTGCCTTAACTTTTACAATACCATATATAAGCTACTTATGAGTATGCCTAACATTACTTTTTATTTAAAAACTGCCTTAAAAGGAGCAGCCATGGGAGCAGCAAATGTTATTCCGGGTGTTTCAGGTGGAACTCTTGCCTTAATTACAGGAATCTTCGAACGCCTGATAAATGCCATTAAGTCATTTGATGTTACTGCAATAAAACTGCTATTCTCAGGAAAATTTAAAGAATTTGCCAATCATATAGATCTTGGTTTTCTGGTTTCATTATTTGCCGGTATTGGATTAGCTATAATCTCACTGGCCAAGCTTTTTAAATACCTTTTCGAAAATCATCCAATTTATATCTGGGCATTTTTCTTTGGTCTGGTGTTGGCATCTGTATACTTCGTAGGCAAAACGGTGAAAAACTGGAATATATCCAGTATTATAAGTCTGTTAGTTGGAACTGGAGTAGCAATTGCAATCTCTGTTTTAACACCCGCATCCGAAAACAGCTCATTTATTTACCTGATTATCTGCGGAGTTATTGCTATATGCAGTATGATACTCCCCGGACTCTCAGGTTCATTTGTTTTGATTCTACTAGGTAATTATCAATTGGTAATGATTAATGCTGTAAGTGAATTGAATCTGAAGGTACTTTTCCCAGTTGGATTAGGGGCAGGCGTTGGATTAATCGCTTTTTCTCATTTTCTGTCGTGGCTATTGAAAAAATATCATAATCAAACCATTGCCTTGCTGACTGGTTTTATTGCGGGATCGTTGGGAGTGCTTTGGCCATGGAAGGAACCTGTTACCAAAATATTTGGTGATAAAATCAAAACAGTTGGCTACGATTATAATTTTCCAGATATGAATTTGAGCTTTCTTTTGGCCTTGTTTTTTATTATTTTAGGCATAGCAAGCATTGTTGCAACTGAATTAATTGCCAATAAAAAAAATCAAAACGCATAGTCATGAAAACTTTTGGTCTGATCGGTTATCCTCTTGCTCAATCTTTTTCGTACAAATATTTCACTTCTAAATTCAAAAATGAGAACATTGACGCCCGTTTCCTGAATTTTGAAATACCAACAATTGAAGAATTTCCAAGCCTGATTGACCATCATCCATATATAGCAGGATTATCTGTTACCATTCCATACAAGGAAAAAGTTATTCAGTACCTCAATGAATTGGATGTAACAGCAGAAAAAGTAGGAGCTGTTAATTCCATAAAAATTACCTGGAAAGATAAGAAACCCTACTTTAAAGGTTATAATACCGATTTGATTGGTTTTAAAAATTCAATTTTACCATTTATAAAAGATCATCATAAAAAAGCTTTGGTATTGGGAACAGGTGGTGCAGCAAAAGCCGTAGCTCACGCCCTTGAGATGCTTGGCTTGGAATATAAATATGTCAGTAGAAAAGAGGATACTGATAATCTAATTAATTACTCCTCTCTTACACCTGATATTCTAGATGAATATAAGGTAATTGTTAATTCCACTCCGGTTGGTATGTATCCTAATATTGATGAGTGCCCGGATATTGATTACAATTGTATTGGTAAAAACCACCTGCTTTTTGATTTAACTTACAATCCCGAGAACACGAAATTTATGCAGATGGGAGCAAAAAATGGTGCTGCCACTAAAAATGGACTGGAAATGCTTCACTTACAAGCAGAAGCTTCGTGGGCAATCTGGAACGATCTATAAATCAACCTGCACGGGAGGTTTCTTTTTAATCGGCTGAAACAATTCCTCAGGATATTCAACATCAACCAAAAACAAAGCCTGAGGTGGAACTGAAGTACCTGCCATTGATCTGTCTTTTGCTTCTATAATTTCGCAAAACTGATTAATCGACATTTTACCACGCCCCACTTCCAGTAATGTACCCACAATGGCTCGCACCATATTTCGTAAGAAACGGTCGGCTTTGATTACAAAAACAAACATATCTTCTTTGTCGACCCACTGAGCCTGCATGATCTTACAATTATTGGTTTTAGTATCGGTATGCAGCTTACTAAAACTTGTAAAATCAGTATAGTCAAACAATTTACGGGCAGCTTCATTCATCTTTGTTATATCCACATTAAATGTTGGTCTATAGGCTATATCATTAAAGAATGGAGTTTTGAATGGTTTAAGATAATAATGATATGTTCGCGAAACAGCACCAAAACGACTATGAGCGTCATCATTTACAGGAAATAAAGTATAAACCACCACATCATTTCTAAGAATCCGGTTCAATCGGTGTAGAATAAAATCGGTATCACCAATTATCTGTTCACAATCAAAATGGCACACAAAATAAGATGCATGGACACCCGTATCCGTTCTACCAGCTCCAACAACATTAACCTCCTCTCGAATAGCCTTATACAGCGCATCATTAATAACTTCCTGTACACTTATAGCATTGGGCTGAATCTGCCACCCATGATAGTTCTGCCCGTTATAGGCCATTTCCATAAAATATCTTGGCATACCAACTAAAAAATTTGTACAAAGAAACAAAAAAAGCCAGACCTTAAGAACTATAGTTTTTGTATTGACACCGCTATCGCTTTTTAGTAACTTAATTAACCATCCGGAAGACAAGTGAAAGACTGAATAAGGAAGATTAAAGATGTTACTAACCTCAAAAACCGACACCATGAATACACTGAATGCACAAATCAGAGATTCGGAAAAGGTAGCTCCTATTAAGGACACTTTAAGTAGAATGTTGCGGGCTCAGGAAGAAGGAGATCTATATACTTTCGCAACAACTTTTGCCCACAACAGCGACCTTGTAAATATTGGAACCGATTTGGATGAAATATGGTATGGCTGGAAAGACTTCTATTCGTGGATGGAAGCGGCTATTACCGACCGCAAGGGATATACCATAACAGCAAAAGACACACACATAAGCCTGAGTCAATCAGGAGATGTAGCCTGGTATTCACAGCTGCTTGACACCTGCTACGAAACCAAAGGCGAACCATTTAATCTTGAGGGATTCAGACACACAGGGGTTATGGAAAAAAGAGATTCGAAATGGGTAATTGTACAAAGCCATGTATCAGCACCTTATAAAAACAACGCACAACACCCGCTTGATTAATTATTATTTTAAACTTTCATCTTTATGAAACGAGAAATTGGAATTTGGTTAAACTCAACCAAAGCTATCCTGGTTGATTTAAACAACGGCAATCAATCCGTAAAAACTATTGAATCAGACATTGAAAGCAGAACCCGTTTTCCGGGTGAAGGCAAAGATTTCTCAAGGCTTGGTTCGATGCAGGTAAACCCCAGTAAGAAACAAACCAACAGAAAGAAACATCAACTGCATCATTATTTTGAAGAGATCATTCACAACCTTGAAGATGCTTCCAATATTTTTATTTTCGGACCATCTCAAACTAAAAATCTATTCGAAAAGGAACTAAAGAAACACCATAACTTTCATAATAAACTAATTGCCATAGAAAACTCAGATAAATTGACACAAAAGCAATTGATTGCAAAAGTCAAAGATCATTTTGAACATATGAAATCATAACACAAAAAAATAATCCGGGTAAACATGCCCGGATTTTTATTTATGCAACTAATATTAATAGTCATAATACTAAACACACTCCAACTTCAATTAAATGAAGTAGATATGAGAGAAAAAATGGTACAAACACAGATAATTGACAGAGGAATAACTGATACTGAGGTTATCAAAGCAATGCTAAATGTACCACGCCATTTTTTTGTACCCGAAAAACACAAATCCAAAGCCTATTTCGATTGTCCACTTCCTATTGGTTACAACCAAACTATTTCTCAACCATATATTGTTGCATTCATGACTGAAAAACTGAATTTGAACAGCAAGGATAAAGTGCTTGAGATTGGAACCGGCAGTGGATATCAGTCAGCCATTTTATCTCAAATTGTTGACAGTGTATTTACCATTGAGATCGTAAAAGAGTTGTCGATTGTTAGTAAACACAAATTAGAAACAGGTGGATACACCAATGTGTTTTGCAGGCAAGGTGATGGCTATAACGGATGGCCAGAACATGCACCCTTTGATGCTATTATTGTAACCGCTGCTCCAGATAAAGTACCCGAACCTTTATTGGATCAACTGGCTGAAAATGGCAGATTAATTATACCAGTAGGTCCTGTTAATAACACACAACACTTAAATTTATACATTAAAAAAAATGGTAAAATAAAGCAGCAAAGCCTTTTAACAGTGAGATTTGTACCTTTCATCAGAGAAAAGGAATAGGTAGTTTAAAACATTCATATCTCTGTCCAAACCTTTCCTCAACATGATTGTTATATATCTGAATTACAAACATTATAAACTGATTATGTACAGAATTATTTTAACTCTAACACTTTTTTTATCACTTACGTTGGCTATGACCGGACAGACAAGTAAATCGTTCTATGACTTTACTGTAAAAGATATTGATGGCAAATCATTTGATCTTGCTGAATTAAAAGGCAAAAAAGTAATGGTGGTGAATGTAGCAAGTAAATGTGGTTTGACTCCTCAATACGAGCAATTACAAGAGCTCTATAAAGAATATGGTGGAGATAATTTTATCATTATTGGATTTCCGGCCAATAACTTTTTAGGACAAGAACCAGGAACAAACAGTGAGATAAAGACTTTTTGTAGCGTTAATTATGGTGTTACTTTTCCCATCATGTCTAAAATATCGGTTAAAGGAGAAGATATGCACCCATTATATAAATGGCTGACCACAAAAGATCTTAATAACTTTGAAGATAGTGAGATAAAGTGGAATTTTCAGAAATACCTTATTAATACAGATGGAACCATTGCTAAAGTAATTGCTCCAAAAACCAAACCTTACGATCAGGAAATAATTGACTGGATTAAAAATTAAAAGTTGTCACCCTCCTAATTTATGCTACACTATCCCAATGCATTCATTTAATAAGGATGACAACTTTTACTAAAAAACGAAGAGGATTGACAAATTATTATCAATCCTCTTTTCTTTATTTTAAATTCTTCTCTTAGTTCAATCCTCTCTTTGAAAGAAGCGCATCAACAGTAGGTTCTTGTCCTCTGAATTTAACATACTGAACCATTCCTTCATCTTCTCCACATTCTGATAAGCAGTACTTTCTAAATTTAGCTGCCAACTCAGGATTAAACAAATCTCCAGATTGTTTAAAGGCATCAAAAGCATCCGAATCAAGCACTGCAGCCCAAATATATACGTAATAACCTGCTGAATATCCGCCATCAAAAATGTGTCCAAAATAGGTAGTTCTATAACGAGGGATTATTTCATCTATTAAACCAATTTTGTCCATTGAAGCTTCTTCGAATTGAAGAGCATCTTCAACTTTAGTTTCAGTTGTTAAACTATGCCAATCCATATCAAGAATTGATGCAGCCAGATATTCCACTGTTATAAAACCCTGATTAAAATGGCCACTATTTTGGATTTTCTGAATCAAATCATCAGGTATAACCTCTCCTGTTTCGTAATGCTTCGCGTAATGCCTTAATACTTCTGGTTCGGCAGCCCAGTTTTCCATAATCTGTGATGGTAATTCCACATAGTCCTGTGGCACAACTCCAGCCGTTCTTTTATATTCACCTGTTGTGAACAATCCATGCAAAGCATGCCCGAATTCATGAAACAGGGTTGACACTTCATCAAAGTTTAGTAATGCCGGAGTATCTCCTGTTGGTTTTGTAAAATTACAAACTATCGATACCAGAGGAGCTGTCTTCTCACCATCACGAGTAATCGATTCCCGAAAACCTGTACACCAAGCTCCTGGTCCTTTGCTGTCACGCGGATGATAATCAAGATACAACAAACCAAGATGTGAACCATCAGCTTCTTTAACCTCAAATACTTCAACTTCCGGATTATAAACCGGAACACTGTTAATGGATGAAAAAGTTATTCCATATAATTGGTTTGCCACCCAAAACATGCCATCACGAACATTGTCCAACTTGAAATAAGGTATTATTTGCGACTCATCAAGATCATATTTGGCTTTTCTCAGCTTTTCGGCATAATACCACCAATCCCAACTCTGCAAATCAAAATCGCCTCCTTCTGCATCAATAATAGCTTGCATCTCTTTCAGCTCATTTTTTGATTTTTCCAAAGCTGGCACCCAAAGCTGATTTAAAAATTCATAAACCTTCTCAGGTGTTTTGGCCATGTTATCATCAATCACGTATTCAGCATGAGTATTATATCCCAATAAATTAGCTCTTTCAGCACGGATTGCAGACATCTGAACAGCAATCTCTTTATTATCAAATTCGTTGTTATTGTTACCACGCATGAAATATCCGCGATAGATTTTTTCTCTCAAATCACGATTCTCAACATACTGAAGAAAAGGAATCAAACTTGGCTTCTGTAATGTAAACATCCATTTACCTTCCTGACCATTTTGTTTTGCAGTAAGCGCAGCTGCCTCAACAACACCAGACGGTAGTCCAGCTAAGTCGGCTTCATTGTCAATAATCAGACTAAAATTTTTGTTTGTTTCGGCCAATTGATGTTCCCCAAATTTTAATTGAAGCATGGCAAGCTGCTCATTCAGCTTTTTCAGTTTTTCCTGATCATCAGCATCCAATTCTGCACCATTTCTCACAAAATCTCTATAATATTTCTCAACAACCCTGATCTGAGAAGAGGTTAATCCCAAAGACTCTCTTTGATCATACACAGCTTTCACTTTTTGGAAAAGCTCCATATTCATAGAGATATTATCGCGATGCTGAGTCATCAGAGGTGTAACTTCACGGGCAATAGCCTGAAGTTCATCATTATTATCTGTCTCTTTAACATTATAAAAAACACTGCCAACTTTAGTTAATAATGAACCTGACTTATCAAAAGCAAGGATCGTATTCTCAAAACCAGGAGCATCTTCATTTTTAACTATTGCATCAATCTCCTTTTTTTGTTGCTCAATACCCTCTTTAAAAGCAGGCAAATAATGTATCTCCTTAATCAAATCAAATGGAGGCGCCTTAAATTCTGTAGTATATTCTTCAAAAAAAGGATTTTTTTCCTTTTCACTTGAATTTTGACATGATGTAACCATAATGCTCAAAACAATAAATAAATAACTTAACTGTTTCATTCTTTTCGTAGATTTTAAATTCAGATATGATGGTTTAAATTTTAGTCAATAAATCTTTTGATAATGTTGCCATAAGCATCAATTCTTCTATCCCTTAAAAATGGCCAGATCCGACGTACATCTTCACTTCGCTTCAGATCAACTTCCAGTATAAGATTACAATGTTCATTGGCCGGAGCCTGCGCTAAAATTTCGCCTTGAGGACCTGCTACAAAACTGTTTCCCCAAAACTGTATTCCATCAGAATGACCAGTCGGATCAATTTCGTGTCCGGTTCTATTAGCAACAATCACTGGTAAACCATTAGAAACAGCATGAGCTCTTTGTGCAATTGTCCATGCTCCCAACTGACGATCCTGTTCATCCGAAGTATCATTAACATCCCAACCAATTGCGGTTGGATAAATCAATAATTCAGCTCCTTTCAATGCCATCAAACGGGCTCCCTCCGGATACCACTGATCCCAACAAACCAGAACTCCAAGCTTACCTACAGATGTTTCTATAGGTTCAAAACCAAGATCTCCCGGAGTAAAATAAAATTTTTCATAAAAGCCGGGATCATCAGGGATATGCATTTTTCGGTATTTGCCAGCAATGGATCCATCCTTTTCAAAAACAACGGCAGTATTGTGATATAATCCGGCAGCACGTTTTTCGAATAAGGAAGTCACTAAAACAATACCTAACTCTTTTGCCAACTTTCCATAAAACTCGGTAGATGGTCCGGGAATAGGTTCAGCCAAATCAAAATAATCAACTGTTTCGTGCTGACAGAAATAAAGGCTGTTATGTAATTCCTGTAGTACAACCAATTGCGCTCCTTTTGCAGCACAATCACGTATATTACGATCCAATAATTTACAGTTATCATTAACCGAATCAACGTTCGATTGCTGAATAACACCCACTATTAATTTATCTTGTTTCATGATTAATCTATTTTACAAACTCTTTAGGATACTGCATGGTGATACAATGCAATGAACCATGCTGTTTGATCAAAGGTAAACAATTGATTCCAACTATCTCACGATCAGGATAGAGCTCTGCCATTATCTTTTTAACTTCTTCGTCTTTTTTTGAGTTATAAAACGGAACCAATACTTTTTTATTGATAATTAAAAAGTTAGCATAAGTAGCAGGTAATCTGTCTTCTTCGTCATACACCGCATCCGCCATTGGCAGTTTAACCAACCTGTAAGGTTCTCCGTTGTCTTGTCTGAAGTCCATCAACTCTGTTTCCATTGCCTTTAAACTGATGTAGTGTTCATCATTCTCATCTTCACAAGCAACGTATGCAATGGTATCTTCACTAATCAAGCGAGCCAAAGTATCAATATGACTATCAGTATCATCACCTGCCAGATATCCATTATCCAACCATAATATTCTATTAGCACCTAAACGCTTTTTCAATTCATTTTCAATCTCCACTTTAGAAAACTGAGGATTTCTTTCGGGAGACAACAAACATTCTGAAGTAGTTAGTAGGGTTCCTTTGCCATCCGATTCAACACTTCCACCCTCAAGAATAAAATCCAGATTATCAGAATATTCAACCTCTGGTTTAAATACACCAGCTTTAAATTTCCGTTGGGTGATATCATTGTCTTTATTGAATTCAAACTTGTTACCCCAGGCATTAAATCCAAAATCAAGCAAAACAGGTTTTCCATCTTCAAAAACAGAAATACCTCCATGGTCTCGAGCCCAAGTATCATTAATTTCACTCTCAACAACCACAATATTTGCATTTCCATCAAACATCTGTTTGACAGCACTTACATCCTGTGTAACAATTAATACTTTCTGATCTTCACTAATCTCATCAGCAATACTTTTAAATACCGGGATTACTTCTTCCAGAATATCTTTCCAATCTGTGGAAGCATCCGGCCATGTCAACTGAACAGCACTTTGTTCATACCATTCTGCAGGAAACTCTCTCATTTAGTAAAAATTATAACAAGGCAAAAATAATTAAATTGGGGAGTAAACGATTACAAACAAAAAAAGACATCCAAAAAACGGATGTCTTTTTTTGAAAGTTAGCGTTTTCAAGTTATGATTTCAATTGAGCCTCAATTTCTTTGATCTGCCCTTTAAAATCTTTATCGGTTTCAATTAAATTGTTCACAGCTTTACAGGCATGTAATACCGTTGCATGATCTTTCTTACCAATTTTAGCACCAATGGTCGACAATGAAGAATTGGTTAGTCCTTTACTGAAATACATGGCAACCTGACGAGCCTGTACTATTTCGCGTTTACGTGTTTTAGATTGCAACAAATCCAGATCCAATCCAAAATAGTCACATACTGTTTGCGAGATCGATTCAATCGAAATTTCTCTTGATGTCTTTTTAACAAGCTTATCAATGATGCCTTTAGCTGTTTCGAAGTTAATTTCCTTCTTGTTCAATGTTGCCATGGCCAACAAAGAAATTAAAGCACCTTCCAACTCCCGAACATTGTTGATAACATTACTGGCAATGTAATACACAACATCTTCCGGCACGGTTAAACCATCATTATAGATTTTACGGTTTAAAATTTCAACACGTGTTTCGAAATCCGGAACCTGCAAATCAGCAGATAAACCCCATTTAAATCTTGACAATAAACGATCTTCCATTCCAGCCAATTCAACCGGAGCCTTATCACTGGTAATAATTAACTGCTTACCTGTTTGATGCAAGTGATTGAAAATATGGAAGAATGTATTTTGAGTTTTTGTTTTTCCTGCAAATTCATGAACATCATCAATGATTAATACATCAATCATTTGATAAAAATTCAGAAAATCATTTTGTGAATTATTCCTTACCGAATCAGTAAACTGAGTCTGAAATTTATTGGCATTAACATACAAAACCGTTTTTTCCGGCATTCTACGTTTCACTTCAATACCAATGGATTGTGCAAGATGTGTTTTTCCCAATCCTGAGTTACCATGAAGAAACAACGGGTTAAAAGCTGTTTTACCAGGATTTTTTGCAACTGCCATTGCAGCATTTCGTGCCAGGCGATTACAATCTCCTTCAATGTAATTCTCAAAATTATAGTCATTGTTTAACTGAGGATCAACATTTAACTTTTTTATCCCGGGTATCACAAAAGGGTTTCTTATATCAGGTCGGTCCTGATTAGTACTAACCGAAACAGGTCGATTACGCAAATCTGTTTTGTTAGTAGTTGGGAAATTTAAAGTATATGGTTTCCTGTTATTAATATGACTATTGTCCATCACAACATTATATTCGAGCTTAGCATTAGACCCCAGGCTTTTTCTAAGAGTCTTGCTTAGCAAATCGATATAATGCTCTTCCAGATATTCATAGAAGAATAAACTGGGAACCTGTATTGTTAGGATGTCTTTATCCAACTTAACAGGCTTAATAGGCTCGAACCAGGTTTGGTAACTAGTTTGGGGTATATTGTCTTTTATCACCTGAAGACAATTCGACCAAACATTAGAGTAATCGACATTCATTCTTTTTTGTTTTCCTTTTTAAGCTTTATGTTCAACACTATCCCTTTTCCAAAAACAAAATTTGTGATAAAAAAATGGAAAAAAAAATATTAATTTTCTTGACATTCTCAATTTTATTGTTCTAATACTATAAATCAGCCTTTTAAAGATTTTCAGCCTAATTACCTGATTTTATGAATAATAAACAATTAACCCATATCTCTCAACATACCTTAATCGTTGTTATACCAAGCGATTTCGACTTTTTTGCAAAAAAATTTGATATTAGGGTAAAAAATATTTAATACTAAATTATTTATCAGAATATATATTTTTTATTCAGTAATTTTTTTGGCCTTTCTTACACTTAAAGATTGGCCATTTTCAAAGGCGACGATCTTTGCCTCATCATAAACAGGCCTTACTTCGTCATAAACTTTTTCTATTTGATCAAATGAACGGGCCTGACCAACCGAGTAGTAATATTTGGAGTTTCGATAATCTTCGAATACATTATACTTTCCATCCAAAATAACAGAATCCATTTGAAGCGGTTTTTTTGATTCTTTCAACTGAACCTGATAAACAACACCAAGAACACCATAAGAGCCATCCGAAACGGTCACATTCTTACCAAAATCAATGGCAGAAAAACTAACATACCTTTTAGGATTATGCCTCACATCAATCAACAATCTGTTTAAGCTGGCTGAAACTTCTGTAAGCGAATAATACAATTCCTTATCATTCAGCATTAAACCCAAACTCCCCTCTCCTTCGTTTATAGTTGATAATAAATCAGAGGTTGAATTCAGTGTTTTCTTTAATGCCAACAATGATTCATTCAATTGAGCATCTTCGAGCTGCTGACTAAAACCAGCCATACTTTGGAAAACAGTATCCATATACGGCCCCTGAGAAGTAAGCATCATCATTACAGAATCAGTTCTCGTAATAACATTGGAAAAATCTCCACCATCATCCAGTTTTTTCGATAAATTATCTGAAATCCTTTGAAAATTCTCCATTGACTTATTAAATGACTTCATTGATTCTTTAATACTGATTTTATTTTCTTCATCAACCAGATCGCCTAAATTGGTAAATACAGAATCTAGCTGAACGATCAAACGCTCTGCCTTGTCTTTTAGCGGTAGCACCTCCATACTCACCTGATCTTTGAGATCTCCCATTACTGATGTCATCATAGTATCACCATAAGCCAGCATATCACCCGATTTACCAGGCAACAACTGAACGCCTTTGGTTCCCATCAAATCCAAACTATATATTTGAGCACGGGTATCTACGGGTAATGGGACTTCTTTCTGCAATTCAAAGGTTACCAGAAAACGGTCTGCTAAAGTTGGATGAAAATCTATATCTCTTACGTATCCAATTTTAAATCCTTTATAATAAATAGGGCTGGCTTTTGTTAAGCCATCAATTCTGGCATATGTTCCATAATAGAAATCACCTATCTTTAATATATCTCTTCCACTTAAAAAATTAATTCCCCAAACCAGAACAACAAAGGCTACTAAAACCGTTAAACCTATTTTTATTTCTTTCTTCATCAATATGGGTTTTTGTTAATGTTTATTTTTGGGATATTATTTATCGTTAGTCATTTTTCGAGCATCACTAACATTTATTTTCTGATCATTATGGAAAGCAACCACAAAAGCATCGTGCACTTCTTTTTTCACGGCTTTTAACTGTTCAACAATTTCGTTATAATCAGACACACATCTTGTAGTATACTTATAATATTGGCCTTCTTTATATTCCCAAAGGTCTTCAAACTTTTTGTAAATCTTGGTTCCGGCCTTAATTTGAGCTTTTGATGATGCAATCTGAATACGATAATAAATTTCATTCTTAGCTTTGATTTTTGCCTGAGTCAGATCCTGCATCTTACTTTTCTCGTCATGCTCTGTTTTATAATCTCTAATAGCCCTGTACAATGCAGAAGCCATATAGGTTTTTCCTTCTTCAGAAGCTATAAACTTTTCTTCTTTATTATTACTCAAAAAACCAAGTTCAACCAAAACGCTTGGCATGGCAGCCTCGCGCAACACCAGAAATCCAGCTTGCTTCACTCCTCTGTCGTTTCGACCAACACGGCTATGGAATTGATTTTGCACCAAAGATGCCACATGAATGCTTTGATCGAGATGCACATTCTGCATCAGCTCAAAAATAATATACGACTCCGGTGAATTCGGGTCGAAACCTTCATAGGTAGTGCTATAGTCTTCCTCCAAAACAATTACAGAGTTTTCTTTCTTGGCAACCTCGAGGTTTTCTTCTGTACGATGAAGTCCAAGAACAAAAGTTTCGGCCCCGGCAATAGACGGAACACTGATTGAATTTGCATGAATTGATACAAAGAGGTCAGCTTTGTTCTTGTTTGCTATTTCAGCTCTTTTGTTAAGAGGTACAAAAACATCTTTTGAGCGTGTGTACACAACCTTCACTTCAGGTAGATATTCATTAATATAGGCACCCAGTTTCAAAGCCACATCCAGTACAATGTCCTTTTCTTTTGACATTTTACCAATTGCACCAGGATCTTTTCCACCATGGCCTGCATCAATAACAATAGTATTAAACTTAATAGCCTCTTGTCCTACCAGCTCGTTTTCAGTTAAAAACAATAAAAAACCTATAATTACTGAAAAAACTATGCGTGTATATCGTGGAAAAATTGTCATACTTTTACAAATTACTGTTCAAAAATAGGAAAATATTGACGAGATAAAAAAGTAGCCGGTTTTACCTATTTTTTTTATGTAATCCGCAACGTGCGCAATTTTTATTTATTTTTGTGGACGCTTGAAAAAATGACCACTTTGACAATTCTACACACACAACATAGTAGACTGCTAAAAATCATGTTGATAACAACATTATTGGCAGTTGTTTTTTTTCATAGTGTTAAATCAAATGCTCAATCTACGGAATTGAGACCTGTGATGAGACCGACAGCATTTCAGTTAGATTCATTAAATGATCCTATCTTAAGAAATGACACTCTTAGAAATAGGATTCAGGAACCTCCTTCACAAACACAAGACACTATAAATAAACCTCCTACAACTTCAAATCCGAACACCTTTATAATTGATTCTGAAGTAAAGTACAAAGCAAAAGACTCTATTTTTACAGATATGGTAACCAAGAAAACCTATTTGTATGGTGAAGCCGAGCTAAGTTATCAGGACATTTTATTAACTGCCAACACTATTATTCTTGATATGGACAGCAGTATTGCTGTTGCATACGGAACAAAAGACTCTCTGAATAACGAAATTGGTTTACCTGTCTTTAAAGATCCAAGTGGCGAATACCAGATGAGAGAAATGAAATATAATTTCAAAACTGAAAAAGCCATTATCAAGCATATTGTTACTGAACAAGGGGAAGGTTTTGTTGTAGGAGACAGAGCTAAAAAGATTGAAGATGATGCATACTGTATGAAAGATGCCAGGTATACCACCTGCGATCATCATGATCATCCTCACTTTTATCTGAATTTGACCAAAGCAAAGGTAATCCCTGGTAAAAAAACCATTACAGGCCCTGCATATTTGGTTCTGGAGGATGTAAAACTACCATTGTTCATACCTTTTGCAATGATTCCTAGTACTTCCACTTATAGTTCCGGTTTTATATTTCCATCCTATCGCGACGAAACAATTCGTGGATTCGGACTTACAGAAGGAGGTTACTATTGGGCAGCCAACGATTATTTTGATCTGACATTGAAGGGAGACATATTCACCAACGGCTCCTGGGCTTCCAGAACAACAACCAACTATAAGGTACGATATAAATACAGTGGAAGGTTCAACTTTCAGTACATGGAAAACCTTTACAGCGAGAAAGATCTTCCTGATTTCAAAAAAACAAAGGATATGTCTATCACCTGGAGTCATCGACAGGATCAAAAAGCAAATCCTTATCAAACCTTCTCGGCCAGTGTAAATTATTCAACCAGTTCGTACGACCAGAATAATATTAATTCTCTTGGAACTGTAAACAGTAGCGACATTTCAAGAAATACCAAACGATCAAGTATTTCGTATAGTAAACGATGGGCAGGCAAACCTTTTAACTTATCGTTAAACCTTTTACACTCTCAAAATAGTCGCGACACAACAATTGACTTAACAATACCTGACGTTACCTTTACTGTAAACCGATTTTATCCTTTTAAAAAGAAGAATAAAGTAGGTACTAATGAGAACTTTCTTGAAAAAATAAGTTTATCATACACTGGTAATGCCAAGAACTACGTAAGTGCTAAAGAGTATGAATTAGGTTTTACAGGCGATCACTTTACCAATCAATGGAAGAACGGTATGCAACACAGCATCCCGGTTTCAATGAATTTTAAATTCTTAAAACACTTTACCTTAAATCCATCTTTTAACTACAAAGAACGTTGGTATCTCTCCAGGACTGAACAGTATTGGGATGAAGATGAGCAAGAAATTGTTAAAAGTGATCCTATCTCAGGCTTTAACAGAGCCTACGACTATAGTTTAAGTGCTGGAACATCCACAAAAGTTTACACCACTTTTACTCCTTGGAAAAAACTATTTGGAGATAAGGTTCAAGCGATACGTCACGTTGCCACTCCATCTGTTTCATTCTCTTACAGTCCCGACTTTAGTGATCCTAAATATGGTTTCTACGATTGGTTTGAATACTACAACCAAAGCACTGATAAAGTAGTACGCAAGAAATACTCCTATTACGAAGGATATCTTTATGGTACCCCTGGTTCAGGTGAATCAGGATCTATGGGAATCAGCTTAGGCAACACCCTTGAGATGAAACTTAAAAACAAAAATGATTCTGTAACAAAAGTTAAGATACTCGAAAGTTTAAATTTTAGTTCAAGTTATAATTTCCTGGCCGACTCATTGAAACTATCGACCATTAACATGTCTGGCAGAACAAAAATTTTAGGAACCAATATCAATTTTGGTGCCCGGTTCGATCCATATGCTATGGATACAACCAGTACAGGTAACCCAATAAGGGTTGATCAGTTCACAGTTAATAATGGAAAATTAGCCCGTTTAACAAGTGCCAACCTAAGCTTTGGATACAGTATAGGATCTGACACATTCAAGAAAAAGAAAGAAAACACTGATCCAAATGAGGACCAAAGTCAGGAACCACCTAACATGGATGCTTTAAATCCGGATGATCCAACTTCAGGGTTACCCCAATTTGGTGAAGATGACAACAGAAATCTAACTGCAGGAGATGATGGCTATGCCGACTTTTCAATACCCTGGAACATATCATTTAATTATTCCTTAAGGCTTTCGCAGGGAACCTTTAACAAGGATAAGATGGATTACGACTTTAAGGTAACATCAGATGTTAACTTTAATGGTAACTTTTCTCTTACTCCTAAATGGAAAATCAACTTTTCTTCGGGATATAGTTTCGATCAAAAGTCGTTGGCACACACCAGCATGGGAATCAGCCGCGATTTACATTGTTGGAGCATGAATTTTAGTTTGGTTCCAGTTGGCCGATATAAATCATATTTCTTTACTATCAGGGTAAATTCGAGCATGTTGCAGGATTTAAAATATGAAAAACGTAACAGTGCACGAGACAATTCGAACTTTTACAATTAAGCATAAAGCATTTAAATTAAATTACTTATTCCGAAATCCTCAAAAACTTTTGTCTAAATTGAGGTTTCATTTTAAAAATATATACTCATGAAAAAAATAATATCAACAACCAATGCTCCGGGAGCCATTGGCCCATACAGTCAGGCAGTAGAAGTAAACGGAACCTTATATATTTCAGGTCAGGTACCTGTTGATCCTGCCACAGGTAAAGTTGTAGAAGGTGGCATTACAGAACAAACAGAGCAGGTAATGAAAAATATCGGAGCTATACTGGAAGAAGCCGGGTATACTTTTGCCGATGTTGTAAAATCAACATGCCTGTTAAGCGACATGGCTAACTTTAAAGCAATGAACGAAGTTTACGGATCGAGATATCCGGTTAACCCTCCGGCAAGAGCAGCTTTTGCAGTTAAAGAATTGCCATTGGGTGTTTTAATCGAAATTGAAACAGTGGCTGTTAAGTAAACAGCATACAAAATACTTCTGAAACTGTTTTTCAATAATGAGAAGCAGTTTTTTTATATCCTGAATACAGCTACCATTAAGACAAAAAGAAAACCACCATGTCCCCATGGTGGTTTATGTTTGTTTGAAAAATGTTTTTTTAATAATCCGAGATTAATAAAAAATGTTACTCGGCAACAACCTCAATAGAGATGTCAACCTTCACTTCACGATGCAATTTGATAGTTGCAGTATAAGTACCCAATTCTTTGGCATCTTCTTTCATAGAAATGTTTTTACGATCAACGTCAAAACCTTCTTTAGTTAATGCCTCAGCGATCTGAATAGTGTTTACCGAACCAAAAATCTTACCTGTCTGGCTAGCTTTAGCACCAATGGTAAATGACTTACCTTCCAATGTTTTAGCTACCTCAAGGGCATCATTTTTAATTTTCTCTTCTTTATGAGCACGTTGTCTCATGTTTTCTTCGTGTACTTTCTTGGCAGAAGCAGTAGCTAGTACAGCCATTCCGCGAGGAATTAAATAGTTACGTCCGTAACCATTTTTCACAGTAACAATTTCGTTCTTGTGGCCAAGATTCTGAATATCTTCTTTAAGAATAATTTCCATCGTAAATCCTCCTTTTTCTTATTTCATCAAATCGGTTACGTATGGCAACAAGGCCAAGTGACGCGCTCTCTTAACAGCCTGAGCTACTTTTCTTTGATATTTCAAAGAAGTACCAGTAAGACGACGAGGTAAAATTTTACCTTGCTCGTTTAAGAACTTCTTCAAAAACTCAGGATCTTTGTAATCGATGTACTTGATCTTGTTTTTCTTAAAACGACAGTACTTTTTCTTCTTAATCTCTACTGATGGAGGAGTAAGATATCTGATTTCTGATTGATTCTGTGCCATGGTCTAGTTCTCCTTTTCTTCTTTTTTGTTAGCTCTTCTTTTTTCTGCATACGCCTTTGCGTATTTGTCAAGCTTGAATGTCAAAAAGCGAATAACACGCTCATCACGACGGAAAGCTGTCTCCAATGTTGCAACGAATTCAGGTTCAGCATCGAACTCAAACAACTGGTAGAAACCCGTAGATTTCTTCTGAATTGGGTAAGCCAATTTACGTAGGCCCCAATTTTCTTCGTTTACTATTTTACCTCCATTCTCGGTTATCAAACCTTTGAATTTTTCTACCGCTTCCTTCATCTGAACATCAGACAAAACGGGAGTTAAAATGAAAACGGTTTCATAATGATTCAACATATCTTCTTAATTTTTAGAAGGTTTTAAATTCAGGGCGCAAAGATAGAAATAAAATACTTAGAAACAAAGAAGTTAGTAAACTAAAGCCCAAAGTAAAAGGTAAAAGGCAAAAATATTCCGAAGCACAAAGTCTGACAGTCCGACAATTGCACTTCCTCTTTTTCGCCTCTCAATCGAAAATTGATTTATTGAATCATTGGCAATAAAATCAATCCAACCTCAAACTTCCGTCCTCGGTCTTCTGTCATGTGTCTCCTATCCTATTTGCTATAGCTAGAGAAATAACGCATAAACTGAACGCGTTCAAACATTTCAGGATTATTCGATTGACTTTGACTCATTCTTCCTTTAAAGTCATTTAACGATTCATATCCTCTTCTCTCCATCCACTTTTCTGTTTCATCCAGCATCCATCGAATGATTTCCGGTCCTTCTTTATAAACGGATGATACCAGCTCAACTGCAGAAGCTCCAGCCATAATCATCTTAACAAGAGTTGTATATTCGTGAATACCCGTTGAAGCTATCAGATCACTTTTGACTACAGGAGACAAAATGGAAATCCAGCGTAACGACATGGCAAAATCCTCAGGATTGGAATAAACCTTACCACTTACAACCTGATCGTTTTCAATATCGAAATCTAAAGAAGTGAAGCGGTTAAAAAGAATTAAACCATCAGCCTTTTTTGAAAGACAGGCTAAAACATTTCCCATATTGGTAAAGTAAGACCCAAGTTTAATACCTACCGGAACCTTAATATAATGTTTAACTTTCTCAACAATCTCGAAATAAATCTTTTCTATTGATTCAGCAGATGCCTCAACGTCATAAGGGAGCTTGAAGATATTCAATTCAATCCCATCCACACCTGCTTCTTCAAATTTCTTAGCGTACGATATCCATTCGCTATACGAAGTACAATTAATACTTGCAATAATTGGAATATCAACCGCTTCTTTTGCCTCGTTAATCAATGAGACATATTTCTCAAGCGTTTCCTGTTTGACCTGGTAATCGTAATAATCGAAAAATTCCAGGTTATTATCATCCACGCCCAATTGCTGACCAATGGTTTGTTCTGCTTCGGCTACAATTTCTTCTTCAAAAATTGATTTTAATACAATGGCAGCAGCACCAGCTTCAGCCAGTTTTTTAATACCACCAATGGTTGAAGCCAAACCAGAGCTACCAATCACAATTGGATTTTTAATGGGTATACCTAAATATGTAGTTGAAAGATTTCTCATCTGTTTAAGAGTTATGTTTTTCCTGAAGATACTGATGCATAGCAGCGGCTGCATTTCGGCCGTCTCCCATTGCCAGAATTACGGTTGCTCCTCCTCTCACAATATCTCCTCCTGCAAACATCTCCGGAATAGAAGATTGAAGTTTTTCTTCATCTACCACAATTGTACCCCATCGTGTCGTTTCTAACTGAGGTAATGAATTTGGAATCAATGGATTTGGCGATACACCAACACTAACCACCACGGTATCAACATCAATATCATATTCCGATCCTTCCATGGGTACTGGGCGACGTCGACCAGAAGCATCCGGCTCACCTAATTCCATTTTCTGAACTCTCATCCTGCTGACTTTACCTTTTTCATCAGCAAAGTATTCAACAGGGTTAGTCAGAGTCATAAATTCGATTCCTTCCTCCTGTGCATGCTTAATTTCCTCAACACGTGCTGGCATCTCTTCCATCGAACGTCGATAGATAATCATAGCCCTATCTGCACCCAGCCTTTTAGCTGTTCGAACCGAATCCATGGCAGTATTTCCACCACCGATAACAGCAACATTTTTACCACTTAAGATGGGCGTATCCGTATCAGGACTGGCAGCGTGCATCAGATTTATACGGGTCAGGTATTCGTTTGAACTCAAAACACCAATATAGTTCTCACCCGGTATATTCATAAAACGAGGCAAACCTGCTCCACTTGCCGTAAAGAAACCTTCGAAACCCTCTTCCTTCAGATCCTCGATGGTTGCAGTTCGACCAACAATGAAGTTGTTTTCAAACTTAACACCCATCTTACGAAGAATGTCAATTTCAACATCCACAATGTTATTAGGCAAACGAAATTCAGGAATACCGTATTTTAATACACCGCCTATCTCATGCAAAGCCTCAAAAACAGTAACATCATATCCTTGTTTAGCCATATCGCCTGCGAACGTTAGTCCGGCAGGTCCGCTTCCTATTACGGCTACTTTAATGCCATTACTTTTAGCTACTTCAGGAACCGACATCTGATTGGTTTCGCGCTCGTAATCGGCAGCAAAACGCTCAAGATATCCAATTGCAACTGGTTCCTTCTTCAGTTTAACGGTATAAAAACATTTTGATTCGCACTGTTTCTCCTGTGGACAGACACGACCACATACAGCCGGCAAAGCACTGGTTTCTTTTAGCACTTTAGCTGCTTCCAGAAACTCGCCCTTTTCAATTCGCTTTATAAACTTTGGAATATTTATTTCTACAGGACAACCCGTTATACAAGTCGGGTCCGGACAATCCAGACAACGGCGTGCTTCACCAAGTGCTTCCTCCTGTGTTAATCCTTTATTTACTTCAATATTTGAGAGAATTCGTTCTTTTGGATCAACCTCGCCCATATGAATCCTTTCCAATGCGGTCCGTTCCTTATTTTTCATCAAACCGCGTATATCAACCCTCCAGGACTGCTCTCTTTCTTCTTTTAAAAATTCTTTGCTAACAGCCATCTTATTGTTTATCTTTTGAATGAAGGTAATTTTGTTCTGCTTCTTTTTCTATTTCCTTGTATCCGTTTAAACGAAGCAACATCTCATCAAAATCCACCTGATGTGCATCAAACTCCGGACCATCAACACAAACAAACTTTGTTTTACCTCCAACCGTAATCCGGCAAGCCCCGCACATTCCGGTTCCATCAACCATGATAGTATTTAAACTCGCATAAGTAGGAACTTCATATTTTTTAGTAGTTAATGAAGCAAACTTCATCATGATAGCCGGACCAATCACAACAGACAAATCCACTTTTTCGCGCTGAAGCACTTTCTCCATTGCTTCGGTTACCAAACCCTTCTCACCGTAAGATCCATCGTCGGTTGTAATAATCAACTCATCAGAGTATTCTCTGATCTGATCTTCCAGAATGATAAGATCCTTGGTACGGGCAGCAATAACAGTAACCACCTTATTACCTGCTTTTTTCAAGGCTTCAACAATTGGTAACAAAGGAGCTACTCCAACACCGCCACCGCAGGCCAGTACCGTTCCAAAATTCTCAATATGCGTTGCCTGTCCTAATGGTCCAACCAGGTCAGTTACTTCATCACCAACATTTAAATCAGCCAGGCGTCGTGATGAAACACCCACACGTTGTACCACAAGAGTGATGGTACCTTTTTCGGGATTGGCTGATGCTATGGTTAAAGGAATTCTCTCCCCTTTTTCACCCACTTTAACAATTACAAAATGTCCGGCTCTACGGGCTTTTGCAATTCGAGGAGCTTCAATTTCCAAACGCACAACGTTTTCAGAAAAAAACTCCTTCTCAACTATTTTATTCATATCGAACAATTAATCAATTTATTGCACTAGGCAACGGATGATAGAATTATCGCAGTTTATAATATATGATTCAGGTATCACATTCCTAAGGTCAAAAGTAAACTATGATATTCAGATTATGCATGATAAAATTTAAGAAATCATAATTTACAATCAATCTAAATAGAATCCAAATCTGCAAAAATATTACACTCCAAGCAAGATATTCTTCGACTATAGATGAATAAAGTTTAAATTTATATGATCACAAAAACAGACTCAAAATGAACATTGAAGCTTTTTTTAAAATTACTTATGGATTATATATTATTTCGGCAAAAGCCAATGAAAAATCAAATGGCTATGTTGCCAATACTGTCTTTCAGGTAACTGCCGAACCTCCGCAAATTGCGATCAGCTGTAATAAAGACAATCTTACCTGTGAACTTATTGAGCAGTCGGAATATTTCTCAATCTCAATACTTAAGCAAAGTGCCAAAGCCGAAACCATTGGTTTATTTGGCTATCAAAGCGGAAAAGACACGGATAAATTTCAACAAATTGAATATGGTACAAGCCTGAGTGGAACACCCGTTGTAACTGAAGATTCTATTGCCTGGTTTGATTGTAAAGTAGCTCAAAAGGTTGATGTGGGAACTCATATTATTTTCATTGGTGAGATTATTGAAAACAAATTGCTTGATGAAGAGGCTGATCCATTAACCTACGCCTATTATCGTGAAGTTAAAAAAGGTGTTGCACCTAAAAATGCTCCTACTTACATCGATAAATCAAAGATTAAGGTTAAAGAAGAATCATCTGCTCCATCCTCGTCTCAGAAATATAAATGTCTGGCATGCGGATATATTTATGACCCCGAAGAAGGAGATGAAGAAAATGGTATTCCTCCAGGCACTTCGTTCGAAGATTTACCGGATGATTGGACCTGTCCTACTTGTGGATCACCCAAATCGATGTTTGACCCGATTTAACTATACAATAATATACTGATTATTAAATCGCTCTTTCTTTATGATTTTGCAAATATCCATCATTAGTCATTGTAATTAAGTGTTTGGAAAAAATCTAAATAAGGAAATGAGCTTATATATATATTAAAAATAAAAAAATAAAGAATTAATATTGTTGTTCGACCCAGATTAAAATCAAAAATGAACATATTATGACAACTTTAAAAGGATCAAAAACAGAACAAAATCTGTTGAAAGCTTTTGCAGGTGAGTCGCAGGCTCGTATGCGTTATAACTATTTTGCCAAGCAGGCTCAAAAAGAAGGTTTGGAGCAGATTGCTTCTATTTTTATGGAAACAGCAGATCAGGAAAAAGAACACGCCAAACGATTCTTTAAATTCCTGGAAGGTGGAATGGTTGAAATCACAGCTTCTTATCCAGCCGGTGTAATTGGCGATACAAAAGCTAACCTGGAAGCTGCTGCCAACGGTGAAAACGAAGAATGGACTGAATTATATCCTGAATTTGCCAGAATAGCTGAAGAAGAAGGTTTTAAAGAAGTAGCTGTTGCTTTTAAAATGATTGCCAAAGTTGAAGCGCATCACGAAGCAAGATATCGTAAGTTGTTCGACAATTTAATGGATGGTAAAGTTTTTGAGAGAGACGGAAAAGTTACCTGGATGTGTCGCAATTGTGGCTTCATTCATGAAGGAGCAAAAGCACCTAAGAATTGCCCGGCATGTTTGCACCCACAATCTTATTTCGAAATTAACAAAACCAATTACTAGACCGCAAGATAAGTAATTGTACAAACCATCTCATCGGTTGTTCTTGAATTGAGAAACGTCAGACAGCAATCGTGAGATGGTTATTTTTTGCTCTTAATCCTTACCTTTCTTTCCCAGTACGATTTTCAGTATCAGAATTAATGCAGCCGGAATAATTGCTATTGAATTAGCTATGATAATTGGCATCTCCTTCAGCAAAACACCATAAATAAGCCAAAACACTATTCCAATGGTATTTGCCAGGTACATCAGCAACGATATACTATGCACATCACGGGTTTTAATAATACGTATTGCTTGCGGAAACATGGCAGACGTAGTGAGTACTGCAGCAACAGACCCCATTAAGGTTACTATCATACTTAATAATTAAATATCTTTAATACATCCTTAACACTCTCAACCTCAATCACACGATCTGATTTCACATGATTCTCAACCATCTCATGTTGCCAGGTTGTATGAAAAGGAACATGAATTCCGTATCCACCAATTTCTTCAACGGGCAATACATCTGATTTCATAGAGTTCCCAACCATTAAAAACTCAGAAGGTTTACAATCAAGGTGTCTGATTAATTTCAAATAGGCTTCAGGATGCTTATCACTCATTATTTCAATATGATGAAAATACTTTATCAAGCCTGATTTTGACAACTTTCGTTCCTGATCGAGCAGATCTCCTTTGGTTGCAACTATCAAACGGTATTTTTGAGACAGGGTTTGCAATACGTCTTCTATACCATCCAGTAATTTCACCGGTTTATTCAACATATTCTTACCAATAGCTAAAATTTGATTGGTTTGATCAGCAGTTATCTGATTGTTAGTTATTAAACTTCCTGTTTCGATCAAAGAAAGAATAAAAGCCTTGATTCCATAGCCATACAAAGGCATATTTGCCAGTTCAACCTGGTATAACTCATGCATTATCTCCTCTTCCGACATGTAATCTGACAGAATCATGGCGAATTGATGCTCTGCCTCTCTGAAAAATGTTTCATTCTCCCACAGTGTATCATCTGCATCAAAACCAATTACTTTAATTGTACTTACCTCCATGCCCACAAAAGTACGAAAGAATTACTCCCTCTGATACTCGAATGTCATTCCATTTTGTTTGAGTTGAAATTTTCCGGATACAATCTGATCTTTCTCCAAAGGGAAAATTAATTGAATACCTGCCGGATCAAACTTAAAAACTCCTTTTTCATAGGCTGTTAGAGGAAAAGGTGATTGTCCGGTTGCCTGTGCTGTTAATTTACCATCGCTAAATGCAATCCATATTTTCAAAGGCATTTGTGATGATGAATAGGTTCCTTCCAGACTTTTTAAAACGCCTTCTTCCAATTCCACTTTTTTAGCACTAAAATCAGGCAATTCATAATCTCGGTCAAACATTTCGCTTAAACAGGCAATTAAAATATCATTAAGATTATAATTAAACCCATTACCGGTTACCGCCTGACTGATGTTTTTATTAATTGATAAATTACTTCTGAATCCATCAATTACACTATTATGTCCGAGTAACGTTTTATCGTGAAAAGGGAATGAAAAAATGCCATACCCTACTCCATCTTTTATGGTTGTCATTGCCTTAAAACTGTCATCACGGAGGACCTTACCATTGAATAGTTTTTGAATAAACAAGTTCAAGTCTCTGGGAGTTGAAATAATTGCACCTGCCCCTAATGGAATACTCATATCGGTTTCACTCTCGGGCTGCCAGTTTTCAACGAATTTATAAGATTGGGCTTGATTGTCGGAAGTATTTATTTTACCACCTACCTTTGTATGTTTCAAACCCAATTCAACACACAGAATATCAACCAAGCTGCTATATGATTCACCCGAAAGATCCTCAAGTATAAATGTGAGAAGCACAAAGTTACTGTTACTGTATTGCATCTTCTCCCCAGGTTCAAAATCGGATCCTTTTGATTGAATAATCTGCAATAAATCCTCTCTTGATTTCTCATAAGTCATATACCCCAGATAATCCAAATCATTGGTGAAATTATGAATACCACTTCGATGCCTCAACAGCTGGCCTATTGTTATTTTTTCAGCATTTTTAATATCCGGAAAAAATTGGTCGAGATGTGTATCCAGGCTTAGCTTGCCTTTTTCTATTTCGCGAAAAAGTAAAACCGATGTAAACATTTTTGAGATTGATCCAATTCTGAACTTTGTCAGTGAGTCAATCTTTTGACCTTTATTTATATCTGCGTATCCGCAATAGCGTTCGTACAAAAGATCATCGCCATCATAAATGGCAACTCCACCCATAAACTTGTTGTTTTGTTCGAGCAAATCAAAATAATCGTCAAGCTTTGAAAAATCGTTAGATACCTGTCCTATTACCGGAGATAATAATAGACATAAGAACAAAGAGAAAAGCAGTCTCATATTTATAAGATTAGTGTTTTACTAAGTTAATTAAATAATCTACGAATAGTCAGTAATGTGCTTCAAGAATTTATTGTTTTTGTTTAACGCACAAGGACTTTTCCTTCTTTTATGGAGCAGATACCAGATGAAAAAAATTAGGATACCGTCGCAATAGAATTATCAGACTAAACAGGCTACTGCGTGCGACGGTTTTACAGCTCACTTATACCGTGGGTTAAAACCCACGGCTTTTACAGTCAGCCTTTCAGGCTTATTTAATCAACTTTTACCGTTTAACACACCATTAAAATCTGATTCGTGAAATTTGTGTAATTCGTGGTTAAAATCATTTGATGATTTATGGCTTAAATATTCCAGTAATCAGGCTTATTATGATTGTAAAAGATCTTAGAAAAAATGGAGAGAATAATAGATTTCCATGCCGTCGCAATAGGATTATCAGACTAAACAGACTACTGCATGCGACGGATTTACAGCTTTCCATTACCGTGGGTTAAAACCCACGGCTCTTACAGTCAGCCTTTCAGGCTTCTTTAAACTGATTTTATCCTATGAACACACCATTAAAATATAATTCTTGAAATCAGCGTAATTTGTGGTTATGAAATATTTGCTGATTTATCGATTAAGTTCATAAGGAATTGGTTGAATTCCATCCTAACTAATTTTAAAATTAACACTTCGCCTTCACACATAGTCATTATCATACCAAAGCAATAATTCTTTTTAACCCGCTCAAGCCGCGGGGGCTTTTACTTCTTCTCTGCAGCAAGAAGAAGTAAACAAGAAGTGCCGCGCTGTCATGAAAATTGCTAAAAATCAATTCTCTCCGCTAAAATAAAAGAACTCACCCGATAAGAACCTTGTGGCTTTTGGCTGCCAAAAACCTACAGTTTCTAAATCAGGATCAAACAACTTTTCTTTTTTAACGCTCCATTCTTTGATTTTCTAAACGCATTTTCCTGAAGGCGCATTCCGGTAAACCAAAGGATAAATGGTAAAAATTGCTGATTTGAGGTGCGGTGGGTGTCCACGAATGGAGCGGGCTTTTTGAAATGAGGCCCTTGTTCGGTAAGGCTTGTGGGATAACCATTTCAAAAAGGCATCATTCGTGGTGAATTTTCTTTGTTACTTTCTTTGTTTGGCAGACAAAGAAAGTAGTGTATAGAATTATAAGATATTAAACTGTTGCAATAGGATTAGCCAGATAAACAGGCTACTGCGTGCGACGGATTTACAACTCTCTAATACCGTGGGTTAAAACCCACGGCTTTTACAGTCAGCCTTTCAGGCTTATTTAAACTGATTTTATCCTATGAAAACACCATTAAAATCTAATTCGTGAAATTTGTGTAATTCGTGGTTAAAATCATTTGCTTATTTTATCAATAGTATTCAGGTGAATTGCATTTGATTCTTTCTATATCTGATCACACATTGGTGAAAGCAATTTAATAGAATGAGGAATTTTAGCGATTAATTGTATTTTTATCACAAAAAAAAGAATGGCAAAGAAAAAATGGAAAAATCTGGATGGCGTTGTTTTCTCAACGAACCAGGATTTTGATTACCAATATAACGAAGACGAAGAACAGGAAACTCTTGCTCCTTCGCAACAGGATTTACGTGTGATGCTTGATAAAAAGCACCGGGGTGGTAAAAAAGTAACCCTGGTTACCGGTTTTGTTGGTAATGATGATGATTTAAAAGACTTGGGTAAGATGCTAAAAAGTAAATGCGGCGTTGGAGGCTCCACCAAGGATGGAGAAATTCTTATCCAGGGCGATTTCCGTGATAAAGTGGTTGATCTCCTCAAGAACGAAGGCTATAAGGTAAAAAAGGCTGGTGGTTGAGATACTGAATCTTAAACCTGCTCGTTTATTATTCTTGATAGTTAAAAAAGATTGCTTCCTTTTTCAGTAAAATGCTTTAATGAATGATTAATAAACTTCTTTCTTCCCTTTTTCTTTTATTGTTGACTTTGCAGTTGCACGCAGCATGTCCGCCTGATTTTAGGTCTGAGAATGAAGATTCAAAGCCAAAAAAGGAAATACGCCAGCTTCAGAAAGAAATCAAAAATCTTGATAAAGAATTGGGCCATATCAAGGTAACTGAGCAAAAACTGGCGGAGGAAGAAGAAATACTAAAAAAGAAAGCCTGGGCCGAAGCCGGCAAACGTAAAAAAAGAAGAAATACAACAACCATCCGTCGGAAGGAACAAAAGATTCTGGATAAACTTACCGACAAAAGAAAAGAATTATCAGCAGTCAGATCTGAAAAAGATCAGATTCAATCAAATATCAGCAGAATTAATAACCGTATTGCTCACCTCAGTGGTGAAACATTAATTACTGAAAAACCGATATCGAAGCCAAGCATCAAAACAGAATCGGAAACTTCGATCAATTCAGATAATTTAAATATGGAAGTTAAGAATTGGGTTGGAACTCCTTATCGATATGGAGGAACTAACAAATCTGGTATCGATTGTTCAGGTTTAACAACACAGATTTACAAATCGGTTTTCAATATTTCATTGCCACGCTCCTCAAGAGATCAATACAGCCAATCGAATAAAATAGCAAAAGCCAAAATTAAACCCGGAGATCTCGTATTTTTTAAAATCAACAAAACAGTTGTTAGTCACGTTGGCATATATTTAGGTGATGGTAATTTTATTCATGCATCAACTAGCCGAGGTGTGGTAATCAACAACTTATCTGAACTTTATTACAAAAAATACTTTATTGGAGGGGGACGCTATTAGGCAAATCCATAAATATTTAATACTTTGGTTTTCGTCTTAACCTTTGTATGAAAAAAACAGTTAAAATAAGTCCTCTCTTTTTTGTTCTGATCCTCTTAATCATTCCAACATCACTTTTTACCGTTCTGGAATTAAGTTCAATGAATGATCAGGAAGAACTGATTGAAGGTATCTACAATAATCAATTGGAAGCTGTTTTATTCTCTACAAATCAATTTGCTGATGATAATGTAAATGCGTGGATCAACGATTTGGAAAAGATGACTTGGTCTGACGAAAATACATCATCCAATATTGATCTATACCTGCAGAAGAATCCACAGTGTCAAAACCTGTTACTGCTATCCTATACCAATGATCAGTTTAACTATAACGACCTGTTGTTGGAAGACCAGAATCTTAGAAAGGAAATAGTTGACTCTTTGGTAAGTGAAACAGCTAATCTTAAACGTCAGTTTACATACTTTAGCGAAGGTTACCGAAAACTATCGGCCATTGACCTTGATGTACAGCACTATTCACTAATTACCTTTGTAACCAAACTGAATCAGGAGCTTAAACTGGGAATATTTGTAATAGATGCCCGCAAATTTATTTCAGATGTACTATCTCCACGAATGCAACGTATTGCAGGTGATAACTTTATTCTGACAGTAAAGCAAAACAGTTCTGAACAATTTATATTCAGCACCTTACTCAACACTACTCCTGCTTCGGTAACCGATGAAATTTCGATCTGGCTGCTTCCCGACTACAGCATTGGCATTCAACCCAAAGGAATAACCATCAGCGATGTAGCACGCAAAAGAGCTTACAATAACATTCTGTACCTGGCTTTGATTGATGTTTTGCTTATCATCGGTGCCTGGTTCTTCTACCGTAATATTCGACGTGAAATAAAACTGGCAAAAATAAAATCCGACTTTGTTTCCAATGTTTCGCATGAAATACGAACACCGCTGGCACTTATCAGTATGTATGCCGAAACACTTCACCTCAACCGGGTTAACGACGAAACCAAACGCAGTAAGTATTACAGCATCATCCATAAAGAAACACAACGGCTTTCTTCCATTGTCAATAACATTCTTAACTTTTCAAGAATTGAAGATGGAAAGCGGCAATTCACTTTTTCATTGGTCGACATCAATGATTTGATAAGCGATGTAATGAAAAATTATGCCTACCGCATGGAATCCAAAGGATTTGAAGCACAGGTAAAACTTAACGATGACATCCCATTGATTGATGGTGATGCAGAAGCCATTACAGAGGCAATCACCAATCTTCTGGACAATGCTATAAAATACAGTAAAGAGATTAAGCAAATAGAATTAACAACTTCATTACAAGACGAATTCGTCATCGTCACTGTTAGTGATTTTGGTATCGGTATTCCTGCCAAAGAGCAGAAACATATATTCGATAAATTTTACCGTGTAACCAAAGGTGCACTGGCTCATCATGCCAAAGGATCGGGTTTGGGATTAAGCATTGTGATGCATATTATGCAGGCCCATAAAGGTTCGGTATCGGTGATTAGTGAAGAACACAAAGGAAGTACATTTACCCTTAAATTCCCCGTTTCAAAAAATATTTAGCTATGACCAACAAACATTTATTAATAGTTGAAGATGAACCTGATATGCAACAGGGCATAAAAGACAATCTTGAATTTGAAGGATATACTGTTGACGTGGCTGACGACGGTGAGATGGCGATTAAGAAAATTACCAGTACCCAATACGACCTTATTTTACTGGATGTAATGATTCCAAAAATAAGTGGTTTTGATGTTTGTAAGCAGGTTCGTCATAAAGGAATTGAGACACCTATCATTTTCTTAACTGCTAAAGGCGAAGAAATTGATAAAGTTATCGGACTGGAATCAGGAGGTGATGATTACATGACCAAACCATTCAGCCTGCGCGAGCTGATGGCCAGAATTAAAGCCGTACTTCGTCGGGCAGGCAATCATACCAAAGAAGAAACAGATCCAACCATTAAGATAGGTAAACTGGAAGTAAATTTTGAGAATTATATGGCCAATTGCGATGGCGAACCTGTAAAGCTGACAGCCAAGGAATTTGATATTCTCAAATATCTGATCGAACATAAAAACGCCACCATTAGTCGCGATAGTATCCTTGATAATATCTGGGGTTATGACTATCAACCAACGGCTCGTACCGTTGATAATTTTATTTTAAAACTGCGTCAGAAAATAGAAACCGACCCTAATCATCCCGAAATATTAATTACGATACATGGCATCGGGTATCGATTTGTATATTAATCAAATCTCAAGCCATTCTTTAAAAGAACCCACTTTATCTCTGCTAATAAGAATTTTTTCATCATCGCAGTTCTTAAGTCTTACCTTTAAACGACTTTGAGAATATGCCATTATATCCTCAATGGCCGAATGTTTGATAATATATTGGCGGTTTATGCGGAAGAACATATCCGGATCGAGCAATTCGGTTAAAGCCTCCAGTGAATAATCAATCAGGTACTGACGCTTTTCAACAGTAGTAATGAAGGTACCTTTTCCTTCGCTATGAAAGAAAGATATGTCCTCAATAAGAATCGATTTTATATGCTCACCAACCCTTGCTGTAAAGCGTTTTTTATAATCTTTCTTCAACATCTGCCTTACCTTCTCAATCACTTCAAGCGAAAGCTGATTACTACCAAACCCTAAATGTTTTTTAAAGGCATTCATCGCTTGTTCCAGATCGGAATATGAAACTGGTTTAAGCAAATAATCAATACTATTTACTTTAAAAGCTCTGATGGCATACTCCTGATATGCCGTTGTGAAAATGATCGGATAATCCACCTTCACCTCATCAAAAATATTAAAACTTATACCATCTGCCAGCTGAATATCCATCAACACCAGATCGGGAACTACACCATTTTTAAACCACTTCACAGCATCTTCAACTGAATCCAGCTCTGCAATAATTTCTATTTCCGAATCATATTGAAGCAACAGATCTCTCATCCGCGCTGCTGCCATTATTTCATCTTCTATGATTACTACCTTCAGTTTCATATTACTGCCTTTATTCTTCTTTTTTGATAATTGACATTAACGGAAGTCCTACTTCAAAACTCCCGTTATCTTGATGAATGGTAACTGTTTTATTAGTCAGGTATCGATAACGTGTAGATATATTCTCAAGTCCAATACCTGTCGAATGTTCTTTATCTGTTTTTTCGTTGATGTTATTTCTAACTATCAGGTAGTCATCTTTCAAATGAATGGATACTTCAACAGGTTTACTTCGGGCAATAACATTGTGTTTTACCACATTCTCGAGTAACATCTGCAGAGAGAGAGGTACAATCCTTGCTCCTTTGGGCAGTTCATCCGGAAAACTGACTTTCAGACTATCTCCGTATTTTATTTTTAACAGGAAGATATAATCTTCAACCGCCTGTAATTCCTTTTTTAGTGCAACGGTTTCTTTATCTTTCATATCCAACACATAACGATACACATGTGAGAGCTTTTTCACATATGCTTCGGCTCTGTCTGCATCGGTATGTATGAGCTGAATCAATGCATTTAAACTATTGAATAAAAAATGTGGATTAACCTGACTCTTCAACGTTTCGTATTGTAATGCAGTATGTTCATGCTTTAAGCGCTCTTGCTCCACAGCTGCATCTTTCCACTTTTTAAAGAAGAGTACGCTATTGGTAACCAATGAAGAAAGGATAAGAAAACCAAAAGCAATTTTCAAACTAAGGCCAACCTGACTGAGAAACAATTCTATATCTATCTCCTCCAATGTTTTATGCCAGATAAAAGCTATTCCAACGGCTAAAAGAATAAAAAAGGCACAGAGTAAAATCATTCCCACTGACTGGTAAATCAATCGCTTAAGAGGATAAACCAACCATGGCACGTTTTTATCTAATGATTGAACCAGCCAGGCCACACTCTTAAGCATGGGCCATCCTCCAATGAATGAAAAAAGTGTATTTTTAAGCAAAACAGGTATTGTTATTTCATGGTAGCCCATGATAAAATATACGATCCCATTACCTATTAAGGCTAGCAACAAAAACTCTTTAATAAATCTGACTACATATTTAGAAACTGACGATTTTTTCATTGTTGGAGATTAAGTAAATGAATATACCAAATTATTCGTCAATACTATTATTTAATGCTGAATAGGATTGTCTGGCAGCCTCTTCTCCCCAATCCGGATCAATGATCGTATTGGGTTTAAATTGTTGAAATTTTTCCAATGATGTTTCAAAAACAGGTAAGGCTTTTTCTGCTCCTCCACCCATAGCTTCGGGACTGTTTTGAATCATGACAGCTTCTAAATAATAGGCCCTGGGATTATTAACATTTAACTCTTTGGATTTTGCAAGGGCTTTATAAGTTAAGTCCATATACTTCATCCCTCTGTCAATCGGGTTAACAATTATACGAGACGGATACAGAAAAGCCTGCAATACAAATAATTCCGATTCATCAGGAGCCACTTTAAAGGCCTTATCAATCCAAACCTGTGCCTGATCAAGAATTTCATCCCTTCGGCTTCCATCATTCACCTGGAAACTCATCATAACATAGCAGTAGGCTGTATAATACATAGGCTGCCATTGATCGGTTTCAGCTGCACTGATTCGTTCAAAGGTATTGGCAACTTGCTGGTACTGTTCAATGGTTGTTGACTGGTTCATTTGCCCGATGGTTTGCTGCATTTTTTGCAGGTAAGCATCTTTGGTTCCATTCATTACAAATGGATATAAAAATCCGGCAACAATTAAAAAGAAAGTTTTCATAACGTTGATTTTTAAGTTGATTATAACATGATCATTAAGACTAACACGGCCTGTTGTTTTGTTGGTGCCACAATGGCTTTTCCATCGTAATATCCATTCTCATCAGGCGATTGTCGGTATTCGTAACCATAAATATTTTTACGACCTGTGATATTATTTAGCATTAAATGCAATACAGCTTCACGATTCATAACACGGGTGAGGTAAGTAATATTGAAACTTACATCCTGATAAACATTGGTTTTAATTTGCATAAAACCCTCCAGGTTTGGATTATGGTAAGGCCTTTTACTAGCCACCCCATAGGTCAGGCAAAAAAATGAACTCCAGGCAGGAACAAACTGTTTCCAGACCATTGAGAGATTATGGCGCGATGCATAAGGTGGAGTCACTTCTCCAGGATAATCGCGATACAAACGTTTTGAATCGTTGAAGGAATAAGAAACCCAGTAATCCACATTTTTAAAGGTATTACCGTCACGCCAAAACAGATCTATTCCGTTGGATGATCCATACCCCATATTTGTATAATCTTCAGGATTAAAGCTGAACTCATTATTGAAAATAACCAGTCGATCGTACTCTTTTTGATAAGCCTCAATACGCAATAAACGTTTCTCATTCTTATACTGATAATTTACAATCAGGTGAGAAGATTGCTCTGTTTGCAAATGCGGGTTAATCTTTAAATAGTCTTCCTGTGGGTTTTGAAAGAATGTACCATATGCCATGGAGATCTGACTATTTTTGCCTGTTTTAACAGCACCCGACAGTCGCGGAGAGACTTCGGCCTTCTTCAATAGTGAACTATATTCAGTTCGTCCGCCAAAACGAATGGCTACTACAGGACTGATTTGCCAGTCAGCTTCAGCAAATGCAGCTAACTGATGATTACGATAGTCCAGAAAGGCACCTGCAGCTCCTGCTTTCACATCCTGCCCGTACTGAGAAATAAACCATTCTCCACCTGTTTTCCATTTGAACGATTCGCTTGTCAGGTGAGTCGCTTTGAATCTTAGATGATGATCCTGATTAACTGTTTGCATGTGAATGGTGTCCAGTAGCATCTTATCTTTCGAATACGAATAAGCCCAACCCGACTGAATCATCCATTTCTCATTGATCATATCTGTATAGGTAGTGTTGGCATACCAGCTCTCATCATTCAGACTTAAATTCTGTGATTGATCTGATGGAAAATTATCATACAGCATTTCCATCCTGTTTAATTGAACAGAGGCAAAAGCTTTTATCAACCCAGACTGACCTGTTTTATGGCGAAGCATAAATGAGGTATTAAGCAGATTTGGATCGGACTGCCAATTGATATCAGAACCAAACATCTGATTATGCAAAGCCGAATTAATATAATCTGCAGTAAAAGCCACGGAACTTTTCTCCCATGCTTTCACCTGAGAAAATCCCGTTCCGACACTCATCAAACTTAAACTGGACTTATCCTCGTTTTCAAGTCCCAGTGTTTTTAATGCCACAACTGATGATAATGCCTGACCATACTCAGCCGAATACCCACCCGTACTGAATAACAAACCATCAAACAACAATGGTGAAAACCGTCCACGGGTTGGAATATTATTCACTTGCGAATAGAATGGATCAGCCACATACATACCATCCATAAAAGTGCGGGTTTCGTAACTTTCGCCACCCCTTACAAATAATTTACCTTCTTCGCCCACTTTCTGGGTTCCCGGAACATTGTTAAAAGCACCGTAGATATCGCCCTGAGCACTTGCCGTTGAAGCCACATCAAAAGCAGATAAAACCATCGACTGCTTTTTCTCTCCGTCCTCAAATGTACCTGCTGTGATTACAACCGATTCTAGTTCATTGATCTTTTCTTCCAGGATGATCTCTAAGAAAGCTACAGCACTGTCTGTTGAAAAAGCATAATTATATTTCTGAAATCCAATGCTGCTGATAACAAGTACCTGTTGACCTTTTTCGTAAGTAATTAATTCGAACTGGCCCTCCATATCTGAAGTTGTTCCATCGTAAGTTCCATCGAGATAGATATTGGCTCCAACAATGGGTTGTTGCCGCTTATCCATCACTTTACCCTGTATTGCTGTCTGAG
>JAFMVE010000042.1 GCA_025499705.1 Carboxylicivirga caseinilyticus
AAAACAGAACTGGGGAGGTCGCATCTTACGTTTGGTAAGATGTCTCTTCAAGAAGCCAACTTAAGATTGAAAACAGCTGAGGAATCTGAATTTCCTCTGAGTATATTTCCGAAGTTTATCCAGGATACCATTATTGAATTGTACGACAATGGAAATTATAATATCGATTATACAGCTGTAAGCATTTTTACAGCTTTAGCCAGTATCATTGGTAATTCGTATCATTTGCGCAAACATATTGAGTGGATAGAAAATCCATCTATGTGGGTAGTATTGGTCGGCAAGTCAGGACAAAATAAAAGTGCTCCTTTAAAAACAGCCTTTAAAGCCATTAAGAATTTACAAAAGCAATACGACCAGGAATATGAAGCAGCCATAGCCAACTATGATCCGGATTTGGGTGAAAAGAAACCGACCAAGAAAAAGCTGTATTCTACCGACCCGACATTTGAGGCCTTGATAAATATGCACAAACAAAACCCCAATGGATTAATCTTAATGCCTGATGAGTTTAAGAGCTTTATATTGAATCTGATTGGTTATAGTGGAACCTCAAAACAAAGTCAGTTTTTATCCATTTGGGATGGGGCTCCAATTTCTCTGGATCGTAAAGAAGCAGAAAGCTCTTCGTTAAGTATGCCCTGTGTTTCTATTATCGGAAGTATTCAGGATGATGTGATTGCATCCTTTAAGGCCAAGGATATAAAGGACGGTTTTTTTGAACGTATTCTGTTCGCCATTCCTTTAAAAATGGAAAAGAAATATATAAGGAGAAAGAATCCGGATGATTATCTGGTTGAAAAATTTCATTCAAGGATGAAAGAATTGATGGATAAAGTATATGAGAATGCAAGTACACAAGAGTTACTATTATCAGAAAAGGCAGAGGACTTATTTATTGAAGAAGTAAACAAGCACGTAAAGCCCTCTAATAAAGATGCCACCATATCCGGCATATTGTCAAAATTGGATCGATATATATTACGATTTGCCTTGGTTTTGGAAGTGTCTACCTGCTTTTTTGAAGAGAGACCAATAAAGCAAGTAAGTCATGATTCAATGAAGAAAGCCATAATGCTAAAGGATTATTTCTTTGCTAATGCATTAAAGCTAAATAATATGGTTTTAAATGTTTACGAAGATAATTCAAAGGAAGGCAAGGTGTTTCAGGTTTTAAAGAAGATTGGCAAACGGGAATTTACCAATAAAGAGTTTATGGATATGGCTATTAAACTGAATATAGCCAAAGAGTCATATGCATACCAATTGCTTAGTAATACAAAGTTGGCCCATAAGGTTCAGAAGGGCCTGTATGAGACCGATGTTTTCAACTAGTTATAAGAGCAACGTGGGAAGGAAAAAGTAGGGTATTCTGTGGAGTTTGTGGAGTTGTGGAGTTTGATTGATTAACAGTGAATTACGTGTGGAGTTTGTGTGGAGTTTGTGTGGAGTACGGAATCCGGAGAAATGATTCATTGTCACCTTAAAATTGATAAAACTGTGGAGTGAGTGGAGTACTGTGGAGTAGTAAGTGCTTGAAAAACAACGATCCTCCACAACTCCACAAACTCCACTAAAACAAGAAAAGTCTCTTTTATGTCAGAAATTCGTTATTCTTTAGAAAAATATAAAGGACGATCAACCAGGTATCATTGTCCAGGGTGTCATCAAAGGACTTTTACCAGGTATATCGATAATCGTACCAGAAAGTATTTATCTGATAATACCGGAAGGTGTAACAGGGTAGAAAAATGTGGTTACCATTTTACCCCTAAGATGTACTTTGAGAAAAACGGATACGAACCGGATGATTATTATACATTGACGCCTAAATCAAAAACAATTGTAAAACCACCTTCATGTATTAACCCAAAGTTAATGCTAGCCTCTCTTGCCAATTATCACCAAAACAACTTTGCAATAGGATTGAGTAAATATTTTCCGGAACGTATGGTTTGGGAGGTATTACAGAGGTATTACGTTGGTACTGCCAAAGGAAACAAAACTATTTTCTGGCAAGTCAATCGATTAGGACAAATACGAACAGGTAAAGTAATGCAATATGATGTTCATACATTAAAACGTAATGGATATATAAATTGGGTGCATCATATTACTAATCAAAAGTACTTCAATCTAAAACAAGTATTTTTTGGTGCACATCTACTTACCAATAAAACAACGCCAGTGGCCATTGCAGAAGGTGAAAAGAATGCCATTTTCGGAGCGTTGTATTATCCACAATATAATTGGATTGCTGTAGGCTCCATTGAAATGCTGAATGTACAAAAGCTTAATGCACTCAGTGGTTATCAAGTCACTTTATTTCCTGACAAAGGAAAGGCATTTGAGAAATGGAGTAAGATAGCAGAAAGCACTTGCTTTAATATTCATGTAAATTCTGTTCTGGAGAATACAGATATAAATGAAGGCGATGATATTGCAGATTTAGTTATATCCATCAAAAAGGATCAGTATAAGACAAGCCCGGAAGCTGTCATTGATAGATTCAAAAAGAGGAACAAATATTTAAATCTATTGATAGAGAAATTTGATTTAATTATGTCTTTTTAAATCGAAGTATTTGGATAATTCAAAGGATCAATTAGCTACCCTTTGCTAAGACAAATCCCCCTTCAACATCCCAAGCCGGCTTTGACAGCCTCAAAAACTGGTTTTATTAATGTATCTCATGGTTTAACCTTAAAAGAGACAGATATGAAAATTGGTTATGCAAGGGTATCTACTAAAGATCAGAATTTGAAGCATTGAATAAAATAGGTAATATCAAAATTTTTAAGGAAACTAAAAGTGCAGTAAAAGAACAACCGGAATTGGAAAAATTGATGGAGCATACCCATGAAGAGGACATTGTTGTAGCATGGAATTGGATCGCCTTGGAAGATCTCTAAAGCACCTCATTTAAATGGTTTCAGGTTATAAGGAAATGGGTGTTGAGTTTATCAGTTTAAATGATAGTATTGACACGACTACAGCACAGGGTCGATTAACCTTTAATATTTATGCAAGCTTTGCGGAGTTTGAAAGAGAGCTAATGTTCTACTCCTTAAATTTTATTAGAAATATTTAAATACTGTTCTTCAATTCAATAATGTTACATAGGTATAAATCATGTAACATGTGTTGTAAATACTGTAAACATTGGATAAGATGTACTTATATTTATAGTTATTGTAACATAATTGCAAGGCCTGCTGTGTGCATGGATATACATTTGTTAAGAGATTTTTATAATCCATTACAAATAAAACTCGTGACGAATTAATTTAATATTATAATGAAAGCAAATAAATATTTATACTGGATCACATTTATAGCAGTGCTGAGCGGATTAATATTCGGATTAAATATGGCAGGAATATCAGGTGCGGTTCCTTTTATTCGTGAATACTTTTCTTTAAGTGACTTTAGTTTGGGAGCAGCTGTTAGTTCAATAATGATTGGTTGTTTGTTTGGGGCCTTAATGATTGGTTCCTTAAGTGATAAATATGGAAGACGATCAATGATGATTATTGCAGCTTTCTTATTTATTGTTTCATCTATAGGATGTGCTCTTTCAGAATCTATAATACTCTTTATTGGAAGTCGATTTATCGCTGGCTTAGGAGTTGGTGCTGTATCAGTTTTAGCTCCTACTTATATTTCAGAGATTGCGCCGGCTAATAAACGGGGAACTTTGGTTGCCAATAACCAATTTGCAATTGTAATTGGTATTTTATTAGCCTATGTGATTGATTATGGATTTGTTGATGTTGAAGATGGTTGGAGATATATGATGGCCATACCGTTTGTGTTTGGAATTCTTTTTTTAATCCTTTTACTGGTTTCTTTTCCTGAAAGTCCAAGATGGTTGGCAAAGGAAGGCAAATATGAAGAGGCTCGATCTGTATTAAATAATATTGGGGGAGAATTGTACGGGGAACAAGAATTAGACACAATTAGGCAAAACATCATTAGCTCAGTGAATAGTTCTAGGGTAAGGTTTAAGGAGCTATTCAAAGGAAAAGCTGCTAAAGTCGTTCTGTTGGGCACTCTTCTTGCCGTATTTCAGCAAATTACAGGTATTAATGCGGTGATTAGTTTTGCACCAACTATTTTTAGTCAGGCAGGAGTTGGAGAAGATATGGCCTTGTTACAATCGATATTAGTGGGTGTAGTTAATTTTATATTTACAATTGTTGCTTTATGGTTAGTGGACAAAAAAGGTCGCAAAATCCTATTGTTATGGGGAACAATGGGGATGACTATATCTTTGGCTTATATGGTTTATGCTTTTGTTTCAGGAGCTTCGAATAGCATTGGTATCTTGATCTCCTTGTTGGGATATATCGGTTTTTTTGCTGCCTCCTTAGCTCCGGTTATGTGGGTGGTAACCTCTGAGATTTATCCAAATCGTATTAGAGGACTGGCTATGTCGTTTTCAACTGCAATAAGTTGGGTGTGTACCTTTTTAACCGTACAATTTTTCCCATGGATGCTTAATAATCTGGGGGGATCTATCACATTCGGGTTATTTGGAGTGTTCAGTTTATTAGCCTTCTTATTTATTTTTAAATACATCCCTGAAACAAAAGGTAAGTCATTAGAACAAATTGAAATGGAACTAGCGCGCAATTGATAATCATTTCAAATTATTATAGCAGATGAATTGCTCCTTGGAGTTTGAGTTATTAAAAGAGATCAACTAACAAATCAGTATGAAAAAAATATTATGCATAGGTGAAGTGCTTTGGGATAAGCTGCCATCTGGTCCGAAACCTGGAGGAGCACCAATGAATGTTGCTTTGCACCTAAAAAATATTGGACTTGATGTTAAGATAGCTAGTCGGGTAGGAAATGATGAGCAAGGGCGTAAACTGATGGATTTTCTCCATAAGTCAGGATTATCAACCGATTTAATTCAGGTGGATGAAAAACTACCTACTAGCGAAGTATTAGTCAATATTGACAATAAAGATCAAGCTTCTTATACAATCTGTGAACCAGTGGCCTGGGATGCCATTGAATTCACTTCTGAATTAAAGAAGGCAGCGGATGAGGCAGATGCTATAGTATACGGTACCCTGGCATCGCGTAATCCAATAACACGTGATACTGTTTATCAATGCATTGATCGTGTTCAGTTCAAAATAATTGATGTGAATCTTCGCCCTCCATATGATATTCAGGAAGTTGTTGAACCTTTGATAGCAAAGGCCGGATTTGTTAAGCTAAACGATGATGAAATGAGGTGCTTAGGTCAATGGAATAATTTGGCAGGCCAGGATGAAGAGCTGTTAATGAGTTGGATGGAGAGACAATTTGGTATCAATCTTATTTGTATGACTAAAGGTCAGGAAGGCTCAGTTTTATTAAATAATGGAGCGTTTCTAATACACAAAGGTTACAAGGTGAAAACGGTTGATTCGGTTGGTGCAGGTGATGCTTTTTTGGCAGGTTTTTTATCTTCCTATTTACAAGATGAAGATGCAAAAAAAGCTTTGGATTTTGCTTCTGCAACAGGAGCTTATGTAGCTACCAAAGAAGGTGCAAATCCAGAATATCATCTGGATGAAATTAAAAGTTTATTAGTGTAAAAAAGCAAACTATCAAGCTATGAAAAAATCAATGAATTGGAAATTTATTACAGGATCGGTACTGATACTGTTTTTATCATTGTTTTCAATTGAAACATTTGCACAACAACTAAATGCAAATGGAAAGGTTACTGATAATAAAGGAGAACCGTTGACTGGTGTAAATATCATCCAGAAAGGAACAACAAATGGAACAATAACTGATATTAATGGAGCTTACAATCTAATGGTTCCTAATGATGCTGTTTTGGTATTTAAATTTATTGGGATGAAAACTTATGAAACCCCTGTAAATGGACAATCAATAATTAATGTAACACTTCAAAATGAATCAATAGATCTTGATCAGTTAATTGTAGTTGGGTATCAAAGTCAGCGAAAGGCTGATTTAACAGGTGCTGTTTCTGTTGTTGAGGTTGATGAAATTATGAAGCAGGGAGAGAATAATCCTATAAAAGCATTACAAGGAAGAATACCAGGTGTCAATGTCATTGCTGATGGAAATCCTAGTGGAGCTTCAACCGTTCGTATCAGGGGGATAGGAACATTAAATAATAATGATCCCCTTTATGTGATTGACGGTGTACCGACAAAAGGAGGTATGCATGAGTTAAATCCGTCAGATATTCAGAGTATTCAGGTACTAAGAGATGCCTCGGCAGCTAGTATTTATGGTTCAAGAGCCGGAAACGGAGTGATTATTATAACCACTAAACAAGGAAAGGATGGGAAGCCAAAAGTGAATTTTGATACCTTCCATACCTTCTCGCAATATGGAGAAGTCATTGATATGATGAACTCCAGGGAATTTGGGCAAGCACAGTGGCAGGCTATGATCAATAGCGGAGTAGATCCAAACACCAATCAAATAGGATATTTGTATGATTATGAATATGGTAATGATGGTAATCCGATTCTGAATGGAATGAAACTTCCTAAGTATATTGATGCAAGGGATGGAACAAATACAATGTTATCTTCAGATACAGATTGGTTTAATGCCATTACCCGTCCGGGTTTTGCACAATCCTATAATTTATCAATTAGTAACGGAACAGATAAATCCAATACATTTTTCTCGTTGGGTTATTACGACAATTCGGGTACGGTAAAAGAATCGTGGTTTAAGCGTTACTCAGCACGTGTAAATTCTTCAAGGAAAATTTTAGGTGATATCATTAGTGTTGGTGAAAACTTGACAATTAATAATACATCAGAATTGCAGGCTCCTGGCGGTGTACTTGACTTGGCTATATTGTCCTTGCCGGTAATGCCACTAAAAACCGTTGATGGGGACTGGGGGAGTGTTACTTCAGGAATGCGTGATCGAGATAATCCGGCTCGTATATTGGATGCCAATAAGGATAATCCATACAATTATTGGCGAATATTTGGTAATACATTTATTGACATACAACCCATTAAAAATCTGCATATAAAAAGTAATTTTGGTGTTGATTATTCAAACTATTATCAACGCGTTCTTACCTATAGTTTTGGTGGCAGGTTGGGGTCAGATCTCACTTCCTCGAAAATAATTCAGAGCCATTCGTTAAAGTGGAACTGGACCAACACCATGAATTACGATTTTCAGATTGATAAAAACAAATTTAGTTTGCTTTTGGGAACAGAAATGATCGACCATTCTGATATTAATTTTTCAACCGAAAGACGAACATACGAAGTTGAAGATCCTGATTATATGTGGCCGTCGGCGGGAGTTGGAGAAATGTATTCAACAGGCGGAGCAACAGGGTATAAGCTTAATTCATTTTTTGGCAAGGTTGACTATGTCTATGCAGATAAATATTTGGCATCGGTTACGCTAAGGCGCGACGGTTCTTCTAGGTTTGGTAAAGAGAATAGGTATGCAACTTTTCCTGCCTATTCAGCCGGATGGCGTATTGATCAGGAAAGTTTCATGGAAGGAACAAAGGGAGTGTTGTCAAATCTGAAACTGAGAGTAGGTTGGGGCCAGACTGGTAATCAGGAGATAGATAATTATGCAAACCGAACTTTGATCATTGCCAACTATATTGGTGAAACTGGAGCTGGAATAAATACAGGAACAGCTTATGATATCAATGGAGATAATTCAGGTTTGTTACCTTCGGGTTATCAGCTGGTACAGCGTGCCAATGATGAAATAAAATGGGAAACAACCACTCAAACAAATATTGGTGTTGATTTTGGTTTCTTTAATCAGAATTTGACAGGTAGTATTGAATTTTATTTAAAAGATACTGAAGATATTCTAGTAAAACCACCTTATCTGGGAGCTATTGGAGAAGGAGGCGATCATTGGTTGAATGGTGCTTCGATGGAAAATAAAGGAGTTGAATTTTCACTTGGTTACAGAAGCAAGACGTCTTATGGATTGTCTTATGATATTACTGCCAATATTTCAGGAAACCGAAATAAGATTACTAAATTACCGGAAAGTGTTGTTAATAGTTATGGGGGTAACGGCACAACAGATAATATCCTCGGAAAACCAATCAATTCATATTATGGATATGTGGCAGACGGTTTATTTCAATCCCAAGATGAGGTCGATAATTATGTGAGTCAAACAGGTAAAGGTTTGGGACGAATCAGGTATGCTAATCTAAATGATGATGATGTTATTGATGAAAATGATAGAACATGGATTGGAAATCCCCATCCTGATTTTGAATATGGTTTGAATATTGGGTTGGGTTATAAAGGATTTGATTTTACTGCTTTCATTCAAGGGGTATATGGAAATGACGTCTATAATTCAGTGAAGCGATTTACAGATTTTTGGGCTGTTGATGAATTAGGTTCTAATAAGGGAACACGAGTATTGAATGCCTGGAGTCCCACAAATAAAGGTTCTGATATTCCGGCTTTATCCTATAGTGATTTAAATAACGAAAAACGAACATCCTCATATTATGTAGAGTCAGGATCATACCTGAAATTAAGGATGTTGCAATTAGGTTATTCTCTTCCGGATGTGCTGTTGACAAAGCTAAGGATGGGTAAGGCCCGTTTGTACGTAAGTGGTCAAAATCTTTTAACAATAAAAAGTAAAGATTTTACTGGTTTAGATCCTGAGAATCCTCATTTGGCCTATCCTATTTCAACCTCATTTACAGTTGGGATGAATGTATCCTTTTAAGCACTTAATCTAAAAAAATGGAAATCATGAAAACATATAAATTGTTGTTCCTTATACTAATTTCTGTTCATCTTATTTCCTGTGAGGATTTTTTGGATGTACCTTCATATGGAACATTGACAGAAGATAACCTTACCGGGGTTAAGCAAATAGAAAATCAAGTCATTTCTGCCTACGCTGCAATCGGAAACGATGAAATTAACCGTCCTTTGAGTCTTTGGAACTATGGAAATGTTAGAGCCGATGATGCATATAAAGGCGGTAATGATCAAAATGATGGTGATTTTTTGCATTTTCTTGAAATATCCTCACCTGCGGTTGGTAACGAGACCTGGTATACCGATGTATTTTGGTACCGAAACTATGTGGCAATCTCCAGAGCTAATTTTGCACTTAATTTATTGGCAAAAATAAGTGTAGAAGAAATGCCAAATAAAGAAATAAGAACTGCTGAAATGCGTTTTCTGCGTGCGCACATGCATTTTATCCAGAAAATCATATTCAAAATGGTACCTTTTGTTGATGAAACAATGTCGGCAGAAGATATCTCCAACCTTTCGAATGTAGCCCTTACAAATGATGAGTTGTGGCAGAAGATAGCTGACGATTTCGAATATGCTTATGAACACTTACCTGAAATACAAGAGGAAGTTGGAAGAGCAAATAAATATGCAGCAGCAGCCTACCTGGCTAAAGTATATCTTTATAAAGCCTACAGGCAGGATGAAATGCATAATGTGGTCTCCATTGATCAGGATGATTTACAAAAAGTTATTGATTTAACCGGATTTGTGATAACATCACCCTATAAGCTGGAGAATGATTTTGCTTATAATTTTCTACCTGGAAACTATGAAAATGGGCAGGAATCATTATTTGCCATACAATACTCACAAGATGATGGCACAACTTTCGGTAGATTGAATATGGGGAATGCTCTTACTACCCCAACCCCAGGAGGTGATTTTAATAAACCAAGTCAGAATTTGGTAAACGCCTTTAAAACACAAAATGGTTTACCAATGTTTGACACTTTCAATGATGTAAACTATAGTGAGAGTACAGATAAAGTTGATCCAAGACTTTTTCATACCGTTGCTATTGCCGGAAAGCCATATAAATATACTGATATAAATTACGAAGAAAACCAATCTCGTAATCCTAATATGTATGGTTATTATTCCTCATTAAAAGAGAATGTTGATCCTGCAAGTGAATATTATATTAAAACAGGCCCTTGGTATGCCAATTCCAAAAATAGTATAATCATTCGTTATGCAGATGTGTTATTAATGAGAGCTGAAGCATTGATTGAAATGGGAGATTATGCCGCTGCACTACCTTTAATAAACCAGGTGAGAACAAGAGCAAAAGTGAGTACCTCACAAATCAGTTTTGCTACTAATCTTGACATTCAAACTTATCAGGACGGAGTGAATTGTGTATGGACTGAGGACTTTGCCCGCCAAGCTTTGAGGTGGGAGCGTCGTCTTGAACTGGCCATGGAAGGCAGCAGATTCTTTGACCTGGTTCGTTGGGGTATCGCTGATGAAGTAATGAATGCTTATTATTTGGGCGAAGCTACTGACCATACTTACTATCAGGGAGCAGAATTTGAGAAAAATAAGAATGAGTATGTGCCTGTACCTATTCAGCAAATTAATTATAGTAAAGGAAGTTATAAGCAAAATTATGGATTTTAATTACGGAGATTATTATGAAAATCAACATTTATAAATTTATCATTATCCTGTTATCAGTAGCTTTATTTTCTTGCGAAGAGGATTCCAAAGATAGTCTTGATTTTACAGGAGATACAAGTATTCATTCATTTGTTGTGAATGGAGTAGAGGGTACAATACATGAAGAGAACTCAACTATTTCAGTAATTCTTCCTTCGGGTTCTGATCTTACGAGATTATCACCGGAAGTAACTATTGCCAATGGAGCAGAAGTGACACCTATTAGTGGTGAGACTGTTGATTTTGCGGATGCAAACGGAAATTTAATTGATGTAACTTATACAGTTACCAATTCAGATTTATATCAAAAATATACTGTAAATGTTGATGTTGCCAGGGCTAGGATTTTGAGTTTTAAAATAGGATCGGTTGAAGGTAAAATCGATGAGTCAAATAAAACCATTGTAATCTATTTGCCTGATGGCACTGATGTTACTTCTTTAATTCCAATAGTAGAATATACAGAGGGTGCAACTATTACACCGGAAGCAGGTACATCAGTTGATTTTACTACCCCGGTAACTTATTCATTGGATTATCTTGGTTCTGTGTTTAATTATGAAGTTACTGTCATTGTGGGAGATGAACCTACGCCAATTCTTGTGCTTTACAATGGAGAGGACGTTTCTCCAACATGGGAATCTATTGCTAGTTCTGTTAATAATGGAACAGTAAATCCAGTAACAGATGGTATTAATTCAACATCGACTTGCGTATCGCTTCTTCGCACAAATACAGGTAATGATGATGGAGGAAGACCATGGACAAGTGGTGTGTTATGGAATGCGAATCAGGTAAATGTTGATCCAGCCATTTATGGAAGTATAACAGTTATGGTATTGAAAGATGTAGCTGGAGATGTACAGCTCGAAATCCAGGAAGCAGGTGAACTTAATAAGGATTGGTTGCATGCTGACTATTCTGCTGATCACGTGGGCGAATGGCAAGAGCTAACCTTTGTAATTCCAGAGAGTCGTACTGCTGTGATTAATAATATTCTTGTTATGCCACATACTCCTGAGACAGGTTTTGAAACACAAACCATGTATTGGGATGAGGTAAAAGCACATCCAATAGAGTAATGATCTTAATTCTTAAAAATAATCTAATTAAGGTTAGTAATTGAAATATGCGGATGGGATTTCCCGTCCGCTAATCAAACAAAATTATAGAGTATATGAAGATTCTACCACTATTATTAATGCAGCTCATTCTATTCTTAAACACAAGTTGTTCTAAAAACGAGAATGATGATATAGAGGAGATTCCGGTAGTTGTAGACACGACAACAACATGCAGGTCAGTTGTTGAAAGCGGTGGTTATTCAACCTTTTACAAACCTCAAATCGGGTATGTTGGAGATCCGATGCCTTATTATAATTCGGATGATAGTAAGTATTATTTGTTTTATTTACAAGATTGGAGAAATGGTTCACCTACAGAACATCCAATATATTGTACAACAACAAGTGATTATAGCACTTTTACAGGTTTTACAGAAGCAATACCTACAGAAACAGCCGATTCACAGGAAGCTTATTTGGGAACAGGAAGCTTTATAAAAAATGCTGCTGGTAAGTTATATGGTTTTTATACCGGCCACAATGGGAGCTTATATCCTGCAGAGAAGATAATGCTGGCTACTTCAAATGACATGAAGACATTTACAAAAGTTCCTTCATTTACATTTGAAGCCCCTGATGGATATGATAAAAATAATTTTCGAGATCCATGTGTGTATTACGATCCAACCAGATCGGCCTATGTTATGTTGGTAACTTCCATAAAGGATGGAAAAGGAGTATTGGTTCGATATTCATCATCAGACCTTGAAAATTGGGATTTAATTTCTCCTTTAACGGATTTCAATTCGGATGCTGAAATTCTGGAATGCCCGGATATTTTTAAAATGGGTGATAAATGGTACCTGTTATTTTCCAGAATTAACAGGGATGAACACAGAAAGACATTTTACAGGGTATCGGATAGTCCTGATGGACCATGGTTACGTTGTGAAGATGCAAGCGGTCACCATGAAACTATAGACGGATTGTATTTCTATGCCGGAAAAACAGCTTCTAATGGTACTGATCGATATATCTCGGGATGGTGTTCAACAGGTCAGGAAGTAAATGGTAATAACGAATTGGATTGGGCCGGAAGTTTAATTACCCATAAACTGGTTCAACAACCTAGTGGAAAGTTATATCCAATGATTCCTGAAGCTGTGGATTATAAATTTAACACGCCGACTCAATATTCAATGTTAAAGTCTCAGGGTGATGTAACGGGAGATGAGGGTTCCTATGTTCTCAACTATCAGAATGAGAGATCATATGCATTATTTAATAGGAATACAGTCCCTGTAAAGATTGAATTAACCATTGATGCATCACAATCTACTGGTTTTGGATTTTCTTTTGGTGCATGTGATGATATGTCCGAAGTATATTCTGTTGCTTTTGATCTGACTTCTTCCAACAGGTGGTCAATGCCAAGTCTGTTTATGAATAAAGAGTCAAATTATTCAACAGGTTCATATACAGCAGAATTAAATTTTACTCCCCTTATTGTTCCGGATGATAAGGTTTTCGATATAAAGATTGTTATTGAAAAGTCAATTTGTGTGGTTTATGTTAATGATAATGTTGCCTTTACCAACCGTATTTACAAAATGGATAAGAATCCATGGACCATTTTTGTAGATGATGGAATAATCGACGTTTCAAATCTCTCTGTATACAAAATAGGAGATAAGTTATAAGTATAAAAAAGTAGCTAGCTAATATCAATATCTATGTTTAATTTTTTAAGTAAAGAAAAATGAAAAATCTAATATTTACTCTTGTCTTTATTGTTTTAAGTCTTGTTGTCAATGCACAACCTTATAATGTTACCATTTCAATAGATATGACATCTTATTCTGGTTCTGATTATGATGCCGTAGTAATTGGAGGAGGCATCAATGGATGGAATGGAGCACTAACGTTAACAAATGAACCTGGAACAAATATTTGGTCAACAACAGTTCAAAAAGAAGGCTGGATTGATTACCGGTTTGAAGTTACTGGAGGTGTAGTAGGATGGAATTGCGAATTTCGTAATGAAGCTAATGGAGAAGAAGGAGCAGGAACAGGATCTTGTTTTACAAATCCATGGGAAGGTACCCAAACAAACGTGCATTGGTTCGAAGTTACAGAAGATATAGTATTGCCAACTATTAGCTGGGAATCTTGCGAATGTATTAGTTGTACACCAACAAGTGCTAAATCTATGGAGATAGATAATGCTGAGATTTTTGTTAATCCGTCAAATGTATTAATAATAAGAGGATTGGAGTCAGGAGGTGTGACTGTGAGTATCTATGATATTCAAGGTAACCTGAAAGTCTTTGAGACAATTGAGAGTATTGGAAGTGAACAAAGTATGGATGACCCTCAATCCTTATGTAGTGGATTATATATTATTAAAGTTGAAACTGATAAGGGTAATATCATTAAAAAAATAATGATACACTAGATTTTATAGAAGTGTAATATTTGCTCTGAAAGCTTTTAGTTACGGAAGTTTTAGGTTTTGATACTGATTCCTTTAAATCTATTTAATAACCTGAATTCAAATCATTTTTTTGAATTCAGGTTATACAGATAGTGTTTTAGTTTAAGTGAAAGATAAAAATGCAATAGAATGATAAAGAGAAATAAAATAGCATATATAATAGTCGTCTTCTTAATTGTTTTTTTACAAATTAGTTGTAAGAACTCTGAAACTTCAGATGAGACTATGAGAAAGGAAAAGTTTCGGCCTCAATTTCATTTCACGCCTCAGGCTAATTGGATGAATGATCCTAATGGGATGGTGTATTACGAAGGGGAATATCACTTGTTTTATCAATATCATCCACAAAGTACGGTTTGGGGTCCTATGCACTGGGGCCATGCCGTAAGTACCGACCTAATTCATTGGAATCACTTACCTATTGCCCTGTATCCTGATAGTCTAGGCTATATCTTTTCTGGTAGTGCTGTTGTTGATTGGAAAAATACTAGTGGTCTTGGTACAAGGGAAAATCCACCTTTGGTTGCTATTTACACATATCACAATATTGAAGGGGAAAAAGCTGGAAGAAACGATTATCAAAGTCAGGCCTTAGCCTTCAGTTTGGATAAAGGAAGAACATGGAGTAAATATGAAAAGAATCCTGTTCTGCCAAATCCAGGTATTAGGGATTTTCGAGACCCAAAGGTATTTTGGTATAATGAAACAAATAAATGGGTAATGATTTTAGCTGTGCAAAATCGTGTACAGATATATTCTTCAAGTAACCTTAAAGAATGGTCTTTTGAGAGTGAATTTGGAGTAGATAGAGGGGCTCATGGAGGTGTTTGGGAATGTCCTGACTTATTTCCATTGGAAGTTGAAGGAAGTACTATTAAAAAATGGGTAATGTTAGTGAGTATCAATCCCGGAGGGCCTAATGGAGGATCTGCTACTCAATATTTTATTGGCGATTTTGATGGTAAATCATTTCACTCGGATGTTGACACTACTAAATGGTTAGATTGGGGAATGGATAATTATGCAGGAGTGACCTGGTCTGACATCCCCGAAGAAGATGGAAGAAGATTACTTATAGGGTGGATGAGTAACTGGCAATACGCACAGGAAGTTCCTACAGAAAGTTGGAGAAGTGCAATGACCTTACCAAGAGAGTTAAAACTAGTACAAGAGAAGGATGATATTATTATTGTCTCCAATCCGATTAAGGAATTTGAAGTACTTAAAGAACAACATCAAAAGGATAGCGAAACCTTATTGTCAGGTGAAGTTCCTATTGATATAAAAGAGTTGGATTTGAAAAGCTGTGAATTAAACTTTGTCTTCGAGCCGCAAGAAGCATCTCAAAATGGTCATACTACAGCATATGGAATACTGCTTAGAAATGACAAGGAAGAAGTATTGAAGTTGGGATATAATATGTTGTCAAAGAAATTCTTTATGGATCGTACCAATGTTTACAAAGCCTTTTCAAACTCTCATTACCTGAGTCTTGTAACAGGTGATTATGACATACAGAATCAGGTTAAAATGAAAATTATTATCGATGCTGCTTCAATTGAACTTTTTGTAGATGATGGTAAATTTGTAATGACGAATACTGTTTTCCCTCAAGAACCATTTAACCAGTTGTCATTGTTTTCAAGTCTTGGAAGTGTTAAAATTCTGGAGGCAGAATTTTATAATATTAAAAGTATTAGGGCAAAATAAAAAATGAAATAAATAGTTGCATAAAGTGCAGTAAGGGTTTCTTGCTGCATTTTTTTATATTAGATGAAGTTTATAAAAATGACCTGATGATGCCCTTAGTAAAAATGTATTTCAATCATTTAATGGTTTAAATTGCCTGTTATGAATACATTAAAGTATAAAAGTCTTTTTCTTTTGATTGCTTTATTGTTCTCTTTGTCAATATTTGCAAATCAGGAGTATTTGATTGGTTTTTCTCAATGTTCTTCCGGTGATTGGCGCGCCCAGATGGAAAGTGAAATGTATCGTGAACTGATGTTTCACAATGATATGAAGATGATCATTAAGAATGCAGAAGATGATGCTGATCTGCAAATTAAACAAATACGGGAATTAGTAGCAGAGGGTATTGATTTATTGATTGTTGCTCCAATAGAAATTGATGCAATTGAACCTTTGTTAGAAGAAGTTTATCAAAGTGGACTTCCTGTAATTTTAATTGACAGAAAGATTAATTCAGACAATTACACGACTTATGTTGGTGGTGATAATGTATTAATCGGAAATACTGCAGGTACTTATTTGGTAGATAAGTTGAAAGGGCAAGGTGAGATAATTGAAATACTTGGTTCGTTGAATTCTTCACCAGCAATTGAAAGGATGGTTGGATTTGATAATGTAATTTCAAGATATCCTGGTATAAAGGTTATTGATAAAATATATACTAATTGGAACAATAAGGTGGTATTAGATAGTTTACCATCAATTTTGCAAAGTCATTCGAACATTCGAGCCATTTATGCTCACACTGATTTTTTAGCTGCCGCAGCAAGTGAAGTAGTCAGGAATGTATTACCTGACAAAGATGTTATTATTGTAGGTATTGATGGTTCACCAGAAGTAGGGGGCGGAATAGAATTGGTTGAGAAGAATATCATTGATGCAACACTTATATATCCTACCGGAGGAAAAGAGTCTATTGTATTAGCATCCCGCATAATTACTAATCAGCCGATTAAAAAAGTTAATTTGTTACAGACAACTCTGATCAATGCTCAGAATGTGAAAATTACCCGTCTACAGTACAATACAATTCAAAATCTTCAGAATGACATAGTCCGATCTAAAGATATGTTGGATTTGTTGGGTGGAAGATATAAGACTCAGCGCTTGTTGCTTTTTGTATTGTTGTTCTTTTTGATTCTGGTTATTGTATTGGTTATTTTACTTTTTATAGCATTTAAAAACACAAATATTGCCAAGTTTAGGTTAGAGAAACAAAAAGAGGCTATCTCAAAACAGAATGTTGAACTTAAAAGAATGTCGGAACAGTTAGAGGATGTGACACAGTCCAGAATGCATTTTTACACCAATATCTCACATGAATTCAGAACTCCTCTAACACTGATCATTGGACCTCTTGAGAATTTGATCAATAAAATAGACTCAAAATCAGAATTAAATAAAGAACTATCAATTATATACCGGAATGCTGTTCGACTTTTAAGATTGGTGAATCAGTTAATGGATTTCAGGAAAATAGAAACCAATAAAATGCAATTAATGGCAGGACAGTATGATATATTGGTATTCATGAACGGTATTAAGGAATCCTTTTCAGAAGTTTTGCAGCACAAACAAATTAGTTTAGAAATTACCTGTGATAATCCGGAAATAAAAGTATGGTTCGATTGGGATAAGATGGATAAGGTTATGTTTAATCTTCTTTCAAATGCGATAAAAGCGTCTCAGAAAGAAGAAAGCATTCATATTAATATGAGCACAGAAAAAGATTTTGTCATAATTGAGGTAAAGGATGAAGGAGAAGGAATTCCTCAGAATGAAGTTGAAAGAATTTTTGATCGCTTCTATCAGGTAAATAAGAGCTCTTCATACCATGGTACAGGTATAGGTTTGTCATTAACCAAGGAATTAATCCTACTGCATAGTGGTGAAATTACAGTAGAAAGTGAATTAAATTTTGGGACATCATTCTTCATAAAGCTACCACTTGGAAATTTTCATTTAAAGGAGGATGAAATGATTTCCGCCAATAAGCAAATACAGGATTCTATTGCGCCAATTTACGCCGAGTTCCAGGAACCCGATGCAAATGAGAACCATAAAAAAGAGAAAGCTGTAGAGCTGAATATTGAGGAAAAATCAGTTTTGCTAATAGTGGAAGACGAGCCGGATGTAAGAAATTACATCAAATCTTGTTTTGATTTGAACTATTATTCAATATTTGAAGCGGAGAATGGAGTTGAAGCTTTAAAATTAATTGAAGAAGAAGGTCCGGATATTATTATCAGTGATGTAATGATGCCCAAAATGGATGGACTTGAACTTACCAAAAAAATAAAGGGGGATTTAAGATATTGTCATATTCCTATTATACTTCTTACTGCCAAATCATCACTTGAGCATTTGTTAGAAGGATTGGAAGAAGGTGCTGATAGTTACATTCCCAAGCCATTTAATAAACAACATCTAATATTAAGAGTTAAAAAACTAATTGAAGCTCAACGAAAAATTCAAGAAAAATATCAAGCTACCTTGCTAAATCCCAAGGAAGAGAGAGGAATGAGCCGAATGGATAAGAAATTGCTTCAAAGGATTAGTGATTTGGTACTGGAAAATGAATACAGTGAAAAAATAAATGTTGAAGATCTGAGTAGCCAATTAGGCATATCTAGGGTTCATTTATATCGAAAAATTAAGAAAATTACTGGTTTGTCCATTAGTGAATTTATTACCCAAATAAGACTTAAGCAAGCTTTAGTATTATTAAGAAATAGTGATAATACTATTTCCGAAATTGCCTATCAGGTTGGGTTTTCAACACCGTCTTATTTTACCAAATGTTTTAAGGAACAAATTAAAATGTCACCAACTGAATTTAGAAATAAAATATAGGGTTAATAGTTCTACCTATACATAATATGAAAACAAAAAAGATTAAAAGAAACATGAAGTATCTTTATTAATTTACTATTGATAGTGGCCAAATATTTTCCATGTCTTTCAGTTAACCAATGAAACACTCCAAAATTTAAATTTTTAAGTGTTTTGTTTTGAAGTACTGATATCCGGATGCGTTTAAAAATCATAAAATAATATCGAATACTGGATAGATATGATATTTGTTTGAATAGAATGCTTTAGTTTTATACAATCTTGATTCTTTTATAGTAAGGTACAATACGCCTTGTTTTTGTTAATTAAAGTTGAATATTTATGAAATATATACTTCTGGTTATTTTAATGTCATTTTCGACATTAGATATATTTTCAAACTCATCGAAAGACACTATTCTTTATAAACTTTTAGAACTCATCGAGAGTAAAGATTCTTATCAGATAGAAAAAGATAAGAGGGTGGCAGATTTAAAACAAATGCTTAATGTTCCTAATGTCACACCAAGGCAATATTATGAAATACATTATAAGTTATATAATGAGTATAAAACCTATATTTCGGATTCTGCGATTTATTATACGAAGCAAAATCTAGAAATTGCCAAAGAACTGCAAGACTCTATATGGATTAGTGAATCAAAACTTGATTTGGTTTCTCATTATGTAGTAGCTGGAATGTATATAGATGCTCTGGAAATACTAAATTCTATACAAAATAAGTATCTCCCAGATTGGTTACAAGTCAAATATTATGAATGCTATAAACAATTTTATGACTATTATTCCAGGAATAATCCTTATACACTCATTTATTTAGAAAAAAGTCAGCAGTATAGAGATTCCTTATTAAATATATTAGACGAACAATCTAATCATTACAAAATAGTATATGCCGAAAAATTGTATGATGAATTCAGGTTAGATGAATCCAAACAAATATTGCAACAACTCATAGATCAAACGAAGTCTGATACTCATGAAAAAGCGGTATTATCATATGCTTTGGCAAATATTTACATGAAAGAAGGGAATGTACAATTGCAAAAGCATAACTATGCTATATCTGCAATTTGTGATATCAAGAATGTAATAAAGGAGAATGCTTCTATGCAGGCCCTCGCCTATGTTTTGTATAATGCCGGTGAGGTTGAAAGTGCTTATTATTGTATAAAATCTTCAATGGAAGATGCAATGTTTTGTAATGCACGATTAAGAACATACGAAGTTTCACAAATATTGCCAATAATAGACTCTGCTTTTCAGGAGACTATAATAAAGAAGAAATCTGAGCTTTTGTATTTTTTAATATTTGTGAGTATTCTCTCTTTTTTTCTCATAATAGCAATAGTATATGTTTATAGACAAATGAAACGAGTCACGAGTATACGTAAGGAATTATACCAAACTAATGTAAAATTAAATGGGCTTAATGAAGACTTGCAGTCGAGTAATAATCAACTGAATGATGTAAATAAACAGCTAGTAGAAGCAAATCAAATAAAAGAGGCATATATTGGACATTTTCTCGATTTATGTTCCACCTATATCGACAAGTTGGAAAAGTATCAGAACACTCTGAATAAAAAGGCAGCAGAAAAAAAGCTTGACGAATTGTATAAAATGTTAAAGTCACGCGATATGATTAATAATGAAATAAAGGAACTGTATGAAAACTTTGACAACATATTCTTACACTTATATCCCAACTTTGTTGAAGAATTCAATTCTCTTCTATTAAAGGACCAAAAGTTTATATTAAAACCTAATGAATTACTTAATGTTGAGCTACGGATGTTTGCATTGATACGTTTAGGTATTAGTGATAGTTCCAAGATTGCTAATTTTCTTCATTATTCTGCAAATACTATTTACAGTTATCGTACAAGGGTACGTAATAAAGCAGCTGTTCCTCGTGAAAAATTTGAATCAATGGTTATGAAAATAGGTGCTTTTAAGAAAAGCTAACATTTATTTCATCTATATTTTTAGTCATTTTGAAGTTGAGTAATGTATTGTAAATAAACTATATGTATTCTTTTTGATGCTATATTTCATCAATGTTAATTTTTGTTAATTATTCCCTGATCATATTTTTGTACTGAGGGTTATGCTCTTTTTGGCTTTGTATGTTCTATAAGCCAAACATGTTTAACCAGAAGTAAAAAATTATGAAAATTCTAATCAGTTAACGATGAAAAGAGATCAAAAAAGGAAATGGGTTTATGTAGGTAGATTATATCTACTTTTATTGACTTTGACTTTGAGTTTCACCTTATCTGCTCAAAACCAAAAAACTATTTCAGGAGTAGTTATTGATAATAAGGGGGAGAGTATTATTGGTGCATCCATCTTGGAGAATGGTACTCAAAATGGAACTATTACGGATATAGACGGTAAATTTTCATTAAATGTATCCGAAGATGCTGTTATAACAGTTTCTTTTATTGGTATGGCTTCGCAGGAAGTACCCGTAGGAGCAGAAATTTTTTTTAATATTACTCTAAAAGAAGATGTAATTGGACTTGAAGAGGTGGTTGCTATCGGCTATGGAGCGGTTAAGAAGAAGGATTTAACGGGGTCTGTAGTGTCAATAAATACTGATGATTTTAAATCGTTACCTACTCCAAGTGTAGGAAATGCGATGCAGGGTAAAGCTTCTGGAGTGCAAGTGGTTGGTTCAGGAACTCCAGGCAGTGATCCAACATTCCGGATCAGGGGTACTGGAACCATTAATAACAATAACCCGTTGTATGTAATTGATGGTGTACCTACTGATGGAGGGTTAAACCAATTAAATATGGATGATGTAGAGGGTATTCAAATCTTAAAAGATGCGTCTGCAACTGCAATATATGGGTCAAGAGGTGCTAACGGGGTTGTAATTATTACTACAAAAAAGGGTAAAAAAGGAGAAGGCGTTATTAATTTCAACTGTTATTATGGAGTTCAGCAAGCTACAAATATGGTTGAAGTGTTAAATGCTTCGGAGTTTGCAGAGTTGCATAATGAGATGATGCTGGCTGCTGGGAAGGATTTAAATCCAGCTTTTGCTGATCCTTCAAGTTTAGGAAAAGGAACTGATTGGGTGGGTGAGTTGTTCTCAGTTGCTCCAGTACAAAATTATTCGTTGTCATATTCAGGAGGAAATGATAAGAACACTTACTATGTTTCTGGAAATTATTTTAACCAGGAAGGGATAGTTGAAAATACAGGCTTTAAAAGATATACAGTAAAATTCAATTCAGAAACGCAAGTAAATACAAAAGTAAAGTTTGGCAACATGCTTTCTTTGAATCATGATGATAAGTATAATGGTGATTATAGCATTATTAATACTTTAAGAGCATTACCTACCCAGGCTATTTACAATACAGACGGTACCTATTCGGGACCAGAAGGAAGGCCTGATTGGAATGGGGATATTGGCAACCCTATTGGACGAGCAAGAGTAATTGACAACAGGACGCTTGGTTATAACCTATTAGGTTCAGTTTTTGGAGAAGTTGAAATTATTAAGGGATTAAAATTTAAAACTTCTGCAGGTTTAAAAGCTAACTTTTGGCATGGCCGAACATGGTCTCCAAAATATGATTGGAAGCCCACACCACAAGAGGAATCATACCTTGGTGAAGGATGGAATAAAGCTATCACATGGAACTGGGACAATACCTTAACTTATGACAAAACATTTAATGAGTTGCATAAGTTTACTGCCCTAGTGGGTACCAGTGCTCAGGAGAGTAAATTCAAAAGTATAAATGGTTCTATTCAGGAGTTTGCCAGTGATGCTACACAACAGCTGAGTAATGGATTAAGTCAAGTAGTACTAGGAGGCGGTGCCAATGATTGGGCACTATTATCCTATATGGGGCGAATCAACTATGCTTTTGCTGATAAGTATTTAGTAACAGGAACAATACGTCGTGATGGTTCATCTAGGTTTGGCGAAAATAATAAATGGGGATTATTTCCCTCGGGATCTTTGGCATGGAGAGTATCGGAAGAGTCTTTTATGCAAAATATGGAAGCTATTGATAACTTGAAACTGAGGGCCGGGTTTGGTATCACAGGTAACCAGGAAATTGGAAATTATGCTTATGCTTCAGAGTTGGACATTGTTAAATATAATTTTAATAATAACCTTGTGAATGCTGTTGTTGCCAACCGTATGCCTAATCCTAATGTACAGTGGGAGTCGCAACAACAAGTTAACCTTGGTATTGATGTAACCGCATTTCAGCAAATCGTTGATATTACTGTTGATGCTTACCTTAAAAAAACAAAAGATATGTTGGTGCCTATGGATGTGCCGATTGTCTCAGGTTATTCAGATGTATATGTGCCAATGATTAATGCAGGGGAGATAGAAAATAAAGGTATTGAGCTTAGCGTTACTACTCACAACATGAAAGGGGAATTTAATTGGGATACCGATTTTAATATCTCTTTTAACCGAAACAAAGTGATTGATTTAAATGATACCATTCCAATGGTTAGAGGTGATGTTGGTTTTAACCAGCAAATTGCACGCCTGGAAGTCGGAAAACCGGTGGATGTATTTTATGGTTTCGTCACAGATGGAGTTTTTCAAACGCAACAAGATGTAGATAATCATGCGATACAGGTTCCTGGAGATGATATTTATGCAAGAACTTCTGCAGGAGACATCCGTTTTAAAGATCTTAACAGCGATGGGGTTATTAATGATGATGATCGTACTATTATTGGCGATCCTAACCCTGATTTTATCTTTGCAATTAATAATAGGTTAAGTTATAAAGGATTTGATTTAAATGTTTTTATACAAGGGGTTTATGGTAACGATATTTATAATGCTAACCGTATTACAAATGAAGGCATGGCGGTAGCTTATAATCAAAGTAAAGAAACCCTGAAAAGGTGGAATGGGGAAGGAACTAGCAACTCAATACCACGAGCGGTGTTTAACGATCCAAATAAAAATATCAGACCTTCTGACAGGTTTATTGAAGATGGTTCATATATCAGACTTAAAAGTGTTGTTCTAGGTTATTCTTTTCCTAAAAAGTGGATTGAAAAAGCAGGTATGTCATCAGCCAGGCTTTATGTTTCCGGCACCAATCTTTTAACATTTACCAGCTACAGCGGTTTTGATCCCGAAGTAGGGATTAACGGTATAGATAATAGTACATATCCTTTAACACGTACGGTGAGTGTAGGTGCAAATATTAGTTTCTAATTGAAAAAATATAAGATTATGAAGATTTTAAAATATATAGCTTATTCACTGGTGGCAATAGCATTCAGCTCATGTAATGAAGATTTCCTAGATAGAGCGCCAATGGATACCATAAATACTAGTAATTTTTATCAGACAGAATCAGACGCCATATTAGCTATTAATGGAGCCTACCAGCCATTACAATGGCCAAAGTTGTACAACATGCGAATGTGGACAACCGATATTATGGCTGGCAATAGTATTGTAGGTGCCGGTGGTGGTGATGATGGTAGAGAGACTCAGGATTTAGCTAATTTTGTAACAGCAACTGACAACCCTGGGGTACTAGATCTTTTCAGGGGTCCTTCACCTGGTATTTTAAGAGCTAACCTGGTGTTAGAAAATGTGGCAGGTATGGATATAGATGAAAACTTGAAAAAAAGAATCTTGGGAGAAGCTCATTTCTTACGTGGATTCTACTATTTTCTTCTCGTACGTTTTTTTGGCGATGTACCATTGGTTACTACACCTGTTGAACCGGGAGGAGATTTACGTCCATCAAGGGATTCCAAAGGTGATATTTATGCTTTAGTTATCCAGGATCTTAAGGATGCTATGGATTTGTTACCGACAAAGTCATCATACGGCTCTACCGATCTGGGACGCGCAACAAAAGGAGCTGCCGCCGGTTTGTTGGCAAAAGTTTATCTTACATTAGAGGAGTGGGACAATGCAGTGAAGATGGCTGATGAAGTAGCTATCCTTGGTTATGATTTGAATCCTGAATATGGCGATAATTTCGATGTGAATAACGAGAACTCAATAGAATCACTTTTTGAAGTGCAATATGTTGGCGATGGAGGAGAGGATTTCTGGGCGAATGAGAACCAGGCTTCATGGTTAAGTACCTTTACAGGCCCACGTAACTCCAATATGGTTGCAGGAGGCTGGGGCTGGAACCAGCCAACAGAAGAGTTTGTTGATGCTTATGAAGATGGCGACAAGCGTAAAGATGTGACTGTTTTTTATGATGGTTGCCCACAATTTGATGGCATGGATTATGATGCAGCCTACTCTACTACGGGTTATAACCTTCGTAAATTTTTAGTTACAAAAGAAGTGTCTGCAACTTATGACAATAGCCCTATGAACTTTCCTGTATTGCGCTATGCAGATGTATTATTGATAAAAGCAGAGGCATTGACCAACCTTGGGAAGATTGCTGATGCCGAAACGCCATTAAACAGAGTAAGGGCGAGGGCAGGATTAGGAAATATTTCGGGACTTAGTCAAGTTGAGATGAGAGAGGTAATTCTTCATGAGCGCCGTATGGAGTTGGCTTTTGAAGGGCAACGTTGGTTTGATTTAATTCGTGTGGATGGTGGTCAGTGGGGGCTTAATTTCCTTCACTCTATAGGTAAAACGAACGCTGCTACCAAGCACTTGCTATTGCCTATACCGCTTTCAGAGACAGATAGTAACCCTAATTTATTACCAAATAATCCAGGGTATTAATCCATTTCGACAGTTGATTTATGATGAAGCAAAATTTGGGTATGTGTTCAGTTTTGCTTCCTAAACTAAATTCTACAAAAATGAATACAAAATATTTCAATAAAATAAAAAGACTGCCCGCTCTTGGGCTAATGCTTGGGTTCATTATGGCAGGAATGTTAATTTCATGTGAAGATAACCAGGAAATTACTGTAACAATGGGCGAACCTATTGAGTTATCAGTTTCAAACAATGAAGTTGCATTATCACCTAAAGATTCATATAACGACGTTTTAGAGTTTGCCTGGACAAGTGGTACGAATCAAGGAACAGGTGCTTCTATTGCATATCAGTTCGAGATGGATCTTGAGGGCAATAATTTTTCGCAGAAACAGGTAGTGAATTATAATCCTGGTACATATGCATCCGCTATGACTGCTGAAGGCATAAACGCCTTAATGCTTGATACCTGGGGTGTAACTGCCGGACAACAAATTAACCTGGAAATCAGGATAATTGCAATGGTGAATAATGAAAATGTGTTGCCTGATACTTCTGATGTGGTATCGGTGGGTATTACAACGTATGAGCCTTTAACACCAACATTATATATTATTGGTGATGCCACTACAGCAGGTTGGGATGCCAGTAATGCAACTGCCTTGGAAAGGGATAGTAAAGATCCAACAGTATTTACCTATGTAGGGGCACTCTCTACTGGTAATTATAAGTTTATTGCTTCTCAAGGTGATCTATTACCTTCATATAACATGAATCCTGCTACAGGTGGACTCTATTATAGATTAAGTGAAAGTGATCCAGATGATCAATTTTCAATCAATGAGAGTGCAAAATATAAAATTTCTATTGATTTGTTTGATTTGTCTATTGTTGTAGAGCAGCTTGTTGGACCAGCTTATGATGTGTTGTATTTAATAGGAGATGCCACTACAAATGGTTGGGATATGCCAAGTAATTTGCCTTTTACACAGAATCCTGACAACTTGTTTGAATTTACATATAAAGGTGTGTTAGAGCCGGGTAACATGAAGATAGCTACTTATTCTGGTGGCTGGTGTGGTGGTGATGAGATAAGGGCTACTGTTGCTAATCAGACTGATTTAACGCAATCAGGTTTTATAATAGAGGCTGGTTGTTCAGGCGATGACAATCAATGGGCAATCACAGAGGAAACACAAGGCTTGTACACCATAACCGTTAATATTGATGCTAATACAATCACTTTTGAACCATTTAGGTTATTTATGGTTGGTTCAGCTACACCTAATGGATGGGATATAAGCTCGGCCGTTGAGTTAGTTAAGGATGCTACCAGCTGGAATATATTTACTTATACAGGGCCGTTGGTTGAGGGTGAGTTTAAGCTTCCGGTTAACCGAAATTCAGATTGGGGTCAGGACATGTATATGAAGGATCCTAATGATGCATCAAAAATGTACCTACATAATGGAGGTGATGATGATGATGAAAAATGGAGTATTTCTGCAACTGAAGCTGGTGATTATATTATCACAGTAGATATTCTGAATTTGACTATAGATTTACAAAAACAGTAATTTGATTCCATGCTGTTGGAATGAATCAACATTCCAACAGCACTAATTAATAAAAAAAGAAGATGAGGGGATTAAAAAATATATTGGTAATAACTTTAGTGTTATTGGTGGGGTGTAAAGACAATGAAAGTGTACAAGGTGGTAATGTCCCGGAGGTACCATCAAATCCTGAAATGCCAGCATATAGTAATGTTTTCATTTCAACAGATAAGGCAGCCTATGCCCCTGGAGATAAAGTTCTTTTTACAATAGAAGGTTCAAGTTTGCCGGCAGGAGCTATGGTGCGATACAAACATTTAAATGATGTTATTAGGGAGGAAACTATTTCTGGTGTCAATTGGGAATGGAGTACCCCAACTAATGACTTCAAAGGTTATGTTGCTGAAGTGTTTAGTTTTGAGGGTGATCAAGAAACTATCCTTGCAACTATAGGCATTGATGTATCTTCTGACTGGACAAAGTTTCCTCGTTATGGTTTTCTATCTGATTATGGCATTAAAAGTGATGCAGAAATCCAAAGCGTTATAGATAACTTGCAGAGACATCATATAAACGGTCTACAGTTTTACGATTGGCATAATAAGCATCACAAGCCATTGCCGATAGTTAATGGAAAGCCTGCTTCTCAATGGAAAGATATTATTAATAAGGATGTTTATTTATCAACAGTAGAGAGTTACATTGATGCTGCCCATGCAGCTAATATGAAAGCCATGTTTTACAATCTTATTTTTGGAGCATGGGACGATGCAGAAGCAGATGGGGTTGGTAAAGAATGGTTTGTGTATAAAGACAACACCCATTCAAACAGAGATTTTCACCCTCTAGGAGCACCTTTTCTAAGCAATCTTTATCTTTTGGATCCTTCTAATCCTTTATGGCAAGCATATATTGCTGTTGAAAATGATGTTGTATACCAGAACCTTGCTTTTGATGGGTATCATATGGATCAGCTTGGGGACAGGGGAGATACTTATAAATATGATGGCTCAAGGTTATACTTGAACCAATCATATCAGTCTTTTATCGAGGCCATGAAACAAGCTGCACCAGAAAAAGATGTAGTTATGAATGCCGTGAGCCAGTATGGGCAGCAGAATATTGCCCAGGCGAGCCCTGATTTTTTATATACAGAAGTTTGGACATGGAGTTATAAGTCATACAATGATTTGGCCGGTATAATTAAGCAAAACAATGTTTATTCAAATTATAAAAAGAATACTGTATTGGCAGCTTATATGAATTATGATTTGGCTGACAATAAAGGATATTTTAATACTCCGGCAGTGTTAATGACTAATGCAGTAATTTTTGCTCACGGTGGTGCTCATCTCGAATTGGGAGAACATATGTTAGGAAAGGAGTATTTTCCAAACAGCAACCTGGCTATGAGGCCTGACTTAAAATCAGCAATGGTTGAGTACTATGATTTTCTCGTAGGATATGAAAATGTATTACGGGATGGTGGTGAATTTAATACAGTTGACGTTACTTCTATAGATGGAAAGTTACCGGTTAGCAAGGTTGTTGGAACTACAGGTACCGTTAGTGTAATAGGAAGAGAATTTGAAGGATCACAGATAATTCATTTTATTAATTTTAAAGATGCTAACTCTTCTGAATGGCGAGATGATACAGGTAGTCAGTCAGTTCCTGGGCTTATTTCAGATGCAAAAGTTTCGGTAGCAGTGGAAAATACAGTTTCGAAAATATGGGTGGCTTCACCTGATATAATTGGGGGAGCTTCATGGGAATTAAATTTCAATCAAGGAAACGGAGTTGTGACTTTTACCTTACCCAGACTTAAATACTGGAGTATGGTGGTCATCGAGTATTAATGATTGAAAAAGAATAGAGTACTAAATTAAAATCACTAACAGATATATCCAACATTATAAATAATTAATCATGTTAACCAACATTTATTATAGTGTTGAAAGCTATAATTGTTTCTATACGTTGTGTATTATGTTAACTATAAATCGCTTTAAAATCTTCAATTATGAAAAAGAGTGTACGTATAATTAGTTTCCTAATATTAGGATTAGTTTCAATTTCGAGCGCATTTGCACAATATGATTATGTATCGATAGTAGGAGATGCTTGTTCTGTAGGGTATGATCCTGTGGGAATTCCGCTTGAGAAAAATGAGAATGTTTTCACATTTAATGGAGTATTAAAAGCTGGTAATTTTAAGTTTCATACATTTAATGGCGATTGGTGTGATGGTGATTGGATTAACTCATCGGTAGCAGACCAAGATTTAACCGGAACGACCTATATTATTACGACCGGATGTGATGGACCAGATAATAAATGGAGTGTAACCACACCAGGAAGCTATTCAATTACAATTGATTTAGATGCTTCGACCATTCAAATTGAGGAGCTTACCTATTATGCTAATCTCTATTTAGTTGGGGATGCGACTCCCGGAAGTTGGGATTTGAACATGGCAAGCGAAATGACTGTTGATGGTTCAAATCCTGCACTTTTCACATGGTCAGGGGATTTGGTAGCAGGTAATTTTAAAATAGCCACAGCAAAAACCTTTGATGATGGATGGGATTGGATTATGCCATTAGCAACAGGTCAGGATTTTAGTTTGTCTGACTACCAGGTTGTTTTATCTGGGGGGGGTATAGATAATAGTTGGACTATAGATGCACTTACGGAAGGTAAATATGATATTTCTGTAGACCTTCAGGCCGAAACTATAAATATCAGTGAATCTACGGCTACAGGGATTTCAAATTCTGATTTGTCACAAGTTCAGGCATTTCTCAATGAACTTTCTGGTCAGTTGAACATAGATTTAGGTATCCAAAAGATAGCCACAGTTTCTGTTTATTCGATCACAGGCCATATTATTTATCAAACAGATATGACTGAATCTATTGTTTTGGATGCTTCATTATTAGGAGGTCCTGGACTTAAATTGGTACAAGTGTCTAATAATAATTTTAAAAAAGTTTTTAAAATTTTAGTTCAATAATTTATAAATAGAGATGATCAGAACTGGTTTTGGTCATCTTATAATTTAATGGATAGATTAAGGAAAAGTGTGATTAAAATCTTAATGGCGTAGAAGTAGATTTAGAGGAAATGGTTAAAATGAAAAAGATAATCTCCTGGGTTTTAGGAATCATCATTATTCCGTTTTCAATAACGGGCCAGAATAAAATAAACACAGGTAATTGTTCAGGATATCAATTAAATGGAAATAGAGTTGTTTTTAATTGTGAAAACATAAATGTTCAATTGGAACAAATCAGTTCGGGTATTATCAAAATATGGTATGATACTGATGGATTTAAACGTAATAATGAATCATTTGCTGTCATTTTAAAAGGTAATGCAGAGGAGGATCTTAACCTGACAGAACAATCCGGAAGCTTTGAGATATATACCAGTGAACTGATTGTTCGTATCACTAAAGCTCCATTTAAGATTCGAATTTACGATAAGTGGCAGAAATTATTAATGGAAGATTATCAAGATTTTGGATTTGTATCAGATTCTGTAAAGATGAGTAGTTACAAAACATTAAAGCCCGGTGAACGAATTTATGGTTTGGGTGAACAAAATGGAAATATAAACCGCATTGGTAGTTCGTTTAAAATGTGGAATAGTGATAAGCCTTGTTATCAGGTTAATGAAGGTCCTCTTTATAAAAGTATTCCATTTTTTATGAGTAGTGAGGGCTATGGTATTTACTTTGATAACACATTTAAGACTGAATATGATTTTGGAACAGAATCTGAATCTTATTATTCTTTTTCTGCACCGGGAGGTGAGATGATCTATTACTTTATTTTCGGACCTACATATAAACAAATTATCAGTAGATATACTGAGTTAACAGGTAAACCTATTATGCCTCCTGCATGGGGATTAGGGTTTGCTCAATGTCGTGGAATGCTAACCAATGAATCTTTAACAAGAGAAATTGCAAAAGGGTACAGAGATCGACAAATACCTTGTGATATAATTTATCAGGATATTGGTTGGACCAATAATTTGCAGGATTTTGAATGGCGTGATGGTAATTATGATGATCCTCAAAAGATGCTGTCTGATTTAGAATCTGAAGGTTTTAAAGTGATTGTTTCTCAGGATCCTGTGATTTCACAAACTAATAAGACACAATGGAGTGAAGCAGATTCCTTGGGTTATTTTACCATTGATTCGAGAACCGGAGAAACTTATGACATGCCATGGCCTTGGGGAGGTAATTGTGGCGTTGTAGATTTTACTAATCCGGATGTTGCCGATTGGTGGGGTAATTACCAGCAAAAAGTATTGGATGATGGAGTACGTGGTTTTTGGACAGATATGGGAGAGCCGGCATGGAGTAATGAGGAGAGTATAGATCGTTTATTTATGCAACACCATCGGGGAAGACATGCTGAAATACATAATGTATATGGTTTTACCTGGGATAAAGTAGTAACAGAACAATTTGAAAAGTACAACCCTAATACACGTATTTTCCAGATGACAAGGGCTGCTTTTGCTGGTATGCAACGTTACACCTTTGGCTGGTCTGGAGATTCAGGTAATGGCAATGATGTAACACAAGGTTGGGAGCAATTAGAAGCCCAGATGCCTTTAATGATGTCAGCAGGTATGGGCTTGATACCTTTCTGGAGTTGTGATATTTCAGGTTATTGCGGCGATATCAAGGATTACGATGAGTTAAGTGAGTTATATGTTCGCTGGATACAGTTTGGGGCATTTAATCCGCTTAGCCGAATTCATCACGAGGGCAATAATGCCGTGGAGCCATGGTTATTTGGCACAGAGGCGGAAGCCCTTTGTAAGGAAGCTATTGAGATGAAGTACCAGCTCTTTCCATATATCTATACCTATGCACGTGAAGCCTATGACACTGGGTTGCCTATAACAAGGGCGTTAATATTAGAATATCCTGATGATAAAGAAGCTTATGAGTTGAATAGCCAGTTTATGTTTGGGCAAGAGATGATTGTGGCACCTGTTGTTGAAGAAGGCGCTGCTTTTAAACGTGTTTATCTGCCTAAAGGCAAGTGGTTTGACTATAATAGTAAGCAAGATCCTTTTGAAGGAGGACAATGGATTGAATATCCTGTTAAATTGTCAACCATCCCTGTGTTTGTAAAACAAGGGTCTATCATTCCCCATATGCCGGTGATGCAATATATAAATGAAAGAGCCAACTATCCTTTGTTGGTTGATGTGGTGCCGGCGGGAATTAATAAAAAGGCCTCTTTTGAAGTATATGAAGATGATGGCGAAACCAATAATTATAAAAAAGATGTTTTTGGCAAACGCAAGATAAGTTGTAAAACAACACGTGGTGCCTATGAATTATCCTATAAAGAAGAGGCGAGTGGCGATTATGAGTTGAGGCCAAGGAATATTTGCTACAACTTTTTTCTTGAGGGTCAGCCTGCCATAATAAGCCTTGATGGGCAAAAAATAAAATCGGGCAAAATACCTGAAAACCTTTTTGATACTATTAAAAAGCCTTTTTACAAGTGGGATGAAACGGCTAAAGTATTAAAAGTAGTTATTCCTGCAGGGCAGGAAACCTATAAAATTCAAATTGAAAACTAAATTTTAGACTTAATGAACTAGTCCTATATCACATAAGCTTTTTGCCTCCACTTATTTGCCTCTTTTGAGGGGTACCTGAATTCATTTCTCTAAAAAGGAGCCCCTGCGCAAGGCTACCTATAGGGAAACAAAGGGAGTGGGGAGGGGGAGTTAAGAAGTTGATTAGCTATGCACCAAATTCAAAAAAACTAATTATTATGAAAAAACTATCTACACTAGTGCTATCATGTTTTATGCTTTGCTCTTTAAACCTAATGGGGCAATACACCAACCTTTATTTAGTTGGATCTGCAACACCCGCTGGTTGGGATGCTAGTGGTTATGCTATGGAACAAAGCAATTCGAACGGTAATTTATTTACCTACTCAGGGCCTTTAAAAGCTGGGGAGTTTAAGGTTCATACCGAGGCGTCTGGTGACTTTTGCGCCGGTAATTGGCTGATGCCCATTGATGAAACACAGAATACCGCTTTAACAACTTCAGCGCCGCTTTCTTACAGGGATGGGGCTGGCTGTTCTGCTGCTGACACTAAATGGGTAATTGAGGCTGATGGAATTTATACCATCACTGTTGATCAAACTTCTGGTACTGAATCTATCAGTTTAACAGTACTTTCTTCATATGCTCAACTTTATATGGTTGGCGATGCTACACCTAATGGATGGGATTTGAATAATGCCACTTTGTTGTCAAAAGAATCCGAGGGGGTATACTCATGGTCAGGCGAGTTATTGTCAGGCGAATTTAAAATAACATCAGTAAAAACATTTAATGATGGCTGGGCATGGTATATGCCATTGGCACAAGGACAAAGCCTGGCGCTTACTAGTTGCCAGGAAGTGGTTTCGGGAAGCGGAACTGACTTAAAATGGGTGGTGGATGCTGTTACTGCAGGCAACTATGATATTACAGTTAACTTATCAGCCCCTTCTGTTTCAATAGTGGAGTCAAATGCTACGGGCATAGAAAACTCAGGTATGGATAAAGGAGGCATCTCCGTTGATTTAAAAGCAGGTACTGTTTCAGTAACCAATATCACCAGTGGTGTTTATACTATTTACAATATTTCAGGTAGCCAAGAATTCAGTGGTAGCCTTGGTGGGAATTCAATTGATATTTCAGGGCTTAATAGTGGGCTGTATATTATTCAAGTTACTGGCAACGATGGTTTGCAGTTGGTTTCAAAATTTTTAAAGTAAGTAATGAAGCTCAATGCAAGGGTATTGCTCCCTTGCATTTCTACTAATTGCATGATGAGTGAATGGGGCTGTAATATAGGTTTTATTCGCAGGTGCATATTGCGCGTAAATTTATCAACTACCCATGAATATTATAGCTATTTGCCTGCCGGGCAAATGAGCCCAAAGGGCACATCTCAATATGGTGTTTTACCATGATAGAGGGAAAAAATTAACAAGATTACAATAAGAAACAGTTCGTTGTAGGTTTTATAATGACTGTAAATAGGGATGATAATTTAATTACTTCCTAATCCCCAATATGGGGCTTAGGGCAACAAATATTTAAAAATGAGAAAACTACTTACAGCTGCTTTTTGCCTTGTTTTAGTTATAAATGCGGTAATAGCACAAACGAACAATCCAGTAGCGAATTCAGAGGCTATTGTTACTTCTGGTACGATGCGGTTTACAGTATTAACACCAGAAATGATACGTATTGAGCAAAGCGATTCTCTGGAATTTGAAGACCGGGCATCGTTTGTCGTCGTAAACCGTAATTTACCAGTGCCTAATTATAGTACAAGGACTGAAGACGGGTGCTTGTATATTTTAACAGATAAGCTGGAGCTCAGGTATAATATAGGTTCGGACCCTATGGAGAATGATCCTTGTGCTCCAAATTTGCAAATTACCTTTGATGTAGATGGGGCATCAGAAACATGGTTTCCTACAAAAGTGGACCCATACAACCTGAAAGGGACTTGCCGTACTTTAGATGGCGTTAAAGGTGATGGTCGTAAGAGGCTTGAGGATGGGCTTATTTCGCGCTCTGGCTGGGCCGTAATTGATGAGCAAAAAGCACGGAATGATGGTAGTTTTAGCCTAATGTTTGATGGAAGTGATACTGTCGATTGGGTGGCTCAACGAGTTGACCCTAATTCGATGGATATGTACTTTATGGGCTATGGGCATGATTATAAAAAGGCACTTTACGATTTTACACTTATAGCAGGTAAAATACCATTGCCTCCGCAATATGTTTTTGGTTATTGGTATTCAAAATATCAGCGTTATTCAGAGCAAGATTTTAGGGACATTGTAGGTGATATTCAAAGCAATGATATCCCAATGGATGTACTGGTCGTTGATATGGATTGGCATATGGATGGTTACAACAACCGCACCGATCAAACTCAATGGACCGGCTGGACCTGGAATAATGAATTATTTCCCGATCCTCAGGGCTTCATTGATTGGATACATAGCCAAAACCTGAAAACAACACTTAATCTTCACCCTGCTGATGGGATTGGTATTTATGAGGATAATTTTACACAGCTAGCGAGTGATTTGGGTGTTTCTGCCAGTGAAACAATACCTTGGAATATTGAGAATAAAGACTTTTATAAAGCATTTTTTAAGAATATTTTGCGCCCGCATGAAAACATGGGGGTTGACTTTTGGTGGCTGGACTGGCAACAATGGATGCTTGCCCCCAATGAACCTAAACTTGGGAATACCTTTTGGTTGAACCATGTTTTCTTCAATGATATGAAATTTCAAGGAAATGATAGGCCATTGATATTTCACCGTTGGGGAGGATTAGGCAACCATCGATATCAAATAGGTTTTTCTGGTGATGCCTATAGTACATTCCCAACCTTAGCATTTCAACCTTATTTCACCTCTACTGCCAGTAACGTGTGTTATGGATACTGGAGCCATGATATTGGTGGGCATGTGCAACCTGATGATAATAACCCTGAACTATACTTGCGATGGATTCAATACGGGGTGTTTTCTCCAATTTTACGAACACATTCGACCAATGCCGATAATATTGAACGACGCATATGGATGTATGATAACTTCCTGGCAATGCGCGATGCCATTGAGCTTCGTTATGCTTTAATACCATATATCTACACCTATGCACGATATGCCTATGATACTGGTGTTTCACTTTGCAGGCCTATGTATTATGACTATCCAGAAGCAGAAGAGGCCTATACTTTTGAAGGGGAATACATGTTTGGCAATGACATTCTTGCGGCTCCTATTTGTAAATCAAATAATGGCGAGCCAACAGTTGATCAAACCATCTGGTTGCCTGAAGGGAAGTGGTTTGAAGTAGCTACAGGCGAGCTGTTAGAAGGAAATCAAGTTGTTACACGTGCATTTACAGCGGAACAGATTCCATATTATTATCGTGAAGGTGCGGTTATACCGCTTTATCCTGCAATAAGGCATTTAAATGACAGGCCTGATACAATTATTGTACAATTTGCCCCGGGGGTAACAGGCGAATGTTCATTATACGAAGACGAGAATAACAATAATAACTATGAGACAGGAAGCTTTACCAATACGCTTATAACACAAGCTACAGTAGAGGGCATTAGTACATATACTGTAAATGCACGAACCGGTTCATTTACTGGAATGCCTGATACACGTTCGTTCCAATTTGAAATGCTAGATAAGAATGAACCCGCAAGTGTAAAGGTAAATGGTAATTCTGCAGCGTACACCTACGATCAGGATAATCGAAAAATTATTATAAATGTTGATGATGTGTCATATAGTTCATTGCCATTAAGCATTGTTGTGGCCAATAACTAATTAAGCAGAAGTGAATTTTAAAACAATCCATGAGCAACTTGGCGCAATTAGCAGCCAAGTTGCAAATGGTAATTTTCCCTCCAGAATAAGGGGTAAATGAAATAAAATTTAAACAGATGAAGCGAATTATATTATTTCTATTGGCGATTTATGCATTTTCAACCTTGCAGGCTAAGGATTGGGCTATTATTGGAGATGCATTAGAAAATGATACCACCTATTTAGGCCAGGATCCATCAAATTCCAATGTGTATAAATATGTGGGAGAAATTACAACAGGTGAATTTAAACTTTGGGATGGGACAGATAACTATATTCCTGTTTGCGGCATGAATGACCCAATGGGGCAGGAAATAGGTATGGAAGCCCAGGCAATTGAAGGGCAAACCAGTTTTGGACTTAAGTATGTTAAGGATGCCCAGATGTATGTTATTACTCTAGTTGATGGAGCCAGCCCTACCATAAAAGTTGAATTGGCTGATGTATTTGAGCATGTGTATCTAATTGGAGGGCCTGTAAGTACCACAGGCAGCAATTGGCAACTTAGTGATGCAAGGGAATTAAAGCGTGATGCTGATAACCAGTTTATCTTTTATTACCGTGGTTTTTTAATCTATAATAATTCAGGAGATGAGCCGGGTGCTTTTAAATTTCTTTCATCAAATAGTAACTGGGAAACTTCATTTCATCCGGTTGGCCCTGCTAACGTACTTTTAAGCCAAGCTTCAACAATGCGCGTTAATGGAGATGATACCAAGTGGGAATTGCCGGCTGATGGAAGTGAAAACGGGTATTATACCATTAAGCTTAATACGCTTGAACAAACCATTGAAGTATTAGAGTTCACTCCATCAAATGTTGCATATCCTGAGAAAGTATATCTTACTGGCGATGCAATGCCATGTGGCTGGGTGAATGATAATCCTGAAGTAATGATAACTACTAATATTATAGAAGGAAAATACATGTGGAGTGGAAACGTTGTTCCCGGACAATTCAAATTTTTAAAAGTGAAAAATTATTGGGGAAGTTGTTATGTGTCAACAATTGAAGATCAGTTAATTGAGAATGGGGGATCATATACTGTCATATACGAAGGTTGGGGTGAAACATCTGTGAACGATTTTAAGTTTGTATTCTCCGAATCAAAAGAATGTACTATTTCTTTGGATTTATCTACTATGAGTTTAGAGGTTAGAGAAGGGATTGTGAATAGTATAGTTAATGTTGACAATCAAGAAGAAAAATATTTCATTACAGGATTAAATGGAATTTTAAAAGCGGGTAGTCATGATCCAACACCTATGGAACTTTCAGTATACGATTTACTTGGGCACGAGATATATAAGAATAATTTTGTGTCCAAAACCCAAGTTACAGTCAGTAAAGGCTTCTACATTGTAGTTCTAAGCGACCAGAAAAATCAAGTTTGTAAAACAGTTAAGTATGTTTACTAGGATTTACTGGACTTCATAATCAAAATCCAAAAAAATGTATAGGTATTGGTTCAGAATATGTGAAATGAGAATTGTATTTGGAGCTATTTTTATTATAAAATTCAAAAGCAAGGGAGTAATACCCTTGCTTTAAGAAAAATATTTTTATGAAAAGAAGTAAAGTTTTAGGGTTACTCTTAGGTGTGATTATTGGGATTAATACATATTCACAAAGGCAAAAAGCTCCTATGTATATTAGCGCCTATGCATATTTGTATATTGAAAATAATAACCAGAATACAACTATTCCAATGCCTGAGAATATGTGGCAAAACAATATTGATTATATGTCGGAAAATCTTGCGCCACTTGGTTTTGATATGATTTGTACTGATGGCTGGGGTGAAGATATAAGAAATAGTGATGGTTTTAGGATAAAGCATCATTCAAGTTGGGAAAATGAATTCTCAAATTGGGCTAATTATGCAGAACAAAAAGGCGTTAAATTGGGCTTGTATGAGAATCCTCTTTGGATTAATGAATATATAAGTGCAACATCAGGCCTTTACAATCCCAATGAGAATGCCATGTGGTTTAACTGGCTGCAGGTAGGTAATGTAGGTGCAGAGGATTATTTAAAAAGGTATATTGAGTATTATGCATCCTTTGGCGTTGATTTCCTCAGGGTTGATTTTTTATCATGGTACGAAGATGGAATAGACAAATTAGAATCTTTAACGGCAGAGCATGGAAGGGATGCGGCAGATTATCAAACAGCACTTTCATGGCTAAACAAGTATTGTGATGCCAATGATATTCAATTGAGCTTGGTGATGCCTCATTTATATAATGATGGGGCTAATGAAAGGGCATATGCGCCAGGAAGTATGATAAGGGTGAATGAAGATGCCTGTGATGGTGGTTGGTACAGGTTTAGCGAGATTGAAAGAGGGGAGGTACACCCTATCTGGAGCAAGTATCACAATGCCTTTGATGGCTTGGTGTATTGGTCTCGTTTTTCTGGTTTTGATGATTCGCAAAAACAAATGATTCTGGATGGTGATTTTATATGGTTATCTTCTTTTGATAATGATGAGGAGAAGAAGTCTGTACTATCATTAAACCTTATGGCTGGTGGTGCTATTGCTCTTACTGAGTATGATATAAATGATTTTCAGAAAAGTATTCATCTACTTCAAAATCGTGAAATATTTGAACTAAATAATGATGGTTTTGTGGGAAAACCATTGTCCAATGATCCAACTAATATACAAAGTCAGGTTTGGCATGGGCGGATGTCTGATGGTGATTATGTACTTGCCCTTTTTAACAGAGAAAATACTGCACAGGCCAGAAGTTTTAGTTTTTCATCGCTTGAAGGGAACCCTGCAAGTTTATATACCCGCGACTTATGGGAACGTGAAAACATAGGCTTAAAATCTTCTATAAACATTAGTTTGGCAGCCCATGCCTGCAAAGTTTATAGGTTGAGTACTGAAGAAAGTGAGTTGGGTAACCTTGGCTCAATAGAACCTGTGCAAATGATTCAGAATAGCCAAATGTATATTGGTGGAAGTTTTAATAGTTGGACTCCAGGTACACTTCAGATGGAAGATGTTGATGGAGTTTGGACGGTCTCTGGACTTTCATTGGAAGCAGGTAATTATGAAATGAAATTTGTAAATACTTCAGATTGGAGTGGTGATGATTGGGGTAATTCTACTGGCTTGTCTGGTTCAGTAACGCTTTCAACAGGCGGTTTGCCTAACCTTTCTTTCTCACTTTCAGAATCCGGTTTGTATGATATTTACTTCAATGATATGCAAATGGAATATAATATTATACCACAAAAGGCTACTTCATTATGGAAGAATCAAATTAAACAAATAAAACTAAGCCCGAACCCGGCAACTGAAATTTTAAATATTAGTGGAGTAGAAGGAATTATAAAAGTTTCAATTTATAGTTTACAAGGAAAGAAAGTCTTAGAAAAAAGTGGATTTGCAGAAGCGGGTTCTTTTTGTTTGAATATTTCGGATGTGCTTACTGGAGCCTATGTTGCTATAGTAAATGATGAGCAGCAGAATTTTTATTGTGATAAAGTAGTGATTGTAGAATAGGGTAATTACTAAATAAAAGTATTAAATATGAAGAGGTTAATAGTGTTGATTTGTGTGGGTATCGCAGTTTGGGGTTGTCAAAATAATCAAAATATACTTTACGAGAACAGTAAGTTTTCTGTTTTGAATGATGGAGTGATTCAGGGTAATTACAGAGCAACTGTTATTTCTCCAGTTCATATTAGTTCCAACTATCAAAGTTTGGTTCATGAAGATTATTCTAGGTTAATAACTTTTAAATTCAGTATTAATGAAAAGGATAATGAAAAAGAAAGTGGTACTGATCATTGGATAATAGTTGGCGATGAACATGAATCACCTGTTATAAAATTTGGTGGTACTAATACTCCAGTACCTGCTGATCCAGGGACAAAATTACCACCAAATTACGAATATACTTTCAAACTAGATATGAGGGAAGTATTCAGTCAGTTTGAAGAGAAAGGGTATTATGAAGTATATGATGGCAGCCGTGTGGCTAAAGACGATTTCAAGGCAGTTTATCTTGCTGGGGGCGCTGCTCCTTTATCCTGGGATTTCTCAAATCTTGATGAAAATGGCTTGGCTTTAAAGGATGATGATGGAGATGGTATATATGAATTACAAGTTATTCTAAATCCTTTTGATGAAAATAGTTTACAAGAAAAAACATGGGAAGCTAGTATTGATGTTTCTGATAAAACTGTTTATCATTCAGAACAGCCAATTGTAGATGCTCTTTTTAATATGTCATTGGAAGAGGCTAAGTTAAATATAGAAGCCGATAGTACTTTACGGACAGGTGCTAAATGGGGTGGTGTATGGACTAGGGATGTAAATTACAGTACACTTTTGGCTTTTGCTTACCATGAGCCTGAAGTGGCAAAAAACAGCCTTCGTAAAAAGGTGAAAAGAGGCCGTATTATCCAGGACACGGGCTCGGGTGGAGCATGGCCTGTATCTTCCGACCGAACTACATGGGCATTGGGTGCTTGGGAAATTTTTAAGGTAACAGGAGATCGGGAGTGGCTAAAAGAGGCATATGCTGTTATTAAGAGTTCCCTTGATGATGATTACATGACATTGCGAAATTCAGAAACAGGCATGTATTGTGGAGAGTCTTCGTTTTTAGATTGGCGTGAGCAAACCTATCCCAAATGGATGGAGAATATGGATATCTATGTTTCGGAGAACCTGGGCACCAATGCAGTGCATTATAGGGCGCATAAGATATTGGTTGAGATGGCCAAGTTGTTGGAAGAGCCATATGAGGTTTATGAACAGAGGGCTGAAGCAATTAAAGCAGGCGTGAACAAGTACCTTTGGATGCAGGATAAAGGTTACTATGGGCAATATTTATACGGCCGTTCATCACAAGTGTTGTCGCCTCGATTCGAAGCTTTGGGAGAAGCACTGGCTATCTTATTTGATGTGGCTGACGAGCGACAGGCTAAATCAATTATCTCTAAATCCCCGGTTACAGCATATGGTACAACTTGCATTTATCCTCAAATACCTGGTATTCCACCATACCATAACAATGGCATATGGCCTTTCGTGCAGTCGTATTGGAATTTAGCAGCCGCAAAAGTTGGTAATGAAGAGGCTTTGTTACATGGCTTGGCATCTATTTATAGGGCAGGTGGTTTATTTCTGACCAACTACGAAAACTTTGTGGCTGAAAACGGCGATTATGTAGGCACCGAAATTAATTCACACCGCATGTTGTGGAGTATGGCTGGTAACCTGGCTATGGTTCATCGTGTATTTATTGGGATGGATTTTGCTGTTGATGGCGTTTACTTTAATCCGGTGATTCCTAAAGTATATGGGGGAGTGAGAACCTTATCTAATTTTAAATACAGAGATGCAATCTTAAATATTAAGGTTGAAGGTTATGGAAATAAGATAGAATCTTTCATGCTGGATAATGAAAAGCGAGCTTTGGCATTTATACCATCAACATTAAAAGGAGAACATTCTATTGTTATTAAAATGGCCAATAATCCATTTGAGAAAGCCGGGACTCATCTGGTTGAAAATCGTTTTTCTACCTCAAATCCACATGTAAAGCTAAGTGAAACGTCGATTAATTGGGAACCAGTTGAAGGTGCCGAAAAATACAATGTGTATAAAAATGGCGAGTTGTTAAAAACTGGTGACTTTTTGAGTATGCAAATTGCTGTCGATCATTTTGCTGAATATGCAGTAACTGCCATCAATGGTTATGGTGATGAATCATTTAGTAGTGAGCCCGTTAAAGTGATACCTGTTGAAACCATTCTTGAAATAGAACAGTTTTATCCAAAATCATCCTTGCCTTATACCAATTATACGGGTCAGGGTTTTATTAAAATCAGTACTAATGAAAATGTTGATCTTAATTTAAAGGTTAGTGTTGAGGAGGATGGCGAATATATCATTGATTGTCGTTATGCGAATGGAACAGGCCCCTGGAACACTGATAATAATTGTTGTATCCGAAGCCTTTACGTAAATAATGATTACGAAGGAGTGTTGGTAATGCCTCAAAGAGGAAAAGGTGAGTGGTCAGATTGGGGATATTCAAATGCAGTTAAAGTACATTTATTAAAGGGTAATATCAACTTGAAAATTGTACTTGAAGTATGGAATACTAATATGGATGAAGAAATAAATGAAGCTTTAATAGATTTCATAAGAATAATTAAGGTATGAGATAAACGCAAGTAGTATTACTACATTTTTTTTTAAGCGGTTGAATTCATGAACTTGATTCAACCGTTTTAATAGATTCTTATATGCCAATCCTTTATATTAAAATTGAAAACACTTAAATCATCTCATAAAATCCAGGTTTTATTTTTCTAATAATTCATCAAATCCATATATCTAAATTCATGATTTGGTATGGTTTTAATTTTCTGACTATTTATGATTTTATATCTATTCTCTGAATGTTCATTGAATTCAATATGAGATAAGTGTTAAATATATTAAATGGTCAAGTGAAAATGTTTACCCGCATTTACATTTCATCAATATAAATCTTCAAAAAGCAAGTGAATTTGAAGCATGAGTATATAGAATGTGATCAATAGGATTAGGTTTGTTCTAATGAAAACAATTTTTCAGTTGAGGTGCTCAGCATCCCAACTGAGTTATATTAGATTTCTTTCAACTAGAGTGCTGAGCACTTCGGTTGAAAGAGCTGATGAAATTCAAGTAATTCTAAAAAGCAAATTTTTGGTTTAGAACCACAGGCCTCCAACTGATATAATGTACCTAATAAATGTCATTTTGTAATATAGTGGTTAATATATTAGCTATAGGATAAGGATATGGCTGTATTTGTCTAATATATTATCTATATGTACTCAATTAATCCAACACCTCATGAAATTGGTAAGGAACTGGCCAAACGCCACAAAGCCTTGCGTAAACAATTAAAGTTATCTCAATCAGATATGGCAGAGAGATCTGGAGTCTCTTTAGGTAGCTTAAAGCGTTTTGAAACTACCGGACAAATATCTTTGGAATCATTGCTTAAGTTAGCTCACCTTCTTGATAGACTCGAAGATTTTAAACTAGTTTTCCAACCCAAAGAAGACTTAGGCAATATTGAGGATCTTTTTTTGACTAAATAGTAGGTAAAGAAACTGTTATGGAAAACATCAAAAATATTTTAGTGTCTTTGGAGCTTGAGGGCCAAAGTTATGCTGTAGGGGAAATGGTAAGGGATAATCGAATAATCTACTTTCGCTATAATGCTGATTTTTTGGACTGTGGTCTCAATATTTCACCAATTAAGCTGCCTTATAATAATGAAATTAATTCCGGCTCATGTTGTTATATTCATAAATGAACGTATTTTTAATAACTAAGATGAATTATGTCGAACCATTAATCACCAATTCCCCGGAAAGAAGAATTTGTTTAATAGAATTTTGAGATTCTTCATTGTCGATACGATCAAGTAATAATTGAGCGGCTTTTTTTCCTATTTTTTTACCTAAAGGATTAATATAGGATAATGTTGGTTGATACATTTTGGAGAATATCGACTCACAAAAACCAATAACAGCAATCTTATCAGGTACTTGAATATTATTCTTATATATAGCTTGCATTACACCCGACATGGTTAAATCACTAATTGCAAAAATGGAATCAGTTTTATGAGAGCTGTTAATAAGATCATCTGTTGCTTTGTAGGCTTCAAGTGTCGATTCTCCTGAAATGACAAGATTATCATCGAAAGGTAATGCATAATCGTTAAGTGCTTTTTTATAGGCTTCAAGTCTGTTTTGGCTGATTAATAAATTGGGATTACCAATACATATCGATATTTTTTTACGTCCTGTTTTAATCAAATGTTCAACTGCCCGATATGCACCATCAAAATCATCAATTAATACACAATCGGCCTTAATGTTTTTAGGTATTCGATCGAAAAAAACAATTGGGATATGTTCCTCAATGAGCGATTCGAAATGATCAAAATTCTGGGTCTTACGACTTACAGATGCCAGTATGCCATCAACATTATTGTGTAATAATATTTCCAGATTATCACGCTCTCTTTTTTCCGATTCTCCGGATTGCAAAATCATAAGATTATATCCCCTTTTATGAACTTCTTTTTCAACTGCTTTAATGATTGAAGGAAAAAAGAAAGGAGAAATTTGTGGTACTATTAATCCGATTATCCTGCTTCGTTGTTGTCGGAAAGATATCGCAGTTGCATTAGGTTTGTATTTAAGTTTCTTTGCCAATGCATTAACCCTGTCTTTAGTTGCTTTACTAATATCAGGATGATCTTTTAATGCCCGACTCACTGTTGATTTTGAAACTCCCAGCTGTTTTGCTATATCTATTATTGTAATGTTTTTATCCTTCATCAGGTATTAATGTAAATTAACAAAGTTAATAAATGTTAAATGTACTTTAATGCAACTGGTTGCACAACCGGTTGCGCTTCTATGTAGTTGATAGAAAGGCTTTAGGGATGTTGTTTTTTGGCTGGTCATTACTTATTTTTACATCAGTTTACTTAGCTAAGGTATCAATAAATGTGAAAAAATGCGAAGTGTTGTTTGGTGTTGTTTTTTAATTATCGACAAAGAACATGGTAAGTTGAAAAGTATTTAAAGAAAAAGTGATCTAAAGTTACAGTTTTATGAAAAAGAAAGTATTAATATCAGTTCTGATGAGCCTTATTTTTACCGGCTATCTATATGCACAGGAAGGTGTATTAAAAGGGAACATAACAGATGCGGCTAACGGAGATGTATTAATCGGTGCATCCATATTAATTAAAGGAACTACAATTGGTACTATAACCGATTTAGACGGTAATTATATTATCGAAAATTTACCAACAGGAAGTCAAATGATAGTTGCTTCATTTGTAGGGTATTCCAAAAAAGAATTAAGTGTTGATATAAAATCAGAAGGTGAAACCGTATTGGATTTGCAACTGGCTCCTGACTTAATTGGTTTAGATCAGGTAGTAATAACAGGAGTAGTTAATCAAAAAGCTGCAATTGAATCTAGTGTGGCAATGACTACTTTGAAGCCTAAGTCAGTTGAACAATTTGGAGCAACTACTACTGCCGAATTATTTAAAGCTATTCCGGGTATTCGTTCCGAATCATCAGGTGGTGAAGGTAATGCTAATATTGCAGTACGGGGTATTCCGGTGGCTTCCGGTGGATCAAAATTTTTGCAGCTACACGAGGATGGTTTGCCCGTTATGCAATTCGGTGATATTTCTTTTGGGAATGCTGATATATTTGTCAGATCGGATCGTACCATTGGGCGCATTGAAGCTATTAAAGGAGGTAGTGCATCAACATTTGCAAGTAATTCACCTGCCGGTATTATTAACTTTATCAGTAAAACAGGGGCTACAGAAGGAGGAAGTGTAGGTATGACATTAGGAGCTGATTATAAATCTTTCAGAACAGATTTTGAATACGGATCTCCGATAGCTGATGGATTCCGTTTTCATGTAGGAGGATTCTTTCGTCAGGGACAAGGACCTCGTAATCCCGGATACAATGCGAATAATGGAGGTCAGATAAAAGCCAATATAACTAAGGATTTTGAAAAAGGCTACGCTCGTTTATACTTTAAATATTTAGATGATAAAACCATTTCTTATATGCCAATGCCGGTTAAAGTTACGGGTACAAGTGACAATCCTACTTATGAATCAGTTCCCGGTTTTGATTTGACCAATAGTTCGTTACAAAGTCCGTATTTTAATCATATGCTAAGCGTTGATGGACAGGGTAATTCACGAGTTAGTGATATGTCAGAAGGAATGCATCCTAAAAGTATAGCTGTTGGTGGAGAATTTTCATTTGATTTAGGAAGTGGCTGGAATCTGAAAGAGCGTTTCCGTTATGCGAAAAACCACGGAAAATTTGTATCGCCATTCCCGGCTCAGGTTGCCGGTGCAGATGATATAGCAACAAGTATTGCAGGTTCGGGATATAGCTTAAGTTACGCCAACGGGGCAAATGCCGGTGTTGCCTTATCTGAATCAGAAATTAATAATCTGAATGACAATGGTTTGTTAATGCGCATACATACATTTGATGTTGACATTAACAACTTGGATAATTTTACCAACGACATCTATTTGACTCGTTCATTTGATAAATGGAACGTAACAGCTGGTTATTATAAGGCCATGCAAAACATTGGCATGACATGGTTGTGGCAAAGTTATCTTACTGATGTTAGTTCTGATAATGGTCCTCGATTGATGAATCTGGAAGGAGCAGACGGAACACAATATACCAGTACCGGTTTATTAGCTCACGGAGTACCTTATTGGGGGAATTGTTGTACACGTGGATATGATATGAATTATATTATTGACGCAGTATATGCCAATGTTGGAGTAGAGTTAACTGATGATCTTAATATGGAAGCCAGTATGAGATATGATATGGGTGATGTTTCTGGATATTATCTAAATAATTATCAGGCTCCTGTTGATGTTGATAATAATGGTGATATTTCATATGTAGAACAGGAAGTAACTGTTTTGGATAATGCCAATCCTAATGTTGTAAATTACGATTATAGTTATTTGTCTTATTCAATTGGTGCAAATTATCAGATAAACAACGATCAGGCTGTTTATACTCGTTATAGTAAGGGAGGAAGAGCCAATGCTGATCGTTTATTGTATACTCCGTTTATTGATGATGAAGGAAAGACCATTGATGGATTGGATGCTGATGAGATTGGGCAGTTAGAGCTGGGGTATAAATATAAGTCGCCTTCATTAGCTGTAATTGTTACCGGTTTTTTAACCAATATCAAAGAGCAGAACGAGGAATTTGGCAGAATACTCAATAAGGAATTCAGAACTTATGGAGCTGAATTTGAGGGAATATATTCACTGAAAGAATTTAATCTGGCAGTTGGCGCTACCTATACTAAGGCTGAAATTACCAAGAGTTTGAACGAAGATGAAGAAGGAAATGAACCACGTCGTGTACCAAGTTTACTTTATAACGTTTCTCCTTCGTACGATTTGTTCAACAAAAGATCATCTATCGGTTTTAGTGTTGTGGGTACAACAAAAGTGTATGCACAAGATGATAACGCCATTGTATTACCTGGTTATGCATATGTAAATGCATTTTTATCCTACAATATTATCAAAGGTTTAAATGCAAGAGCTAATGTAAATAACTTGTTCAATACTTTAGGTTTTACTGAAATGGAAGGGGATACATTTGTTGAAAACAGTACCAATTATTTACGAGCTCGACCAATTACAGGCAGAGCTACCACAGTTAGTTTAACGTATACATTTTAATCGGAGTGGATTGGAGCAGGTTGTTTAAGCCATTCAGAGGAAAGATAACAGAAGCAGAGCGATAGAAACGGTTTAAACAACCTGCTTATTTCAACAAAAGCTTGTGCTGATTTTTTTGATCAAAACATTGTTTTAATAAATTATTTATCAGTCAATAATCATCATCTGTTGGATGTGGATTGGGACATAAAGTGTTTGAGTTTTGAAGGGAGATAATATTATAATAGATGACAATAATATACAATTGGCAAAAGAGATAATACCTCATATTATTGATCGAATTAAAGCTAAAGATGGCAGATATATTATATCTGTTGCAGGTGAGTCGGGGAGTGGTAAATCAACTAATGGAAAAGCGTTGGAGCAAATACTTTCTTCCATGGGAATAAAAAGTAAATTGATAGGGCAGGATGATTATTTTGTATTACCACCGAAGTCGAATGATGCCCGACGAAGAGAAGATTCAGAATGGTTAGGCCCGCATGTTGAAGTTAATATGCTTTTAATGGATCGTCATTTAGTACAGGCTATAAGTGGTGTAAACACGTTTGTTAAACCGTTGGTTGATTATTATGCAAACAGTGTTGAAGACGAAACTGTTGATTTGACGGATGTTAAAGTGATATTGGCCGAAGGTACGTATACTTCTTTACTTAAGCATGTTGATACTCGCATTTTTATGGCAGGTACCAGAGTTGATACACTGCAGTTACGTAAAAACAGAAATAGGGGTTCCGAAGCGAATGATCCGTTTGTAGAAGAGATTTTAAAAACGGAACACAAAATAATTGCAGGTCATGCTTTGCTCGCCGATATTGTTGTTACAAAGGATTTTGAGGTTGTTGTAAAATAAGAAAATCAGAATTATGGCAGTTAAAAATAAAGTTCAGTTGATTACTTATCCCGATTCGTTGGGAGGCAATCTGAAAACTCTCAATAAAACTTTGGAGACTCACTTTAAAGGTCTGTTTGAGGGCGGAATACATATATTACCACCTTATCCGTCGTCAGGCGACAGAGGATTTGCACCGCTAACCTATCTTGAAATAGATTCTGCTTTTGGTGATTGGAATGATATCAGAACAATTGGGCAAAAGCACGATGTTTTGCTCGATCTAATGGTGAATCATATATCTCAGCAATCTCCTTTTTTTCAGGAATTCCTGGAGAAAGGAAAAGAATCGGAATTTGCTGATCTTTTTATCACTTTAAATAAAATATGGAAAGATGGAGAACCTGTTCAAAAGGACATTGATAAAATGTTTCTGCGCCGTAAGGTACCCTATTCCGAATTTGAAATTAAGTCTACAGGCCAAAAAGAACGGGTTTGGACAACATTCGGAAAAACAAATCCTTCGGAACAAATAGACCTTGATATTCATTCGCAGGCAACCAAGGATTTATTAGAAAAATTCCTGACAAATTTTAAGGCGCAAGGGATTAAGATTGTACGATTGGATGCTGTAGGTTATGTGATTAAAAAACTAGGAACAAGTTGTTTTTTTGTAGAGCCTGAAATATACCAGTTTCTGGACTGGATATCTTATTTGGCTAAATCACTTGATCTGGAATTATTGCCCGAAGTGCATTCGCATTATTCAATACAATACAAACTGGCTGAACATGGTCATTGGATTTACGATTTTATATTACCATACCGTATTCTTGAATTCTTTATTAATAAATCATCTGCTAATCTCAAAGAGTACTTAAAAAATCGTCCTGAGAAGCAATTCACAATGCTTGACTGTCATGATGGAGTACCGGTAAAACCTGATCTGGATGAATTAATTAATACCGATGAAGCTCGAAAAATAGTAGATGTATGTGTTGACAGGGGAGCTAATTTAAGTTTGATTGTGTCAGATGATCATAAAGCACCTGATGGTTTTGACGTTCATCAAATAAGATGCTCTTATTATTCAGTACTTAATTCCGATGATAATGCTTATCTGGCTGCAAGAGCCATTCAGTTTTTTGTGCCTGGAGTACCACAAGTTTATTATGTTGGCATGCTTGCCGGTGAAAACGATACAGAAGCAGTTAAAAGTACAGGTGAAGGACGTGAAATAAACCGTCATAACTTCTCAATGGACGAGATAGACGTTTGTATGAAAAAAGAGGTAGTGCAGCGTCTGCAAAAACTTATTAGGTTCAGGAACAACCATGAAGCTTTTGATGGAACATTTAGTGTGGTAGAAAGCAATGATGATGAATTATGTCTGTTGTGGACGAGAGGGAAAGTATATTGCCGCTTAAGTGTTGATCTGAACGATAAAAAGAGTGTAATCCACTTTTCTGATAAAGACAATAATGAGTCAGTATATTTAATATAAAAATAGCTCTGTATATAATCTGATTCATCGCGGTTAGAAAAAAATAAATCAGCTTTAAAAATAATGCAATGCATAATCGAAATATAAAATCAATAAAATGGCTTACATACATGATGTTTCTAATGTTTGCCATGACAACCGATGCTGTCGGAGTTATCATCCCCGAAGTAATGAAAGCCTTTGATTTAAGCATGACTGCTGCAGGTCTGCTGCATTACGGACCAATGACAGCTATTGCTTTAGCAGGTATGTTTTTGGGCTTTCTGGCTGATCGACTTGGACGAAAGCGAACCATTATATTAGGTTTGGTGCTGTTTGTTGTAAACTCATATTTATTTATTGTTGGCAATAGCTTTGTCTATTATCTTACTTTGATGATTGTTTCAGGAGCAGCTATAGGAATTTTTAAAACAGCAGCATTGGCACTTATTGGCGATATATCCCAATCATCAAGAGATCATACTTCTACTATGAATACTGTGGAAGGCTTTTTTGGTGTTGGTGCTATTATCGGACCTTTTGTAATCAGTTATTTATTAACACAAGGAGTGGCCTGGAAATGGTTGTTTGTTATTGCAGCTACTCTATGTGTGATGTTAATTGTTTTGGCATTGTTAGTCAAATATCCTTCTACAGTGAATAATACTGAAGAGCCTATTAATATGAGACAGACATTTGCTATGCTCAGGGATCCATACGCATTAGGATTTTCTTTAGCCAGTTTTTTTTATGTTTCGGTTGAAGCTGCTATTTATGTTTGGATGCCTACATTGATAAAAGATTATGATGGTAATTTACTTCTTTTGGCCACCTATGCTTTACCGGTTTTTTTTATTTTAAGAGCAGGTGGACGTTTTATCGGAGCCTGGATGATGGCTCGTTTTGATTGGTCAGTTATTCTATTCTTTTTTACAGGAGCTATCTTTATATGTTTTGCAGGTAGTATGATCCTAGGTCGGGAATTTACAGTTATTCTGTTGCCTTTGTCAGGTTTATTTATGTCAGTAGTTTATCCAACAATAAATTCGAAAGGGATTAGTTGCTTTCCTAAGGCTAACCATGGAGCCGTAGCCGGGGTAATATTGTTTTTTACAGCCGCAGGTGCTGCCTTTGGCCCTTTAGCAATGGGGGCTGTCAGTGATGCTTTTAATAGTGATCCGAAAGTGGGGTTTATGCTGGCTACCGTATTTGCACTGATACTATTTAGTGGCGCTGTTTTAAACCTTATAGTTAAACCAACACAAAAAAGACTTAGTCGTTTGGAAGAAAGTGAGTATTGATGGATTTAAATGATAATAAGATTATTTGATGTTGATATCTTTTAGGAGGGGTGAATGATATTATTAATATATCTAATACATTAATTCTAGTGTCGATTATTAGCAAGCTTAGAATAGGAATTTATTATAATTAATACATATTAGAAACGGTTGTAAATATCGCATATAGCAATATGCGATATTTACATTAAGGATGTTAATTCTTAATACAAATCCTTAATCTTCTCCATATTCTTTTTAATCAAAGTCTCTGTTGTTCTTGCATAACGTTGAGTCATTTTTGTATTGGAATGGCCTAAAGTTTTTGATACAACCTCTAAAGGCATATTATTCTCTAATGCAACCGTTGTTGCAAAAGTGTGACGTGCTGTATGTGTTGATATAGGTTTATCAATGCCGCATATGGTCCCGATTTCTTTCAAATAGGCGTTCATTTTTTGATTGCTTAAAACAGGTAGGAGAGCACCTTTTTCAATTAATTCCGGCTCGTGTTGATATTTGGCGATTAGCTTTTTTGCACCCTCAATTACAAAAATGGTACTAATTTGATCTGTTTTAGTTCTTTTTTTATGAATCCATGTAATGCCATCATTATCTTTTGTGATATGTTCACGTTTTAAAGATTTCAAATCAGAGAAAGCTAACCCCGTAAAACAGCAAAATACAAAAGCATCCCTAACCTGTTGTAGGCGGTCAATTCCTATGCTTTTATTAATAATGGTATCCAGTTCTTCTTTTGTAAGATAAACCGCATCAACTGGTTTTAACCGGAGCTTTATAGTTGCAAAAGGGTCTTTCTTTATCCAACCATTAGCTAAGGCAATTCTAACAATCTTCTTAAAGTTCTTAATGTATTTGATTGTAGTGTTATGACTACAATTGCGAACTGTCTTAAAATAGAACTCGTAGTTATTTATAAATTGTTGGTTGAGTTCTTCTAAAGCCATGTCCTCACGTTTATATTGCCAACGAATAAAATCCCTGGTATGCATATAAGATGTTTCATAGCGTTGAACGGTGTCAGCCGAAAAATCCACACCGATCAGCTTTCTGGCTTTATCATTATGGTCTTTATAGATTTTTAAAATAGTCCTTCTGTCTTCCTTTTTACCAACAAGCTTTTCCTGAATAATACGTGCAGATACTGGTTGGTTATCCAATGTGAGGAAATCTATATAAGAGAATATCTTCTTTTGATATTGGTCGATGAAATTATTTGTTTCGATTCCCTCTGCAGTTAACCCATTTGTTCTTTCCGCTTTATCATCCCATATTTCAGGAGAAACTTTCTTTCGGGTTGTAAATTCAGTTCTTTCCTTGTTAATAGTAATTCTAACAAAGATAGTAGCCATACCATTCTTGGTTACTTTGGTTCTTTTAATGAAAAACAAGATTTTGACATTTGTAAGTCCACTCATAATAATAAATTTTGATGTTAAAATTATTCTTATGAGATCATTTCAAAGGCATCTAAAACCGAGTAATAGAGCGCAATGTAGCGTTATTGGAACGATCAATCGAGGACTTTTTTGAGGGAATTTTAGTCCTCGATAAGTCCTCTGAAAAATTGCGTTTTACTGCTTTTTACTGCAAAATATTGCACATTAAAAAACCCTGTAAGTGTTGACTTACAGGGTTTTGTTTTAAATTGCTTTCGCTTTCAGCGGAGAGAGAGGGATTCGAACCCCCGGTACCTCGCGGTACAACGGTTTTCAAGACCGCCGCATTCGACCACTC
>JAFMVE010000043.1 GCA_025499705.1 Carboxylicivirga caseinilyticus
GTTTTAACTTCTAATATAACAGCTTTTTCACTTTCCTTAAAAAGCTTATCTAATTGACTATCTAATTCTTCTTCATTCTCAGCCAACAAATAATCCAAACCATACATTTCAGCCAAAGGTTTTACACTTAAACTGTGCTTAGCCTCAAAGTATGTTTCTAACTCTTCAGTATCTGATGGTCCCGGAATAAAACGGAATATACCTCCTCCTCCATTATTAAAAACCAGAATACGAAGATTTGGTTTTAGATATGAATTCCATAATCCATTGCTATCATACAAAAATGATAAATCACCACTAACCAGTAAAGTTCGTTTTTGGGTAATGTATGATGCTCCTACAGCCGTACTGGTGCATCCATCTATACCACTTGTACCACGGTTACAGAACGATTCATATTTCTGAAATTCTTCAAATAACTGAGCATATCTAATTGCAGAACTATTTCCCCACTGAATCATGTAATCTTCAGGTAATTTTGCCTGAAGATGGTTAAACATGTTCAGATCACTCCATGGTATTTTCTCCATGTATTCAGCATGATGATTCTCTGAACGTTCTCTTCTATTTAACCAGGTTGTTTTAAAATGGCTCTTCTTTGAATTAAGATTAGGTAATAACTGCTTAAAGAAATCCAAAGGTTCCGATTCAATTGAAGCTGTCAACTGCTTGTATGTATCCAAATGACGATTAACAGAACTTAAATGCCAATGATGTTTTGCCGGATACGAACGAAGGAATTTCTTAACCATTTTGGAGACCACAGCCCCATCCATGGTAATTAAAAGGTTAGGTTTAAAAAAATGAACTTCCTCTTCAGTGATGGTCGCTACAACTTTATCGATACCCCCAACAATGTTTGCTCCACTTATATTGGATGATACCTCTGAAAGCACAACTACCTGCTCGAATTCTGACAATTGATTTAATACTTGTTTCAATTTTAGATCTGGAAATTGCGATCCTACCAGAATCATTATTCTGTCAGAATTATTCCAAATAGAAGAAAGATCTTCTACCTGCATATCCGATAGCCGATATTCTGCCTGGTATTGTTTTATCTGTCTTATTTCATCAGTCGGGTGTACTGTTTTACCATATAAAGGTTCCCGTAAAGGCAAATTGATGTGAACAGGTCCGGGTTTGCGGTTCAGGCAATTATAAAAAGCCTCACTTACCAAGCGTTTTACGTACCAGTCATTTTCTTCGAGATAAGTAGGTATATTACACGAGTATTTCACTACATTATCCAAAGCTCCAATCTGACGAATCGTTTGACCATCACCCTGATCAATCCACTCCATTGGACGATCAGCACTGATCACTACCAATGGTATATTCTGATAATAAGCTTCTGAAATTGCTGGTGCATAGTTTAATAAAGCAGAGCCACTAGTACATACAAGAGCTACTGGTTTTCGTGTTTGCTGAGCAATACCCAATGCAAAAAAACCGGCACTACGTTCATCAACCACACTGTAACAATTAAACTCGGGATGAGCAGCAAAGGTAATGGTTAAAGGAGCATTTCTTGATCCGGGTGAAATGACCACTTCCCTTAATCCTTCTGCCAAACATATATCTACTAAAGTTTTTACAACTTTCTTCTCGGAAACAGGTTTATTCATAACCCTGCAAATTTGCTATATTTTTTAATACCGACAAAAGGGTTTGAGCCTTCAGTTCTGTCTCTTCCCATTCTTTGTTTACTTCACTTCCTCGTGTTAAACCACCTCCTAAATACAAAGAAGCATGAGAGTGAGTTAGTTTCAAACACCTGATATTAACATAAAAAGAAAAGTCACCATTATTAACCGGACCTAAAAAACCCGCATAATATTCTCGTCGGTTAGATTCAATCTCTGAAATATGTTCAATTGCCCCTTCCTTGGGCATTCCACACACGGCTGGTGTAGGGTGAAGTTGAGTTAACAGCCTCATTAAACCACTTCCCAACTGAGATAAATTAAATTTAAAATCGGTTCTGAGATGTTTCACCTGACCGGCCTTCATCGTATAAGGACCGTTTATCTGGTAATCCTGAATATTGTTATTATCCAGCACAGTTTTCATATAATCGGTAACCAATGCCTGCTCATCTTCTTCTTTATGGCTCCAAAAAGTATTTGATCTGTTGGGTAATGTACCTGCCAATGAAACTGTTTGCAATGATTCCTCCGATTTACCCAATAAAAGTTCCGGACCAGCACCAATCCACACTCCGGTTTCAGGTGTTACCAAAGCATAAACAAACGCATGTTCATACAACCCACAAAGTTCATCGAAGAAGTGGATAACATTCTCAACAGCAAAAGAAGGCACTTTCTTAATTCGTGACAGAATCACTTTATCGAGCTCCCCTTTCAAAAGAGCATTATGCATCATCTTAAATTGTTGATGATACTCTTCAAAAGTTATTTCAACATCTTCATCTTCTTTCAAAAATTGTTGAAAAAGTGAGATCACATTATAAGCAATATCTTCAGACAATACTCCTTCAAATACATAATTTAAATCACGACTGATATGAATTGACCTGAAATTCTCTGCATTAAAAGGATGAATAATAAAACCATCATTAAGCCATTCTTCCTTTATTTCTTTTGCATCAGAAGACTTTCCTATCTGAAGTATTTTATTGTTTTGATGTGGTAATCTGTAAAGAATAACTGAGTCTGCACCCAATCTTATCAAATCATTTATCTTATCTGGTATATGCGTTGTATTCACTTTTATTTAAACTTAAAACAAAGATAATAAAATAGCCTCCAATGACGAACATTTCCTCTTGCACTAAAAAAATTAAATCCCGCACCGTAATGATGAACACATCATTACATCTGATTAATGATTAATTTTTCCTGATGAATGAAACCAATTGGTTATTTCTAAGTATAACGTCATACACTCAAACTCGTTATTATGACACACTATTACCTGAACTTAATAACCAAATTGTCCTACATATTTGCAATGGTCTGTATTACTACTTTTGCACCAATGCAAGCCCAAGAACTAACAAAAGAATGTATCAATTGTTTTTCTACTGAGCTGGTTTCAATTGAAAGTGAGGACGATTGCACAACCATTCAATTAAAGATACAAGCATCTGATTGCAACTCTGCTTTATCACATTTTACAGTTGAAGTGCCTTGCGGAACAGTTACCTCAGCATCGAATTCAGGAGGATGGCCCATCGAAGTTAATTCAGAAGATCCTACAAGCGGTATATATGGATTGAAAGTAGATAATATCAATAATTTCGGAGAAGATGGTGATTCTGCTTCTTTCACTCTGGAATACACTGTTTGTTATACCGATCAAGAGTGTAAAAACATTCTGGAATCAGGTTTTGATATCGCTTACAAAGCAGCAACCTGTATTTTTATTGATCGCATTGAATCAGAAAACCCTCCATTAGATGCGTTTCTTACAACGCAAGACCTAATTTGTAACGGCGATGCAAGTGGTACAGTGATTACAACCATTACTGAAGGTACTGAACCTTTTACTTTTTTATGGAATACTGGTGCTACTACAAAAGATCTGTTAAATGTTACGGCAGGATATTATGAAGTAACTATTACAGATGCCAATGGTGAGAATCTCACATTAAGTGCTCAAATAAATGAACCTGAAGCTATTTCAGTTCAGGCTAGCATACAAAATGCAAATTGTGGATTAAACGATGGTTTTATCGAAGTAACTGCATCCGGAGGAAAAGAACCATATTCGTATGAGTGGAGTAATGGAGCTTCTACTTCTATGATTGATCAGCTGGAAAGCGGACAATATACTGTTACTGTAACTGATTCGATTGGTTGCTCAAAATCGTTTAACTACAATATAAAAAACGAAACGACTCTAAGAGCAACTATCACTACAGACAATCTGGAATGTCATGAAGAAGGTTCCGGAAGTCTGACTGTTACTGTTACAGGTGGAATTGAACCATACAGCTATTTGTGGGACAATGGTGATACAACCAGTACTGCAACAGATTTAAACAGTGGAATTCATAAAGTAATTATCACTGATGCAGTCGGATGTACTACTGAAAAAACATCCTATGTAATCATAAGTAAATTGAATGCTTCAGCGGTTATAAACAATCCTCTTTGTAATGGCGAATCAAATGGTAGTGCAACTATAACAATTATAAATGGAACAGAACCATATGATATTATCTGGAACACCGGTTCTACTGAAACTACAATCAATGATCTGGCTGCAGGATGGTATTGGGCAGATATCACTGATGCTAATGGATGTGAGTACCGTAAATATGTAAATATTACACAACCCAATGAACTAACAATATCAGCTTCATTATCAAAAGCAAGCTGTAATGCAAATGATTCAAGTATTATTGTTGATATAATTGTAAGTGGAGGAACACCTCCATACACTTATTACAGAGATGGAGCAGAAACCGATAAAACAATTACAGTTGACAAAACTGGATATTATGAATTTACAGTAATTGACGCCAACGGATGTGAAAAAACACAAGAAATTTTGGTAACTCGTCCCGAAGCTAATTTAAATACCAACATTACGGTTAGTCAGCCAACATGTTCGAGTTCGGGTTACGGGTCAGCTGCAATAACGGTTATTAATGGTGAGGCACCTTATACAATTATATGGTCTGATGGATCAGAAGCCATGAACCGTAATAATCTTACTGAAGGTGACTATGAGGTATTAATAACTGATGCCATCGGTTGTACATCACAACATTCCATAACCATTAATTCTGTTGAAATCGCTTCGGCCGAAATCATTGCTCCTGACGCTATGCCTGAATGTTCATCAAGCAATAATTTACTGTATGCATTCACTAATAATACAAGTTCATACCAATGGTCAATCTCCAATACCGCTTCAGGATGGACTATTGAAAGTCAGACTGAAGATCAAATCAGTTATACTGCTGGTGAGGGTAGCACATGGGTACAGTTATTGGTTAAGAGTATTGACAATTGTGAAGCAAGAGATTCCATATTATTGAATTGCCAGTCACTTGATGACTCGAATCCAACCGATTCTATATCGGGTGGTGATGAGGATAAAAATTGCGACTCTTGTTATGAAATTATACCAACAGATATCAAACAATTAGATGATAACTGTTACAAGTACACCATTACAGTAAAAACTGATGGATCTTGCAGTTATGATCTTTCACATCTGTCGATTGAGGTAAAAGATGGCTATGTAAAATCAGTGTATAACTCAAAAGGATGGAAAACCGAACTCAATTCAACAGATCCAACCACAGGCATTTATGGATTTAAGATTGATGACATTTCCAACTTTGGCAAAAGCATAGATCAATTTAATATTGAATATACTATTTGTTTTGATGATGAATCTCTACGCGAATTTACTGTAGCATATAAATCTGCACAATGTGTAGTGACAGATGTATTTGAATTTAACCAGGAACAATTTAATACTTCCCTTTCAGCTAATTCATACCCAAATCCCTTTACCGATGCAACTCAAATTGAGTTTACATCAAAAACCACAACAGATGCCGAATTATATATTTATGATATTTATGGTAATATGGTTGAATGCTTATACAGCGGACCCGTTGAAGCAAATACAAACTACAACTTTGAATTCCGTCCGGATAAAACTATGGAAAGTATATTCTTCTATCGATTAATATGTGGAGACGAAATCATACAAGGTAAACTAATGAAAATTCGTTAGATATTACAGTTCCTGATTCAAGTAGGAGGTTGTCTTTTGGCAACCTCTTTTTTATTTTATAATCAATCCTGATGATAGCTCAATATTAGACTTCTGTTGAAATACCCATTGCAATTCATAAATCTATCTAAATTAATAATATCATTTATTAGCGTTGTGCATTAAATATAATTCAAGTAAATTGAAGCAGCAACCAAATAAACTACACATCATGACTAATAAACTCATTGCTGTTTTACTTTTTGTATTTATATCAGTTATTTCTTTTGCTCAGGTTGATATTAAGTATCAGGTACCTTCCGAAGAAATATTAAAACTAGCTGACGTTCCTTTACCCCCTTCAACTATAACCAACGATGATGCTTCTTTGGTGGTATTATTGTATCGTAATCAATACAAAAGCATAGCCGAACTATCAGAACAAGAATTAAAGTTGGCGGGTATTCGTACCAACCCGGTCACAAATATGTCATCGCGTAGTACTTTTTATAATAATCTGGAGTTAATAAAAAAAGGTTCAAAAGAACCGTCGCAGATTGAAGGCTTACCTGACAATCCAAGACTATCGAACTTCAGTTGGTCACCAGATCAGACCAAATTAGCTTTTGCTAATACTGCGTCTAATGGAACTGAATTATGGTATGCCGACTTAGTTACTTTAAAGGCATATCGTTTAACAGGCCCTATTATCAATGGAAATTTACGAAACAGACCATATACATGGTTGAAAGATAATAATGGCTTATTAGTAAAAATACTACCAGAAGACAGACCGTCAATCATAAACAAAAGTGAATCAATTCCAACAGGTCCGGTAATCTCAGTAAACGATGGTAAGAAAGCTCAGAACAGAACGTATCAGGATTTATTAAAAGATAAGACTGATGAGCAGAATTTTGTTACTTTAGCCGAATCCGAACTAAACATTATTGGTCTTGATGGATCTGCCAAAACATGGGCTCCAAAGGCCATTTACAGTAGCATTAGCATATCACCTGATGGAGAATATGTTCTTCTGTCAGTCATTAAGAAACCTTTCTCCTACCTGGTTCCTTATTACCGGTTTAGTACTGATTATTTGATCTATAACATCAATGGTGATTTGATCAAGACATTGGAAGAAGTGCCTCTAATTGAAGATTTACCCCAGGGTTTTATGGCTGAGCGTAAAGGGAAAAGAGATTTTGGTTGGAGAGCCGATAAACCATCAACCATCTATTGGGCCACAGTACTTGACGATGGAGATCCGGAAAAAGAGGTAGAATTCAGAGACGAAATATTTACACTTGACGCTCCATTTAGTGATAAGCCTAAATCAATCCTAAAGGTTAAAAACAGATTTTCTTATATCATATGGGGTAACGATCAAATTGCCGTAGCATATGATATGTGGTGGAACAACAGAAACACAAAAACCTATGTATTTAATCCGGAAGATAATACACTAGAACCTCAGATCTTATTCGATCGCAACTATCAGGATAGATACAATGATCCCGGATCATTTATAACCACAAAAAATGATTTGGATAGAAATATTCTTCTTCTGGATAATGATAATGTTTATCTCGAAGGTGATGGTTATTCTGCTGAAGGACAAAAACCTTTTATTGATAGAATGAATCTGAAAACACAAAAGAAAACAAGACTTTTCCAGGCTCAAAACAAAGAAAACCTTGAAACAATCTCTAAAGTTATTGATATCAAAAAAGGACTGATTCTTACGCGTATTCAATCGCCTACTGATTTTCCAAACTACTACTTGAGAAATATTAAGAGCAGAAAAGCACCAATGCCTGTTACTCATTTCAAAAATCCTTTTGAGAGCATGGCGGGTGTGCATAAAGAGATCATTCATTATACTCGTGAAGACAGTTTACCTCTATCAGGCACCTTATATTTACCGGCTAATTATGATTTTAATAATAAAGAACGTCTGCCTTTATTAATGTGGGCATATCCTGATGAATTTAAGGATAAAAAAAGTGCAGCACAGGTTACCTCCTCTCCTAATGAATTTATATACCCGTGGTATGGATCTCCAGTATTCTGGGTTATGAAAGGATATGCCATTCTTGAGGATGCTTCATTCCCTATCGTTGGTGAAGGCGATGAAGAACCCAATGATACCTTTATACCTCAATTGGTTAGTAACGCCAAAGCTGCTATCGATTATCTGGATGAACAGGGATATATCGATCGAAATAAAGTTGCTGTTGGTGGACATTCTTACGGAGCTTTTATGACAGCCAACCTGTTAACTCATTCTGATTTGTTTGCTGCAGGTATTGCACGAAGTGGTGCCTATAACCGTACACTTACCCCTTTCGGATTCCAGAGTGAAGAGCGTAACTACTGGGAAGCACCTAACATTTATTATGAGATGTCACCATTTATGCATGCAGATAAGATGAAGCATCCGCTATTATTGATACACGGAAGAGAAGATAATAACTCAGGTACATACACTATGCAGAGCGAACGTTATTTCAATGCATTAAAAGGTCTTGGCGCAACGGTTCGCCTGGTTTTACTACCTACTGAAAGTCACAGTTACAGAGCAAAAGAATCAGTTTTACACTTGCTTTGGGAACAGGATCAATGGCTGGAAAAATATGTAAAGAATAAGAAATAACCTATGATTGGGCTGGTGTTAGCCAGCCCCTTCTCTTTTCCAAAAGACTTATGAAAGATATATCTCACCTTCAGCAACTAACCTATCAACAGGTAAAAGACAGACATTACGATTTGGCCATTTTACCCTGGGGAGCCACAGAAGCCCACAATTATCATTTACCCTATGGGACTGATAATCTGGAAACCGAAGTAATACTAAAACAGTCAGTTGAGTTGGCTACAAACGAAGGTGCATCAGTCTTAATCTTACCCATCATTCCGTTTGGAGTAAATACCGGACAAATGGATCTCCCATATATCATTAATATGATGCCCTCCACACAGGCTGCAATTATCAATGATGTGGCTCAATCAGTCTTCAACAGTAACATTGATAAACTTCTGATTTTTAACGGCCATGGAGGTAATGATTTCAAAACGATAATAAGAGAAACAGGTGCTAAATATCCTAATAAAATTATCTGTAGCAGTAACTGGTTTCAGGTGCTGAAACATAGCAATTACTTTACACATGCCGGAGAACATGCCGATGAAATGGAAACCAGTCTAATGATGTATTTATATCCTGAGTTGGTTCTTCCTTTGGAAACAGCAGGAAATGGTCAGCATAAAAAATTCAGAGTACAGGGCCTCAATGAAAATTGGGCCTGGGCAGAAAGAAAATGGACTCAGGTAACCAATGACACAGGGGTGGGAAATCCACATTATTCATCTGCAGAGAAAGGAGAGAAATTCTTTACAGATGTATGCCAGGTACTGTCAAAGTTCATTCACCAACTGGCTACTACTCCTAACACCGACTTTTATAGTTATTAATTATTTAAAAACCGCCATGACTGGTCTATGATCACTTACCATATTTAAATAATTGCTATAGCAATAAGAAGGTCGTATGGTAGTTGTTGATTGATGCAAGTCAAACAGTTCGTTGGTCATTAAAATATGATCAAGATGACTATAATAACTTGAACCCGGGTATGACCAATATTCCTCATCCCCCATGGCTATATTCATATCAGCAAAACGATAGTGCACTTCATCAGAAACAAAATTCCAGAATACATTGTCTGAATAGTAGTTTTCACTTATATAGTCGTTATAATCTCCCAGTACAATAACGGCTTCATCTGCTAAATAAGAATCAATGTAATTTTGTAGTTTCTCAGATGCATCTCTTCTTCTTTCTTCATTTGCATAATCGCCAAATGCTTTTAGATGATTATTTATCAAATAAACTTCTATTCCGGTTCCTTTATGATGAATCTTTATTTTAAACGGAGGACGAGGGAAAGCATAATAGTCATCTTTATACAAAGCTTCTGTTTCTTCTTCGTACAAATCAACTTCTGAGGTTTTATACAAATAAGCCAGCGACTGATCTCCGGATGAACTGGGCGTAAATACAGCTTCCCAACCCGGTATTTCATCGGCTAAACGTTGCGCGACATATTCACTTCCTATCTCTTGCAAAGCTACAATATCTGCATCTAACTGTCCTAATAAGCTGGCTATATAAGGAATACGGATAGTAACATTATAATCGTGACTACTACTTAATCGGAAATTTTCTAAATTTAGAGTTACCACTTCCAGCGCATTAGAACTGGTTGTTTCTATACAATCTCCAAAATCAATTGCCCACGATTGTTCAGGATCATCCTTTTTACATGATGACCATCCCAACACAAATACCACTAAAACTAATGTAAAGAAAAACCGATTATTCATAATTAAATCATTAGACCAATTGGTCGCAAAGATTCAATTATTTAACGAGATATACAAACACTATAATTTTACTCTTCCGACTCGAAATAAAGTTTATAAAATTTCAATCCACGTTCGCTGTCAAAACCTTTTTCGATATACTGGCGTTTCCCGTGTACATAAACATGGAAATTTTTATCGAGCTTTAGTACTGATTTGAAATGCTTTTTTTCTGATTTTACAGCATCCTTCGATATATCAAAACTATCCTGCAATGGCATATTTTTTTCAGCCACGCAAAAGTTCTTATAATCCTGAAAGGCATCCACAACCTCCGGTTGACGAATTACTTCGCGTTCAAACTCCCGCTCATCAAAGTTGGCATGTTTACCAAAATATTCAATGGAACGATTCAGCAGATCTACCTGATCGGGCCGGGAAACATCATTATCCTCGTTAAAAACCTCTCCAACAAAACCCTTACACATTTGCAGGTAGTTGTTGGTAAAATAATAATTATCCTCTCGTGGTTTTAATCCTAAAAAGTCAGTCTGCCAAAAATGGGCCTCATTACCTTTATTGATGTTATCAACCGAGCAAACTTTAAATCCCAGTTCTTTCTCTGTATTAAAAATTAAACAACCTTTATCAAGTTTTTTAATATTAATACCTTGCTGAGCATCCAATTCAAACCCTTGATTTTGCAGCATTACCTTTAAAAAGGTGTCTTTATTTTCTGATTTAAAAATTCCCAATGCATCGGTTACTTCTCCATCAACCACAACATTGTTGAACAATACCATATAAAACTCTCCACCTTTGATTTTAGGATGATTGGACTGTTCAAAAAGATGATTACCCAATGCCACTGACACTTCATGAAAGGCAGAAGGATTATTAAAAACTTTATCACTCAAATTAAATACAATGTTATTCTCAAAACCCTCTTCATGATCGAAATTAAAATACAATTCCGACTTGAATGGTTTGAAAAAATATTGTTTAAGTACTTCCGAAACAACATCCTCATCATGTAAACTAGCTTCGCTGTTCGAAAATCTTATTTCTTCTCCTTCAGCTCTACAGCCAATATGATGGACAACAATTTTTTGTATTTCGGTTTGTGTGAAATCAATCATCTTTTTAAAATTTTAGCACACAAATATAATGGAATCAGAAAGATTTTCAGAAAGAAAATAACAGATACAAAAAAAGCAGTTATCGAAACAAATCATTTCAATAACTGCCTGTAATATAAATGTAGCTCAATTAACTCACTTTGCAATGTAAGGCATACCACGATACAGAATGAGATTTGCCATCAATCAGTTCCTTTAACATTTTTCTATCGTCCCAACTATTCTCGTAATTGCATGATTGATCCAACGCCTTTGACAACAACAACCATTCTTCAACAATGGGTTGAGTCAACTCTCCTTCAAACTCTTTTAAAATATTAAGGCAACATGTGTCAATAAGATGAAGTTTGGTTTCCTCATTTAATAATGAGGCTTTTGTAGTATAAACATGATCAGAAACTTTAATATACTCATCACTTTCCAATACTACATGCAATGATAGATTTTGCTTCGACATAACACCTTGGTTTTTAGTTTGACTGTTCTCAAATTAGTAAAAAAACAAACCAAAATAAAGACCATTAGAGATATATTTCGTTATTTATCCAAATTCTAAATAAAGAAAAATTTCTTGAAAACAAAATCCTACTATGTTAATTTTCAATCGAATAAATACATCAAGGCCTGATATTTTTCAATATGAACACCAACACCTGATGTCATTGCTACTTCCCTTGGAAAATGAACGGATCGACCACCTTCCAGTAACTCTTTTCCACGAAAATAGTTATGATGATCTTCTCCTACCATTTTAAAAGCGTGATTCGGTATGATAATTCTACAATCCTGATTACTATCAGATAAATTGGCAATCAACATTATCCAACGATGTTTATAAAATCGCAACCATGCATAAACTCCTTTTTCGACCAATCCTCCGGGAGTATTATTACACCACATTAAATCATAATTACCACCCTCGGATAACGGCAAATATTTCTTTATTAAATCATTTAGCTTAATATATCTGTTAAGAAGCCATGTCTCATCCTCAGTTAATTGATTATTTCCTTTAATGGAAGAATAATATCTGCGTAGAGAATCTACCGACCAGTAGTCAAAAATTGTTGTCCGTCCATCTCTTCCACTGAATCCTTCTTCATCTATTCCCTTCTCACCTATTTCCTGACCGTTGTATATCATAACAGGGTTGGTTGAGAAGCCTGCTGTTAAAACCCAGGCCGGCCAAGCCTTCTTTGCATCATCGATAATAAACTCCGAAGCCAATCTTTGTTCATCGTGATTTTCAAGAAAAAACAGCATATTATTGGAGAAATGATCAATGGCCTGCCAAGAATCCTGCACTGTTTTTAAAGGCTTTTCATTTTTAAGAATGCCAATTACACTATCGTAAAACCCAACTTTATCGTACAAACAGTCAAAACCACCTTCTGTCAGGTACGATTGATATAAGGAAGGTTGATAGACTTCAGCCACAAAAACAACTTTGGAAAATTGCTCTTTAACCTCATTAATACACCATTGCCAGAATTCAACCGGAACCATTTCGGCCATATCGCATCTGAATCCATCAACACCTTTTGAACACCAATACAACAAAATATCTTTCATCTTCCACCAGGTGTCTGGCACTGGATTAAAATGCCTTGCTTTTCCATTATTATAATCAATTCCATAATTTAACTTAACCGTTTCGTACCAATCGTTAATCGATGGATTTGCTAAAAAACAGTCGTTGCCAGTTGCTTTAGCCGGTTCTTCTTGCCATGGATTTTCAGCTCCCACGGGTGCTTCAAACCTCTGACCAGTTAAATAATAAAAATTGTTATTGGGATTAAATGTATGGGTGGTATCATCATCTTCTCCAAAATCCTTAATTCCGGAAGGTTTAGCATCTGATTGATATTGCCTAGCAAGGTGATTAGGCACAAAATCAATCAGAACTTTCATTCCAGCCAAATGAGTGCGCTGAACCAATGCTTCAAACTCAGTCATCCGATGCTCAACTGCCTCAGCCAGATCGGGATCAATATCGTAATAGTCTTTTATTGCATAAGGACTTCCTGCCTTTCCCTTAACAACCTGAGGATTATCCACAATTATTTTATTGTCTGAATAATCTGTTGTTGTGGCATGTTCAATCACACCTGTATACCACATATGCGTAATGCCCATCGATTTAAAATGATTCAAAACCTTATCATCGAACGCATTAAGCTTACCTGAACCATTTTCATGAATGGTCCCATCTTTAACATTGACTTTTTTGTTATTAGAAAATAACCGGGGTAATACCTGATATATTATTGCTTTACCCATATAGACTAGTTTTGTTAAGGATTAATTAAGCTAAAAAGGGCTTTGAAAAGATAGTTATTATTTAAATAGCAATAAAACGAAAGATCATAATTATACAGATAATAGAGAAAAGTGTAATTTAGCTTCAAACAAGATCACAATGAAATATTTGAGGGGTTCTTTACTTTCAGCAATTCTTTTTTTTATTTTCACCCATTCATTTGGACAGTATTACAGTACAGGTTCAGATCCCGCCAATATAAAATGGAGACAAATAAAAAGCTCTTTCTTTAAAGTAATCTACCCTGAAGATTTTGAATCTGAAGCCAAACGATTGGTTTTGATGCTTGATTCATTGTATCTATACGGAGGCCACACACTTAATCATACTCCTAAACCAATTCCGGTAGTGATTCATTCACATTCGGCATACTCTAATGGATTAGTAACCTGGGCTCCCAAACGAATGGAGCTCTACCCTACCCCAAGTCAGAATATTTTTGCTCAGGATTATTTACAACAATTAGCCATTCATGAATTCAGACATGTTGTGCAGATTGACAAAATCAACCAGGGATTTACAAATCTACTGAGTTATCCCTTTGGACAACAAATTGTAGGAGGCATACTTGGACTGTATGTTCCTCTCTGGTTTTTAGAAGGCGATGCTGTACTTACCGAAACAACCTTATCGAAGAGTGGAAGAGGACGGGTTCCTGCTTTTGAGCAGGAGATCAGAGCTCAATTACTCGAAAAAAGAATCTACAATTACGAAAAGGCCTATTTTGGTTCCTATCAAAATTATATCCCCAATCATTACCGGATGGGTTACCTTTTTACAGCAGGTGCCAGACAAAAATACGGAACCGAGGTATGGGAAAATGCCCTCACCGAAACCGGAAGAAACAGTTGGTCGCTAACTCCATTTAATTATGGAATAAAAAAAGTAACAGGTAAAAATAAAGTGCCGTTATACAAGGAAGTTTTCTCAGATTGGCAAAAAAAGTGGAAAGAACAGGATAATAGTATAACTCTAAGTAAAAAATCTGCTTTAACACCACGAGACAGATCCTATAAAAACTATTTATACCCTATTGCCATTGATGATAAGCATATCATTGCTGAAGTAAATGGCCTCGGAGAGATCAGGCATTTTGTTAAGGTAAACACAAAGGATGGTTCCGAAGAAAAGCTACTGACCATTGGATACCGTGATAGTGAACCTTTTTCGTATGCTCATAACTTAATCTGCTGGACTGAGCTGGAGATTAATCCCAGGTGGGAAAATCAATATTATTCTGTTATCAGAATTTATGATCTGAACACTCAAAAGCAAAAGAAACTCACTTTTAAAAGTCGCTATTTTTCTCCAGCCATTTCTCCTGATGGTAAAAAAGTTGCTACTGTTTTTGTTTCACAGGATAATAAAAAAGAAATTCACCTTCTGAATGTTTCAGATGGCATACTTCTCAAAAAAATAAGTATACCTGGCAACAATTTAGCCATCACTCCTAGTTGGAATAAAAGAGGAGAAAATTTAGTTATGGTCCTTCTCTCAGATGAAGGCAAACAACTTTCCCTGTTAAATACCTTAACTCAAGAATGGACATCTGTTACTCAACCAGAATTTACTGAAATAGTATCTCCTAAAATCATTAATAGTCAGATATATTTTACAGGATCGTGGAGTGGAATAGATAATATTTATCGTATCAACTTAGATGGCACCAATCTCCAAAAAGTAACAGAATCGCGATTTGGAGCCACGCAGGTTTCTGCAGGTAATAATTCTAACCAAATACTATATCAGGATTACACGTCTGATGGCTATTTAATTGCGCAGGCTGATCTTGATTCTTTGAGGATAGAAAACTATCACCCATCTTCAATTCCAGCCGAGGAATTTATCGTTGATTTGAGCAAAGATGAAAAAGGCTTACCCGAATTTAGTCAGTCAGATTCGATTGAATTTGATAGCAAAAAGTATTCAAAGGGAAATATCTTTAACTTCCACAGTTGGGCCCCAGTAAATCTGAACATTAATGATGTAACACTTACCCAGGGCGTTTCATTAATGTCGCAAAATCTATTGAGTACCACTTTCACAACATTTGGTTATAATGCCAACAAACAAGACAGCAGAGAAAAATACTACTTCAGCATACAGCACCGGGCCTGGTATCCTGTTATTGAATTTGAAATAAGAGCAGGTGATGAGAAATATTATCAGGATGGTTTATTTGCAAATGCTACGGACACGTTTGCTATTGATATGGATGTAAAAAGAAAGCATCTCTATACTCATCTTGAGATTAATGTTCCTTTAACCTTGACCAGAGGTAAATGGCAACGTTATATTCAACCATCAATCAGCACCAGTTATCAGTATGCTTCTGATTATTCTTATGAACTAACCTACGTAAGCAGAGTTAACAACCAGTGGGTTATTAAAGATAATGAAACAATTACAACAAATGCTTTTCGTGCCAATCCCATTAATTATGGACTATATGCCTACAATATTCATAACCGCTCTCAAAGGGATGTAACCAGCAGATGGGGACAATTGATTGAATTGCGATACAGACACACCCCCTTTGCCGGCAATGATTTAGGATCCATCTTTGGAGTACACACGCGCCTTTATTTTCCGGGATTCATAAAACATCATTCAATACGAATAGACAATGATTTTCATAAGAAAAAAAGGGGTGAATTATACGATCAGTCAGAAATAAGAAATTACTATCGTTACTTTACTGATTTTGTAAAATTTCCTAGAGGTATTAATCTCCAAAGCAATGATCAGTTATATTCATTCAAGGGAGATTATATTTTTCCTTTAATTTCGCCCGACTTAAATATTCGTGGTATAATGTATCTGAAAAGAATTACAACTAATTTATTCTACGATTATTCTCAATCAAAATATCACATTCAGGATGTTGATACCAATGAGTGGTTCACATACCAAAACCGGTTTCAATCATTGGGTGCGGAATTAAGGGCAGAATTGCATCCATTCAGATTTGTTTTTCCAATAAGCCTGGGTTATCGATTTGCCTATATTCCTGATTCAGGATCCAATTTTAACGAATTCCTGTTAAGCATGAGTTTCAGTGGTTTTTCATTAGGAAATGACAGGTAAATCAAAAGCTAAAAAAACTTAAAAACCTATTAGCTAATTAACTTATTCACAACATTTGTGTTAGACTTACGTATTGAGTAGTGATATTCCATTTTGGAGTTGCTAAAAAACCAAGGATAATTATGAAATTTACAATGTGGGCTTTTGTGGGTTTGGTTATTTATACGGTATTAATTGATTTCCTTCTTTATCGTTTATTTCTTAAATCCAGAACCGAGCATCCTCCACATTTCAAATTTCCATATGGTGCTTTCTGGCATTACAGCATTGCCTCTTTCTTCATTTTCTCTTTTGGAATCCTATATACTTTAATAACCATCACAAAAACATCAACTACATACGTGGTATTTCAATGGTTTATGATGGCATATATGCTTATTTATATACCAAAGGCGTTCTATTATCTTACTCAAAAAATTGTGGGTCGTTTCCATCTGGTGAAACACAAGTTTGATGACAAGGGTAAGATTAAAAAGATGAATGAGGGTAAATACCCAAAAATTTCACGTAAGAAATTCTTAAGTCAGGTAGGTATTATCACGGCATCAATTCCATTTGTATCATTGATGTTTGGAGTTATAAAAGGACGATTTGCCTTTAGTAAAAGATACACCAAATTGTCGTTTCCAAATTTACCGGATTCATTCGATGGCCTAAAGATTGTACAAATCTCTGACCTACATCTGGGAAGTCTGAATTCGAATTATCAGGAAATGGAAGAAGCCGTAATGCTTATTAATGCTGAAAACCCGGATATCATTTGTTTTACGGGCGATCTGGTTAATAATTTTTATGAAGAAACCATAGGCTGGGAAAAGGTATTTACAAAACTTCAGGCTCGGTTGGGCAAATATTCCATTATGGGTAATCACGACTATGGCGACTATTCGAAATGGCCTTCAGCCGAAGCAAAAGCAGAAAATCTTCAGAACATTAAAAATGCACACCATCGCTTAGGATTTAAGATATTAAACAATGCCTCGTCAATCATTGAATTCAATGGTGATAAAATAGCCATGGCAGGTGTTGAAAACTGGGGACATCCTCCTTTTCCACGCTACGGTAATCTTGAACAGGCCAGCGAAGGAATTGATGGCGTTCCGTTTAAAATATTAATGTCGCATGACCCTGATCATTGGGATGCTGAAGTAGTTCCTCAAACCGACTTTGATTTAACACTTGCCGGTCATACGCATGGTATGCAATTTGGACTTGAATTTAAAGGATTTCAATGGAGTCCGGCAAAATATAAATTCAAAAGATGGGCTGGACTCTATCAGGCAGACAAACAGTTTTTATACGTAAACCGCGGTTTGGGTTATCTTGGAATGCCTGCTCGTGTTGGCATGCCTCCTGAAATAACCATTATTGAATTAACCAGAGGTCCTATCAGTAATGATCCAATGTAAATAACTAATCAATCATTACATTACTGGGTTTCATCCATCTTTTTAGATCAGCAATGAGATCATCACCTTGCTGTAATCCTTCCAAATATAACTGATCAAGCTTTTGGGGATCATTCTCAATCCTTGAAACATTCATAAGGTCTGCAGGCCGAATCACATAGGCTCTTCCCTCCTCTTCCAACTTATCAATTAAATCAAGTGTTGCATTATAACGCTCATATCTGGTTAAAATAGCCTCAGCAAGTTTAGGATATTTACGATAGTACCATTTAACAGGCAATTTAAATTTCACCTCATGTTTGCGATATTCTTTGCTACGTGTGAGTACCACAACCACCTTTTCATAACCATCTTTTAAAGCCTGTTCAACAGGTATTGAATCGCTGATACCCCCATCCATATAAATCTGATGTTTGAACTCAGCTAATTGTGACACAAAAGGTAAACTTGAAGAAGCAATACACAGATCAATCAACTCTTTTTTGTTAACCTGATTAGCCTGAACAAACTTTGACTTGCCAGTTTTAACATCAGTGATACCAATTTTAAAGGTATCATCAGAGTGCAGAATCGCATCATAATCCAGCAGAATATGTTTATTGGGAATCTCATCATATACAAAATCCCAATCAAACAAATTTCCTTTTTTGAGCAGATTTCCCCAACTCATATATCTCGGATCGGCTGTATACTGAAGATTAACCTGACGATTCCGTTCATACTGACCTGACATATATGATATTCCATACGCTGCTCCGGCAGAAACACCAATACAGTATGAGAAATAAATTTCATTCTTTAGAAAGGCATCCAAGACACCAGATGTAAACATGCCTCTAAAGCCTCCACCTTCCAGAACCAGTGCGGTATTCTTAATCTTTGATTTCATTGTCAGGATAATTCGATATAGGTTTTATCAACATCAAAGATAATGATTAACTATCCGCAAATAAGACAAAAAATAACATTTATATTATATTAGTATTTCTTAAAACTAAATCGAAACCCATATTTTTATGAGAACCAGGATCCATCATCTTATCTTTCTTTGTTTTCTATTTATCAGCCATACATTAGTCCATGCCCAAACCAATTATGTATCTGAGGAAGTCGCACCAGGCGTTTTTAAGATAATATTTGGATCACCTGAAGAATATACTCCCTATTCTATTCTGCAACCAGAGGCAATGACAGAGGCAATGAACCAATTACCAAAAGCTTCTTTACCTGATTACCTGAAAGGAATTGAGATTACTATTAACCAAAGAGGTTGTAAGGTTGACATACCACTAAGTGATGATGAACAGATTTATGGATTTGGCATGCAAATCAACTCATTTCAACAAAAGCATTTGAAGCGTCGCCCGATCGTTAACGATATCCTTTGCACAATCTGGGCTATACACACGCACCTATTCCCATGTATATTTCAACTAATGGATATGCTGTTCTAATTAATACAGCCCGATATACAACCTTCTATTGTGGCACACTTAACCCTAAAGAAGATGCACATAGCAAAACAACAGAAAATAATAAAACAGCATTAAGTACCGACGAGCTATACGCAAATCAATCACCTGTTAATGGGGCCGTTGTTGCAGACATACCCATTGCAAAGGGAATTGAAATTTTCGTTTTCAGCGGACCTGATATGATAAATGCCATTCAACGCTACAATTTGTTTTCCGGAGGTGGGTGTTTACCTGCTTTATGGGGATTAGGTGTAAAATACAGAGTAAAAGGAGATTCAAAAGATACAGATGTATATAAAACTGCCCGGTATTTTCGTGAGCATCAAATTCCATGCGATGTTATAGGATTGGAACCCCGCTGGCAAACTGCAGCTTACTCATGTTCTTATGTATGGAATGATGAAACATTTCCTGAACCTCAACACTTAATTGACAGCCTGCAAAAGCAAGATTTTAAGATTAACCTGTGGGAGCACGCCTTTGTGCATCCTTCTTCTCCTATTCATGATGACTTATTGGAATTATCGGGAGATTACAGAGTATGGAATGGTTTAGTTCCGGATTTCAGTCTGAATAAGACACGTGAAATTTTTGGTGGATATCACAACAATACATTTGTATTAAAAGGGATAGCCGGTTTTAAACTCGATGAATGCGACAATTCGAACTTATCAGAAGGCAGCGCCACGTGGTCTTTTCCAGAAGTAAGTCAGTTTCCTTCAGGCATGGATGGAGAACAAATGCACCAGATGTTTGGACTTCTCTACGCTCGCGTCTTTAACGACATATATAAAAAGAATAACAAACGAACTTATCTAGATTACAGAGCCTCGGGACCATTTGCATCATCACTGCCGGCTTCACTATATAGCGATACATACAATCATTCTGAATATATCCGTATGATCAGTAATTCGGGCTTTGGTGGCCTATTATGGTCGCCAGAATTAAGAGAATCAAACTCAGATACTGAACTCATAAGACGGATTCAAACAGCAGTATTGTCTGCCCAGACTCTTATTAACAGCTGGTATTTATCCAATCCTCCATGGCTGCAGTACAACAAAGATAAAAACAACCGCTACGAATTTCTTAAAAATGCAAAGGAACTGGAAGACCTAGCTCGTATTCAGCTTAACTTTCGAATGAGCCTTATCTCATATTTATACACAGCTTTTGTTCGATATCACCTGAAGGGCATTCCTCCTTTCAGAGCTTTGGTACTTGATTACCCTCATGATGAAAAAGTCTTAGATGTATGGAATGAATACATGATTGGTGAAAATATACTGGCTACTCCATTAACTGGTGATTCTGATACCCGAACTGTTTACCTGCCTGAAGGAATTTGGTATAATTATAATAACAATCAGAAATATGAAGGTGGCAAAAGCTATCAAGTAAGTTTTTCATTGGCTGAAATACCTGTTTTTATAAAAGCAGGAAGCATATTACCAATGGCAACTCCGGTCCAGTCAGTTTCAGAAAATACTAGATTTGAAATTACCTGTAAAGTTTATGGTAAAAGCAATTCGGAATTTACACTCTATGAAGACGATGGAATCTCCTATGATTTTGACAATGGAAAATACAATACTGTTTTCCTATCCTGGAAAAACTTAAAAGGCAAAGTTTCTCGCAGTGGAAAATACAATAAAAGATACTTAATTAAAAAATGGGAATTAATTGAATAGAGTAACGAATCACAAATAAAAGTAAACTGCCCAGAAGTGTGAGAAAGCTCCACCTAACACAAAAAAATGAAAGATTGCATGATTAAAAGGCAGTTGCTTAATCATATAAAGTACTGCGCCGATTGTATAAAAAGCTCCTCCAATAGCTAACCATAATAAAGCTTGAGTAGACAAATTATCTATCAATGATTTTGAGGCAATTACAACCATCCAGCCTAACAACACATAGCTAATGGTGGAAACCAATTTAAATCTACCGGTAAAAAACAGTTTTAAAATAATGCCGGCAATAGCGAGTAACCAAACAATACCGAGAATAACATAGCCCCATGTATTATTTAAACCCAACACAATAAAGGGTACATAACTTCCGGCAATCAGCAGATAAATAGCACAATGATCGAAAATTTTTAATCGCATTCGTGTCTTATCCGATTTGGCTTGATGATATAAAGTTGATGCCAGAAAAAGAGTAAGTATACAAAAGGAATAAATTGTATAGACTCCAAAATGAATAAGACTATTTAATTGTACTGATTTCACAATCAGAAAAGCAAATGCCAACAAACCGGCAATAAAACCAGCTAAGTGTGATAAGATATTGAGTCTTTCTTCGATTGGTGAGTAATACTTAACGTTGTTTTTCATAGAACGCAAATATAGATTAATATTAAAGGGAAAGAACCTAATCAAAACAAAAAATATCCGGCGTCATATGATTGGGTAATCAAAAAGTGCCAACTTTATTATATAGCCCATTTTAATTCCTCATAGGCAAATGGTTCACTTGCTTCGGGAACATCCCCCAATGCCAGTTTACCTCTCAGTGGAGCAACCGTATGAGCCTTTAGCTTTTCATCAGAAAATGGTAGAAGTACTTTATTAGCAATATTTTCATCCTTATTACTTAACCAATCTTCACATGCATCATCCTTAAGAATTACCGGCATGCGCGGCTCAGCTAATTTAGGACTATTGTGAATTTTACTCATCAGTTCATTTGCCCGGGTTGTAACAATAGTAAATGTATTGAATACTTCACCGGTTTGTCTGTTTACCCATTGATCATACAAACCTGCCAATGCCATTGGCTGATTATCACTCCTGTAAATATAAAACGGATAGGTCTTACCTTTGTAATGATGATGTTCGAAAAAGCCATCTACATAAACAATACAATGTTTTGATTTGGCAGCTGCTTTAAATGAAGGTTTTTCAAACATTGTCTCGCGACGGGCATTAATGGTTTTATTCCAGATAAGGTTCTTTTGATTATCGTCTTTAACCCATGAAGGCACCAAACCCCATTGATAAGGTTGCGGTTCAAAAGGTTTTTCAGATGTGTAAATTAAAACGGTAGGATGCATAAAACCGGAAGCATGATTAATGTCCTTATCTAAATAGGGTTTTAGCTTGTTCTCCAACTCCTCAATCCAACGTTGATTGTTGTAGTGCTTTGCCCTTTTCAACTGGGTTTCGAGCTTTGTTTTAATATCGTAACACATACTAATAATTCATTTATAAAACTAATATAAAGCTTTTTTGAAAATCGTGTATTCTTTGTACATCATACATCCATCCAGCCTTACAATCTAACGCCTCATTTTAAATTATCTGTCATCCATCATCTTAAAATGCTCATTCGGTGCCGAATTTAGTAACCGATGATCTAAACCCACATCCAATACTATATTGTAAATGTTCGGATCAATGCCAACTAAAATTTACTAATCCGATTGCTAGTCTGTTTAGTATTACTGTATTCTCAAAAATAAATTAATTTTAAATTAATCAACCTTCACAACATTTGTTTTTATCTATCTTTGCAAGCTAAATGTTATAGTATGATAGGTAAATACAATACACTCAGAGTAGTTAAAGAAGTTGATTTTGGTGTTTATTTGGATGGTGGTGAAAAAGGTGAAATTCTTTTGCCAACACGCTATGTACCTGATAACACTAAAGTTGATGATGAGCTGAAGGTATTTATTTATCTTGATTCGGAAGATCGACTGATAGCAACTACAGAAGAGCCCTTTGCAACGGTTGGTGAGTTTGCTAATTTACAAGTCAAATCAGTTACTAAAATAGGTGCTTTCCTTGACTGGGGCTTAATGAAAGATCTGTTGGTACCTTTCAGAGAGCAGGAAGAAAAAATGGAAGAAGGAAAATACTATCCTGTATACATCTACCTTGATGAAGAAAGTAACCGCATAGTAGCTACTTCAAAATTATATACCGTTTTAAACAACCTTTTACCTGAATATGAACCCGGTCAGGAAGTTGATTTGTTTGTCTATGATAAAGCGGATATCGGATATAAAGTTGTGGTGAACGAACTTCACTCAGGTATGCTATACCACAGTCAGTTATTTCAACCTATTAAGATTGGCGACCGCTTAAAAGGATTTGTACAAAAAGTGCGTGAAGATGACAAAATTGATGTCTCACTGCAGAAACCCGGATACGAAGCCATTGAAGGACAAGCCGCAGAAGTACTGACAATTTTAAAAGAAAAAGGTGGTTATCTGGCTGTTTCGGATAAAAGTGCTGCAGAATTGATCTACAAAATCTTTAAAATGAGCAAAAAAAGCTTTAAAAAAGCCATTGGAACTCTTTACAAACAACGCCTGATTATTATTGAGAAGGAAGGAATTAAATTAGTCAAGTAATAAAGAATAATCAAAATAGAAAAGGCAAAAGTTGAATAGAGTAATATTCACTTTTGCCTTTTTTGTTTTTTGCATTTTGCCTTATAAAACCAGCTGCCAGTAGCCAACGTCAATCCATTTATTGAATTTCTGACCAACCTCGCTGAAGTGAGCTATCTTTTTAAAACCCATTTTTTCATGAAGAGCAACACTAGCTTCATTGGGTAATGAAATCCCGCCAATGAATGAATGCACATCTTTTCTTATCAGATCCTGAATTAAATACTTATAGAGTTGCGTGCCAACACCATTACCTTCATAACCCTTTTTTAGGTATACAGTCGTCTCTGTTGAATAACGATAAGCAGTTCGTGCCCGCCAACCTGTAGCATAACAATATCCTACAATTTCGCCTTCTTTTTCATACACAAACCACGAGTGTTGTTGCAAAACTTTTTCGATGCGTTCCTGCATTTCTCCAACACTTACATTCTCTTCTTCGAAAGTAACGATAGTGTTCTCTACATAATAGTTGTAGATATCACAGATTGCTTTGGCATCAGTTTTTAATACAGGTCGAATCATAGATAGTGTAACGAATTATGAGTGCAATTTAGTTTTTCTTTACGAATTTGGTAAGAATATAAATAGTTTGTCCATTAACTTTTCCAACAATATGCTCAGGATCATCAGCTGCCAAACCAATATTGCGAACTGCAGTACCTCGTTTAGCAGTAAATCCACCACCTTTAACATTCAGATCTTTAATCAATACAACAGAATCACCGGCCTTTAATTCAGCACCATTACTATCAATATATTTGAGTGAGTCGTCACTGCTTTCAGCCTTCGCCCATGTTAATGTTTCATCATCAAGATACAGCATATCCAATAAATCCTGTGGCCATCCTTCTGACTTGATACGATTAAGTAATCGATATGCCATTACCTGTACAGCAGGAACAGTACTCCACATGCTGTCATTCAGGCATCTCCAGTGATTAGGGTCCATTGATTCTGGACCGTTAATTTGAGATGCACAAGTAGAACATACCAATATTGAATATTCTTCTGATACATCCCCTACAGGTGGCACAGCATATACACTTAAATCCTGTTCTGATGAACACAACTCACATTTATCTCCACTACGTTGCTTCAAAGCTTTTTCAACACTCATTTTAATCTGTTTATTTTTGGAGCGACAAAGGTATTAATTTCTAATTCCTTTTCACTTGCTATTTACAACTTATCGAAATTGTTCTACCTATGAATAAAAGCAGATTTGAATATTTTCAATATTTCTACTCAATAAAATTTCAGAACCTTACTTATATGAAAAATGCCTCCTTTTCAGAGGCATTCATATATCATTAAATAGTCAATTCATTATGGTCTAATCCCAAAATTAATAATACTATTTTTTAAAAAGTTCATTCATTACTTCCTCTACCTTAGCTAAAGGAGGATTGATTTCAAACACATAAGAAGGCTTTAAATAAACAACCTCTTTATCTTGCTTGAATTTCTTTTCTCCACCACCGGTAATATTTAGCATGATACAACTGTCTTTTTCAACCACACCATCCTTTACAGCATTGATAAGAGTAGCTGTGGCAACAGCCGCTGCGCTATGGATGTCGTTTCCTTCCAATTCTTCAAATAATCGGGCAGCTTCGGCAGCTTCTTTATTACTTGCCTGTAATACATCACCACCAGCTTCTTTCATGGCATCATATAACCCACCGGTAATTGAATAGGGAGGTTTACGATTCGAAAGTACTTTAGCATCTATTTCTTCCACCTGCTTACGGGCAACATCATCGTCTAATGGCAACATTGCTCTTGAATCAGCTTTCCATGCATCATGGATTGGTAAGAAAGGGTGATTTTGTGACACCATTAACTTCATAAAGTTTGAACCAAAACGTCCGTCTTCTATCAAACGTTTATTGGCTTCCCAGGCTGCAATTGCACCAGTACCACTTCCAACAGCCTGAAAATAATAATCAGGAATTCGACCTATCTCTGTTGCAGCTGATAAAGCAGTTGTTCCCATACCATCACGACGAGCAACATTTTTAGCTCCTCCTTCTGCAATAAAACCATCCAACTCACAAGCCAGATTTGACAAATGGATTGCATCGAAATAATCAGATCCTGATTTAGTCACCACCAATTTTACATTATCTTTGATTGGTTGATCAAACCAAAGGGCATCAATATTATCTTCGGGTACACAAAGCAACAAAGGAATATTGTTATCAGAACAAACTCGGGCAAATGCACGGGCAGTATTACCTGCCGAGGCAACCACCAATATTGTTTCGCCATCAAGCTTTAATCGTCCACCCACCGAAAAAGCTTCGGTTTCTTTAAATGAACAGGTACGGAAATTAGCACCTTTTTCCGGCCAGTAACCACTAAAGGTAATATACAAATCAGAAAGCCCTAAATGCTTCGCCAAACCCTCACTTTTATAGGTAACAGGCGCTGATGAGCCTTGTAGCATTTTTTGAACCGGTAACCAGTCAGCAAAACGGAATACTCCGTACGACGGATCTTTAACCTCAATTTGTTTCTTCTCGTAAACAGCCCTGACTAATGTTACTTCATTGGGGGCATCCAACGTCCAGCCTTCATCATCGAACTGCTTTCCACTGGCGACAGATTCTAACTTATAAAGTGTAGGTTTAATTTCTTTAACCATGATTGTTGCTTCGATTATTGCGCCGCAAAGGTAATTTTTTTGAGGATTTTATTAAAAGGATTCAACTAAAACCTACTAAAATTGTGTTGATTTGTATTTACAAATAGGTTCAGGTCCCTCTCCTAACCTACTATCTTCTGCGGTAATTTACTCTCTATTTAAATGCATTCTAATCTTATCTTTCATTCCTGTTCTCCATTGCATGTTAATCCTAACTCATATTTTTAAACTAATATGTAGCGATTAAATTCATTATTAAAACAAAAACCCCGCATCACTGCGGGGCTAGTACAATATGTTTCTGTTTTACTATATTAGTTTTGTTTATAGAAACCTAAGTCATCTATTGAAGAATTGAAGATAAATCCTGCTTTGGCATGATTATCTGCCTTTCCTCTTTTAATCATGATATCAGCCGAAGTACGGAAACTATCTTCGCGTTGAGTATCCAATACCAAAAGATAACCCATTACAATATTTCCGGCCATTTCAACTAAACGACGGGCATGAAAATCAATATACTCGTTATCTTTCACATCCACCACGGCCTTTACAGCACGTTCATACTCATCAGTCATACCAATTAACGTACGTCGATAGCCATGCAATTCAGGCTTCAGCTCCATCATTTCAAATTCGCGGATTCTGTCAAGATATCCACCTGTTGTAACCCCACGAATAGCCGCTACGACCTGTAGTTGAGTTGTTCCTTCATAAATGGAAGTAATACGTGCATCACGATAAATACGTTCCACCGGATAATCTTTCATAAAACCGGAGCCACCGTGAATTTGAACAGCATCGTAAGCCAACTGATTACTGTATTCACTTGAGATACCTTTCAACAGTGGAGTAAAGAAATCAGCCAGTTTCTGATAACGTTTCATCTCATTACGCTCTTCAGGCTCCAGCTTACGTTCTTCTGAAATATGCATGTAGGTTTTATAGATGTCCACATAACGAGATGTTTCGTACAACAATGAACGGGAAGCATCAAGCTTTGCCTTCATCACAGCAAGCATTTCATAAACAGCAGGAAACTGTATAATTGACTTACCAAATTGCTTACGTTCCTCGGCATATGCCAAAGCTTCGCGATATGCCGCTTCAGACACACCTACAGATTGAGCACCAATACCCAAACGGGCACCATTCATAAGAGCCATCACATATTTGATCAACCCCATTTTTCGAGATCCGACCAACTCAGCCGGAGCATCTTTAAACACCAGCTCACAGGTAGGTGAACCTTTGATACCCATCTTATTCTCTAAACGACGAACAATAACAGCTTTATGATTACGGTCGTAAATAAACATTGATAAACCACGACCATCATGAGTACCTTCTTCAGAACGAGCCAAAACCAATGAAACATGAGCATCACCGTTTGTAATAAAACGCTTCACCCCGTTCAGATACCATTTACCATCTTTTTCGTAAGCTTTTAATTCAACAGCCTGCAAATCCGATCCGGCGTCTGGTTCTGTTAAGTCCATTGCAGCTGTTTCACCTTCTGAGATACGAGGCAGAAAACGTGCCTTCTGATCTTCATCAGCAAACTCATTAATAGTTTCGGCACAATCCTGTAATCCCCAAATATTAACGAAACCTGCATCAGCACGCGACACAATATCGGCAGCCATAATATATGGTACAATTGGAAAATTAAGTCCTTTATATTTGCGAGGTAAGGTAATCCCCATCAACCCTGCTTTTACCAATGCATCCAGGTTTTCCTGTGTTCCCTTGGCATAAACCACCTCGTTATTAACAATTTTTGGTCCTTCCTGATCAACACCTTCAGCGTTTGGTGCAACAATATCCCCACAAATCTCCCCTACTATTTCCAATACTTTTTCGTAGCTATCCATGGCATCTTCAAAATCCATGGGTGCGTAATCAAATTTATCTTTGTCAGCAAAATTGCGCTCTTTAAGGGCTACAATTTTCTTCATCAACGGATGAGTCAGGTGGAATTTTAAGTCCTGATTATCTGTGAAAAAATTTGCCATTTTGTTTTTGTATTATTGATTCCCCTGATGGGGTTTCATGATCCAACATTAATTTAAAATTGATTATTAGACTTGGAGACTATAGACTATTAGATACAGAATTTTCGGTCTATCTATCTAAACGTCTAATGTCTAACGTCTATTTCGTGTTCTGCTTATAGAACTTAATCAGCTTAGGCACCACTTCGCCAACATCGCCAGTGATAGCGTAATCGGCAATTTTATTGATTGGTGCATTAGGATCGTTGTTAATGGCAATGATCATAGAAGACTCTTCCATACCTGCTGTATGCTGAATCTGACCTGAAATACCACACGCAATATATAATTTTGGTCGAACTGTTACTCCTGTCTGTCCAATCTGACGTTCATGCTCAGCAAAACCGGCATCCACCGCTGCACGCGAAGCACCTACTTCGGCACCCAGCACCTCTGCAAGTTCAAACAACAGGTCGAAATTCTCTTTCGATCCAACACCATACCCACCTGAAACAATGATGGATGAGTTCTTAATATTCACCTTTGATTTTTCCATGTGGCGTTCAATAACTTTTACCACTAAATCTTCAGGTTTCAATATTGCATCAACATCTATTTTATTTACTTTTCCTTTATAGGTAGCATCGAAAATTTCTTTTTTCATTACTCCCTCACGCACTGTGGCCATCTGTGGACGGCAATCGGGATTGATAATAGTTGCAACGATATTACCACCAAAGGCGGGACGAATCTGGTACAACAGATTCTCATATGTCTTACCGGCTTTTTTATCTTCGTGCGGACCTATCTCCAAAGAAGTACAATCTGCTGTTAAACCACTTTGTAAAGCAGAAGAAACACGAGGTCCTAAATCACGACCAAATGTAGAAGCACCCAATAATGCAATCTGTGGTTCTTCTTTTTTAAATAAGTCAACAATAACAGAAGTATGTGGAAGAGTTGTATAAGGATCTAATCGCTCATCGTCACCAATATGAATCACATCAGCACCGTAAGGATACAATTCTTTTTCAATTCCTTTTAAATTATGCCCCAGCACCAATGCTTCGAGCTTACATTTTAACTGGTTGGCAAGGGAACGGCCTTTGGTCATCAGCTCCAGGCTAACATCGGCTATCTTTCCCTCATCTACTTCGCAAATAACAAATACGTTGTTCATGTTTAATGATTTCTAAATCGATTAGCCGATTGTATGGTTAGCAATAAGTTCTTTCATTAATTCGTCGATTTCCTCATCAGCAGGTGTTAAATGCTTAGCCTCTTTTGCCTGAAATACAACATTTTCAATCTTTTTCACCTTAGTTGGTGAACCAGACAGACCTAACCAGTTCATATCGGATTCGATATCATTAACACTCCACTCTTCAATGTTAAGATAAGGACGATCAGCAGTTAAATCGATGTAATCTTCAGCTTCACCCTGACGTTCTGTAATCGTTCGGGCGTGCTTAAATTTCATTAATAGTTTGGCATTACGTGGACGACATTCAGGAGCACTGGCATTCACTGTGATCACACCCGGCAAAGGCATTTCAACAGTTTCGACACCTCTTTCCAGTCGTCGTTTAATGGTTATTGAACCGCCTTCAGCCGAAATTACTTCCTCGGCATATGTTACTTGTGGTAATCCTAATTTTTCAGCGACTTGTGGCCCAACCTGAGCTGTATCTCCATCAATCGCTTGTCGGCCGGCGATAATCAGATCAATCTTACTCATTTTCTTTAGGGCACAAGACAATGCATAAGAAGTAGCCAATGTATCAGATCCGGCAAAAGCACGGTCGGTAAGCAAGTATCCATTATCAGCACCTCGATATAAACCTTCTCTGATAATATCGGCTGCACGACCTGGTCCCATCGTTAGAATAGTGATTGTGGTACCCGGATACTTATCTTTCAATCTTAGGGCTTGCTCAAGTGCATTCAGATCCTCAGGATTGAAAATTGCCGGCAAAGCTGCACGATTAACAGTCCCGTCTGCTTTCATGGCATCTTTGCCTACATTTCGGGTGTCCGGCACTTGCTTGGCAAGAACAATTACATTTAATCCCATCGTTTCAATTTTTGGTAAAGAATTATTAACGGTTGACAAATATATTAAAATAAGCGAATTAACAATACGAAGCCTTTATTATTGAAATACTGATACATACAACAATTTATCTAATTTTATAATTTCGTAACTTTTTTATCAATTACAATCCCTTACCACATACATAACACTGTAATACTGATCATTAGATATATGTATTTATTTAAGCATTTCAGGTACTTTTAGCATATGAAAGCAATGAACAAAATCTTAACTGATTTGCTTTATTTATAATTAGTTTAAGTAAACAAAAAATGGTTGTTATTATATTGCAATTCATCTAAAAGAGCACCCATGAGAAAGTCGGTCTACATTTTTGTTATTTCATATATTTTCACACTAGTTCTAACACCTGCAATCATGTCACAAAACGATAGTACCAAGATAAAACTGAATCCATTAACACAAGAAGAACAACGAGTTATATTGCACAAAGGAACTGAACTACCTTATACTGGTAAGTACACTGACAATAAAGAAAAAGGAACATATGTGTGCAAACAATGCAATGCCCCATTATATCATTCCAGTGATAAGTTTGATTCACATTGCGGATGGCCAAGTTTTGATAATGAAATTGAGGGTGCTGTAACCCGATTACCTGATGCTGATGGAAGAAGGACTGAAATAATATGTTCAACCTGTAAAGGACATCTAGGTCATGTTTTTTTAGGTGAAGGTTTTACACCTAAGAATACCCGCCATTGTGTCAATTCTATCTCATTGATCTTTGTACCCGACAAAGAAAAATGAAATATGATGTTAAATAGTTTAGATTATATGGTATATTTAAAATATAATTCTAATCTAAACTAACATTCATGTTACAATTCTCCGATTACTTCGACGAAGTAAAATGTTATGCCGCCACTTTAATAAAAATGGCAAATGCTGATAATAAATTAACTGCTGCAGAGAACATGTGGCTAGGATTTGTTACTGTAAGCATGGGGATTAAACCTTCGGAACTGGATGAAATAAAAGTTAACCTCGACAAATTTAACTTCCAGTCACCAAGCACAGAAAAAGAACGATTCTTCCTGTTTTTCAGGGTAATTCAATTAATGAAGGTTGATTTAAATATTGATGAGAAAGAATTGGAAATGTGCCGAAATTTAGGATCCCGCCTCAACATTAATAAAGAAAAAGTTGATTCTGTACTTTCATTTGTAAAAGAAAAAGAAAAACAGCTAATACAATTTGAAGAAGTAGAAGAATTATTAAGATAAAAAATAAGGGCGTTTCTACGCCCTTGATTTTCTCTCCCCACAACATTTTCCTGTGATATAGGCTACCGGACAGGTTGATGCAAAAGAACAATCTTCCGGCAGATAATCACACATTTCGAGATCAACAAATGTTCCCTCTTCAGGGTAGACAATATGATCTATATACTCCCTTAACTGTCCGTATCGTATCGAATCTGTAATTTCATTCCAAAATATTGGATTCAAACCATAGGCATTAAATACTTTAACCATAACATTGGTTAATGCGCTTGCCTCGAACTCACTTAAAAAACTAACTTTCGGAAAAACAAATTTCTCCATTCCAATAAGATCCGATAACTGAATTCCCCCTTCTTCATCATCCATCATTGGAAAATAACCTAAACTATCTGAAGAATCAAAGAATAATGACAGCTTCTGACCTGCCTTCTCAAGAGAAACCTCTAAATCCTCAATCAATTGTTCAACATATCTTTTCATCCACATTGCGTTGTCCCTCCTTTTGTGGCGTTGAACGCAAAAATTATTGGGTAGTTATAAAAGTTAGAGATGTCATTAAGTTATTGTTGATGAGCATATCCATATGTATGTCTAAAAGACAAATATTATATTTAAATAAATTATTGATCATGGTTCTGATTGTGTTTCTATCTTTGTTGTAGTACAAAATAATAATGGCATGATTGTAGATTTATTTGTCCCCTGTTTTATTGATCAGATGTTTGCTGAGACTGCTTTTAACGTTATCCACCTGTTAGAAAAAGCAGGATGCGAAGTAAACTACAATCCTGAACAAACTTGTTGCGGACAAGCACTATTTAACAGTGGCGATGTAAAGCATGCCTCGAAGCTCGCAAATAAATTTGTAAAAGATTTCCCTAATGATCGTCCTGTAATAACACCTTCAGCTTCATGTGCCGGTTATATTCGAAAACATTATGCCAGTTTAATTGATTCAAAGGAAGCCGAACGGCTAAAAAACAGTGTTTATGAATTAACCGACTTTCTTATAAATCATCTTAAGTTTGATGATTTTAAAGCCTGTTTTCCTCATAAAGTAACCTATCATGATGCCTGTTCGGCATTAAGAGAATATGGGATCTATAATGAACCTCGTCAATTATTGAGAAAAGTAGAAGGGCTGGAATTAATTGAGATGCAAAAGAATACCGAGTGCTGTGGTTTTGGTGGAACCTTCATGGTAAAACATTCAGCTATATCAACAGCTATGACTGAACAAAAAGTTGAAAATGCATTAGCAACAGGTGCAGAATACATTGTCTCCAGCGAAGCTTCTTGTTTGCTAAATATCCAAAGCTATATAAACGCTCAAAAGCTTCCCATTAAAACCATTCATATTGCCGATGTACTAGCCTCAATCAAATAATCCAATGATAAACAAGTCCTCAATTACTTCTGACAGACTGATTTTACAACCCTTAAATGATGATCATTTGGATACCCTCTTAAATATCTATAACAGCGAAACCAATATGAAATATATTCCTAATGCTCATAAAAAATGGACATTAAAGGAACTAAAAGCTAAATACCATAAATTTGAAACATATCATGAATATGGTATTTATGCCATTATCTTTAAAGAATCAGGTAAAATAATTGGCGAAGCTGGCTTATTCGATTACAATAACAATGCACATATAGTTGAACTAGGATACATTATTGATTCCGAATTTTGGCATATCGGTTTAGGTACTGAGGTTTGTCAGACCTTAATTAACCATTGCTTTAACGAAGCAGGCTTCACAACTATCATAGCCCGAATGTATGCCGATAACAAAGCTTCAGTTAAAGTCTCTGAAAAATGTGGAATGCTGCTAACATCGACATTTACAGATTCCAATGGAAAGCAAGGCCTTGAATACAGAAGCGTTAAACCAGCTATTTAATTCGCTTTAAAATACCAGCTGTCAATAATTCATAAATCTGAGACAGCTCATCATTCGAAGCCAATATATCTTTATGCTTCTGTATTGTCTGTTGATCATCACGCGAAGCAGGACCAGTTTGTGTTTCTGATGGTTTCATTTTTTGAACTTTACTGGCAGTTTCAGAAATTAACGGTTGTAACAGACTAAATGGTAATCCACCTTCTGTCAATACCTCATCAGCCAAATTATACATCAGATTAACAAAGTTGCAGGAATAAACAGCAGCAATATGCAATTTAAGCCTTTGTTGCGAATCAGCCTTTAGAACAGTCTTACTTAATGTATGTCCTAAATTCATTAGTATTTCTGTATTCTTCTCAGTATTACATTCAACCAGCACTGGCACATTGCCAAAGTTCATTTTACTTGCTTTGGTAAATGTTTGAAAAGGATAAAACACACCATAATTCTCAAATCTACTTAGAAGTTCAAGTCCCACACTTCCTGCAGTATGCACAACCAAACCTTTTACAATTGGCACCTTATTAACTACCTCAGCCAGTGCATCATCTTTAACCGAAATGATATAGACATCGGCAGTTGTATCAATTTTATTTAAATCAGTTATCCCTGTTGACTCAATGCTGGCCGATAAATTAATTGCATTTTCTTTGCTTCTGCTATAAACCTGACTAATCTTATGTCCGGCTTCAAACAAAGCATTACCCATATGGGTTGCAACATTACCTGAACCAATCAATACAATTCGCATAACTCTTATTTTTACCTTGCGAAGATATAAATGAAAAACGAATGTTCAGAGTTGCAATTTTCAATAGTTTTTTATCAATAGATAATCTGGTTGTTAGAGTTGATATTTTCTTAAACGACGATATAACGAAGCCCTTGTCAAACCTAAAACATCAGCTGTATGTGTTAAATTTCCTGATTTTAATCGGAGAACTTTATTAATTACCTCACGTTCTACATCTTCAAGATTATAACTGCTAAAGCTTATTTCATCATCATCTTTAATATGAGCACGCTGACAAAGCTCTTCTTTTGTCAACCTGTCTCCTTCGGCCAGAATAACAGATTTTTCAATCACGTGTTGCAATTCTCTTACATTACCTGGCCAATCATAGTTTTGCATACAGGTAATGGCCGATTTTTCAATTTTAAGTAATGGTTTACGATAAAGTGCACAATACATCGATAAAAAGTAAGAAACTAAAACAGGTATATCTTCCTGCCTATCACGTAATGGAGGCAGCTCTATTTCAACTGTATTTAAACGATATAACAAATCGGTTCTGAACTCACTGTCATCTACCATTTTGTGTAGCGATTTATTTGTTGCCGACACTAATCTGATATCAATAGGTTTTGATGTATTATCTCCAATCCTTGTTACTTCTCTTTTTTCAAGAACGGTTAATAATTTAGCCTGAACAGCTATATCAAGATTCCCTATTTCATCCAAAAAAATTGTTCCTCCATCGGCCATCTCAAACCTACCCACCTTATCATTTCTTGCATCGGTGTACGATCCTTTTTTATGACCAAATAACTCATTTTCAATCAACGATTCATTGAATGCACCCATATCAACCGATATGAATATTTTATCACTACGCTTTGATTTCTGATGTATTGAATTAGCAACTAACTCTTTACCTGTTCCATTCTCACCTAAAATCAGCACATTCGCTTCCGAAGGTGCCACCTTATCAATAGTTCTTACTACCTCACGCATTTTTTCAGAATGATAGATAAACTCCCTTTTAGGAGGTATAAAGATATGATGACTTAATTCTTTTCCTTTACTCGAAGTTTCTTTTACAAACGAAAGAACCCTGTTGATTAGCTCTTTGTGTTCAAAACGGTTACTTATTACGTCAGCAGCACCTTCCTTCATTACTTTAACAGCAGAACTTAAATCATTAGGAGAGACCAGAAATACCACTTTAGCATCTGGATTAACCTTTAAGAGGTAGTGTAACACCCTGACACCCGATTCTATATCAATACAATCACCATTACACGAAAAAGGTAGAACAACCACATCAACTATATTTGCATGCACAATCTTTGGTATCTGGCAAGGTGTTTTTGCAGTAATAACCTTTTTCACATAATCTTTCAACATTCCTTCTATCCATTGAAGAACGTTTTTATCCTTTTCAACAACCAATACATTTCCCGATTTACCCATAATTTCCACTCATTGCACACAATTTAATACCCAAAGGTCTTAATTAGCAAGTGGTTTTTTCTGATTTAAAATTATAAGAATGACTAAATGCTAGTTATTAACACTTTAAAAAATCACAAATGTCTCAATTTATGAGTCGGATTAACATAAAAGGAAAAACCCTGTTTAAAATAACATTACTCCTGATTCTCTTTTTCCTCAGTAATCATTGAGTCGGTATCCCAGGCACAATCCATTTCGTTATAGGGATGTTTTTGTTGAAGTAAAAGAATATTTTCGATATGCTCCGAGAATTTACGGGTTTCCATTATAAAATGTGGGTCATTCATTCCATATCGTTGACGAAGGTTATCCATAAATTTTCGGTCGAGATGTCTGAATGTTGTCGCAGCCCGGTGTACCCTGTAATTACTCATACCCAAACTTCGCAAAGCATCCGAACCAAGAGCAACAGCAGAATCAAAAGTTTCCTGTCTGAAAGATTCAATCTTTTTATTGGCCAACTCAAGACCATGAGCCACATCAACGGCTCGTACAACCAATTTTAAATGAGGAAAATGTTTTACTGCCACATCAATGAGTTTATCTATTTGCTGTCTGTCTCCCATCACAATAACCAGTACCTTTGCTTTAAGTGCTCCGGCGGCTTTTAACATATCTGCCTGCGTGATATCGCCGTAATAGATTTTATAACCAAATTTTTTCAAATACTCTATATTGTGGGGATTGATGTCGATAATGGTTGTATTAATTCCATTGGCATTTAAAAAGCGTCCTAACACCATTCCAAATCTTCCAAATCCGGCCATTATAACCGGATTACCCTCATCTACAATAGAATCCTGCTGTAATTCCTTTGCTTCTTTATGAGAAATTCGAGGTAATATGAAACGCTCATTCACAATAAACAATAGCGGAGTAATAAGCATAGAAAGAGCTATCACAATCAGTAAAATGCCTGATGTAAATTCATCGTAAATGGCGTTTTGTGAAGCAAAAGCGACTAAAACAAATCCGAATTCACCAGCTTGTGACAAACTAAAAGTGAACAATAGATTTTGAGATGTACTAAGTTTAAAGATCCGCCCTAGGACGAATAAAACGATAAACTTTATACAAATGAGCAATACTAATAATCCAATTATTAAACCAACATGATCCAAAAACAAATTAAAGTTGATACTCGCCCCCACAGAAATGAAAAATAAGCCCAACAACAAACCTTTGGAAGGTTCAAGATTGTTTTCCAGTTCATATCTGTATTCACTGTTAGCCAGAACCACACCTGCTAAAAAAGTACCCAACGCAGGAGATAAACCAACTGCATCCATACCAATGGCTACCCCAATAACCATTAAAAGAGCTGTTGCCGTAAATAACTCCCTTAAACCGGTATCTGCAATATACTTGAATAAATAATGTGCTACATAACGACCTCCAATCACAATAATTCCAACAGCCAACATAATTAACAGCAAATTTTTCCAGCCTTCATTTGTTAAAACTGTTGTATCAGCAACAGTTGAAGTAGCCACCTGATTAGCCAATAAAGCCAGTATAGCAAAGATTGGCACTACCGCAATATCCTGCATTAATAACACAGAAAAACCATGTCGCCCGGCTCTTGTTTGTAATAATCCCTTCTCTGATAAGGTTTGCAAAACAATGGCTGTTGACGAGAGTGCCAATATGAGTCCGGTTGTAATGGCTTGAGCAAAATTTAACCAGAAAAGAGATGAAATGAGCACTATAATACCAGCAGTAACACCAATTTGCAACCCTCCCAAACCAAATATCAAACGCTTCATACGCCAGAGCATACTTGGATGTAGTTCCAATCCAATCAGGAATAACATGATAACCACTCCAAATTCAGCAAAATGCATCACATCAGCATCTTCAGCACCTACAAGTCCTAAAGCAAATGGACCAATAACAATACCTGCAATTAAATAACCCAATACTGATCCTAAACCAATCTTTTTTGCAATGGGAACTGACACAACGGCTGCCAGCAAATACACCATCATATCAAAGAATATTGTATCTAAATGCATCTTAGTCGTTTAAGTATTCGTTAGCAAACATGTTATTTTTAATCTCCTTCAAAGGTTGTTTTCCATCGCGCAACAAAGAGATAAGCTTAATATAGTCCATCTTAGCTATGTCCAGATCTCTTTCGCTCATTAAATGTGTTCCGTGAAAAACCATTGGTGGTATATACGTCATCTGACATAATGTGGAAGCCTGTTTGTATGGAAGTAGAAACTGAGTTATAGGATAATGATTATGTCCCTTGTAATCATAGGTATCTTTTGATCCACCAGTGGTAATTACCGACATACTGAATTTACCTTTCAGTGCTTCACCGGTGCGACCGTAGGCAAAACCATGTTCCAAAACCAAATCAAACCATTCCTTTAAAATAGCTGGTGCACTATACCAGTAAAAAGGGTGCTGCCAAATGATGAGATCGTGTTGTAGTAACAGATCCTGCTCTCGTTTAATATCAATAAAAAAGTCAGGATACTCTTCGTATAAATCATGAAAGGTTACCCCACTCATTTTTTTCACAGCCTGAACAAGAGCACTATTTACTCTTGACTTATGTGGTAATGGATGGGCAAAAAGTATCAGAATCTTTCTCATAAACTTATATTTTGCATTAAAATACAAGAAAAGCCTTTCTTTTGGAAGGGCTTTTAAAAGTTTATGATTGGAAAATTAAATGTATTAACCTAACCACTCTCCTTTCAATGCTTTTTCGAAACGCTTACTTACTGTTTTCCAATTCACAACACTCCAGAAAGCGGCTATATAATCACCACGCTTATTCTGGTAGTTAAGATAGTAGGCATGCTCCCAAACATCGAGTGTCATCAAAGGAATACCTTTAACTTCTGCCAAATCCATCAAAGGATTATCCTGATTTGGTGATGAGACTACTTTTAAGCTTTTATCATCAGTGAGTATTAACCATGCCCAACCACTACCAAAACGAGTTTTAGCTGCCTTCGAAAACTCTTCTTTAAATGCATCAAAAGAATTAAAATCCTTTACTATGTGACTTAATAAACGAGCTGAAGGCTCACTTTTTTCAGGACTAAGATTTTCCCAGAATAGCATATGATTATAATATCCTCCCCCATTATTTCTAATACCCGTGTCATGCTTTGAAACTTCAGCAAAGATATCGCGCATTGCCATTGTTTCAAGAGGTGAATCTTCAATAGCGGCAGTGAACTTTTTAAAGTATCCTCTATGATGTTTATCGTAGTGCAACTCCATAGTTTCAGCATCAATATATGGCTCCAGCTCATTATACTGATATGGTAAAGCAGGGAAGAAATGACCAGATATCGGACTACTTTTTTGTTCACCTGATTGAGAAGCACCTTGTTTGCTTCCTCCGGCTGTTGTGCATGCACCTACAGTTCCGAGTCCCAGTAAACTAATAAATTGTCTTCTTTCCATAAGTTATATCGGTTTATCAAAATATTTGATTAATCTGTCAATACTAATCAAAGCCACTTAAAAACCTTTAAAAGGTTCAGCTGCAGCCTATTTACAAATAACACGTTTAACAGTTTTTTGTTTAGTTTTGTCACTTAATGTTTTCACATTTCAAAGCAAATTATTTTCTTTAAACTCGTGCATTACAATAACCTGAATAATGAAACACACCTTTTTACTTATTTTTACTTGTTTATTAAGTATAAGTCTTTTTGCGCAAACCAATTACAAAAAACGTGCTGACGACTATTACAAATACTATAATTACCAAAGAGCATTAAAGGATTACCAGCGCCTTTACAGGAAAGATAAAGACAATGCAGAACTGCTTACTCTGATTTCGAACTGCATAATAAAAGATAATACTCTTAGAGAAGAAGCTATCCCCTACCTTGAAAAGTTACTGGAATTAAAGCCTAATGATATTGAAGGCAATTTTAATTTTGCTTTAGCTCTTTATCATGGACATGAGTTTGAAAAATCGGAGAATTACCTCAGAAAAAATGAAAGTTTATTCGCAAGTAATGCTGAATTCAAGAAAAAAACTGAATTACTCCTAAACAATATTCAAAACGCTAAGGCATTGATGCAAAACCCCGTGGATGTTAGTTTTATCAATCTGGGTGAAAATATTAATACAGCGCGTAACGAAATTAATCCTTTTGTTACCGTTGATGAACAAACACTATTTTTTTCATCAGATAAGAAATACAATAGTTTTGCAGGTATATACTATTTCAATGTTTATGTATCAGAAATGAGTCAAAACATACATCAAAATGCTAAAATTATTGGTTCGAAGGTAAATAGTATTTACGATGAAATGGTTGCAGGAATAGAACCTAGTGGTAAAATGCTGATGGTTTATCACAACCGTATGAAAGAAGACAAAATGGCCTACGCCAATTACAATGGCAAATACAATTTTGATTTACTCCAGGATTTTGGTAATCCGTTAGATGGAAAAGGTTCGGAATTTGGAGTTTGGTTTTCGACTGGTGGCGATACGATAGTGTTTTCAGGAGACTCAGATTATGGTGATACTGATCTATATTATGCCATTAAACTTCCGGATAGCAACTGGGGACCTGTTCGCGAACTACCCGGTAAAATTAATTCGAGATACAATGAAAATTTCCCGGTATTATCAGAAGATGGTAAACGAATTTATTTTTCATCCGACAATGAGCATTCGATGGGTGGATATGACCTTTTTTACTCTGATTTAGACACAAAGACTGGAGAATGGAGCGAACCTGTTAACATGGGTTATCCGATTAATGACACGTATGATAATTACAATATATCATGGGTATATGGCAAACGACATGCATATGTTTCAGCCATCCGACCAGAAGGACTTGGTGGACGTGACATCTACAAAGTTGTTTTCAACGAAAAAGATCCCTTTAATTACATCATTAAAGCTGATATAAGATTTGAAAGTGAACAAGGGTTGATAATTCCATCATCGCGACCACGGGTAACCATTACCGATACATTAAACAATTTGGTGGGACAATACAGAGCTTCTGCTGATTCGGCAAAATTCATTATGGCGCTGACTCCCGGATCATATATTGTAAATATAGAAGGCGAAGGATTACCTGAATTTAGTCAACCTTTTGTAATCCCAGAAAAATGGTACAACACCAAAGCTGATAACTTCTTGTTTGTCATTCGAAAAAAAGAAGACGAATAACCGAAAAGCAGATAAGTTTTGAATTTATCCTTCAATAGTAATGGTAAAAGGGTGAATTACTCTATTTTTGTGTTTCAACTATAAAAAATAAGAATGAAACTCCAGCTTAAAAACCCCATTGTATTTTTCGATTTGGAAACTACCGGAATTAATATTGCTAACGATCGTATTGTTGAAATAGCTCTTTTAAAAGTCAGCGTAGATGGAAAAGAAGAATCGTTTTGCTACAAGATAAATCCTGAAATGCCAATTCCGGCTGAATCAACAGCTATTCACGGCATCACAGATGAAGATGTAAAAGATGCCCCTACCTTTAAAAAATTGGGTAAAGAGATAGCAAAAATAATGGAAGGCTGCGATATTGGCGGATTCAATTCTAACAAATTTGATGTACCACTTTTGGCTGAGGAATTCATTAGGGCTGAGATTGATTTTGATATGAAAAAGCGCAAGTTTGTTGACGTTCAAACCATCTTTCATAAGATGGAGAAACGTACTCTTTCGGCCGCCTATAAATTTTATTGCGAAAAAGATCTGGAAGACGCTCACACTGCTGAAGCAGACACAAGAGCTACCTATGAAGTTTTGCTTGCTCAATTAGATCGCTACCCCGAATTGGAAAATGATGTTGAATTTTTAAATACTTTCTCTTCGTTTAATAAAAATGCTGATTTTATTGGGCGTATCATTTTTAACGATAAGGGAGAAGAAGTATTTAACTTTGGAAAATACAAAGGTCAATCTGTTGAAAAAGTATTGGAGAAAGATCCATCGTATTATGGTTGGATGATGAACGGTGATTTCCCACTTTTTACAAAAAAAGTACTGACAAATATTAAGTTAAGAGGTTTTAACAAGAAGTAGTTTTTTAAATTCAGTAGTATGAAAATTTTATGCATTGGTCGCAATTACGTTGATCACATTAAAGAGCTGAACAACCAGATGCCAGCCGAACCTGTGATTTTTTCAAAACCCGACTCGGCGCTATTACTGAAAAATCGCCCATTCTTTATTCCCGATTTTGCTCAAGATTTTCATCATGAAGTAGAAGTTGTGGTGAAGATCAACCGAATAGGTAAAAACATTGCTCCTGAATTTGCCCATCGTTATTACGACGAGGTTGCCTTGGGTATTGATTTTACGGCACGTGACCTACAATCGAAGCTGAAAGAAAAAGGATTGCCCTGGGAAAAAGCAAAAGCTTTTGATGGTTCAGCAGTGTTATCGGAATTTGTATCAACAGACGAATTCGAAAACATTCAAAACATAGATTTCAAACTGGATGTAAACGGAGAAACCCGTCAGCAAGGAAATACCTCTTTAATGATTTATCCTATAGACCAAATCATTGCTCATGTTTCGCAATACTTTACTCTTAAAATAGGAGATTTGATTTATACTGGAACTCCTGCAGGCGTTGGCCCAGTAAAAATCAATGATCGATTACAAGGTTATTTAGGAGATAAAATGATGTTCGACTTTTTGATAAAATAACTGACAAGCAACGGACCGGAGCTCAAAGTCCGATAAGTTATACAGGATCGCATCTTGGCAGCCATTTTGGATGACAGATGTGATCCTTTTACTTTAATTGAATCCAAAGTAAAATCTTCTCAAACCACACCTCATTCTTTATACCTGAAACAAGTTGTTAAATGATCATTTATCATACCAGCCGCTTGCATAAAGGCATAACAAATGGTAGGTCCTACAAAAGCAAAACCTTCTTTTTTCAAAGCCTTACTCATTGCAATTGATTCGGGCGATGTAGCAGGTAATTCTTTTGAATCGGAATAATGATTTTTTATGGTCTGATGACCGGTAAACTGCCAGATATATTTATCAAATGAGCCATGCTCTTTTTGAATACGCAAAAAGGCTTTGGCATTTTTAATGGTGGCCACAATCTTTTGCCTGTTGCGTATAATGGATTCATCCTGCATCAATTCCTCAACCTTTGCATTATCGTAATTAGCAATTTTAACTGCATTAAAGCCATCAAAAGCCCGCCTGAACCCTTCCCTTTTCTTAAGAATGGTTGACCAGCTTAAACCTGCCTGAAAAGCATCAAGAACCATGAACTCAAATAATTTATCGTCATCGTGCAAAGGCACACCCCATTCTTCATCATGGTATTTCTGCATTAATTCTGTTTGATCAACCCAGTTGCATCGTGTTTTCATAGAATCGTTCTAGATGATAAATGTTTAATGCATTAATAATTTAACATAGCACTTACGTACTATGCTGCTACAAACGTCCCTTCGGGACTGTAAAATGGCTTTCCTTTAAATATGGATCGGATCTTCAGTTTAAATATCTCTATAAAGATCCGATCCAGAGCTTTTTATTTCACTACTCAATTCCATAACACTTACGCACTATGCTTGTAAAGACTTCCCTAACGGGACTCGTATATTATATTAAGACAACTTTAAATACTAACCATTACAAGCTGCAGACTCAATGATGCGGACTACAGACTTTATTTCTTTATCTGCACCACATACAATTGGCCATGTGAGAATCGTGAAACTTTAATGTCCGTTCCTTTTTCGATGTAACCCGTTTCGGCCACAGCGTCATAAACCTCATCGTTTATTTCAACTTTACCCGATGGTCTGAGTGTAGTATTGGCTGTTCCACTCTCTCCTACTAATTCCTTCAAAGAAGCTTCCACTCCAATATAACCCAACTCAACATTTTCTTCAGTTGTTAAAGCAATTCTGGCTCCCAAACCACTGTTGCTTGTCAATATTTTTTTACTGATGTAAATAATTGCCAATAACGATCCAAATAATCCTGATAAGACAATTCCCAATGCTTCCAGAAGCTTATTAAAACCAACCGGTTCAAAATCGAATAAGTCATTATCAAGCATACTAAAAGTAAGTCCTAACACCACTAATGTTATACCAGAAACACCTGCTACCCCAAAACCGGGTATTACAAACACCTCCAGACCAATAAGTACCAGTCCGACGACAAAAAGAATTATTTCCCAATTGGCAGCCAAACCATCGATGTACAGTGGGGCAAAATATAAGATAGCAGCTACACCTGCAGCTGCCAGCGGAAAACCTACTCCCGGTGTTTGCAGCTCAAAATAGATACCTCCCATTATAATCAGTATCAATATCCCTTGCAAAATAGGACTGGTAAGAAACCCCTTTAAACCATCGTAAAACGAAGGTTCAAAGTTGTACATTTCATATTCTTCAATATCCAAATGAGCAAGCACCTCCTTCAGGTTATTTGCTTTTCCTTCACAAAAACCGTTTAAAATTGCTTCTTCGGTTGTAAAGGTTAATATTTTACCTGTATCAATAACACCTTCAATGTAAATACTTTCATCCACCATAGCTTCCGCGATATGAGGATCGCGACGCCAAACATAAGTTGTATCATTTCCAACCACAACGGTATCCTTGCCATGAGCCTCAGCCGTTGCTCTGATGGTCGAACGCATGTACGACTGATATTTATCCGGCATTTTCTCTCCACTCTGATTCACCACAGTAGCTGCACCAATATTGGCTCCGGGACGCATATAAATGCTGTCACAGGCAATAGAAATGAGTGCACCAGCCGAAGCTGCGTTATTGTCGATAAATACATGTACCGGAATAGGACTGTTTAATATTTTGGTACGGATAGAATCAGCATATACAACCTGACCACCATAGGTATTCATATGCAACAAAATCACATCAGCATTCATCGCTTCAGCTTCAGCAAAAGCCTCCTGAGTATGAATCCATGAGGTACTGCCTATTTCACGAAAAATTTTGAAAGTATAAACTTTTTTAACTGAATCATTTATCACTTCGGTATTCTGAGCAAATACCAATATAGAAAACAATAAAGAAAATAACAGGGCAAATTTTCGGTACATGATGAGTTGTTTTATTTATAAAAATAGAAAATTTTTAATGTAAATAACACTTGAACACATCAAGTCTAATATAATCTCACATCAACAATAATTGGAATAAACATTTAATATTCATATCTCAGCATGATTAATAAACTAATTCAATTATGGATATGTACTCTATTTTTGCTCAATTATCCTCCTTTCAGCTAAACAAAGAGATGTACTTTTGTTAGGTATTTGGCCTTTATGAAAACAATTAAAATCAAGTTATATGAAAATGAACAAACAAATTTTCGGATTGGGATTTGCTTTTGCTTTTGGAGTCATAGCATGTAATCAACAGCAAACTGAGAAAAAAACACCCCCGGTATTAAGCACTGAAGAATTGGAGGAAATGGCTGATAAGCCAGGCAACCCGATTATCACTCATAAATACACAGCCGATCCGGCAACATTAGTATATAACGACACAGTTTATCTGTATGCCGGTCATGATGAAGCTCCTGCAGGCCGCAATGGTTATGTATTAAATGAATGGCTGATTTTCAAATCAACCGATTTAAAGAACTGGGAAGAGCATCCTGTACCATTCCATGTTAATGAATTCGAATGGGCATCAGGAAGCGCATGGGCTGCTCAAACCATTGAGAAAGAAGGCAAATTTTATTGGTTTGTTACAGCTTATCATGGTCCAACCAATGGATTTGCAATTGGTGTAGCTGTTGCAGACAGTCCAACAGGACCTTTTACGGATGCTATTGGAGCACCACTTATCACAACTGACATGACTCCGGCCCCATTCAAGATTGATGATGGTAAAAGAGATATGAATTGGGATGATATTGATCCAACAGTATTTACAGATGAAGATGGACAATCATACATTTTATGGGGTAATACATCGCTTAAATGGGCAAAATTAAAAGAGAACTTAATTGAGCTGGATGGTGACATCAACTATTTAGAATTACCTCATTTTGTTGAAGCTCCTTGGGTACACAAAAAAGGTGATTGGTACTACTTAACGTATTCTTATAAATTCCCTGAAAAAACAGCCTATGCAATGAGCAAAAAAATTACTGGTCCATGGGAGTTTAAAGGCATTATTAATGAAGTGGCCGGAAATTGCAATACAAATCATCAGGCAATCCTTGAGTACAAAGGAAAAGATTACTTTGTTTATCACAATGGAAGTATACCTACCGACGGGGGCAGTTTCCGTCGTTCGGTTTGTATCGACAATTTATACTATAACCCGGATGGAACCATCAAAAAGATAATCATGACTTCAGAAGGAGTTGATCTGGTAAAATAAAAAATTAAAGCACAAGTATTATGGAGGTTCAATTAGAACCTCCATTTTTATTTCAGATATAAAGTTACACCTACAGCCAATGAAAGTATCATATCTGGTTTAACATATTTTGTTCTGATGGCTTCCAATAAATAAGCATCAAATGCCGATACTTCAGAATAAATACCAACAGCTTTAAAATAATTTCCTTTTATCCCGAACTTTAATTCTCCACCAACAAAAGGGGCAAAATGAATCATATTCTGAAAATAATACTCATCCGGATAATAATCAGGAAGGGTACGAAAGGTATTATTAGTATTTCCCCAGTTTATTGACAATCCTCCATAAGGCATAAAATAGTTAAACAAGGGCTCACGGGTAAATCGAAAGGTATTTTTTAAGGATACCGTAAACACTCTGTTTAAACTACCACCAAAATGCGGTCCTACATAACCAAAGAACATGGCAGGTTGATAAATTTTACCAATTTCATAACCAAATCCTACTGACATATAACCAATACTACCTGCATACTGAACTTTATATTGATCTGGCAATAGCCAACGATGTCGATAATGTATTGTATCATTCTTAATTACCTTGACCCTCTTCTTATATGCATTTTGCAATAATACAGGTAAGTTATCTTTTTCAGCATAGCCTCCCTTTTGGGCAAACACCTCTATCCCAATCAATAAGTATCCTAACACAAAAAAATACCAAATCTGGAGAAGCACTTTATTAAAATTACTATTCATGATTAGTATTTTATTCTTTCAACCAACATTGTGTCTTTTTGAAAATCCAGCACAATTAATTCATCTCTAATACACGATGGCACCATCAAAAAGTTAACCTCTCCATATCGTTGATCATAACTATAACTGTGACCATGCCCATGGATTGATACAGGAACATTAAAATGCTCCATAATACCATTATACAAAAGTTCATTTCCTAAACTAAATTGAGAATCCCATGGCGGTATATGAGCAAATGGAATTACATAATTGTAATTTTCATTCCCTTCCAGAGCATCATTTAGCCACCCAAAATCAGGATCTTCAATTTGTTGCTCCCAAACCACATCATCAAATAGAATAAACTTGACACCTTTATATCCAAATGAGAAGTTATTATCTCCAAACATTTCTTTGTAGATATCCTTTCCATTACCCAAACAATCGTGATTTCCTATCAATGTAAATACTGGAATATTAATCCTATTTACAATGTCGCTATACCATTGAAATTCCCTTATATTGGAACTCAAAGTAATATCCCCTAAATGAATAATAAAATCTAAATCATCCTGAGAATTAATAAAACCTACCTGCTTTTCAAATTCATCATAATATGTATGAGTGTCAGATATAAGGCCTATTTTAAAAGGTTCGAATGTTTTTTCTGCATCACTTGCAATACGCTTATAATTTACTTCATTTTGCTTTCTATCTGAAGCCTTTATTTTGTTTTCATACGGACTAAACTCAATCCATTCATCACATGAAAACAAACTGAACATAACAGGTAAAAAAGCATAAACTATTATTTTCCTCATGTTTCCCCTTATCTATTCTTTCATGAATTATTATTCCACAAAAATATTCCTATTGATACCCCTCCAAATAAAAAAGATACTGAGGTATGAAAACACAAGTTCAAAATGTCGGTAATAAGCCATGAAATGAAAAAGAGGTAAGCTCTTTCGAACCTACCCCCTTTGGCAATTATATATTCTGTATTTGTAGAGCCTATGCTTCTTTTGGTTCAATAACCATTAAAACATCTCCTTTTGAAACTGAATCACCTGAATCAAATTTGATTTCTGTTACCACTCCGTTAACAGTTGATTCAAGGTTATTCATCATTTTCATTGCTTCTAAAACCACAACGGTTTCACCAACTGCAACTTCATCACCCACTTTTTTCTTGTATTCAACTACCATACCCGGTATTGGAGCGTGTAAACTACCGCTGGCTTCCACTTCTTTAGCTTTGTCTTCTTTCTTACGACGCACACGACCAGGAGCTGCAGCTGCATAAGGATCGTTAATTTCAACAGTAAATGTTTCACCATCTACAGTTACTTCCAACTCGCGACCGTTACCGTTTTTAGCCTTTGAAGTTAACTCACCAGAAAGAGCTTTTTTAACCAAGTCTTCTTCTTTCTTAACTTCTTCCATGGTTTTACCCTTCCACTCAGCTGGCACTTCTTCACCTGAATATTTCCATTTCAAGAAACGTTTACCTGTTACAGGGTATAAAGCAACTAATACTTCGTCATCGATATCTTTAGCTAAGTCAGCAAATTCTGATTTAACCCCTTCCATTTCCGGCTCCAAGATACTTCCAGGACGCTCAGTAATAGGATTCTCGCCACGTGGGTAATCTTTCAAAGCCTTTTTCATTACCTCTGGATTGATTGGCTTGGTAGTTTTACCATACAAACCGTAACAAAGGTCTTTTACCTCTTTAGTGATTTGAGCGTACTCACCTTCAAATTTATCAAACAACACATTATTTACTGTTTGAACACCTACAATCTGAGAAGTTGGAGTTACCAATGGAATACTACCAAGATCCTTACGAACTTTAGGTAATAAACGGAATACTTCAGGTAATTTATCCAACGCATCCATTGCTTTCAACTGGTTAACCAGGTTAGATAACATACCACCCGGTGTTTGGTGAAGCAATACATTGATGTCGGTTGTAGAATATTTAGGACTGTTATCAAGGTGCTTGTACTTAGGTATGTATTTTTCCATTTCATCAGCAATCGCTGTGATTTTTTTAATATCCATACCTGAATCACGGTTAGTACCTAACAACGACATGATGATTGGCTCAACAGCAGCATGAGAAGTACGGTAAGCGTAAGGTCCGATACAAGTATCCACGATGTCGATACCTGCCTCGATAGCTTTGAAGATAGCCAAGTCACCCATACCCGATGTAAAGTGAGTATGCAGGTTCAATGGAATATCAGTAAACTGCTTGATTTCGCGAACCATGTTATAGATATCGTAAGGAGCAATCAAACCTGCCATATCCTTGATACAGATTGAATCAACACCAAACTCTACCAATTCCTTTACTTTGTTAAGATAATACTCCATGTTATACACTTCACCACCTAAACGAGGTTCAGTTAAAGTATAACATACTACACCTTGAAAATGCTTACCATTATCTTTGATAACCTTTGCTGCTGTTTCGAAATTACGGTAATCATTCAATGCATCAAAACAACGGAAAATATCCATACCGTTATCGATAGCACGCTGAACAAATGCCTGTACCACATCATCAGCATAGTTACGGTAACCCACTACGTTCTGTCCGCGAAGTAACATTGAGAAAGGAGTTTTAGGCATCACTTTTTTAAGCGTACGCAATCTTTCCCATGGATCTTCACCTAAGTAACGGTGCATAGTATCAAAAGTAGCACCACCCCAAGTTTCAACAGCGTTGTAACCAGCGTTATCAATCATTTCGGCAACAGGTAACATATCTTCTGTACGACCACGAGTTGCAAACAATGATTGATGTCCGTCGCGAAGGCTGACATCATTAATTTTAATTGGATTTTCCGCTTTTGGACGATCCGCGTTATATTGTACTTGGGTCATCTCAAGGACCCCGTGTTTATCGAATTTCATCTTTATTCCTTTTTTAAATGATTTACATCGGTTAAACCGACAATTAAACAGCTTTCATCATCAACCTACCTTTGCGCTGTACATTGGTACGGTTATTCATGATCATTCCTTTACCCATTGCAGCCCAATTGTTGGCAGGTTTTACAACTTCAGCAGCTGCTGCTTTTTCCTGTTCCAGATAATAGGCTACTGCTATCATTGCAGCTTTTCTTTTCTTTTCTCTTTCTGTCATGACAATGCTATTTTATAAAGGAATATTACCGTGTTTTTTAGGAGGCAACACTTCAGTCTTAGTCGACATGATTTCCATTGCATCTACCAAACGCTGACGTGTTTCACTTGGGATGATAACATCATCGATATATCCACGTTTAGCAGCCAAATAAGGTACACTGAAAGCGTCTTCGTATTCTTTTATTTTTTCCTCTGTTTTAGCGGCTTTATCTTCAGCCTCAGCAATTTGTTTACGATAGGTTGAAATTACCTCAACAGCACCTTTTGCACCCATTACAGCAATCTCTGCACTTGGCCATGCAAAAACCATATCAGCACCCAATGGTTTAGAACACATGGCAAGGTACGCACCACCGTAATCTTTACGTGTGATAACTGTAAACTTAGGTACAGTAGCTTCGGCATAACTCCAAAGCAACTTAGCTCCGTGACGAATGATACCGTCCCACTCTTGCTGAACACCTGGCAAGTAACCAGGAACATCAACGAAAGTAATCATTGGAATATTAAAAGCGTCGCAAGTACGAACAAAACGACTGATTTTATCTGAAGCATCGATATCCAAACAACCTGCCTGAATCATAGGCTGATTAGCAATGATACCAACTGATCTGTTATTTAAGTGTCCGAAACCAACAATTGCATTTTCTGCATAATGTTCATGTACTTCCATGAATTCACCGTTATCAAGAACTGATTCGATGATTTTCTTCATGTCGTAAGGTACATTTGATTCATCAGGAATGATTGTATTTAACTCTTCGCATACACGTTGAGGATCATCACCCATAGGAATTTGTGGAGCTTCTTCCAGATTGTTATTTGGCAAATACTCTAGTAATTCTTTGATACCCTCAATTGTTTCCTCATCACTGTCATAAGCAAAATGCGCATTACCACTCTTTGAGTTGTGAACCATAGCACCACCTAATTCTTCAAAGGTAGTTTCTTCACCGGTAACAGTTTTAATTACATAAGGACTTGTGATAAACATATGACTTTTCTTCTTAACCATGAAGATAAAGTCAGTCATGATAGGAGAATAAACAGCACCACCGGCACAAGGCCCCATAATCGCTGAAATCTGGGGAATCACACCCGAAGATCGCGAGTTACGCATAAAAATTTCACCGTATGCTTTCAGAGCATCTACTCCTTCTTCCACACGAGCACCTCCTGAATCATTTAATCCTACCACAGGAGCTCCGGCTTTAACAGCTAAATCCATAACCTTACAGATTTTAGCTGCATGCATTTCACCCAACGAACCACCTCGCGAAGTAAAATCCTGTGAAAAAGCAAAAACGGGACGTCCATGTACTAAACCGTGACCCACAATCACTCCGTCGGATGGAATCTCTACCTTTTCCATACCAAAATTGACCGAGCGGTGTTCCACAAACATGTCTATTTCCCTAAATGACCCCTCATCAAAAAGAACATCAAGTCTCTCACGAGCAGAAAGTTTTCCTTTCTCGTGTTGCTTCGCTACACGACCCTCTCCACCCATTTGTTTGGCTTCTTCTCTCTTTTTTTTGAGCAGCTCAATTTTTTCAGACACTTTCATAAATACAGATAATTTATAATTACACCAAAATTTCTTTAATTCAATTTCGCCATCAAAATTAGATACAGCGATTGATTTTTAGCCAATAGAAATGTTAAAAATTAATAACAAGGCGGCGCAATATCTTAAAATTTCCAAAATTATAGAAATTTTTCTCTATTTTAAATTCAATCTAAACAGAACGGCTGAAAACTAAGACTTTTGTCATCTTTAAAACATGTTTTACAACATAGTTATACAACATAAAACCAATCAAAAGAGGGTAAAATTTTCATTTTTAATACTCAAAAAACACCCGTTCAAATATCAATGGCGAAACTTCAAATTTAAAGGACAATTATATTGAAGTCAAACCCTGTTTTTCTGAAATCACAAATAATTTGATAAAATGATAATGGAGGGAAAAATTGAAACCGATTCAATTTAATATTTTATCAGGTTACTGATTAAGTTCTAAAATTTATTAGAGGAATAAATTTATATAAACATTAATATTTTAGGCACAAATACAAACAATGCTATTATTAGAGCAAAAATAGTCGCCAACAAGGTAGCCGCTGCTCCTAAATCCTTTGCTTTACCCAGAAACTTATTGTAATCCTTTGAAACAGCATCAGCCACATTCTCAATGGCAGTATTCACTAACTCCATAATAAAGACAAGAAAAATTGCTAAAACAACCCACAACCACTCATTCACATTTAACTTCAGAAATAAACCTAATACGACCGCCAGAACTGCTGCAATTAAATGAATACGGGCATTTGCTTCATCTTTGATAAGAATGAAAATTCCCTTAAAAGCACATCTGAAACTCTTAAGTCTACTTTGATGTTGTTTCATAATTTAAAGAAGTAAGATCCATTACTAATTTAAAACAAAAAAGAGGGTGTCCAAAAATTAAACATCAGAACAACGTTAGTTTCAATTTGTAATAAAATATCATTTTATGTCACCCCTAAATCCCCTGAA
>JAFMVE010000044.1 GCA_025499705.1 Carboxylicivirga caseinilyticus
CCTCCCTTTTAGGGGAGGTTTGGTGGGGTATAATGAAAGTAAAGTTACAATTTGAAAGATTCCTTATTTGCAGAATCACTTTTTGGACACCCTCCAAGGCTGCACCAGTCTCACTAAAAAAACTACGGTCAATTGACTAAAATCGTTTAAACTCGTTGGCTTCGCTCAACTCAAACAAAAAACGATTTTTAATCGTCATTTCAACCTTGTTTTTTTGCTCGCCAACTGAGGCCTTTTATAAACAGTTGCTTTCTTTCTTCATCAAATATTATTTAGGACGCTATTGTTGGAAAGTTTACTATCAATAACGGCTTGACAGGATCTGGGGTTTACAATAGAGAAATGATAAAGTGAGATGCTATAGAAGTAAGGGCAACAACTGATCCAGATCGCTAATTTCGTGTGTAATCTTTTTATCGTGTTGCAGCTGTTTGCTGTTGAAAAATACCTGATCGATACCGGCATTGATAGCTCCTTCAATATCAGCTTCGAGACTGTCGCCAATAACCAGTGCTTCTTTTTTACTGATGTTGCAGCTTTTAATAAAGTAATCGAAAAAATAGGGATTGGGCTTTTGCACGCCAATCAACTCAGAGATAAAGATATTTTTGAAGAAAGGAGCGAGGCCACTGTTTTTCAGTTTTTTACTCTGCACTTCCCGAAAACCATTGGTGATGATATGCATCTCGTAATGAGGCTGCAGTTTTTCGAGTACCTCAAGGGTGTTTGGGAAAAGCCTTGTCTTTGTGGGGCTGATGGTTAGGTATTGCTCGGCAAACTTACGCGCAATGTCAATATCATCGAAACCTACTTCGGAAAAAGGAAGATAGAACCGTTGTGTGTTCAGCGTTTTTTTATCCACCTTGCCTTTACGGTACTGGCTCCACAAATAAAGGTTATGGTATTCGTATCGGTTATGAAAATCATCAAAATCGTCGAAATATTCCTTTAGCTCAAAGGTGTCGAATAACTCAAGCAAGGTTTCTTCAGAGTTGGCTTCAAAATCCCAAAGCGTATGATCTAAATCGAAAAAAAGATGTTTGTATTTTCTTTCCATAACAGTGTTTCTGGTTACAAAGATAGTGCAGAATAAGCAATAAAAAAGCGATCCCCGTTTGAGATCGCCTTTTCGTTATTTATCTAATTTCTATTGTTTTCGGTTTGATTCGGATTGTCACGTGATTTTCATCCAATGACATTGCTAGGCAAACGTCTGACTAATGCTTAATTAATTTACCTGTATCACCAAATAACGTGATCTGCTCCAGAAAGCTTCTTTGTCGGCAATCTTAAGAACCATGCTTCCTTCAGCTCCTTCTTCCAAAACATACGACGACTCAGGATGAACGGTTAAAATCTTAGCTTTTGGACGGAACAAAGGAATAGAATCGATTTCGCGGTAATCGATGGTTGTAAAATACTCCTCATCGTATCCTTCGCCGGTAACTTTTTTCTTGCTGAAAAGGCCATCGCTTTCGATGATCTTCTGATCCATTAATTCATTTTTAGTGCCAAAAACATAATGCGCTTTGTAAAGCTGTTCTGTAGCTTGGGCCAGTTGTTGTTGTGTAGCTGTTCTCACACTTTCGAGCGAATCAACAACACTTTGCAAGCCATCGATTGTGAAGTTTAATTCGGTAATCTCAAGGCTTTGACTTTCTAACTGTTGCTTCAGCTTGATAATTTCAAGCGTTTTATCTTTTAACTGCTGATTCAGACGATTCACCAGTTTGTTCAGATTGGCATTGTTGGTGCCCGATTGTTTCAGGTCTTTTTCAAGCTTTGATATTTGCTCTTTGTTCTGCAACATTAAATCGTAAATCAACTGAATGTCACTGTTGATTCTGTCTTCCAGTGCTTTGCCCGAAGCTTCACCACTGGAAACATTCATGCTGATGATATTTTCTTTTTCCTTTATCTGTTGCAGGTTGTCGTCGATGGCTATCATCGCTGTTACCAGACTATTCATCTGGCGGTCTTTCTCTGCAACCTCCATCATCAAAGAGTCTTTTTGTTGCTTGACTTCTTTTGTTTCGCTTAAGTTACAGGCAGTAGCCAGCACTATCAAAGCAATAGGAATAAGTCTTTTCATACGTAGAATATTAAATGGGTGTTTATTTTTGTGCGTTTCCTTCTACTACAATCACTATTTCTCCTTTAACGGTTTTTGATGAGAAATATTGTACAAGTTCATCAAGACTTCCTTGCTTATTTTCTTCATGTAACTTGCTTAATTCTCTTGAAACAGATGCTCTTCGGTCGCCTCCAAAATGCTCGGCAAACTGAGTAAGCGTTTTTACCAAGCGATAAGGTGATTCGTAAAAAATCATGGTACGGCTTTCTTCCATCAAAGAATCCAATCGTGTTTTACGCCCTTTTTTCTGAGGCAAAAAACCTTCGAAACAAAAACGATCGTTGGGTAATCCTGAATTAACAATGGCAGGAACCAATGCTGTTGCACCGGGTAAACATTCCACTTCCACACCTTCATCAAGACATTTGCGAACCACCAGGTAACCCGGGTCGGAGATGGCAGGTGTTCCGGCATCAGAAACCAGGGCTGCATTTTCGCCGGCCATCAGTCGGTTTACCACATTTTCAACCGTGGCATGTTCGTTAAATTTATGATGCGACATCATTCGTGTTGATACTTCGAGGTGTTTCAGCAGAAAGCCTGTGGTTCGGGTATCTTCAGCCAGAATAAAATCAACCTCTTTCAGCACTCTGATGGCGCGAAGTGTTATGTCCTCAAGGTTGCCGATGGGAGTCGGTACTACAAATAATTTACCCATATCAGCTTATATAAATCGTCGTTGAATGTTTTTAATAAAGGATTGACTTACTTCATTGTCTTCTTCCCATTTGAAGTTTGACTGCAGAAATTGTCGTGCCGATTCAAATGAGTCCATTTGGTTTAGCTGATCAAGTGTCTGGTTCAGTAATTCCATACTGCCTCCAAATAATTCGCGCTGATAATAAAAACGGTCGTTGATACCAATGGCTTTTCGCACATCATCAACGGGCTTTCCAATCTGGGTAAAGTGGCTGCCTTCTTTTTTTACAGCAATCTGCTCGTTTACCGATTTCACTTCGGTATGAATTTGCTCACCTAACACCGTATTTTTCTTTTCCACTGTTTTTTCAACAGTTTCTTTAGGAGGTTCTTCGGTAATCACTTTCGTTTCAGCAACCACCCTGGTAGCTTCTTCAGTCTTAACCTCAATAACAGGTTCGGGTTTTACCTCTGCAACCGGTTCATTTTTTACTTCTGTTTTAACCTCTTCAACAGGTTGTGTTTCCTGAGGCTTTTCGCTGGCTTCACCACTGGCAAATTTTTTCGAAGATTCAGCAATTTCTTCTGCATCTTCAGCCGGAGTTGAGGTTCTCGCCGCTGAAGTCATGGATGATTCTGTATTTTCTTTTACCGGGGCTGGCTCGTTCTGAACGGCTTCGAGCAAATTGAGTTCCTCGCTTATATTATTCAACTTGGTTTTTGCCAGGTTGATAAAAGCTGAGTTAATAAGCGGTTTACCTTTAAATGTTGATACCAATGTTCGCATCTCATTAAGGTCGTTCAAAATTATGTCGATAAGTGCTTCTCTTTCCATAGTGAAAAACGTGGCTTTTTACTTACTTTTGCAAAGGTAGTGATTGCAATTTAAAAAACTTCGTACACTAAATGTTTCTTGAAAATAAGGCAAATAGAGACTCTCAAAGAGGTTGGATTGAGGTAATTGTGGGTTCAATGTTTTCGGGCAAAACCGAAGAATTATTAAGAAGATTAAAGAGAGCAGAGATAGCAAGACAAAAAGTTGAGATTTTTAAACCGATGGTGGATGTGCGTTACAGCGATACAGAAGTCGTTTCGCACGATTCCAATGCCATACGTTCTACACCTGTGGAATCATCGGGTAATATATTGCTTTTAAGCAGCAATGTTAATGTGGTTGGTATTGATGAAGCCCAGTTTTTTGATAACGGACTGGTTGATGTGTGTCGAACTTTGGCCAATCAGGGAATCAGGGTGATTGTGGCTGGTTTGGATATGGACTTTAAAGGCAAACCATTTGGTCCGATGCCCGGATTACTCGCTACTGCCGAATATGTAACTAAAGTTCATGCGATTTGCATGCGCTGTGGCGATCTGGCTCATTTTTCTCATCGTCTTTCCGAAAATGACAAACTGGTTCTTTTAGGCGAAAAAGCTGAATATGAACCCTTATGCCGTAAGTGTTATTCTAAATTGAAATAAAATGGCTCATATTACGCTCAAACAATTTGCCGATTATGCCGAAGGAACATTGATCGGTTCTTCTTCTTCAATTATTGAGCGTATTGCCTTCGACAGTCGAAAATTATTATTGACTGAAGGGGCTCTTTTTATAGCTATTAAAGGACTCAATCACGATGGCCATTCATACATTCCGGATCTTTATAAACGAGGTGTCAGGGCTTTTTTGGTTGAGAAGGATTTTGATTTTTCTACTTATAACGAAGCCGGATTTGTTTTAGTGGATGATGCTGTGCAGGCACTTCATAAAGTAGTTGCGCAAATAAGAAAAACTTTCCCGTTCCCCATTGTTGGCATTACCGGAAGTAATGGTAAAACCATTGTGAAGGAGTGGGCCAGCCGTATTTTAGAAAAGCAGTTTAAAGTGGGGCGTTCACCCCGGAGTTATAACAGTCAGCTGGGAGTTCCTTTATCTGTTTTTATGTTAGAGCCCCATTGTGATGTAGCTTTGATTGAGGCAGGTATATCCAAGCCCGGCGAGATGCAGTTACTTCAAAAAATGATTGATCCTCAAATTGGTGTTATTACCAACATCGGACAGGCACATCAGGAGAATTTTCAATCACTCCAACACAAATTACACGAAAAATTAAAGCTTTTTCAAAAGGCTGAGATTTTATTATACAACCTGGATGATCAACTGATAAATGCTGGTATTAAAGAACTGTTGCCAGAGCTGCAGACTTTAACTTACGGCTCTTCCGGACAAGCTGATCTGCATATCATCAGTCAGGAAAATACGTCGAAGGGTAGGAGTATTCAATGCAGTTATCAGGGTAATACTTTTAAGGTTGAGTTGCCTTTTAATGATGATGCATCGGTTGAAAATGTAATGATTTCTGTTTTATTGGCGTTGCATCTGGGCATGCACAAACAGGCTATTACAGATGCTGTTAAAAATTTGCAGCCTGTGGCCATGCGCCTCGAGCAAAAAGAAGGAATAAATAATTGTATCATCATTGACGATGCCTACAACTCTGATTTAACATCGTTGGAGTTGGCCCTCGATTTTCTGGATCAGTTGGGAGCTAAAAAAGGATTAAGCAAGACTCTTATCCTTTCTGATATTTTTCAGAGCGGAATGTCATCAGAAGCCTGGTTTGAGCAAATTCAGCGCCTGATGAAACTGAAAAATATAGAGCGTTTCATTGGTATTGGTCCTGAATTATACAAAGCCACTAACGGAAAAAATGCTTATCGTTCGACAGAGGATTTTTTAAGTCACGTTCATATTAATAGTTTCAAGGATGAAGCCATTTTGTTAAAGGGTTCGCGATCTTTTTCATTTGAACATATCTCATCCTTTCTGGAGCAACGACGCCATAAAACCATTCTTGAGGTGGATTTAAATGCTTTGATGCATAATGTGCAAACTTTTCGCTCAGTGCTGAAGCCGGAAACAAAGATGCTTGCAATGGTGAAGGCATTTTCATACGGAAGTGGATCGTTTGAGATTGCTAATGTGCTGCAACGTCAGAAAATAGATTATCTGGGTGTTGCTTTTGCTGATGAAGGAATAGAATTACGTGAGGCCGGAATTAATTTACCTATTATCGTAATGAATCCCGAGGTGAGCAGCTTCCCGTTAATGCTCCAATACGATCTGGAACCGGAGATATATAGTTTTCATCTTCTTGATACTTTTCTTAATGCAGCCGAACGACAAGGGAATCAAAAGGTATTGGTTCATATCAAAATAGATACAGGGATGAATCGTATGGGATTTCTACCTGATGAAATGGATGAACTGATAATTCGTTTAGACCAAGCACCTTTGTTAAAAGTAGCCTCGGTTTTTTCGCATCTGGCAGGAAGTGACGAAGTTTTCCATGATGATTTTACCCGTAAACAGGGAGAAATCTTCAGCCGTTGTTGTGAAAAACTTGCCGATGGCATTGGGTATAGTTTTATCCGTCATATTTTAAATTCGGCAGGAATTGAGCGTTTCCCGGAGTTGCAAATGGAAATGGTTCGTCTGGGTATTGGAATGTATGGAATTTCGGCATCCGGTAAGGATTTAAAAACGGTAGCAACTCTAAAGTCTTATGTGTCGCAGTTAAAACGTGTACCCAAAGGTGCTACCATCGGGTATGGACGACGAGGAGTTGCTTCGGAAGATAAAACCATTGCTGTAGTACCTGTTGGTTATGCCGATGGTCTGAACAGACTATTAAGTAATGGCGTAGGCCAATTGTTTATTAACCAACACAAAGTTCCCTTGATGGGTAATATTTGTATGGATATGTGTATGGTTGATGTTACCGGCTTATCTGTTAAAGAAGGTGATGAAGTGGAGATATTCGGAAACCATATCACCATGGATGAGATGGCAGAGCAACTTGGAACCATTCCATACGAAATACTTACCGGAATCAGTCGAAGGGTAAAACGGGTTTATTATCTTGAGTAAAAAATATAAGATTAACCTAAGCGGGATATTTTTTCAAGGGTATCCTCATCCAGGATCTTAATTACCCGTCCGTTTACAGCCAGAACTTTTTCGTTTACAAAAGTAGTTAAAGTACGAATGGCATTGGATGTGGTCATATTTGAAAAATTCGCCAGATCTTCGCGCGATAAATACACACTCAGGGTTTCACCGTCTTCTTCATAACCATATACTTCTTTTAAAACACAAAGGCTTTCAGCAAGACGACCACGGATATGTTTCTGGGTAAGGGTAACCGTTCTGTATCGGGCAAATCCCAGCTCCTTGGCCATCGACTTCATAAAAGCCATTGATAAGGCAGGATTTGTCTGCATCAATTTATAAATAACGTTACGGGGAACATGAAAAATGATGCATGGTTCGATCACCTCAGCCGCTGCAATGTGTAAGTCTTCTGCAAAAAGGGCACGGTATCCAATGAAATCAGGGGCACTGGCCATCCTTACAATTTGTTCTCTACGACCAACACCTTCCTTAAAAATTTTTACTTTACCTGAACCCAGACAAAGCAAGCCGGTTGGTTTATCACTCTCTCGATAGATAATATCGTTCTTCTTATAGTATAAGGTTGAATGATTCGCAAGAAGATATTCTTTCTCTTCCTCACTAAGGATATTATAGAGTTTGGTAATGTCCTTGATGGTTGGATCTAATCCCTCCGATTTCTTCTTTACCGGCATATTTATGTTGTAAAACAATGTTGTATAACACAAAATTAATAAAAATGTATAGGAGTACCATATTTCTTTTAAAAATTGATACTCAAGGTATACAATTATTAGTATTTGGCTACTAAAGGCATTCTGCGACCCATGCCAAAAGCCTTACCCGAAACCCTTAATGTTGGGGCTGTTTGAAAGCGTTTGTATTCATTCATATTAACCAATCGAACTGCTTTTTTTACTGTCGCCTCATCAAAGCCATCATTGATAATGTCGGCCGGTGATTCATGCTTTTCTATGTATTTGAAAAGTATGGCATCCAGCACATCATAATCAGGCAATGAGTCAGAGTCTTTTTGATCGGGTCGTAACTCAGCTGAAGGTGGTTTAATGATTGTGTTCTCCGGTATAATTTCTCTATCCCGGTTGATGTAACGGGCCAGTTTGAAAACATCGGTTTTATATACATCACCCAATACTGAAAGTCCACCATTCATGTCACCATACAAAGTTCCATAACCAACGGCAGCTTCACTCTTATTGGAAGTGTTTAACAAGATGTGACCAAATTTATTCGAAAGAGCCATCAATAAGGTTCCGCGAATACGGGCCTGCATATTTTCTTCTGTTACATCTTCTTCTTTGCCTTCGAATAAAGGCCCCATAATGAAGTTGTACGTGTCAAATATTTCTTTGATTGGAACGATGTTGTATTCAATATCAAGATTATTGGCCAGATCAACAGCATCTTTAATACTGTGTTGCGAAGAATACTGAGATGGTAATAATAATACTCTGATGTTTTCTTTACCTAAAGCTTTTTCAGCCAGGGCAACTGTTACGGCAGAATCAATTCCTCCGGAAAGTCCCAAAGTAGCTTTTGTAAAGCCCATCTTGGCAAAATAATCACGAATACCGCAAACCAGGGCATCGTGTATTAAACCGATGGTTTCTTTTTTCTCTGGTTCAGTACCGGCAGTCTGATCAATCGTATCCATTTCAATAGAAACAACATCTTCGTCAAATGCCTGAGTTGACTGAATTATTTCACCCTTTGAATTAACAGCCATGCTGTTTCCATCAAAGATAAGTTCAGTATTGGCACCTACTTGGTTTACATAGATGAATGGAATCTGATATTTTTTTGCTTTGTTTCGAACTATGTTCTGACGCACATCTACCTGAGTGTATGAGAACGGAGAGGCTGCAATGTTAATGGCAAAATCCGGTCCTTGTTTAATTAACTCATCCATTGGAGAGATGGTATACAGTTTATCTCTTGCAAAAGCATTGGCCACCGGCTGATCTTCCCAAATATCTTCACAGATAGTAAGGGCTACTTTTTTGCCATTTATCTCAACTAATTCAAATTGGTTATTGGGTTGAAAATAGCGATACTCGTCAAATACATCGTAATTTGGTAATAAGGTTTTTCTTACGATTTGCTGAATACTACCATTACTCAATACATAGGCTGCATTGTAAAGGTTTTTACCCAGTGGTTCAGGATTAATTTCAGGAGCTCCAACAATAGCAGTAATACCAACACAACTTTTGGCAATGTTGTCAATTGATTCGTTACATTTCTCGATAAACTCCTTTCGTTCCAGAAAATCGTATGATGGATAACCACATACTGCCAGTTCAGAAAAAACAACCAATCCGGCTCCTTCTTTCTTGGCTTTCTCAATGGTACTGATAATCTTTCCTGAATTGGATTCAAAATTTCCAATATGATAATTCAATTGCGCCAATACAACCTTCATTCCCTTTATCTCTTTATTCTGCTGTTAAAAAATTACTCCAAATTGAAATACAAATCGCTTAAGGTTCGACTTATCAGTGACTCTGAAATCAGTTACATCCAAAAATCCGCCGTAATAAATCAATCCAACGGTTAAGAAGGTGTTACCGCCCAATGAGTACTCCATGCCACCTCCTAATTGGTAACCCATGTCAAAAAAGTTTACGTTACTGCTTATGTTGTTTCCATCAATATCGGAGGCCTTGATATTGAATTGCGAATATAATCCAAACTGCCCAAAATAACGTGAACGATGAAATTCGTTGGTTAATAATTTAAGGCTTAGTGGTACTTCGATGTATTTTAAGCGATAAGTTGCATTAAGTTTCTCAAGCTCACTTGTGGCATCATAGGATAATTTACCACCTCCTGTATTGATGGTTAATCCTGTTGAAAATGCATAATTGGTATCGAAGAAACGATCCACTAATACTCCAAAATTATATCCGAATAAACTTCCATTAGAGTTAACTGAATTTGCATCTGAAGACATCCATGAGATTTGAGGACTCAACAAAAATCCAAGTCGTGTTTTTTTCTCTGTTTGGGCGTTGGTTAAGATACAGATGAGCAAACCTGCCATTATTAAAAGCTTTCTTTGCATCGAGTAATGTTTTAATGGTTGAAAACTCTACAAACTTACTTATTTTTATGGCAAATTAAAGAATACACCATGCAAGCTTTTATCAAAAAATATTGGGTTTATACGGTTCTGATTTTAGTTTTATCGTCATGTGGAGGAGGAATAAAGGCTCCGGATGTAAGCGATATTCATGTTGAAATGGAGTCGCATCTGTTTTTTAAAGATTTATTTGAGAATGGCAGCGAAGATATTGAAAAGAAGACTAAAAATCTGAAAGAGAAGTATGGAACTTATTTTTATGCCTATTGTCAAAAAGTCATTCGAATAGGAAATCCCGATCAACCTGAGTTTCCTGAGAATCTTAAAGCATTTTTAGATTATGATGCTAACAGGGACGTTTTTGAGAAGTGTAAAGAACAATATTCAGAGGTTGATGATATAGTTGAAGATGCCGAGCAGGCATTCAAATATTATAAGTACTATTTCCCAAACATTACAGTACCAGACTTATATTTTCATATATCAGGGTTTAATCAGTTTGTAGCTGTTGATTCCAGCTGGATATCAGTGAGTGTTGAAAAATATCTTGGTGAAGAATGTGAATTTTACGAGTGGTTGGCCGAACCCCAATATATGCGTAAGCGAATGGTACGTGAGAAGATAGTTCCTGATATTATGAAAGCTGTGGTGCTCACTACCTATGCTGGAGGGATGAATAATAATGATGTGATCAGTAGTATGATTGAAGAAGGGAAAGTCTTGTATTTTGTTCATCATATGGTGCCAGGCATTAAAGAAACGTATCTTTTTGATATGTCTAAGGAGGAAGTGAAATGGTGTGAAAAATATGAAGCTGATATCTGGGCCGGTATGGTAGAGCGAAAAGACTTGTTTAATACCGATCGGATGACCATTCAGAAATATACAGGAGACAGTCCGTTTACTTATTATTTTGGACAGGATTCTCCTGGAAGAGCAGCTGTTTACCTTGGCTATCAGATAGTGGAGGCATATATGAAAAATAATCCAGAACTTACGTTGGACGATTTGATAAGGCAAAAGGATGGACATATGATTTTTCAACAATCAAGATATCGTCCATAAAATAGTGAATATGTCGAAGATAGGGATTATTCAGTTTGCACCTAAGTTGGGGAAGGTCAACGAAAATATTCAAACGATTAATGAGCTTATTGCATCTAAACGACGATGTGATTTATATGTGTTGCCTGAGTTGGCTAATTCAGGTTATCGTTTCAAAAACAGAGACGAGGCAGTTCTGTATTCCGAACGAACCACCAATAGTCCTTTTCTAAATGCTTTAGTCGCCATTGCCGTAGCAAAGGAAGCTTATTTGGTTTCGGGCTTTTGTGAACGCTCGGGAGATAAGCTTTATAATTCATCGGTATTGGTTGGACCGGAAGGATTAATTGGTGTATATCGCAAACTACATTTGTTTCTGGATGAGAAGGATATTTTTGAAACGGGTGATTTAGGTTTACCTGTTTTTGACACTCCTTTGGGGAAAATAGGTATGCAAATATGTTTCGACTGGATGTTTCCTGAAACCTGGCGGGTTCTGGCAATGAAAGGAGCTCAGTTGATTGCTCATCCTGCAAATCTGGTTTTATCTTATTGTCAGGGGGTTGTTCAGTCTTATGCGATCATAAATAAGTTTTTTATCGCTACAGCTAATCGTACAGGTAAAGAGCGGGATCTAAAATTTACTGGGCAATCGGTTTTAGTTTCACCAGAAGGAATTGTGTTAAAGAGGGGAGAAGAGGAAGAAAATAAATTAATAAAGCATGAAGTGGATCTTTCGCAGGCTCTTAACAAACATATAACTCCTCGCAACCATGCTTTGAACGATCGTCGTTCTGATGTTTATGGCGATTTAAATCTTAACTGATGTTTGAAAAGAAAGAATTGCGTAAAAAGATTCGCCTGCTTAAAAAAGATTTTTCCAAAGAAGATGCAGCATATCAGGAAGAATTGATTTATAAAAAGCTTATCGATTCAATTGATTTTAAAAACGCAAAGAATATACTTTTCTACTGGTCGATGAACGATGAGGTATCAACTCATGACTTTATATTGTCGTATTATAAAATCAAACATATTTATCTGCCGGTTATTAAAGGTGATGATCTTGAAATAGTGCTTTTCAGTGGGGAAGACTGTCTGGTTCCTGGAGCTAAATATGGTATTCCCGAACCAACTGGAGAGCCATTAAAAGATGAAAGTATAATTGACTTGGTGATAGTACCTGGTGTAGCTTTTGATAATTCAGGGAATCGAATGGGCAGAGGAGCTGGTTATTACGATCGTATTTTAAAACGTGTTCCACAGGCTAAAAGGCTGGCCCTGGCTTTTGATTTTCAGATGGTGACTAAGGTGCCGGTAGAACCTCATGATATTAAGATGGATAAAATAATTCATCCAAAATAAAAAAGCCCCAAACGGGGCTTTTTTATATTTTCTTTACTTACGCTGGATGAATAGCTTCAGTTGGGCAAACATCTGCACAAGTACCACAATCAGTACAAGCTTCTGCATCAATTTTATAGATATCGCCTTCAGCGATAGCATCTACTGGACATTCATCAATACAAGTACCGCAAGCAATACAGTCTTCATTAATTACGTAGGCCATTTTTTTGTTCTTTAATGGTTATTATTACTCAAGCAAAATTATTTGCTTTTTTTAATAATTAAAAGAATTCCTTTGCAAACAACTTAATTTTGAACGGATATAAATAAGGCTTCGAGGTCTTATTTATGGTAATATGCATTAAGTCAGGCTACAATGTGTGCTTGGTAATGGTTGTTGATTTTATTTCGACATGAATTTATATCCCAAATAAGCCATTAAACCAGCTGCAGTTTCCAACGAGTTTTCATTCAAATTGAATTGTGGAGTATGTAAACTGCCAGTTTCTGTATCAACCTGTTCCACTCCAAAGCGATAAAAGGTACATGGATATTTTTGTGAAAAATATCCAAAATCTTCAGCAGTCATTCGAATATCCATGTGTTCTGTTTGTTCCTTGCCCAGATATTCGTTCGAAAATGAAATAGCTTGTTCAGTGATGGCTTCGTTGTTATGTAAAACCGGATAACCATCTTTAATATCGATTTCACAATCAGCACCCATTGATTGAGCTATGCTTGTGGCAATCTCACGTATCTTATCTTTTATCTTAGCACGCCATTCTTCATTCATTGTACGAAGCGTTCCTGCAATTTCAACCGTTTCAGGAATGATATTGGTTGCACCATTGGCAATTACTTTACCAAAAGAGAGTACTGTTGGTATTTGAGCCGGCACAATTCGACTAACTATCTGTTGTAACGAAACAATGATATGAGAAGCGATCAAAACATTATCAGTCAGCGTATGAGGCATGGCTGCATGACCGCCTATTCCTTTTACGGTTATGTATACTTCGTCGCCCGATGCCATGTACATGCCACTTTTAAACCCGACATGTCCTGTTTTCATATTGGGCAATACATGCTGACCAATTATTAATTCTGGCTCATAGTCTTTAAATAGTCCTTCTTCCATCATTAATTTGGCACCTCCGGGGAAAACCTCTTCTGCTGGTTGAAAGATTAGTAATATGGTTCCTTCCCATTCATCTTTTATCTCATTCAAAATCATGGCAGCACCCACAAGTGCAGCTGTATGTGCATCATGACCACAAGCATGCATTACGCCTTCGTTTCGGGATGTAAATTCCAATTGGGTTGATTCATTAATAGGCAAAGCATCCATGTCGGTACGTAAAGCAATGATTCGCTTCTGAGGATTTTTACCTTCAATCCGTCCAAGAATGCCGGTTTTAACAAAACCATCCTGAAAGGGAATGCCTATTTTATTCAGTTGCTCTTTGATGTAGGCAGAGGTTTTATGTTCTGCAAATGATAGTTCCGGATTGGAGTGAAGATGTCTTCTAATAGCTATAATATCATTGATATACTGTTGAGTCAGTTCCTGAATTTTTGCTTTCATGCTTTATACATTGGTGAAAATCGGATGATTTTCATTTTTTGTTAATGTTTTATGAAGACAAATATAAGCAGTAAAACACAATTTAATACCTAAAAGTCGTCAATAGGGGGACATACCCAATAAATAGTGTTTATTTTGTAATGTCATAGAAAATTGTTGTTAGATTTGTGCTCTGTGTTAAAGTTTTCTTAAAATGGCCTGTTTTTTGAACACTTTAATTAATATTACGTAGTAAAGTCTGGACATTAAACTCTAACATTAACTGGTTAGTATAAAATATAATTAACTATGAAGAGGATCTTTTTAATTTTAGCTGTTGCGTTGGCAGGTGTTACTTCTTCAATGGCACAGCATGCAAAAGCAAATCTTAGTTTTAGTGAAACCATTCACGATTTCGGTGATATTCAGGAGTCGGATGGCAAAGTTGAATATGTGTTTAAGTTTAACAATAATGGTGGTCAACCTATGGTTTTGCACAATGTTAAGGCCTCATGTGGTTGTACAACACCAGAATGGACAAAAACACCAATTCCTCCTGGGGGGCATGGGGAAGTAAAAGCTATTTTTGATCCACGAAATCGTCCGGGTAATTTCAATAAAACTATTACCGTTCAGTCAAATGCTGAGAATGGAACCGTAGTTTTACGTATTACCGGTAATGTAATTCCACGTGAAAAGACTGTAGAGGATATTTATCCACGTAATATGGATGTTATCCGTTTGGAGTCATCGCATCTGGCATTTACTAAAATGACACCTGATCAAAAGAAAACGGAACAATTAAAGATTATCAGTACTTCTGATCAACCGTTAAAAATATCATTTGCTAATGTTCCAAAGCATGTAACAATCAAAGCCGTTCCTGAGGTTTTGCAGCCAAAACAAGCAGGTGTAATTACTGCTACATATGATGCAGCTGCCAAAAGTGACTGGGGATTTGTTACAGATAACGTTTTTATCAATTTTAATGATACTAAAGATTATAAAAATCGTCTGACATTAAGTGCTTCAATCGAAGAAGATTTTGATAGCTGGACTCCTGAAAAGTTAGCTAAAGCACCAATTGTTAATTTCGAAGAGAAAACCTGGAATTTTGGCGATATCAATCAGGGAGATAAAGTAACACATAAATTTGTGGTGAAAAACGATGGCAAAAGTGAGCTAATCATTCGTAAAGTTAAAGCTTCATGCGGATGTACTGCCATCAAACCAGAAAAGACTGTTTTAGCTCCTGGAGAAGAAACGACCATCATGGCAGAATTCAACTCAACAGGTAAGAGTGGTCGCCAGAATAAGTCAGTAACTGTAGTTACAAACGATCCAAAGACAACAACTACTTTGTTGCGAATCAGCGGAAACGTTGCGATTCAATAAGTAAGATTTAATGATAATATCGGGAGAGTCAGTTTGGTGCCGGCTCTCCTTTTTGTGTAAAAAACAAAAGTATAATGTCAACATTTGATGATCATCATCATATAGAAAATGATTCGAACTTTAAGGGTTTGAAGGTGAATAAAGGGGTGCAGTCTGCACCTTCTGTTAATCCTGATGCCGCAAAGCGTTTCCTTAAAAAACGAAAGCCTAAGCTAAGTGTCGATGACTATGTGAATGGTATATTGGAAGGGAATGTTACAGTGTTAAGTCAGGCTGTAACAATGGTTGAAAGTTCGAAGCCTGATCATCAGGAGATAGCTCAACAAATTATTGAAAGATGTTTACCTCATGCAGGTAAGAGTATTCGTTTGGGTATAACAGGTGTTCCCGGAGCCGGTAAGAGTACCTTTATTGAGTCGATGGGAATGCACATTATTCGCAATGGGGGTAAATTGGCTGTACTGGCAATTGATCCGTCAAGTGAACGTTCTAAAGGAAGTATCCTGGGGGATAAAACAAGAATGGAGAAATTATCTGGTGAGAAGGATGCCTACATAAGACCTTCTCCTTCAGCAGGATCTCTCGGTGGAGTTGCCCGTAAAACAAGAGAAACCATTATTTTGTGTGAAGCAGCTGGTTTTGATACCATATTCATTGAAACAGTGGGAGTGGGACAATCTGAAACAGCTGTCCATTCAATGGTTGACTTTTTTCTTTTGTTAATGTTGGCAGGAGCCGGTGATGAGTTGCAAGGAATTAAACGGGGCATCATGGAAATGGCCGATGCCATCACCATTAACAAGGCTGATGGATCGAATAAAGAAAGAGCTAATCTGGCACAGGCTGAGTACAGAAGTGCTTTACATTTGTTTCCACCTACAAAATCGGGCTGGACTCCGGAAGTGAAAACCTGTTCGGCACTGTATCATCAAGGTATTCCTGAAATATGGGAAATGGTATTGGAATATATAGAATTGACTAAAAAAAATAATTACTTTGACTTAAACCGCAGATCACAGGCTAAATATTGGATGTACGAAAGCATTAATGAACAACTACGTAATCATTTTTATCATCACGAACTAATAAAAAATAATTTAGATTTGAATGAAAAATTGGTTTTGAACGATGAAAAGAGTTCCTTTATGGCTGCCAAAGATTTGTTGGATACATATTTTAAGAATATTAAATAACTAAAGCCGCGAGGTTATAAAAGAGAGAAGAAATGAAAAATTGGATGTTAGCAATCTTAAGTGTTGCATTGTTGGCTTCTTGTCAACCAAAAAATTATCAGATTACAGGAACGCTTGAGGGTGTTACGGCTGAAAATGTTGTATTAAAAAATATTCGCAAAGGAAGACCTGAATTAATGGATTCAGCAAAAGTTGTGGATGGTACATTTACTTTTAAAGGTGAAGTTGGGGCTCCTGAATTTGCTTTGATTTTTATTGAAGGACAGCAACAGCCAATTCAATTCTTTATTGAGAATGCTAACATTACAATCACAGGTAATGCTGAAGATATTGCTAATGTTGAAATCGCCGGGTCACCTGTCAATGACCTTTGGAAAACATTTAATGATGGAGTTCCTGGAAAAGATCGTATGCAACAATTGCAACAAGAATACATGCAAGCTCAGATGGCTCAGGATCAGGAAAAGAGAGCTGTTCTTGAAGAAGAGGCAAACAGTATCATGGGTGATATGCAAGCTTACTATAAAAAGTTTTTAGAAGACAACACTGGTAACGCATTGGGTGCATTTTTGGCACTTAATATGGGTTCGCAGATGCCTTTAGAAGAACTGAAGCCATTGGTTGAGAAATTAGAAGCTGCTATGCCTGAGCACGTTTATATTGTTGAGCTAAAAGAAATGTTAGATACAATGGAAAAGCGCGAAGCTAGTGTAGCTGCTACAAAAGTAGGCGCTGTTGCTCCTGATTTTACTTTGAAAACTAAAGATGGTGAAGATGTTAGCTTAAGCAGTTTCAAAGGAAAATATGTTTTGGTTGATTTCTGGGCTAGCTGGTGTGGTCCATGTCGTAATGAAAATCCGAATGTGGTGGCTGCTTACAAAAAATTCAATGAAAAAGGATTTGAAGTATTCAGTGTATCTGTTGATGACAGTGAAGAAAAGTGGTTGGAAGCTGTTGACGCTGATGGTCTAATCTGGACACAGGTAAGAGATACAGAGAAAGAAGTTGGTAAATTATATGGCATTCAAAGTATTCCAACAACCTTGTTGTTAGATACTGAAGGTGTAATTATTGCAAAGAACCTAAGAGGTGAAGCATTGGATCAGAAATTAGCTGAATTGTTGAATTAAACAATTCATTTATGATATGAAAAAAGGGAGCAATTAGCTCCCTTTTTTTGTTTTCAGAAAGATTTATCATTTTATTTCAAACCACCCGTGGATAAATTTGTTATGTAACAGGTATCTGTTTGAGTTAATAGATATCTTTATATATTTGCTATTTAAAATTTGTCTAAATAAGAATTAAAACACAATCATATGAATTACGATGTTATTGTCATTGGTAGTGGTCCGGGTGGTTATGTTGCTGCAATCAGGGCTTCACAATTAGGATTAAAAGTAGCTGTTGTTGAACGTTCTGAATTAGGAGGTATTTGTTTAAACTGGGGATGTATTCCTACTAAATCTTTATTGAAAAGTGCCAGTGTTTTCGAATACTTACAACATGCCGAGGAGTACGGAGTGACAATTGAAGGTGAGGCTAAAGCTGATTTTACTGCGATGGTAAAACGAAGCAGAGGCGTTGCTGAAGGAATGAGTGGCGGAATCCAGTATCTGTTTAAAAAGAACAAGATTGAAGTCATTAAAGGTGCTGGTAAGTTATTGGGAAATAAAAAGGTGGAAGTAACTACTGAAGGTGGTGAAAAACAAGTATACCAGGCTGATCATATTATATTGGCAACAGGAGCACGAAGCCGTCAGCTTCCTAACCTTCCTCAGGATGGAGAAAAAGTGATTGGATATCGTAAAGCGCTGGTTTTGGATAAGCAACCTGAATCAATGATCGTGGTTGGATCCGGTGCTATTGGAAGTGAATTTGCTTATTTCTATAATGCCATTGGTACTAAAGTTACTTTGGTTGAATATATGCCAAACATTGTTCCTGTTGAAGATGAAGAGGTGTCAAAACAATTGGCCCGTTCGTTTAAGAAAGCAGGTATTGATGTAATGACAGGAGCTGAGGTAACTAAAGTGGATACATCAGGTGCTAAGGTAAAAGCTGTTATTAAGACCAAAAAAGGAGAAGAAGAGATGGAAGCTGATATTGTATTGTCAGCCGTAGGTATTGCACCTAATCTTGAAAATCTTGGATTGGAAGAAGTTGGAGTTGTGGTTGAAAATGGCCGTGTTAAGGTAGACGAATTCTATAAAACATCTGTAGATGGAATTTACGCAATCGGTGATATTGTTCCAGGACAGGCATTGGCTCACGTTGCTTCAGCGGAAGGAATTATTTGTGTTGAGAAAATTGCCGGTCATAAACCGGAGGCGCTGGATTACGGAAATATTCCGGGCTGTACCTATACAGTACCAGAAGTGGCATCTGTTGGTATGACGGAAAAAGCAGCAAAAGATGCGGGATATGAGCTAAAGGTAGGTAAATTTCCATTTTCAGCATCAGGTAAGGCAAGTGCAGCCGGTCATAAAGATGGCTTTGTAAAATTGATTTTTGATGCTAAATATGGTGAGTTGTTAGGTGCTCATTTAATTGGAGCCAATGTAACCGAAATGATCGCTGAATTAGTAACCGCTCGTAAGCTTGAGACTACCGGTCATGAAATTATTAAAGCAGTACATCCGCATCCAACTATGTCGGAGGCTGTGATGGAAGCTGCAGCTGCAGCCTACGGAGAAGTAATACATATTTAATAAAGAAACAGATAAAGAGAAAAGGGGCTTAAGGCCCCTTTTTTTTATATCAGCATCTTGATTTCTCGAGCAACTCTTTGATTGTATTCAAATGCCAGGTTTTTATGATTGACAAGATCAACAATAGTTCCGATCATACACAATCCTCCGGTTAATAAATAAAGAATTCCCATTCCTATCTGGTTGACCAAAAAACGATGTATTCCTGATACACCCAGGAATCCAATTAGGGCTGTTAATAAAATGGTTTGTGGATCTTTTCTTCTTCCACGATAGATTAAAATAAAGTTCTGAACCTGATCATCAGAACTGTCTTTTAATAATGATTCAAGAAAGATGGCTTCTTCACTTTCAGCCTCTGGTAGCAAAGTAAAAATTCTATTCATAATTTGTCGAATTAAAGGTTTTTAGTTTAATGTCCGGTTTAAGTATTTTATAGGCTCTGAAAATCAATATAACAATCGCTAAAAATCCAATAGGATGTGCCTGCCAGGATTCTAAAAAACGTCCTTTAAAAAAGAATGCAATAGAATGGCCCAAACCACACCCAGGGCAAAAATCAAAGCCCAGATTTTTAAATAGGCAAAGTGAATAATGGGAATCTGCTTCAGGGTTGGTAAATGCCAGTAATATCAATGATAAGATCCAGAAATAAGCTTCAATATGACCTTTTCGAAACTGATACTTAATTTTTACCACCTAAAAGCTTTTAACGATATTAAATTAATGAAAAAATTCTGTTATTCACTCTTTCGTCGCAAAAATAAATTTTTTTATTGATTCGAACCTTTAATTGTGTTTTTAATAGATGTTAATTGCTGTTCATTTAATTGTTCAATAATGGCAACAGTGGGGAAGTAACGCGAATGGATAGTATCTTTCTGTAAAATGTAGCTAAACTTTAGTCCCTGTTCTACCAGAGAATCCTGTTCGCTATTACAATTGAGCTTATATAATTGAGGTTGAAATATTACTTTGGCAAAGTGTTTGCCATCGCGACATTTTACAAAAAAGCCTGCTTCTTTGCCATTTATATTGTAGTTTTTTTGATAGCCAAAGGAGGGGGCTATTTCCATTTCAAGAAAGAAGGAATCACTGATTTGTTCTTTGTATATTGGCAATATACCTCCTTTTTCTGCACTTAATAATTCCAGATCAAACTTACTATTCACTTTTTTCAGGTTCAGCGATAAATCGAATGTTGTGACATTTCTCTGCTTATTGATGAAGTCAAATCCGTATTGTTCTGTTAATATGATCTGTTTTTGATTTAAGTTTGTATAATGTGCTTTCTGACTTATGAAAGGTGTGTTATGGTCGAAACCGTCTTCGTTAATACTTAAAAACAGGTTACTGGACTGTTCTGATCGTTGTAGAAAAAGTGTATCAGGAAGTGTCTCTTTATTAGTATGGAATGAGTTGGTGTATGACTGGTAACGCGAATTCTCAATAAAAACAGAAACCAGATAGGCTTTTTTAATAAGACAGGAAAAATTACCGGACTCGTCTGTAATCAGATTGATCTTCTTTTCTTCAGAGTGGTCTATATTAAGCTGATATACAGCTTTGGTTTGAATGTTGGTAAACGGAATGGGGTGAGAAGTTTCTGCATCCAGCAATACTCCGCTCCAGACAATATTATAGGATTCCTTTGAACAAGAAAGAAACAGGAATACCGTTGAAAGTATTCCTGTTAATAGTTTTCTATGGAATCCTTTGAGGTTCACATTCTTTTATTCTTTTACCCATCCCGCATAATTGAAGTCGCAATTCGCCCAATTCTTATCGATGGTAATGTAGGTTTCTTTTTGTTTTGTTTTAATCCACTTATCAAGAGTTTCCTGCTGCTTTTTATTTTCAAGCATTAGTTGAAGCATTTGATAGTCATCTTTAATGTTTGCTTTATGTGGATCGGTTTTCTTTTTTAGTTTAACCAGGCAGTATGTCTCTTTTCCTTTAGCCTCGTCCAACATATAAAACGACGGTGAAATATCATCCACATTCATTGTTTGCAGTTGTTTGTTGATGGCAACAGGAATTTGCGACATCTCGAATTTTGCTGTTCCGGTTTGTGGATTTAGCATCAAACCACCACTTGTGCGTGTGTCTTTATCCATCGAAAAACGAAGAGCAGCTTCTTCGAAAGACATGGTGTTGTCCATTATCAAACCACGAATAGTATCCAAATTTGCTTGTGTTTCTTTGCGAGCTGCTTCCGAGACTTTTGGTTTAATCAATATGTGACGACAGTTGATACGTTCTCCTTTACGATCAATCAACTGAATGATATGATATCCGAATTCTGTTTCAACAATTTTGGATACTTTGTTTTTATCCTGCAGGTTAAAAGCCACACTGGCAAACTCAGGTACTAATTGTGCACGCGGCATCCAGCCTAATTCACCACCTCTGGCAGCCGATCCTTTATCTTCAGAATATAATACCGCTAAGGTTGCAAAGTCACGTCCTTCGTTTATTTGACGTTGAAAATCGCGAAGCTGTGTTTTAACTCGGTCAATTTCTTTTTGCTCAATTTTAGGATACAGTACAATTTGTTCCAATTCAAATTGAGTTGGAATCATTGGTAAACTGTCCTTATCAACATTGCGGTAAAATGCTCTGATTTCAGCTGGTGTTACTTTAATGTCTTTGGTAATTTCTCCTTTCATACTTTCAGTAAGCATTTGAGTTCTTACCATTTCCATCTGATCTCGTTTGATCTGAAGCAATGACTTATTGAAGTATTCTTCCAGTTTTTCTTTGCTTCCAATTTGATTGATAAAGTAGTTGACGCGGGCATCAACCTGATTTACTACCTGGTTTTCGCCTACTTCAATACTGTCGAGTTTGGCTTGATTCAGTAATAATTTACTAATCAATTGTTGTTCGAAGATATTACATTTTAAATCGCCGGGGAAGTTTACTCCTTCCATCAGGGCCTGTTCGTACTGATGTTCAATGTCTGATTTCAGAATTGCATTATCACCAACAACAGCAATCACCTCGTCAATAATATTGTTTTGAGCAGTAGAATTAAAAGTAACTAAAATAGAAGCAAACAAGCTAAGTATAATTATTTTTCGCATGTTATCGTTTTTGAAATTCCTTGTTTTAATGAGGGCATATCTATGCCAGTTAAATAGTATAAACAAAGGTGTATTATTGACTTGCAAATATAAAAAAAAGATTAGCTTTTTAACCTTAAAAAGGCGAATTGCAAGATGTTTGTGCTTTTAATAAAATTTAATCGATTTATTATTCAGTCCTTCTTCATACAAATCGGTCTCCAGTTGCTTCAGAAATTCCATTCTTTTTTTATTTATCAGAATAGATTTAATTTTTTCTTCTACATACTCAATCGGAGCCAGATCCGATGGAAGTTTAAAGTCTTTAATCGACAGGAAATACTGATTTAATGAATCGGATGTGTTGTAAATCTTATTGTATTTTACAAACTGATCGGTTCTGCTGATTGGTTCCGGTAATGCCCGGTTAATTTCTTCCATGGGCAACCAATGATCCAAAAATATCTCATACTTCCTAGCATTCTGAAAACAATAAGTTTCCAGTTTTACCAGATCTTCCTGATCTTCTGATCGATAAAGTTTTTCCAGTGTGTTAATGTTCGGAGCTGTTTTAGGAACAATAACGAATGTCCCTTTGATAATTACATCCTCCAGGCGAAAGTTATCCTCCATATCGGTGTAACACTTATTTATTTCATTACCTGTAATAAACGGACTGAATTTCTGTGCCAGTAATTTTTGTTGGTATTGATGAATAAGCAACGATCGACGATATTCTTCAAGGAGCCTTTCAACATCTTTTTCTTTGGGACTAAGGTTCAACTCTGCTTTTTGAAGTAGCAATTCCGACCGAATCCAGCGGTTGATATAATCCTGAACAAAAACAACACTGTCTTCAACAGATAAATGATTAGGAACTGCAGAACCCAGCATACGATATGTTAACTGATGGTCGCCAACCGCAACAAGTGGTCTTGCACCCGGATCATCAGGTGCTGAAGAACACCCGTACATTACACTTAAACTGATGGTTAAAACTAAAGCCAGATATTTTATTGAATATCTCATTATAAATTGTTGAAAAAGATGCTATTGATACAAATATACAATTCTTGGATCGCTTCCGGAATTATTATTTTTTATCTTTTACTACCGATTCGTTGATGACAGGATTGTATTTAGACCTCAGCTTAGCGATCCATTGATCCTCCAATTCTTTTTGATAATCAGATAGAACCTGTCCTCGAACCTCGCTCAATTCACGTTTTGCCAAAGGTTTAAGGTCTCCTATTTTAAGCAGGTATTTAAAATCGCCTTTTATCTTTGATTTAATTCCCCAAACCTGTTGATCAAGCAGTGCATTTTCACCTTTTGTAAAAGAACCTTCTTTAATTGTGCCAAAAGTAGAAATTACATCTTTTAAAGAATCTGTTAATGCAAAGTCAGGAGCAGATATTATCGTCTGAATTTCTTTCAACTCTTTCTTTTTATTGCATTGAATAATGGTTCCTTCAAATCTTTCAGGAAGGATATAGTCATCTTTGTGATTAGCAAAGAAGTTTTCTAATCCTGTAGTATCTTCAGATGCTTTGTTCCAGATTTCTTTTTGACTAATCTCAAAAATCAATAAGCCATCGTGGTATTCGTTCATCAGAAACCTGAATTCAGGATATTTTTCCTCGAGAACACTTTTCTCAAATGCAAGGATTTTTTCTTCAGCACACTCGTTCCAATGATTTTCATACGATTTTTCGTTGATCCTGCTAAGGACAACTTTATGCGATTTCAGATAATCAGCAAAATCTTCGGTGCTTATTTTATTATCAGAAAAACTTGCTAAAGTGTAATCTGTTGATGACATCATCGCAAGCACATCATCACTGTTTTTATCTTTGTTTTCCATGATGATTTTGTAAGCATCTGTCAATGCTTCATCATCCTGGCTGTATGAATATTCTTTCTTCAAACGAGCTATTGTTGCCATTTTACCGGCATATGCACGCTCATCACGTTTGATTTTTTGTTCGATTTCATCTCTGCTTTCGTCAAGGCTTTTCATCGGTTTTTGATCAATGCGTTTGATGATATGCCACCCAAAAGCTGTTTGAATAGGTGCTGAGATCTGACCATTCTCAGTCAATGCAAAAGAAGCTTCTGCGAATTCAGGTACCATACGGCCAGTTGTAAACCATGGTAATTCTCCATTGGTGCTCAATGAATTCTTATCATCCGTATGTTTTTTAACCATTTCTGTAAAGTCAGCACCATTCTGTAATGCCTGATAAATAGAATCGATTGCAGCTTTTTTCTCATCTTTTACATTCTGAGGAGCATTCTGTGGATACATTTTCATGATATGAGCCACTTTTATTTCTCCTTTATTTGGTCTTTTATCTTTTATATAAATAATGTGATAGCCAAAAGATGTACGAACGATGTCTGAAATATGTCCGACTTCGGTATCGTAAGCAGCTTTTTCGAATGGATAAACCATCATAAAGCCGGTAAAGTATCCTAAGTTACCTCCTTTAGCTGAAGATGGGCAATCAGAACTCTTTTTAGCCATCGTTTCAAAGGATGGAAGATCGGTAATTTTAGATTTAATTTCTTTAATCTTGTTATATGCAGCCAGTGTGTCTTCGGGACTTGGTGACTGAGGTAGTTTTACCAGAATGTGATAAGCATTTAGCTCGTATTTGAGATGATCGTATGCTTCTTCAATAACTGCCTCGGTTGCTTTTTTATCTGTCAGATATGGTTTGGCTAATTCATTGCGATAATATTCCAACTCATTTTTGAAGCTGGGAATGGTATCGTAACCCTGGTTCATAGCCTCTAAAACTTTAAGCTTATAGTTGACAAATAATGGAATGTATTCTTCCTTACTAAGCGGATTTTGCGACAGTGAATTGTTTTTGTTATAAATGTAATTAAACTCATCAACACTATATTGATGATCACCAACAACTAACAGATTGTTGTCTTGAGCATTTACAGCTACATAACTTAAGCTTATAAGGGCAATAAATAAAATACGGTAGATTTTACTTTTGTTCATTTTATATACAATTTGGAATTTGAACATCTATAAACTAACGGATGCAAATGTAAAATATTATTGATGGTAATGGATAATAATGAAACTAAAATTTGGTCTCATTATTGTTTTGTAAAAAAAATGATGTCTATAACTTTTTAATAGTAGTTAAATGAATAAAAAAACCTGAACCAATGACGGTCCAGGCTTCAGTAATATGCGTTGTTATTTAATTATCTTGAATAGTTGGGAGCCTCACGGGTGATTGATACATCGTGTGGGTGACTCTCATTCATACCTGCATTGGTAATTTTAGTGAATTTGGCCTGATGAAGATCATCAATGGTTGCAGCACCGCAATATCCCATACCTGCACGTAAACCACCAATTAACTGGTAGATTACTTCGTATAAGGTTCCTTTATAAGGTACACGAGCTGAAATTCCTTCAGGAACTAATTTTTTCACATCGTCCTCTACATCCTGGAAGTAACGGTCTTTCGATCCTTTTTGCATTGCTTCAACAGATCCCATACCTCGGTACGCTTTAAACTTACGACCATTGTAAATAATGGTATCGCCCGGAGACTCGTCAACTCCTGCAAACATGCTACCCGCCATAACAGCATGAGCACCGGCAGCCAAGGCTTTTACAATATCTCCTGAGTAACGCAATCCACCGTCGGCAATAACAGGTACCCCTGTTCCTTCTAATGCTTTGGATACATCATAAATAGCTGATAGCTGAGGAACACCAACACCTGCAATAACACGTGTAGTACAAATAGAACCCGGACCAATACCCACTTTAACTCCATCAGCACCGGCTTTAACCAGATCCAGAGCAGCTTCGGCAGTAGCAATATTACCCACTACTACTTCCAGGTTAGGATAACGTTTTTTTGTTTCGCTAAGAGTCTCTAAGACTCCTTTACTATGTCCGTGAGCAGTATCAATTACAATAGCATCAACGTTTGCCTCAACCAAAGCCTGAATTCGGTCAAATGTATCAGCTGTTACTCCAACACCGGCAGCTACACGTAAACGACCCTTTTCGTCTTTACAGGCAAACGGCTTATCTTTTGCCTTGGTAATATCTTTATAAGTTACCAGTCCAATTAATTTATTGTTGTTATCAACAACTGGTAACTTCTCGATTTTATATTGTTGAAGAATAGCGGCAGCTTTCTCCAGGTCTGTGCTTTGATTGGTGGTAACCAGATTTTCGGTTGTCATCACATCGTCAATCTTACGTGCCATATCCGGCTCAAAACGAAGGTCGCGATTGGTTACAATACCAACAAGGTATCCTGCATTATCAACAACAGGAATACCACCAATTTTATATTCCTTCATTAAATCTAACGCCTGACCAACAGTGCTTCCTTGCAGAATGGTAACAGGATTATAAATCATACCATTTTCAGCACGTTTAACAGTTAATACCTGGCGTGCCTGTTCAGCAATGGTCATGTTTTTGTGAATCACACCAATACCCCCTTCACGTGCAATAGCTATTGCTAATCTGGCTTCAGTTACTGTATCCATTGCGGCAGATACAATAGGTGTGTTAACAACAATATTTCTTGAAAAAAGACCGTTCAATTTTACGTCCCTTGGGAGAACTTGCGAGTAAGCCGGGATGAGTAAAACATCATCAAAGGTTAAACCTTCCGTAACGATTTTATCCTCAGTAAATGACATGGAACCTTGTTTTTGGGATTAAAAAATTTTGGCAAAAGTAGTAAAAAATAGTAGACAAAAACATTGTATAAATGTTAAACTTGGTTTAATAAAATCAAGCAGACCAATTGGTCTAGATGGGGTTTTTCGTTAAAAATGCAGAATTGGTTTTAAATAGTTTATTAAGAAATGTTTTTGAATCTATATTGATATTTCTATTGAACTAAATGATTATAGTAAAAATGTCTGTTTTTATAGTTTTCTTATCCTAGCGCTACATCAAGTAGCATCATGGTAGCAAATCCCAACATGGCACCAATCGTAGATAAATCCGTTTCATTGCCACTCTGAGATTCCGGAATTAATTCTTCTACCACCACAAAAATCATAGCCCCGGCTGCAAACGATAATGCATATGGCAATAATGGAGTAATGCTTAATACCAAATAAGCTCCAATAACTCCTGCAATTGGTTCAACAATACCTGATAACTGTCCATAATTAAATGCTTTTAGTCTTGAAAAACCTTCACGACGCAATGGAATGGAAACAGCAGCTCCTTCCGGAAAGTTTTGCAAGCCTATACCAAAAGCCAACGCCATGGCTCCGGCCAGTATACCTGGTTCTGGAATGTTGGCTAAAGCTCCAAAGGCTACTCCTACAGCTAATCCTTCAGGTATATTGTGTAAGGTAATTGCTAATACTAATAAAACACTTCTTTGCCACGAGGTTTTAATGCCTTCTGCCTTATCTGTTGATAGACCCATGTGTAGGTGAGGTAATATTTTGTCTACCAATAACAGGAATGCACCACCTGAGAGAAAACCAATCACAGCAGGCAACCACGCAATTCCTCCGTTACCTTCTTCCATCTCAATGGCCGGTTTTAGCAGCGACCAAAAGCTGGCTGCAATCATTACACCTGCAGCAAATCCCAACATAGAGTTTAATATCTTTTTATTAATGGATTTGAAAAAGAAAACCATTGAAGCCCCGGCTGCAGTTACTAACCATGTAAAAATGGTAGCAATCAGTGCCAATAAAATTGGATTGTATTCTAAAATAACGTCAAAACTCATTGTTCAATAAATTGTCTGATTCAATAAATAAATTTCATAAAAGTAACGAATAAGGCTCGAAATAATGATGAAGAGAAGCTTCATTTACATTTTTAAAATAGTACTTCGTCCATTGCTATTTCTTATTGACTTCCATTTAGTTCTTCTCATGGCATAACACAGTTCATCGTAATATTCATTGTTTTTAAATACTGTTTTGATAAAGGTTGCTTCTAATTTGAAATTGGATTTTTCTAAAACTCTTTGAGAACCTTTATTGGGTCCAAAAGCTGAAGCATAAAGACGATCGATGTTATAATTTTCAAAAGCAAAATCAATGATATGTTGTAAGGCAAGAGTGGCTATACCTTTTCCCCAAAAAGGTTCGCCAATCCAGTAACCAAGTTCTGCATTTTTACAATGGATATCATCTTTCGGATGTACTCCAATTCCGCCAATGGCTTCTCCATCAAATTCAATAGCAAATATATGTATGGGATCATCCTTTCGCGAAAATTCAATGAATGCCTTTCCATCCTCTTCGGTATAAGGATGCGGAAATTGATTGGTTAAATATTGAGCTACATTAGGATTATTAGCATATTTAACCAGGCTTGGAAGATCACTTTTATCCCAAGGTCTAATTTTTATATTCATAGTTAAAGTCAGGCGTTGATTAGAATTGAGGTTGTTTATTTTAAATGATAAATCTCCATTACATTCTCAAGTAATTTCTCAAAATCGATTTCAAGATCTATCAATTTCCCGGTATGCATATCCCAAACCCAACCATGAACAGTAATGTGACGATCGCGATACCCTCGTTGCACTTCAGCCGTTTTAATAACATTCAGACATTGTTCCTGAACATTTAGTTCCACCAATCTTTTATAACGATCTTCTTCTTCTTTTATAGAATTCAGTTCATCTTTATGCAGACGGTAAACATCGCGGATATTACGCAACCATGGATTTAAAATTCCAAGATCTTCTGATTGCATGGCAGCTTTTACTCCACCGCAGTAGTAGTGACCACAAATTACAATGTGATTTACTTTTAAGTGAACAACAGCATAATCTATAACCGACATGGCACTTAAATCTGTATTTGGTACCATGTTGGCAATATTACGATGAACAAATACTTCACCAGGTTTCATGCCCATTAACTCTTCAGCTGTCACCCGACTGTCGGAGCAACCAATGTAAAGAATATCCGGATTTTGACCTTCCGAAAGATTTTCGAAATATTTTTCATCCATTTTTAATTTTTCCTGCACCCACTCCTGGTTGTTTCTAAATATTTGCTGAATGTCCATCGATACTATTTTGATTTGATTTTTAAATATAATCCCATTCTTTATTACATAAGTAACAAAAAATGAATGAAGGGGTTGAATCAGTTATGAATTAATTATCTACTTACTCTTATTAAGGTGAGTAAGTGAATAAATATCTTTTCTCCGGTCTCTCAGGTTTTTTACACTGCCAAACTGGTTGAGTTCGCGAAGCATACCCAGATCAACATCTGCAATTAATATCATTTCGGTATTGGGTGTTGCTTCTGCTTTTATTCCATTGGTTGGAAAAGAAAAATCACAAGGTGTAAAAACCATGGATTGAGCATATTGAATATCCATGTTATGAACCTTCGGTAAGTTTCCAACACTACCGGCAATGGCTACGTAACATTCGTTTTCAATGGCGCGGGCCTGAGCACAATGACGTACCCGTGAATAACCATTTTGAGTGTCGGTCAGGAAAGGGACGAAGAGTATATCCATTCCTTCATCTGCCAGTAAACGGCCCAGTTCGGGAAATTCAACATCATAACAAATCAATATTCCAATTTTGCCACAATCGGTGTCGTAGGTTGTTAGTTTGTCTCCGCCTTGTAATCCCCACACCTTGGCTTCGTCAGGAGTAACATGAATTTTTTCAAATCGTTCTACACCTCCGTCTCGTTTGCATAGGTATCCAACATTAAATAATTCGTTATCTACTAATTCGGGCATACTGCCTGTGATAATATTTATGTTATAAGAGATGGCCAGCTGCGAGAAACGTTGAACGACAGCACTGGTATATTCAGCCAGTCTTCGAATAGCTTCCGGTTCTGATAAATGATTGAACTCCGACATTAATGGCGCATTGAAGAACTCAGGAAATAAAGCGAAATCTGATCGATAACCAGAAACTGCATCAACAAAATATTCTACTTGCTGCATCACTTCATCCAGATCTTTATACAACCGCATTTGCCACTGAATCAATCCTAATCTTACAATTGTTTTTGTTGTTGTAGCAGTAATGGAGGGCTGTTCGTAATAAATATTGTTCCATTCCAAGAGAACAGCATATTCATTAGATTCTTTATCTCCTTCGAGATATCCTTTAAGAATTTTTTTTGGGTGAAAATCGTTGGACATCTGAAAGTCAAGAACCGGATCGTGGATCTCTTTTTTTCGAACTTTATCAATGTACTCTTTAGGAGTCATTTCATCCGCATGTTTGTAAAAATTCGGAATTCTTCCTCCAAAAACAATGCTTTTAAGGTTTAACTTTTCACATAATTCTTTTCGATAATCGTATAGCCTTCTTCCTAATCTTAATCCTCTGAATTTGGGTCTGATAAAAACATCGATACCATAAAGTACATCGCCTTTGTTGGTGTGTGTACTAAAAGTATAATTACCTGTTATGGCACGATATGTATGGCGGTCATCAAATTTCTTATAGTCAACAATAATGGAGAGAGCGCATCCAGCCAGCTCATTGTCGATTTTTATTGCCACTTGTCCTTCCGGGAATTTTTTTAAGAGGGCTTTTATGTGATCTTCTCGCCAATAAGAGCCCGGCATATTGGAATAGGCTTCAATCATGGCGTTTTTTATGTCTTCGTAGTCTTCTATTTTAAGATATACTAATTCAATATTATCTATAATATCCATAAATGGTTATTTTATTGTTTCTGATCTTTTTTGTCAATATTTACAATGAAACCTTCCGGCTTATAATTCTCAGGGCGATAGCTTTCCGGTATTGTGGTTGTATTGCCATCCCGGGCTGCTCTGTAATGAGGAGATAGTATTTCAATCCCTTTTTCATTACATACGTCCTGAATATTCTGATGAAGGGTTGAGTAGATAACAGCTTGTTTACTAGCTTCATTTGTAAAAGCATTAATCTGGTACGATACATAGAAATCATCGAGGCTGGTTTGAAGTACAAATGGACGTGGTTCGGATAATATCATTTCGGTTTTTAAGGCAGCCTCAATCAATGCTTCGTGCATATTTCTCCACGGAATATCATACCCAATAGTGACAGTTGTGTGAACTATTAAACCATTCTCTTTTGCAATACTGGTGAAATTGGTTGTATTGCCTGTAAGAACAGATGAGTTAGGGATGGTTATCATTTCATTTTTGATGGTTTTTATTCTGGTAACCAGCATCGATTTTTCAACAACATCTCCCGAGACTTCACCTATTTTAATTCGATCGCCAATTTTGAATGGGCGCATATAGGTTATAACCAAACCTGCAATCATATTTGAAATAGCAGATGATGATCCGAGAGAGAATAATATTCCTATAAATACAGAAACTCCTTTGAAAATGGGTGAATCTGATCCAGGCAAGGAAGGAAATATCATGACAAACATAAAAGCATATAATAAAAACCTTATAATACCATATGTTGGCATGGCCCAATCCGCATGAAAGCCTGATATTTTTAATTTTTCTAATTCAATTTCATGAAAAATATATCCCACAAATTTAATCACATAGCGCATCACCAGGTAAATAACCAGTATACTGAATAAGTTTGGGAGGTAATTCCAAACACCCATAATGATACCTTTAAAAGGTGACCAGATTAATTGAAATAAGGCATCTGCCCAATGTCTTGAAAATGGAAAAATGCTAAAAACAATTGGTAATGTGATGTATAGAAGTAGTATGTAAGTAAACCAACGTATTAATTTTATTAATATTTCAATAGTTTTAATCTGCTGCTCAATGGTAAGAAAAGTATAATCTTTATAGGTAAGATTCTTTAGCCACTTTTCCTTTTGCAACATTATCAAATTCATTAATTGGCCGTAACCTTTGCCTATTAACCAGATTATAAACCAGGTGATCGAAATTACCAATATTACAAGTCCAATACGAACCATTATCTTGGCAATCTTATTTTCTTTTTTTGCTTCTATAATAGAAGATCTAATGGAATCTCTTAGTTGATTTGCTAATGTATGCATATCACTTCCATACCATATAGCATCCATTTCTGAGATACTCATTAAAATGGTTTCGCCATAAATTAGATCAAATGAAGTTTCAGAAGAATTTATCAGGATGGAGTCGGGGTTGAAAAAGTCATTGTCGTATAATTGCTCAATTTTTCTATTAATATTCTCAACTCTCTCTCTTGCGGTAAGCGCTCCGAATTTTGAATAGATGTTTAATATAGTATCGTTAAGCGTTCCTATTATAGGGTATCCTTTTGCTGTTTTTCGCAATGAATCGATATGAGCAATCTTTTCCTGTTTGCGTTGTTTATCTGCAAGTTCAATGGTTTTTAACTGATTCAGTAATTCTTCTTTTTCAAGATTGTCGGTTGTTTTAAGTCTGTTTATCTGCTTTTCAAGTTCCAGTTTTTTTAATGAGTCAGTGACTCTTTGTTGTTCCACTTCTTGCAAGCGTTCACTAATATCCAGTAATACATTAAGGTTAATCGTGTCAGATGACTGCTTTGAGCTGTCCTGGCTTAGAGTAATGCTATCAGCTTGTCCGAATGAGAACTGACCAGAAAAGAATAAAAGAACAAAGAAAAAGATGGTTTTGCTCATAACTGCCATTATTAAAAGAATGGTGTATACTATCAGCAACTACTTGATAGGTTAATTAGTTCAATTTGTTAATAAAATATACACAATTGCGCCAAACATTAAAAATATTAGCTATTTAATGGGTGAAATATATGGATTAGTTTCATACACTCTTTCTGATTAGGTCTAATATTTCCACAATTTTTAAAAGTATTATCTAAACGTTCATTGGTGAACATCAATAGTTCATCTTTGAACAGCTATCTTGAAGAAGATTTAATCTTAATGTGCAGTAATTTAGTTAGGTATGATGTTTGGTCTGGTGGTTGTATTGTAGATGATGAAACAAAAAATAATAATATGAGACGGTTAGGATTAATGCTAGGACTAATTTTGCTTACATCAGGCCTTGTTGCCCAGGAGGAAAATATTAAGCAAAAGTTTATTAAGGAAACACGAGTGGAAGCACCTGTGTTTATTGGAGATAATATGGAACAAGATGCAGCTAATTTCAATAGTTATCTGGTTGCAAATTTGAGTTATTTTAAAGATTTGGATTTTGTGAGTGAAGAAGGTGTAGTTGTGGTTGATTTTGTAATAGAGAAGGATGGTACGATTGTAAATGCTAAAGTAACCAATTCGGTTTCAAAATTATTGGATGATGCAGTTCTTACTGTTGTTAATAAAAGTACTAAACAATGGATGGCTGGCAAGATTAACGGAATAGCAACATCGATGGATAAAACTATCTATGTGAAGTTTGATTTGCCAGGTAATGAATCTCATGTGGATATGGCCAGAAATAATTTAAACATGGCGATAAAGCAAATTATTCTGGTTGATGCAATTGACGGAAATTTATATTTGTCCGAGAAACAGAAAACAAAAAAAATAAACAGAAAATTAAAGGTGGCTGATTACTATTTGAGTCATGCTGAACAATTTAAACCGGATGATTTATCAATTCTGTTCTGGCAGGCAAGAATATGTGAGTTGCAGGGAAATGAAAAAATGATGAATGATATTTTAAATCGATATGTGGAATTGGCTGAAGCAAAAACATTTGAAGACCAGTTGTTAAAAGATAATCAGCTGGCTGTAGTTCATCTGTAATCGGGTTAAAGTTTAATAAAGAGTAAAAGCAGAAGATTCTTCTGCTTTTTTTATTTTCTGATTACAGTGTTTATCCATTAAAAATAATTTTCTGCTTATTTTTAACGGTTCGTGATTTTAAGATTCTATTCTTTTATGAAACTATTACTCAGTCTGTTGTTTCTTTTTATAGTATTTGTTGGGCTTGAAGCGCAACGAAATCAACCTGTTAGGCAAAATGTTTCTCTGGATTCTATCATTCTTAGTGACCCTTTTATTTTGACCGATCATACCTCTCAAATGTATTATATGACCGGCACAGGTGGTCGTTTATGGAAAAGTACAGATTTAAAATTATGGGAGGGTCCTTTTAAGATTGCCAAAACAGACCCGCATTCCTGGATGGGACCTAAACCAATGATTTGGGCAGCAGAATTGTTTCATTATAAAAAGAAGTATTATTACTTCGCTACTTTTACAAATCGGGATGTGAAAATCGATACGGTTGCGGGTAATGTCATTGAAAGGCGGGCTTCACACATACTGGTTAGTGACAAACCCGATGGTCCTTATGTACCAATGAAGGATTCCATTTATCTTTCTGCAGATATTCCAACTTTAGACGGAGCTTTCTGGGTTGATACTGATGATAAGCCTTATATGATTTATTGTGGTGAATGGTTGAAGAATTGGAATGGAACAATGGAGAAAATTGAATTGAAGCCCGATTTGAGCGGATCATTGGGGAGTGGTTCAGTTCTTTTTAGAGCCAGTGATTCACCCTGGAGCAGAGAAAAGAATAGTAATGGCGATATAACGTTTAATAAAGTTACTGATGGTCCATTTGTTTTTCGAACAAAAACAGGTCGCTTAGGAATGATTTGGACCAGTTGGGTTTATGACGTTTATACGCAGGGAGTAGCCTACTCTGAAAGTGGTACGCTTGATGGGCCCTGGGTTCAGGAAGAAAAACCCATAACCCCTCCTAATTTCGGACATGGAATGTTATTTCAGACTCTGGAAGGTAAATGGCTGATGTCGGTTCATAGTCATAAAGTAGTGAATGGAAGATATGTCAGAGTCCCACATCTGTTCGAAGTTGATTTATCAGGAGATCAACTGATCGTTGGAGATATTTATAAACCTTAAATAGCTAGTAGAATGAAAAACTTAACTTTTATCCTTATTCTAATTTCAATGATCTTATCAAATGAGTTTTGTGAGGCTCAGGATTGGCCTAATCTGGAACGATTTAAAACTGAAAATGAAAAGTTAGATCCGCCGGCAAAAAAAGAAAAGAGGGTGGTGTTTATGGGTAATTCTATAACCCAGGGGTGGAGTTTTCATAATCCTGAGTTTTTTGAAGGAAAGCCATACATCAATCGGGGGATTGGAGGGCAAACCACACCGCAAATGCTTATTAGATTCAGAGCTGATGTGATAGATCTGAAACCCAAAGTTGTAGTGATACTGGCCGGAACGAATGATATAGCAGGTAATACAGGACCATCCACATTGGATATGATAATGGATAACATAAAGTCGATGGCTGAATTGGCAAAAGCAAATAAAATAAAAGTGGTGCTTTGTTCAGTTTTGCCAGCTTTTGAATATGCCTGGAGCCCTGGAAAGGAGCCTGCCGAAAAAATATTTGAGTTAAATACTATGATTAAAGAATATGCCGAAGCTAATAAGATGGTGTATCTCGATTATTATTCTAAAATGGTGGATGAAAAGAAAGGATTGAAAAGTGAGTTGACAGATGATGGTGTGCATCCAACAAAAGCAGGTTATAAAATAATGGGACCTTTGGCTGAAGAAGCCATTAAAAAAGCCTTGTAATAATAGTAACAGCATTGAAAAGCTCCTTTTGAAATATCTCGGAAGGAGCTTTTTATTTAAATATTCTTATAGATCAGATTCTTTTCCCTTAATAAACGCAGGAAATGATGATTAAGAGAGTCTATCTAATAAATCCTTCATCAGCTACTTCCAAATTGCTTACAAGAATTTTAATTAGACAAAAATGGAGAAACAAGGAAAAATGTCTTTGAACAAGATCATGCGTGCATTACATCGCGACATCGGATTCCTCGTAATTGGGATGACACTTATTTATGCAATCAGTGGGGTGGTTTTAATTTATCGCGATACTAATTTCTTAAAATCAGAGAAGATTATTGAGAAGCAACTGGAGCCGGGAATCTCGGAATCAGATCTGGGTAAGGAATTGCATATGCGAAGATTTAAGATAGAAAAAACAGAAGGAGATATCATTGTTTTTAATGGAGATGGAACCTATAATAAATCAACTGGTCTGGCAACATATTCCGAAAATTCTTTACCCGGGTGGATTAATACTTTAAATGGTTTTCATAAGACTTCGAGCAAAAGCATTGTGCACTGGTTTGGATTAATTTATGGAATTTGTCTGTTCTTTTTGGCCATATCTTCTTTTTGGATGTTTAAAGTCAGTTCACGACTTTTTAAAAGAGGAATGATTTTTACAGCTGTGGGGCTGGTTATTGCTGTTATTCTTTTATTTTTATAAAACATTACAGTGGCATGAATAGTGTTTTCATGTCACTTGTTTATGTACTTTCTGATTTATTTATCCTTTTGTAATTTGTGTTGATAAGTGAGTTCTGATTAATTGGAGCTAACAAAATTTCTGATGTTGATAATTTTTTTAAATTATATCAATCGTTCAGATTAACTTTATCCTCACAAATGGACATCTTTCATCATATATTAAAACAATATTGGGGTTATACGCAATTCAGGCCTTTGCAGGAAGATATTATCCGTTCGGTAGCATCAGGTAAAGATACACTGGGTTTGATGCCAACCGGAGGAGGTAAGTCTTTGACTTTTCAGGTTCCCGGTTTAGCCAAAGAGGGAATTTGCCTGGTGGTAACACCGCTCATTGCTCTGATGAAAGATCAGGTTGAGAACCTGCGGCGTCGCGATGTGAAGGCAGCCGCCATTCATTCGGGTTTAACACGCGACGAAATAAACACGATCCTTGAAAATTGCATTTTTGGCGGAACCAAGTTTTTGTATCTCTCGCCTGAACGCATCGGAACCGAGCTTTTTCTCGAAAAATTACCGCACATGCAGGTGTCAATGCTGGCCATTGATGAGGCACATTGTATTTCGCAATGGGGTTATGATTTTCGACCATCTTATCTGAAAATAGCAGAGATCAGAGAGCATTTGCCTGGCGTTCCGATACTGGCATTAACAGCTACAGCCACACCTGAAGTTGTAAAAGATATTCAGCAGAAACTGCATTTTAAGGAAGAAAATGTTTTTGAAAAGAGCTTCAAACGCGATAACCTGGCTTATGTAGTTCGTTATGCTGAAGATAAGGAAGAGCAATTGCTGATGGTATTGAAAAAAGTGCCTGGTAGTGCAGTGGTTTATGTTCGTAACCGTAAGAAAACGAAGGAATATGCCGAGTTGTTATTAAAAAACGGTATTTCGGCATCTTCATTTCATGCAGGTATGCCTCAGGAAGTAAAGGATCAGAGGCAAAAACAATGGACCAATGGTGAGATTCGGGTAATGGTGTCGACTAATGCTTTTGGTATGGGCATTGATAAACCGGATGTGCGATTGGTTGTGCATATGGATGCTCCTGATTCTCTTGAAGCCTATTTTCAGGAAGCCGGTAGAGCAGGTCGGGATGAGAAAAAAGCTTATGCTTTATTACTTTGGTCTAACAATGATAAAGCTCGTCTGAAAAGAAGTATACCCATATCATTTCCCGAAAAAGAAACCGTTATAAATGTATACAAAGCTTTGGGTAACTTCTTTCAATTGGCTGTGGGGAGTGGATTTGGTATGGTTTACGACTTTGATATGGGATTATTCTGCAGCACTTATAAACTAAATGTAATGGTTGTTTTTAACAGCCTCAAAATATTGCAGCGGGCTGGTTATATCGAATTTACGGAAGAGCTTAACCTATCATCGAAAGTAATATTCATAATGCGTCGTGATGAGTTGTATAAATTTCAGGTAGCTAACGAAGTTTATGATAATTTTATTAAACTTTTGCTTCGTTCTTATACAGGATTATTTACCGAATACGTTTCAATTAATGAAGAGGTCTTAGCAAAGCGTATGAATGTTACCCGACAAAAAATTTACGAGTACCTGGTAACTTTATCTAAGCTGAAAGTCATCAAATTTATACCACAACGAAAAACACCATTGATTACCTATACAACCTCACGCGAAGACGATAAGTATATCGAATTGCGTAAAGAGGTCTATCAGGATAGAAAGGCACGGTATGAAGATCGTATACAAAGTGTGATTGAATACGGAAGTACGAATCATATCTGCCGCAGTAAGTTGTTGTTAAGTTATTTTGGACAGAAGAATATTGAGAATTGTGGCCATTGTGATGTTTGCCAGCAAATGAAGAAAACAGAATTGTCGGTTAAAGACTTTGACGAAATAGAGCGGCTGGTTAAAAAGCAGTTAAAAAATCAAGCTATGACTCTCAATCAGTTATCTGTCAATTTGAAGATTGATGACGATAACTTAATGAAAGTAATTCGTTGGCTCGAAGAATATGAAGTGATTGGTGAAAATGAGCAGGGCGAGTATGAGTGGTGGCGCAATTGAAAAGTATTGTCGGCAATCAGTTAACTTAAGGTATACATTGTAATCGTTACAAAAAAATTCATTAATCACTCATCATTAACCATTACTTCTTATTGTGCTCAACTAAAAGCAATCAGTCATTAGGTATTAGCTTTTACTTATCATGCACTCTGCTTTTTTTTTCTTACTTTTGCTCAACAATAAAAAGTTTTCAGAACGTAGCGCGGGAGTTTATTATCACATTATGGAAGAGCCATTAAAGCATGTAGTCTATTCAAAAAATGTAATTGAATTTGTGACGGTAGCAAAAGAGTTTTGCGATTTTCTGGAAAGTGCCGAACAATATCCTCGAAGAGAATTTATTACAATTGCCACCCGCATCATTCCTCTTTTGTATTTAAAAGCAAGCATGTTGCCCAAGTTAGATGCCGAAATGGAAGATGAACTTGAAAAGACAGTGGATGAGATGACTTATGCTCATATTCAAAATAAACTTGAATTACTGATGGGACGCTTTAATGATTACCTTGAAGTATTTAATCAGGATATGCAGCGAAGTGATACTCCTGTTATTTCATACATTGCCGAAGACTTGGCAGATGTTTATCAGGATTTAAAAGATTTTATTTCAGCCTACCGGATTGGTGTTACTGAGATAATGAATGATGCTGTATCGGTGGTTCAGAGTAACTTCGAACTCTACTGGGGTCAAAAGGCTGTAAATACCTTGCGGGCACTTCATGCTCTGCTATACGGTGAGGATGAACTGGATGAGGAAGAAGGGGAAGAAGAAGTAAAAGAGGAAAAAAGAAAAGAATCATGGTTCGATCGTTTCCAGAAAGAATGGTCGGATGACGATGAAGAACTTAGCTAAAACAACATTTGAATGCAGAAATCCATTTCGAAGGAGGCATTGAGCGAGTTGCCATTACAGCATTTTGAAGGTGATGTAATGGTGGTTGAAGATGAAACAAGAATTGATGAACTGGTGCATGAATTGGAACAATATTCAGTCATTGGTTTTGATACCGAAACAAAGCCTTCGTTTCAGAAAGGTAAGGTAAACAAAGTGTCGTTGTTGCAGTTTGCAACTACCGAGAAGGGATATCTGTTTAGATTAAATAAAACAGGTATGCATCCGGCATTAATCAGGTTAATGGAAAATCCGGATATAGCTAAAGTAGGAGTAGGAATTAGAGATGATATCAGGGGCTTGCAACGATTAATACCATTTAAACATGCTGGTTTTGTTGAGTTGCAGGATTATGTGAAGCAAGTAGGCATTGAAGATACCAGCTTACGTAAATTAGCTGGCTTATTGCTTCATTTCAGAGTGAGCAAACGTCAGCGTTTATCTAACTGGGAAGCTCCGCATTTGTCAACCAGTCAGGTTATTTATGCTGCCACTGATGCATGGGTTGCCATTGAACTTTATAACAAGCTAACGACCTTGTTTCCAAAGAAAGAAGTACAAACATTAAGCATTTAATAATATATGGCAAAGTTGCCAAAGTTAGTTTTAAAACCCGGTAAGGAGCAGAGCTTAAGTCGCTTTCATCCTTGGGTGTTTTCAGGAGCCATTAAAAAAATTAAAGGTGACTTGGTTGAGGGCGATCTGGTAGAAGTGCTTGATCATAACGAGAACTTTCTGGCCATTGGTCATTCCATCATAGGATCAATTTCTGTTCGAATACTAACTTTTAATCAGGAAGAGATTAATTATGATTTCTGGAAAAATAAAATTCAGAATGCATTTGATTTAAGAATGTCGGTTGGATTGATTGATAATCCTGATACCAATGCTTTTCGTTTGGTTCATGCCGAAGGTGATTATCTGCCGGGACTAATTATCGACTTCTACAATGGTACTGCCGTGGTGCAGATGCATACAGTGGGTATGTACCGCATTGAAGAAACCATTCTTCAGGCATTAAAAGAAGTGATGGGTGATCGGTTAAAATCGGTTTTTAGTAAATCGGAAGGTACATTACCATATAAAGCTCATGTAACTGCTGTTAACAGATATGTTTTTGGTACTAAAACAGAGAAGATTGCCCTTGAGAACGGATTGAAGTTTCATGTGGATTGGGAAAAAGGACAGAAAACAGGCTTTTTTGTCGATCAGCGTAATAACCGTGCATTACTTGAGAAGTATAGTAAAGGACGTGAAGTACTAAATATGTTCTGTTATACCGGAGGCTTTTCTTTTTATGCCATGCGTGGTGGTGCCAAGCTGGTGCATTCAGTTGATAGTTCAGAGCGTGCCATTTACATTACCAATAATAACGTAGAGTTAAACTTCCCTGACGATAAACGTCATCAGGCATATGCCGAAGATGCATTTAAGTTTTTGGGAGGTATAAAAGATAAATATGATCTGATAATTCTTGATCCGCCGGCATTTGCCAAGCATCAGAATGTGGTGAAGAATGCCATTCAGGGCTATCGAAGATTAAATGCAAAAGCCATTGAACAGATTCGTTCAGGAGGTATTATTTTTACTTTTTCGTGCTCACAGGTTATCAGTAAAGAACAATTCCGAACCATGGTTTTCTCAGCAGCAGCAAAGGCTAATCGGAAAGTTCGTATATTGCAACAACTAACTCAGCCTGCCGATCATCCGGTGGATATCTATCATCCGGAAGGAGAATACCTGAAAGGTTTGGTGATTTATGTAGAATAGACTTAGTAATACGATACCATTGAAATTTAAAGAATTCAATTTTGCCGATGAGTTGCTTGATGGTTTACAAGCCATGCGTTTTGAGAAAGCAACTCCTGTTCAGGAAAAGACTATACCTGTGATCAAAGAAGGAAATGATTTGATTGCCTGTGCTCAAACGGGAACAGGTAAAACAGCAGCATATCTTCTTCCGGTACTGGATAAATTGGTTCGTAACGGACATAATAAAATCAATGCTTTGATTTTGGTGCCGACTCGCGAGCTGGCTATCCAGATTGATCAACAAATGGAAGGGTTTGGTTATTTTCTGGATATTTCATCTACAGCTATTTACGGAGGTAATGATAAGGAAGAATGGAATCGTCAGAAGAATGCTTTAACAACCGGGGCTGATATTGTGATAGCCACTCCGGGACGTTTGATACAGCACCTGAGTATGGGATACGTCAATATGTCAACCTTGCAGCACCTTATCCTGGATGAGGCGGACCGTATGCTTGATATGGGATTCTTTGATGATATTATGCAGGTTGTAACCCATCTTCCAAAAGAAAGGCAAACATTGATGTTTTCTGCCACCATGCCTCCTAAAATAAGAGAGTTGGCAAAAAATATTTTGATTAATCCGGAAGAAGTGAATATCTCCATCAGTAAACCGGCAGAAGGAATATTACAGGCGGCTTACATGGTTTATGATACTCAAAAAATTCCATTGCTTAATGGATTATTGAAAGATAAAGACCTCCCAAGCATCATTATTTTTTCATCCACCAAGGTAAAGGTGAAAGAGATAGCCCGTTCGCTTTTAAACAATGGGTTTAACGCCAAAGCCATTCACTCAGATCTTGAACAGGCCGAACGGGAGGATGTATTACGTGAATTCCGTAACCGTAATGTTCAGATATTGGTTGCTACAGATATTATAGCTCGTGGAATTGATATAGAAAAGATTGATTTGGTTATTAACTTTGATGTGCCACGCGATGCTGAGGATTATGTGCACCGTGTAGGAAGAACAGCAAGGGCTGCCACTCAGGGAGTAGCAATAACCTTAATTAATGAGAAGGAAATTCTCGAGTTTTACCGTATTGAGCAATTGATAGAGACCAATATTTATAAAATACCATTGCCACCCGATTTGGGAGAAGCACCCCTTTATAATCCGGAGGATCTTAAAAAGGGCAGGAAGAGAAAAGGTGGTTATAAAGGGAACAAGAAAAATAACTTCAAAAAGAAGGATAACAAGAAATAATCCTTTAAAAGAACGTTTTTATTGAAGCATACATATTTTGCCTGCTCTAACCAGTTCAGGCAATTTTTGTGTTTAAATCTAAATATATCGTACCATGCAAAATTTGTTTGTTGACATTATATCCAAAGAGCTAAATCTGGCAACCCGTGGCGTGACCAACGTTTTATCCCTGCTTGATGAAGGAGCAACCATTCCTTTCATCAGCCGTTATCGAAAAGAAATGACTGGAAGCATGGATGAGGTTCAGGTTGGTTCAGTAAAGGAACGTTATGAAAAGCTTCAGGAGATTGAGAAACGAAAAGAAACCATTCTCAAGTCGATGGAAGAGCAAGGAGTGTTAACAGAAGAATTAAAAGCAAAAATAAAAGCTACTTATAATCTCACTGAGCTGGAAGATATTTACCTTCCTTATAAGCCAAAACGTAAGACCCGTGCAGTTATGGCTCGTGAAAAAGGACTGGAGCCATTAGCTAAAATCATCATGAAACAACACGAACGTGATGTGGAAGGGCGTGCAGCTGCTTTTGTTAAAGCTGATGTGCCAACAGTAGAAGATGCATTGCAAGGAGCACGTGATATTATAGCAGAATGGATTAATGAGCATAAAGTGGGACGTGAGATTGTTCGTTCTGTTTTCGAGAAAGAGGCTGTTATTTCATCTAAGGTGGTGAAAGGTAAAGAAGAGGAAGCTGCAAAATATAAAGATTACTTTGAGTGGTCTGAACCGTTGAAGAAATGTCCTTCGCATCGTTACCTGGCAATGCGTCGTGGTGAGAAAGAAGGTTATCTGAAACTCACAATCGCACCGGATGCTGAAAATGCTATGGAACGATTGGATCGTTACTTTGTGAAAAGTGATACTGATTCGGCTGCTCAGGTGCAGGATGCAGTTACAGATGCTTATAAGCGTTTATTGGCTCCGTCTATCGAAACAGAATTCTCAAATCTGTTTAAGGAGAAATCAGATGATGAAGCAATAAAAGTATTTGCTGATAACCTGAGACAATTATTGTTGGCATCTCCATTGGGGCAGAAGCGTGTGCTGGCCTTAGATCCCGGATACAGAACCGGATGTAAGGTGGTATGTCTCGATCAGTATGGAGATTTGTTGGAGAATGCCACCATTTATCCACACCCACCTCAAAATGAATATCAAAAATCAAAGGATCTGATCTTAAAGCTGGCAGATAAGCATAAGATAGAAGCCATAGCAATTGGTAATGGCACTGCATCGCGCGAAACAGAAGCTTTTGCAAAAGGCCTTAATTTTACTCAAAAAGTAGATGTTTTTGTGGTTAGTGAAGATGGTGCATCGGTTTATTCTGCAGGTAAAGTCGCTCGCGAGGAGTTTCCTGACTACGATGTAACCGTGCGTGGAGCTGTTTCAATTGGTCGTCGATTGATGGATCCGCTTGCCGAATTGGTGAAGATTGATCCTAAGTCTATTGGTGTTGGACAATATCAGCACGATGTAGATCAGTCTCAGTTAAAGAAGTCATTGGATACGGTTGTTGAATCGTGTGTAAACTCGGTGGGTGTTAACCTGAATACAGCCAGTAAGCATTTACTGACTTATGTATCCGGGTTAGGTCCTCAACTGGCACAGAACATTGTTGATTATCGATCAGCCAACGGGGCTTTCGATTCTCGTGATGAGTTAAAGAAAGTGCCTCGTTTGGGAGCAAAAGCTTTTGAGCAAAGTGCTGGTTTTCTTCGTATCGCATCAACTAAAAATCCATTGGACAATACGGCTGTTCATCCCGAATCGTACCCGTTGGTAAAAGCTATGGCCAAGGACTTAAATTGTGAAGTGGCTGATCTGATTAAGGATAAAACACTGCGCAGTAAAATTGATTTAAAGCGGTATGCAAATGATAAAGTAGGTTTACCAACTTTAAATGATATTATGCAGGAGCTGGATAAACCGGGACGAGATCCACGGGCAGCTATCAAGGCATTTTCATTTGCTGAAGGAATTTATTCGATTGATGATTTGCATGAAGGAATGGAGTTGCCGGGTCTAGTAACCAACATAACCAAGTTTGGTGCTTTTGTTGATGTTGGTGTGAAGCAGGATGGATTAGTACATATTTCACAATTGTCAAATCAATATGTGAGTGATCCTTCACAGGTGGTTAAGCTTCAACAGCAGGTGAAAGTAAGAGTGCTGGAAGTTGATCGTCAGCGAAAAAGAATTCAGCTATCTATGAAAGGTTTGAATTAAGTAATTTCTTTTCAACAGGATTTTTTATGGAAGGGAAGGCAATAGAAAAAGTGCTTCCTTTCCCTTGTTCACTTTCAACGTCGATATTTGCTGCCATCATAGATGCCAGGTCTTTACAAAGAAATAATCCAAGTCCGGTACCTGGCTCATTTTGTGTGCCACGGGTAGATATTTTTTGCCCTGGATCAAATATCATGCTAACGTGTTCAGGGCTCATACCAATTCCTTCATCACTGATCTCGATATAAATCATATCGTTTTTTTCGCGCGTACTTATTTTTATTGAGCCATCGACATATGAAAACTTTACTGCATTGGAAATCAGATTTCTTAAAATAGTATTTAAGATGTCCTCATCAGCAATAATTTGCATGTTTGGATTAATAAATGTGTGGATGCGTATGCGTTTATGGTTGATATTGTTATGGAGATGACCAAGGGCATTGTTAACGACATCCATAATGTAAATAGCGTGCGTTCGAGGTTTAATCATATTATTTTGCTGCCTCGACCAATCAAGAATATTCTCAAGTAATTCTAAACCCTGATGTGATGATCGTTTAATAGACTTAAGGATAGAGATAATATCTTCGTTGTTATATGATTTAAAATCTGCTAAAAGAAGATCTACAATTGATGTTTGAGCGGCAAAAGGAGATTTCAAATCGTGACCGATAATACTGAATAATTTGTTTTTTATTTCTATCGCTTCTTCAAGGCTTTTCTTTTGTTCTTCAATGGTTTCCTGATGTTCTTCCAGTTTTTTATTAAGGATTTTTTCCTTCCTTAACTGAAAGAGAGTCATTTCGTTTTTTTGCTTTTCCAAAGCCAGGTCGATCTTAACAGAATTCTGTTGTTCTATTGAAACCAGTTGCTTGCTTACTAATCTTTTAATCATCTCAGGTACTCCTAATAAGAAATACCCCATTAGTAATAAGTAAGTGCTCTTGTACACTTGTCCTGCCCAATCTGCTGAAGCAACTTGTTCAAGCAACTCAGGAGAGATATGGGGCGATCGTAAAAAGTAAATAAGGTTAAAGCAGAAAATTGAATACAATGTTGAAAAGATCACTAATCTTCCATCGTACCGTAAAACAGCCAGTAAAATTAATACAGGATACAGAAATACTGAAGCTGCTGTGGTTACTGCAATTGGTTGAAAATAATAGGAATAGTTAAATATGTGTAATGATAATATTGAGATGTCAAATGTTGCAGATAAAAACCGAATCCAGGTAGCGCTGCCAAATCTCTTTAATAAGAAATTGAGAGCTGCATTGTAAAAAATGTAAACACTCGAAAGCAGCAATGAGATGAGAGCTCTTTCTTCATATCCTTCCAGATAAATGTAGCTTACAAAAAACAGAATTACAATTATAAGAAACCAGCGAAAGTGGATAACTTTTTGTTCTCCCCAAACGGCATCATCTTTAAAAAGACTTCGGAACTGTTGTGTGTTAGGTTTTTGCATTTCAGGTATTAGAAATTCAAATATAAGGGATTTGATTTTTTTAAGTATCCTTAATACCTCATTTTTTTATGAGAGATAAAAAGAAATAGATAAGAATGATGAAAAATATCGTTAAAATAAAGGTCAATCGAATAAAAATTTGTTTTTTAGCATAACCTGAAAAAATCCGAATTAAATTTTCGTTAATTCAAAAGCCCGAATTTTATGCAAGAGCTGAATAATTTTCTACAATTAATTGATTCTTATATTGGAAGCCATTATTGGTTCGTTTGGTTATTATTAGGAACCGGACTATTCTTTACAATCTATCTTAAATTTCCTCAAATCAGGTATTTTAAATATGCTTTACGCATCGTTAGAGGGAAATATGATAAAGAAGGTGATGAAGGAGATACATCACATTTCCAGGCTTTAACAACGGCTCTCTCCGGAACGGTTGGAACTGGGAATATTGCAGGAGTTGCTTTGGCGGTTCACTTAGGTGGTCCGGCAGCACTTTTCTGGATGTTAGTTACCGCCATGATAGGTATGACAACAAAGTTTGTGGAAGTAACACTTTCTCATAAATACAGAGAAAAGGCTGCCGATGGATCGATTGCTGGAGGACCAATGTATTTTATGCGGGAACGTCTGAATATTAAAATGCCTTCTGGTAAACTCATTAAAACTGGAAAATGGATTGCCGCCATATTTGCATTTGCAACAGTGCTGTCTTCATTTGGTACCGGTAGTTTACCGCAGGTCAACAGTATTTCCAATTCAATATTTGCTACGTTTGGTTTACCTCATGTAATTACTGGTTTCGTTCTTGCTATTTTGTTGGGATTTGTAATCATTGGAGGTATAAAACGAATTGCTAAAGTAACATCGCGGCTGGTGCCTGCGATGGCTCTTATTTATTTTATTGGAGCCATTTCAGTTATTGGTATGAATTATGAAAATATCTGGCCTTCGATTCAAGCTATTTTTGCTGATATTTTTACCGGATCATCTGCTACGGGAGGATTTCTGGGGGCAACTTTGGCATTTGCTTTTAATCGTGGAGTTAATCGTGGTTTATTCTCAAATGAAGCCGGGCAGGGGTCTGCACCAATAGCTCATGCTGCAGCACGTGCTCATGAACCGGTTTCTGAAGGTATGGTAGCCTTGCTTGAACCGTTTATTGATACCATTATTATTTGTACGTTAACAGGTCTTACGTTACTTGCTTCAGGAGTTTGGAACGAGAAGCTTGATAATCGTTTTCAGATGGCAGATTTGCAAGTTATTCAAGGTGCTGAGTATGATGACACAACTCCGGAAGGAAGATTGGCGTTGGCTAATCATATCAAAGGAGAGGAAACATTGCCTTTGTTTACAGGCAATATGGAAGTGGCAAATGGTGAGATTACCTCTGATGTTCAACTGATTCATGCCCGATCGTTAGCAGAAGGTGTGGTTATTAAGAAGGGTAAGAAACCATATACTGGTAGCATAGAAGTTAACGATGGAGTTGTGACCTTACAGGAAGAGGAAATGGGATTGATTGACCGCATTAAAGCGCAATTTTCAACAGATGATAATAATAAAAAAATTGTTTTCGAAGGTAAATCTCTCTTACATAGTGCGCCTCTAACAACAGTTGCCTTTACCAGGGGGTGGTTTGGTTCGTGGGGAAAATATATTGTTTCAATTGGCTTGTTGTTATTTGCTTTTTCTACCGCTATTTCATGGTCGTATTATGGAGATAGGGCCATCACATATCTTTGGGGATCAAAAGCTGTCATTTGGTATCATTTAATTTATGTTATTGGTTTCTTCCTAGCTTCATTTGTTGATACTACTATTATATGGACATTATCTGGTATTACCATTGCTTTGATGACAATTCCCAACCTAATTGGTTTACTTATTTTACATCGGGAAATGAAAAGTGAGGTCAAGTCTTTTTGGTCAGAATATAAAGATCGTTTCCCTGACGAAAAAGGAGTGCCTGTTGATTAACGAAATAAGTAATGACGTCATACATTGTAATTTTTCTTTTTGTTGTTGGGATAATTATTGGTCGACAACTTAAAGACAAGGAAAAGACAAGAAAGAAAGTGGATAAATCTGTTACATACGCAGTTTATCTGCTTCTGTTTTTGCTTGGAATTTCAGTGGGAATCAATGACGATATCATTCAGAATTTTTCGAGGATTGGCTATAAAGCTTTGTTATTAACATTTGGCGCAGTTGCCGGAAGTGTATTGCTTGCCAAGTTGGTATATGTTTTTTTCTTTAAGAGATATCAGGATAAGTAATTGGTAATGAAAGGCAGCTTAATCATATTGAGTTTTTTCGGAATTGGGTTATTGGGAGGATATTTTGACTTATTTCCAAACTGGTTATTGAATGATGATCTGACTACTTACGCCTTGTATGTTTTAATGCTTTTGGTGGGTATTAGTATTGGTAGTGACAAAGGGGCTTTTTCTGTGTTAAGGAAAATGAATTTTAAGGTTGTACTGGTTCCACTTACTGTGATTTTTGGCAGCCTGGCAGGTACAGCTGTGGTGGCATTATTTTTAAATGATATTACCATTCAGCAGGCTATGGCCGTAGGATCCGGGTTTGGCTATTATTCATTATCCAGCATATTTATCAGTAAAATAAGTGGGCAGGAGTTAGGGGTTATTGCTCTCCTTTCAAATATTTTTCGCGAAATATTTACGCTTCTGGCGGTTCCTCTTTTGGTGCGTTTTTTTGGAAAGCTTGCCGGAATAGCTTCCGGTGGAGCAACATCTATGGATACAACATTGCCGGTTATCGTAAAATTTACAGGTAAGGATTATGGTATCATTGCCATCTTTAGTGGTATTATCTTAACCGTACTGGTTCCTGTATTGGTGACACTTATCCTTGAGTTTTAATAGAAATTTTCAAAAACTTTACTGTTTTTAAGTGATATTAAATTCATGTAATTCAATGTTATATGGAATACTGATGTTAAATATTCGGTATGAGATTGTATGCTGCTTCGTTTTTGGTGCAACCTTCATTTATTTTATGTGACTTTGATAAATGAATAAAAGAAAAGCACAATTAATACCTAATTAATCTAAAATGATCAATCGTATCTTACCCTTTCTAATCCTGTTCCTTTTTACGAACTCTGTTTTTGCTGAGGAGGATCCTGTAGTAAAAGATTTAATAACAATAAGTGGTACCATCAAAGATGCTAAAACTGGTGAGGCTCTTATTGGTGCAACTGTTTATATTGAAGAAACCAAAAGTGGTAATATTTCCAATTTGTATGGATTCTATTCAATTTCATTGCCTGCCGGTAACTATCATCTGGTATTTGCATATCTGGGTTATGATCCTTATGAAGTAGAATTTACTTTGTCTGAAAATAGAGTGATGAATATTGATTTACAACCATCATCCGAATCAATTGAAGAGATTGTAGTGACTTCGGAGAAAAAAGATGCCAACGTGCGGGAACCTCAAATGGGAGTTGAGAAGCTGAAAAGTAAAACGATAAAAAACGTTCCTGTTTTGATGGGTGAGACGGACCTGGTTAAGGTCATTCAGCTATTGCCGGGAGTATCTCCGGCCAGCGAAGGGTCCAGTGGATTTAGTGTTCGTGGAGGTAATCCCGATCAGAATCTGATTCTGTTAGATGAGGCAAGTGTGTATAATGCCGGGCATTTAATGGGTTTTTTCTCGGTGTTTAATAATGATGCGATTAAGGATGTAAAGTTATATAAAGGCGATATACCAGCCAGTAATGGTGGCCGTTTGGCATCATTGCTTGATATCAGAATGAAAGACGGAAATTCAAAGAAGTTTTCCGGTACGGGTGGTATAGGAACCATTTCGTCACGATTAACACTGGAAGGCCCGATTGTTGAAGATAAAACATCCTTTATTGTTAGTGGACGTCGTACTTATGTTGATTTGTTTTTGCCTCTTGCATCTGATGAGGCTGTTCGTGATAACCGTTTGTATTTTTATGATTTAAATGCAAAGGTGAATCATACCATTAATGAAAATAACCGTATTTATTTGAGTGGTTATTTTGGACGCGATGTTTTTAAGAATGATTTTTCAAAAATGGATTACGGTAATAAAACTGTTACTTTCCGATGGAACCATATCTTCTCACCAAAGCTGTTTTCCAATTTTACAGTGATTGGTTCACAGTATGATTATGCCTTGGGCACTGTACAAGGAGGTGCTGATTCCTTCGAATGGCAATCAGATTTGTATGATCTGAGCGCTAAATTCGATTTCGATTATTATATAAATCCCGAAAATACAGTAGAGTTTGGAGGTCAGACCATTTTTCGTGAAATCCTTCCTGGTTTAGCACGTGGAACGGATGATAACTCTCTTTATAGTGAAATTAAGGTGCCGGAAAACAGGTCGCTGGAACATGCAATCTATGCACAGAATACTCAAAAAGTATCAGACTGGCTGATATTGAAATATGGTTTAAGGTGGTCTGTGTTTCAGAATATTGGTGCAGGTACTCAGTTTTATTACAATGAAAATTATGAGTTTACCCATCAGGAAAAATATGGAACGGGTGAGGTATATAATACTTATCATGGTATTGAACCACGCATAGGAACCACATTTATTGTCAGTCAAAATGCATCGATCAAAGCATCCTATAACCGTACATTTCAGTATTTGCATTTAGCCTCTAATTCAACTTCGGGCACGCCTCTGGATGTTTGGTTTCCATCATCACCAAATGTAAAACCTCAAAAGGCTGATCAGTTTGCCTTAGGATTCTTTCGAAATTTTAAGGAAAATACAATTGAAACATCCATCGAAGGGTTTTATAAAAAGATGGATAACAGCATTGATTTTAAGGATCATCCGGATCTTTTATTGAATGAGTATCTGGAAGGGGAGCTTCGATTTGGTGAGGCAGAGGCCTATGGATTGGAAATGATGCTTCGCTTTAATCGGCCTAAATGGAATGGCTGGATTAGTTATACCCTATCAAGGGTTGAACGTACAGTACCTGAAATCAACGGAGGGAAGCCATATCTATCGCCTTATGATCATACACATGATTGTAGTATTGTGTTAAACCGGAAATTATCAGAACGTACCAGTTTGTCGGCCAACTGGGTGTTTTATACGGGTGCTCCTGTTACTTTTCCAGTGGGCAGGTATGTGGTTGGAGGTGATATCGTTCCCTTATATTCTGAAAGGAATGCCGAACGTATGCCTGATTATCATCGTCTGGATTTATCATTGACACTGGCTGGCAAGAACAAACCAAACCGTAAATGGCAGGGAGAATGGGTTTTTTCGGTATATAATGCTTATGGTCGTAAAAATGCGTGGACCATTAATTTTGTGCGTGATGAAGATAATCCAAACATTACCAAGGCTCAAAAAACGTATTTATTCTCATTTATTCCTTCTGTAACCTACAACTTTAAATTCTGATTATGAAAGCTAAAAACAATATATATCCAGTTATCGGAAGTCTGCTACTTCTATTTATTAGCAATGCCTGTACTGAAGATATGACTATTAAGCTAAATGATACTGAGCCAAGACTCGTAGTTGATGGCCAAATTTCAACTGACACAACAACTCATCTTGTTCGGTTAACTTCTTCGTCTAGTTATTACAGCAATACCGAACCAGAAGGAATCTCAGGCGCGTTGGTTACCATTCAGGATGAAGCCCAGACAATAATACTGGAAGAGAGTATCCAGTATCCGGGATACTACTTAACTCCCTCGGATTATTATGGATTACCCGGGAGAACTTATCATCTTACCATAGAAAATGTAGATATTGATAATGATGGAGTTTTTGAAGTGTATGAGTCAGAATCTAGAATCAATCCCGTGGCACCAATTGATTCTGTTCGATTGGAATATGAAAGTACATGGGATCTGTGGAAAGTGTTATTGTTTGCGCAGGAACCATCAGAAACAAAGGATTTTTACAGTTTTTCAATAGCCTTAAATGATAGTTTACTAACAGACAGATATTCTGATCTTGGTTTTGTGGATGATAAGTTTTTTGATGGAAATTATGCTGGCGGAGTATGGGTTCAGACAATCGACGAAGAAGATATGGAGCTGACCTTGAAAGAAGGTGATTGGGTTAAACTATATATGCAAGGGATAACTGAGGAGTTTTATTTATATCTCGAAGCCTTGGAGGAAGAAGTGAATTTTAAAGCTCCTTTATTTAGTGGCCCTCCAGCAAATGTTCAAGGAAATGTTAGTAACGGGGCTCTTGGTTTTTTTAATACCTATAGTTATACAGTGGATTCTGTTCAGTTTGTGAGATAAAAAAAATGAAAGAGGGTGTCCAAAATTGAGGCACCCTCTTTTTATTATTCAAAAAAATGGAGTTCTTCCTTAAATTATTTCATCCAGCTGAGAGCTTATATG
>JAFMVE010000045.1 GCA_025499705.1 Carboxylicivirga caseinilyticus
GAATCAATATATTATTATGAAAAACAAAGAGGCTAATCGGTAAAGATTAACCTCATATATTTTCCTTTTTAAGTATTACTTCTGAAATCGCCTAAGTAAACTTTTGATATTATCATACGAAGTAGATCCCCATCCGCCAATACATGTTTCCACTCTTGTGATTGAAGTTCTTCCTGTAACGAGATCCTTAACGTCCTGTGCATAATTTGGTTGTACCTGATCAAAAACATAATCTCCATTGGAACATATCAACTCTCCATCAGTCGTTAGGTTACCATTGGGTACCACTTGAATATTAAAAAGAATAACCGTTTCAAAACCGGAATCCTTTAATATCTTTACTGTTGATGGGCGTTCTCTGCGAAAATGGCCACCAACATATAACATTGATTGAGCATTCATATCTATGAACATCATCTGCACAATCAAGAATAGAGTGAAAAATTTGATGTAGTTATATTTTCTCATACAATTAAGCCTGGTAAATTATTTACTTTTCCCTTTAGCATTGGTATACAATCCGATCTCAGAAACTTGTAAAATGTCTGCCCCGTCACTGGAATTAAACTTAATAGAGTAATAACTGTAAGCTTTAGGTTTTGAGATTTTAAATGCAACCCCAACGTTATTGGCATCTGGCAGTTGCGGGTCTTTTACAGCATCTATTAAGGTCCATTTTAGCCCATCATTCGATCCAAACAATCCCCATTCTGAAGGATTACGTCCTGGTCGGGTTTCATTATCATTGGCAGTATAGATAACATACCACTTAAGTTTCACCCGTTCTTTCATCGTCCATGCGATTGATGCAGGAATGGTTTTGGTGCAATATTTTGTTGATGTTTGTCCATCGAACAATCGGGAGCAGGTTTCATCTTTACTTAAACTTGCGGTGCCTGTTACCGATTTATCGATAACCTTATCTGATAGAGACATTTTATTTAACACAACATTTATGTCTTCCTGAGTTCCATTTGCTGTAGCTTCAAAAGTGACATCAGGAAGATCAACCGTGATAAAATCAGCACGATAACTCGGAATTTTTTCGGTAACGAATTCTCCATTTTCAACGGTTAGTTTGTATGTGTCAGGATCAGCAAATAAAGCTGTAGTATTGCTCATCGCATTCATTGCCCCATTATATTTATCCAAATTATTATCCTTTGCATTTTCACTCGAATTACAGAATAAAACCAGTGGAGCCTTTAATGCATTATAAAGTGGTGTAACATTATTGTATCCATGGTGGGTGGTTTGAACACAGTCGCTTTTAAGCGTTTCATCAGAATACATAGCCAACATATTTGCCTGACCTATACCATCAGTGTCGCCCAATAACATTATCTTTTTGCCGTTAATAGTAACCCGTAAAATAGTTGAAGTCTCATTGAAGTTGCCAATGGTATTTTTACCAGATGCATCAACTCCATCTTCATGTGTAAATAATACATCGAATCCTATCCCCTGAAGATTATATTCCTGACCGGTATGTAACTTTACAAATTTGCAATGGGGGTAATATTTGTTGATGGTATTTTTCATCAGGAAGGTATTGCCATCATATCCACCCCTCATCACCTGGTAAGAAGGAATGTTATGTAATACACTTTCCAAATTAATTACATCATGGTATTTTTCCAAAAAGGGATAGGTCATGTAAACATGATCGCCATGTGCATGAGAATAAAACCAAGCTCGAATATTAATAGTTGAACCTGGTTTTTGCCCCGTTATATCATACATAAACTTAAGAAGGCCTTCTATGGCAGCCTTACTACTTTGCCGTTCGTGGCCCGAATCCACAATAAATAAACTGTTATCTTTCAGTTTAATAATAAGCATGGCGCCGCAATCAATCTTCCAATAATCATAGTAACTTGTTTGTCCTTCACCATGTGTGTAATCTAAACTATACAGATAGAACTCAGTATCACCCGATCCTTGTTCAGGAGAATCCAACTCATCTAATAGTGTTCTGGAAGAATTATCCTGAATAAGGTGAGCTTGCTTTTTACTTCCAACATAATACAGATAATATAACTGCTTACCTTTCTTTAATGTATAAAATACATTGTCATCAATTTTGTTTGTTGAAATCTGTTCGAGTCCGTTATTTATAAGAGATTGGATGTAATTTGAAAAGGTACCCAGACTGGTATTACTGATTACATACATTTTAGAATCCTCTGATGTCACAGCATCTTTATCATTAGCCATTCCTGGTCCTGCATTATAAACAGAACTCATTATACCGTCGGGATACTCAACAAGTTCAGGGAATACAATATTCTGACTATACGCAAAGCTGTTACCAAGTAATAGAAAGACCAGATATAAACCGAGTGTTCTTAATTGTATAATTCCTCTCATTAGAATAAAATTTGTTTATCAATCGTTTCCTAACAAATATAGGCGACTGTAATACTTTACAATCAATGAAAGAAATTTACTCCTTGTAAATAACACAATAGTACACCAATCTGTCACATAATAGCAATTCGATAACCCTAAAAACTATTGGCTTAATATTTAGGATGCGATCTTTATTTATTATTTGAAAATAAGATCGTATCCTTTTGAATCATCTGATACATATAACTATTTGATTGGTATAGCATTGTTGTAGTCTTCTTCTGTTATGGTGTAGGTAAATTTGTACCTGTCAAAATAATCCTTTTGCCCAAGTGTTTCTTCAAGGTAAGAATCAAGATCGAAAGGACTTCGGTCTTTTGTAATATCATTGGCATAATATTTCGCTATTCTAGTTTTGTTAAATATTATTATTACAGAATCTGCTATAGTTATTGGAAATATTTCTGAATCTCCCGTATCGCCACTTCTTTTTTCAATAGCTTTCTCACCGTTGGCTAGTTTAAGAGTAATATCATCTCCGTAATAAGTGTATGCTGTGAACGAAATACTATCGCCACTAATATTTACAATTACGGTTTCTGTTATTACTCCGGTCTCTCTAATACAAGCTACTGAAAGCAGCATTAATAAAATCACATAATATTTTTTCATTACCATTTCTCCACATAGCGCTTAAATAATTCTTCGATTTGTTGGTTACTCCTGTCGGATTATTTGTTCCTATATTCTATTAATTGCAAAAACTAATAATCGTAATACCTCATAAAGCACAGTTATCCGATATTTAGGATAAATAACCTTTATTTAATGACAGGAATAGTATTTTGTTTGATGAATATATTTTTACTATTGTAATTTAAACCTTTTCTTGAGTTAGATATAGAATTTGATTAAGAAGTACAACTCTTCCGAAGTATGATTTCCTTGCATTGAGGTACTATACCTCTCCTGTACAAACAAGCAATGCACCAACTTTTTAAGCTGATGCATTGTGATATTATTCTGGAAGAGACTTTACACAGTCTTTGAATACTGCCCTTTACCACTTTTTAATGCAGGATCGAAGGCCATGGCAATATTACGAATTACAAACCTTCCTTGTCCTTTCACAGTAAGTTCATCATTGGCAAGTTCGAGCAGTTCATCAATAATAAAAGGCTGAATTTTCTCCAATTGGAAATCAACGGCCTTGTAAACCACACTTACCGAAGTATCAAAATCAGAGGCAACCTGTTTAAAATCGACAAAATAGTTACACATTAATTCATTAATCACCTGTCGAACAATCTGCTCATTCTGATTAAGCTTATAACCTCTAACAACAGCTCTGCCATCCTTTTCAACTCGATCCATATAGGCTTTGATGGTTTTCTCGTTCTGGCTGTAGGCATTAAACAACTGACTGATACTGGATGTGCCAAACCCATAAACCTGACCGGTTGTTTCGCGGGTACAATACCCCTGGAAATTACGGTGAAGTTTTTTATCTCTCAAAGCAATGGCAAAATCATCATCAGGTTTTGCAAAATGGTCCATTCCAATTGGCACATAACCTGCATTAACAGCTGAGTTATAAGCATCCTCAAGCATGGTAATTTTTTCATCAGCGCCCGGCAAACCGTATTGTTCCAGCTCTTTCTGACGAGTCATAACGGATGGAACATGGGCATAGGAGAAAGTCACCAAACGATCGGGATCAGCTTCCAAAGCCATTTGAACTGTTTCATTAAAACTCTCACGGGTTTGAAAAGGAAGCCCGTAAACCAAATCCACATTAATACCTGAGAATCCGGCTTTTCGCAGGTAAGCAATCATTTCTTTAACCGGAACACGTGGAGCTTTTCTATTGATGGCTTTCAAAACCTCTGGCTTAAAATCCTGAACTCCCAGGCTGATACGATTAAAGCCCATATCGCGTAGTTCGTCCACCATCTTAAAATCAAGATAAGCAGGACTGCATTCCATTGCCATTTCATAACTATCGGCAAATGAAAAGTTCCTCTTGATGGCCTCAGTAACTTTCCTTATAAGCTTGGCAGAAATGGCATTGGGAGTTCCTCCTCCCCAATGGACCTGTGTCAGTTTTCTTTCAGTTGAAATATCTTGCGAAACCAGATCGATTTCTTTAATCAAGGCATCAATATAACTCTCGATGGTTTTGGCTCCCATACCAGTGTAGGTGGTACATCCACAAAATGTACATAGCTGGGGGCAAAACGGAATATGAATGTAAACCGAAACATTTTCAGGATTCTCCTTATTGGATACAATCACGCTTTCTTTATAATCCGCGTTTCCGTACTCGGTATGAAAGAATGTAGCCGGCGGATAACTGGTGTATCGTGGCCCTGCTACATTGTATTTATCCAGAAGATTCCTGTCAAATTTCAACATCGTTTTAATGGTTAATTATCAATTATTAATGGTTAATTGTAAATGGTTAAGACAAGTACTCATTAATAATTAACCATTCACCATTAACAATTATCATCTGTTCCAGTTTGCTGATTTTACCCAATCAATTACAAATTGTACATTCTCAACGGGTAAATCAGGTAAAATACCATGACCCAGGTTGAAAATCCATTTTTGATTTTCGCGTCCGAATGGCAGATAGGTTTTATTTAGTTCTTTTTCGATCTCTTCCTGACTTGCATAAAGAAGTCGTGGATCAAGATTACCTTGTAAACCAACCTCTGGATCAACAATTGAACGGGCATGTTTTAATGACATACGCCAGTCGATACCCACAAAGTCAGATACCTCTTTGGTTACGGCACTAATTCCATTACCTAGATCCTTTGGAAAATAGATGGTTGGAATGCCTTTATCTCTAACTGCTTTTAAGATCTTTTTTGATGCCGGAAGAATCATTTCCAGATATAACTCTTCAGGTAATAAACCACCGTAGGTCTCAAATAACTGAAAAGCTTCTACTCCATGCTCAACTTGTTTAACAGCATACTCGATGGAAACTTCTGTCAGAGCATCTATAATCTTCTGACTGGTTTTTCTGTCCTTGTATAGAAACTCAGTGGCATTCTTAAAAGTAATGTCGCGCACATTATCGCGAAACATAAAGCAGAAAGTAGTGAGTAAGCCACCACAAAAACCTATCAACGGCTTGTTCTCAGGACGTGTCTCAATAATCTTATCAATAGCCGCATAAACATGATCCAATTTTGTCATGTCCTTGTTAAGCTGTTTTACCGGATCATCGTATGAATGCAACGGAGCACCAAATACAGGTCCTGCATCCGTAAATTTTAATGACATTCCCAAAGCCTCAGGAACCACCAGAATATCAGAAAACAAAATGGCGGCATCCACACCCAAATCATAGATGGGCATAAGTGTTACCTTTGCTGCCAGTTCAGGATTTTCCATTAACTCCGAAAAAGAATAATTCTCTTTCAGGGCTCTGTAATTAGGCAATACCCTTCCTGCCTGACGCATAAACCATACCGGCGGTCGCTGAGTATCTTTACCTTGTATTGTATCTAGAAATATATTTGCCATTCTTTTAGTATCAAGATTAAAGTATCAAGTATCAAGATTATCAACCAAATTATATCAAATAGTGTTTATCTGGTCTTGCATCTTTTGTCTTACGTCTTGATACTATTTTAATGCTTCCAATGCTTTTCGGTTTCCTTTAATCAGTTTCTCCAAATCCTTTTCAGTGTGTGCCATCGAAATAAACAAACACTCGAATTGAGAAGGTGCAATGTATAAACCGTTCTCCAACATTCCTTTGAAATAATCAGCATACTTTTTTGTATCTGAAGTCATAGCCTCTTCAAAAGAACTTACTTGTTCCGCATCTGTAAAATAAGCTGTCATCATGGAACCAACCCGGTTCAAAACAACATGTAAACCCAAATCCTTTGCGTTTAGTTTAAAACCTTCCTCAACAAACTGAGCCTTTTTCTCCAAATCACTGTATGCATCTGGTGTTTCATCCAGCTTTCGTAAAGCTGTTAAACCAGCTGCCATGGCCAAAGGATTTCCGGATAAGGTACCTGCCTGATAAACCGGTCCGATAGGTGCCAGCATATCCATTATTTCAGCACTTCCTCCATAAGCACCCACAGGTAATCCTCCACCAATAATCTTACCCAATGTTGTGATGTCAGGCATTACATTGTAATACTCCTGAGCTCCACCTTTTGCCAGACGGAAACCCGTAATAACCTCATCAAAAATCAATAAAGCACCGTTATCATTTGTAATCTGACGTAATCCTTCCAGGAATCCTTTAACAGGTGGAACAACTCCCATATTTCCGGCCACAGGCTCAACAATTACGGCTGCTATTTCATCTTTATGCTGATCAAACAATGCCTGAACCGATTCCAGATTATTATAATCTGCTGTTAAAGTATCTTTGGCTGTACTTTTGGTAACACCCGGACTATCAGGCAAACCTAAAGTGATAGCACCTGAACCCGCTTTAATCAAAAAGCTGTCGCCATGACCGTGATAACAACCTGCAAATTTGATGATTAATTCACGTTTGGTATAACCCCGAGCTAAACGAATCGCACTCATCGTAGCTTCAGTACCTGAATTAACCATACGAACCTTTTCGATTGAAGGCACCATCTTTACAATTTGCTTCGCCATTTCTGTCTCAATGAGCGTTGGCGCACCATAACTGGTTCCCAAAGATGCAGCATCGGCAACTGCCTTAACAACATCTTCGTGTGCATGACCTAAAATCAAAGGCCCCCAAGAGGCAACAAAGTCGATATATTCATTTTCATCAATATCCCAAACAGTTGTTCCTTTGGCTTTTTTAATAAATAATGGATCAATTCCCACACTTTTAAAAGCCCGAACAGGTGAATTAACTCCACCAGGAATTACTTTTTGAGCTTCCTGAAAGGCTTGTTTGCTATTTTTATTCATTTCTAAGTATCAAGATTTAAGAAACAAGTATCAAGATGACAACTTGTAATTTGTTGAAATAATGTTAGCAGCAGATGGATAAAAACTAAAGGCTTGTTTATTTTTTAGTATTTAATATATCTGCTGCATCCAATGCATGATAAGTAATAATGATATCAGCACCGGCACGTTTGATTGAAAGCAAAACCTCCATCATCACACGATTTTCATCAATCCAGTCTTTACTTCCGGCAGCTTTTACCATACTAAATTCACCACTTACATTATACGCTGCTGTTGGCATTTCAAATTCATTCTTAACACGATAGATGATATCCAGATAACTTAATGCCGGCTTAACCATTACAATATCTGCACCCTCGTTAATATCTTCGGCAACTTCGCGCATTGCTTCATCGCTGTTGGCCGGATTCATTTGATAGGTACTTCTGTCGCCAAATTGAGGTGCACTTTCAGCTGCCTCGCGGAATGGACCGTAGAAGCCTGATGCATATTTGGCAGCATACGACATGATTGGTGTTTTTTCAAAGCCTGCTTCATCCAGAGCTGTTCTTATTTTACCAATCCTTCCGTCCATCATATCACTTGGGGCAATGATGTCAGCTCCGGCCTGCGCCAGTGATACCGATTGATCAGCCAAGGTTTGCAATGTAGAGTCGTTATCTACATCTCCATCTATAATGGTACCGCAGTGACCATGAGTTGTATATTCGCAGTTACAAACATCTGCAATGATTAGAATATCATCAATTTCGGCTTTGATAGCACGGATAGCTTTTTGAACAATACCATCAGCCTGGCATGCTACATGACCATGCTCATCTTTATGCTCCGGAATACCAAACAACAGAATGCTTTTCACCCCTTTTGAAACAGCCCTTTTACATTCTTCAACCAAAACATCCACCGACATTTGATAGTTTCCCGGCATGGAACTGATTGGATTCTTAACACCTTCGCCAGGACAAACAAACAACGGGTAAACTAAATCCTCAACTCTTAAATGAGTTTCGGTTACCATATGTCGTAATATCTTATTGTATCTTAATCGTCTTAATCGGGTTTCCGGAAAAGCCATATTGTTTTTGTTTTATTTTATTGATAATCGGGTTTTAATTGTAATTTCATTTCCTGCCACAAACCTTCGTAGGTTGATAACCGGGCAATTACTACAGGATTGACATCCCTCTTTTTCATACTTTTGGTGGTTGTAGGACCGATGGAAGCAAAACCAACTTCATCATGAATTAGGTCACCATAGATATCCATAAAACCATCAAAACAAGAAGGACTGGTACAAACAACAAGCATTGGCCGTTTTGCCTTCAATAAAGCTTCTGTTTTTTCGTTACGCGAATCAGCGTTAGTAGTCCTGTATATATTATATCGTTTGTAATCACATAAATCCTGAAGTCCATCCTCCAAAGTATTTTCAGCCAATTCTCCCAACAAACTAACCCACTTTTCATTTTTAGAAAAATGCACTTCGCGCAGTTCCTCAACCAGATCTGAAGCAGTACGACCATTGGATACCCACCAGGCTTTAAGGCCCGATTTCTCAAGGATCTGAGCTGTTTTTTTACCGATACAGATAAAATTCTTATCTAAGATATCGGCTGGTTTCACCTGATTAAGAAAATACTCTACACCCCGTTTGCTTGTGAAAATAATTCGTCGACTTTGAAAGATTACATTCAGTTCATCTTTACAAAGTTCAATTTGTTCGGTGTTGATCATAGGATCGCGGATAACATCAATGCCCTCCCCTAGTAATCCGTTATACAATAAATCATCTTCCCCGATTGGATGAGTTAAGATTACGGCTGTTTCGCGCGAATAAGGATCCATAAAAGCTGATTTAATTATTTCTGACTTGGATTAAAATATCATTGCCCCCTAAAGTAATGATTTTTTGCCCTAATTTACGACCAATTTTTTCTGCGTCAACAGTTTTTCCACTTTCTGTTGCTCTAATTTCTTTGGATCCGTCGGGTAAAGCAACCATCCCGGTCAGCACTAATTCATCACCGTTAATTGTTGCATAAGCACCAATGGGTATTTGACAACCTCCTTCAAGCTCATTCAGAAAGCTTCTTTCAGCTGTTATTTTATTATATGATTGCTCGCAGTGTAATGCATTCACCAGTTCTTCCATTTTCGAATCGTTATCACGAATCTCAATGGCAATAGCACCTTGTCCGCAGGCAGGTATCAGATTTTCCGGTTCAAAAAGTTCAGTAATTTCAGCATCATAACCCAAGCGAATCAATCCTGCACCGGCCATCACCATGGCATCACAATAACCATCTTTCATCTTCTTTAGTCGTGTATCAACATTTCCTCTGATGTCAACAACTTCAACCTTTGGATTAATACGTTTAACCTGAGCTATTCTTCTAAGACTCGAGGTTGCAACCTTGTGCGTTTCATCCATCTCTTCCAGACTCAAACCATCTTTGCTCACCCAGGCATCTTTGAATTCGGCCCTTTCCAGGATAGCACCCAATTTAGCACCTTCAGGAAAAACGGTTGGCAGATCTTTCAAACTATGCACACACATATCAACTTCCCGAGCAAAAAGTGCATGTTCGAGCTCTTTCGTAAATAAACCTTTATCACCAATTTTTGATAATGCTACATCCAGAATTTTATCTCCTTTGGTTGAGATGATAATAATCTCAAAAGATTGGGTAGGATAAGCAGCTTCTAATTTTGTCTTTACCAGATTAGCCTGATATAACGCCAGTTTACTGCCCCGTGTGCCTATTCTAATTGTTGCGGTTGTCATATAAGAGATTTAAAAACGGATGGGCGTAGACCCATCCGTTAACTTATTTAAGAGCTGAAATTAAAAAATTCTTCGATTAGTTTCACCTTTTCAGGATCACGACCTTCATTGGTTACTTCTTTTATTTGCTTAATGATCATTCGGGTAAACTTAGCACTCAGATGATCGCCATATTCTGTAATTTTTTGCGAGCTTTCTTTGTCTTTGGCCTTCTTGTAGTTTTTGGCTTCGACAGCATGTATATTTCTAAAAGTTGAAGTTATAGAACTGATAGCAGCACTCATCATACGCATATTCAGCCAACTTTCAAATTCTTCCAGTACTTCTTCAATTATAGCTTCGGCTTCTTCCAGTTTACCTTTACGTTTCTCAAAATTAGCTTTTACCACTTCTTCCATTTGATCAAGATCGAAAAGCGTTATCCCTTCAATTTGAGCAACGGTTGGTTCAACATTACGGGGATTACATAAATCCATAACCATCAGAGGTTGACCATCTCGTTTTTTCATCACCTCTTCGGCAATATCCTTTGTTAATAAGGCTCTTGGTGATCCTGTAGTGAAGGTTACAATATCAACATACTGAAGTTCATCGATAAAGTTTTCAAACAATACGGCTTTTCCGTTTACTCTATCAGCCAGCTGAATTGCTTTGTCAAACGTACGGTTGGAAACATGGTTATTGATACATCCTTTTTTTGACAAGTTGATAGCAACAATAGTACCTGTTTCACCAGCCCCAACAGTTAGTGCTTTAATTTTTGAATGACATCCCAGTTTCTTACCCATCAACTCAACAGCTGCTGAACTTACCGAGACAGCTCCCTTATTGATAGAGGTTCGGGTACGAACTTCTTTGCCTGCTTCAAAAGCTTTATGTACCATTCGTGTCAATTCAGGACCCACCATAGCAGTGTTGTCCACCCACGAGAAAGCTTCTTTTAATTGCGAAACAATTTGGTATTCTCCAAGTATTAATGAGTCTAACCCGGTAGTAACTCTGAATAAATGACGTGCAGCATCCAACCCAATATGAGTATACAAATATTGTTTGATGCTTTCTGATTTTTTGAAGTAAGCGACGTAAGCTTTAATTACTTTTTCGGTGTATGATTGGCTATTATCTACTTGTGAACTTTCTGCTTCGAAATATAGTTCGGTACGATTGCATGTACTCAAAGCCATGATACCGTTAACGTCACATTCACGATTCAGATATTCATATAAACCAGCTATTTCATCTTTGGAAATAACCAGTTGTTCTCGTATTTCAAGTTTAGCTGTTTGGTGACTAATTCCTATTAAACCAACCATATAACCTTTAAATTTTGGCGTTGTTCACAAACTAACTGTTAGCTACTAATCAAAAGTAATTTTGAAATCTGTAGTAATTCTGTAAATACAGATAAAGATTGCGAAAATTGATGTTGAACAAACTAACAAATAGTTTAAAGCATTTGTTTACGTTTGATTTCACGGATAATTCTGACCAGGGTTTCCGGATCATCAGTCCCGATCCAGATCTTCAGACTTTTGCCTTTCACAGTTAATTCAAGGGCTTTACTTCCGGCCACATTGTAGATGATTTTTCCGGGTCTGAAACGAATTCCCCAACCCAATGGAATATACTCAACAGCAGCACAATCAAGAATATCTTTTATTGCAAACTTGCCATTGATAAGTCCAATACCCATCGAGAATTTTATCCAGTTATTATCAATGGTTATGGTTAAACGATAAGTGAGAAGCAGAACAATAATACAAACGAGAGCTGAAAAAATTAAACTATTCTGGTCAACCGTGAATCCCAGAATTGTCATAATGGTTAGAAGAATAAAAATGACCGCCCATCCTATTTGTACCGACTTGAACATAGTATGCTAATATCATATAAAAATGCCACGATGGCAAGTTTATAGATATGAACAAATAAAGCAACGGTAGTTTAGGAAGACAAATCGCTTGAAGCCCTGATGATATTTACATAAGCATCAACACTCAGAATCTCGGCATCGGCAATTACCTTGCTTTGACTGTAAAAACCTTCTCTTTCCTTTAGTTTCTCATCGATGAAGTTATACAACTCATCACCCGATTTATCGGCAACCAACGGACGAACATTTTTTCCTGAGCTCAACCGAGAAATAATAGTTTCAACGCTTAATTTCAGATAAATAGTCAGCCCATTTTTATTCATCACTTCCATATTATCAAAGAAGCAAGGTGTACCTCCTCCCGTTGCAATAATTACATTTTCGAGGTGCATCACATCATGCAGACATTCTTTTTCTGCAATACGAAAAGCATCTTCGCCATAGTCGGCAAAATATTGTTTTATTGTGGTTTGAAATTTCTCTTCAAATACATCGTCCAGATCAAGAAAATTCCAGCTCATCTCATGTTTCAAGCGCCTGCCGAGAGTAGATTTACCACTCCCCATAAAACCAACTAAAAAAACGCGCTTAATTTCCATGGCTAAAACAACGACATTTGATCCTTATCATTTTCAATATCTTCATCGCGACTCACATCCTCCGGTTCTTCTTCCTTTGGTTCTTCCTTGATGAGTGGTTCTAACTCCTGAATTTTTGAGATCTGATAAGTTGTGAGTCGTTTACCTTTAGCTTTAAAGCTTTTGACTCCGATAAACTCAGACACTTCCACAATCAGTTTTTCGCGCAGTTTATCATCTCCTCCAAACTTAACCTCCAATCGAGGGTAGTCAACATGCGTCATGTTCACCAATCTCGATTTGGCATTTTCACCAATAAACGATTGTGGTTTAACCGACACATCCAGCTGGAATCGCTTCACATAGTAGAAATCCTGATCGGCATCGAAATAAACAGCAGACCAAACGGTGTTGGAATTAAATTTCTCGATGATCAGAATATTATCTTCGTAGTGATTACTTAAATCATAGGTAGTATGGAAGAACTTACCATCTTTTGTAATTACCAGAATCTGTTCACCTGCATGAAATTCACCCAAAAACTTACCTCTTCCATCAGCATTCAGGCGTAAAGTTTCATGTTCGAACCAGATTTTACGTCCTCCCAGTGTTGATTCACCTTTTTTCTTAAGTACAACCTTCTGCACCTCGTATTTGGTAACAATATTACCCATTGCTCCACGGCCCTTAATTGCCAGCTCGCCCATGTCAAGGTCAAAGATCAAATTTCGGATACGTGCTTTAGGTCTCAGAACCACTTTCAGAATCTCGGATTCTCCATTAGGGTTGGCACTAAAATACATGATTGAAGAACCCGGCTTACCTTGGGTGATATCATACTCTTTATCACGGGTAATACCCGTTACGGCAAATCGTTTCATATAAACCAACCCGTTTTTACCATCGCGGTAAACGGTATTGTATATCGTACGCTTGTCGTTCTTTTTGAACACTGCAATATGGATAATATCCTTACCTACAAAAGCCTTATCGGATACTTTGGTAATCATGTATTTACCATCCTTGTAAAAGATGATAACATCGTCAATATCAGAACAATCACAAACAAATTCATCTTTCTTCAACGAAGTTCCAATGAATCCATCTTCACGATTAATGTAAAGCTTTTCATTCTTCACAACCACTTTGGATGCCACAATATTTTCAAAGCTGCGAATCTCTGTTTTACGTGTAAAATCTTTACCAAACTGTTTTTTGATACGCTTGTAATAATCAATGGCGTAGGTAATAAGATTGGCCAGATTATAATCGATCTGTTCCATTTCTTCTTCCAACGAAGCGATGTATTCATCCGCTTTCTTGGCATCAAACTTTGAAATACGCTTGATCTTAATCTCAGTAAGTTTGGTGATATCATCGCGTGTTACCTCTCTTCGTAATGAAGGTTTAAAAGGCTCCAAACCATGATCGATCGTTTGTATGATCGCTTCCCATGTCTCACAATCCTCAATGCGCTGATAAATCTTATTCTCGATGAAGATGCGCTCCAAAGAAGACATGTGCCATGCATCTTCCAGTTCACCTCTTCTGATTTCCAATTCTCTTTTAAGAAGATACTTGGTATTATCGGTATTCTCTCTTAAAATTTGAGAAACACCAATAAAATGAGGCTTGTTATCTTTGATAATACATGCATTTGGCGATATGGAAACCTCGCAATCGGTAAATGCATATAAGGCATCGATGGTTTTATCTGGTGATGATCCCGGTGGCAGATAAATCAGGATCTCTACATTCTCAGCTGTGTTATCATCAATCTTCTTGATTTTAATCTTACCTTTTTCATTGGCTTTTAAAATCGATTCAATCAAACTGGTGGTATTCTTTCCATAAGGAATATCAGAGATCATCAGTGTTTTACTATCCACCTTAGAAATCTTTGCCCTTACTTTAACAGCTCCACCACGCAATCCATCATTATATCTTGATGCATCCATCATACCTCCTGTCGGGAAGTCGGGATACAATTCAAACGGTTTTTCTTCAAGGTGATTGATAGAAGCATCAATCAATTCGTTGAAGTTATGTGGCAATAATTTTGAAGCCAGACCAACAGCAATTCCTTCAACACCCTGAGCCAACAGCAATGGGAATTTAACCGGCAAAGTTACAGGTTCGTTATTACGACCGTCGTATGACAATTTCCATTCGGTTGTTTTTGGATTAAACACAACTTCCTGGGCAAATTTGGTTAAACGAGCCTCAATGTAACGAGGGGCAGCAGCACTATCGCCTGTATAAACATTACCCCAGTTACCCTGACAATCGATCAATAAATCTTTCTGACCAAGCTGTACCAAAGCATCACCAATTGAAGCATCACCGTGCGGGTGAAACTGCATGGTAAATCCAATAATATTGGCAACCTTGTTGTAACGCCCGTCATCCATACGACGCATGGCATGTAAGATTCGTCGTTGAACAGGTTTTAAACCGTCATTGATATGCGGAACAGCACGTTCAAGAATTACATAGGATGCGTAATCCAGGAACCACTCGCGGTACATACCGGGAAGATGACTTAATTTGGACTCGTTCCATACCTGATTACTTTCCGCTTTGTTTTCATCCGGTTGATTATCTTCCGGATTTACATCTTCAGGTAGGTCGGTGTTATTTATATCGTCGTGACTCATGCTACTAAATCGCTTCTAAATCATTAACCAAATCTTCTTCAATCACCAGATTATCAATAATGAAATTCTGGCGATCAGGTGTGTTTTTACCCATATAAAACTCAAGCAGGTCTTTAACCGGAACATCCTTTTTCATTCTAACCTGTTCCAGACGAATATCCTTTCCGATAAAGTGCTTGAACTCATCAGGTGAAATCTCTCCCAATCCTTTAAATCGGGTAATCTCAGGTTTGGCTCCCAGCTTTTTAATGGCTGCAATCTTTTCTTCATCAGAATAGCAATAGATGGTTTTCTTCTTATTTCGAACTCTGAATAAAGGAGTTTGCAGAATGTATAAATGTCCGTTTTTCACCAGTTCAGGGAAGAATTGCAAAAAGAACGTAAGCAATAACAATCGAATATGCATACCATCCACATCGGCATCAGTGGCGATAATCACATGGTTGTAACGCAATGTTTCCAAACCTTCTTCAATATCCAAAGCGGCCTGAAGCAGGTTGAATTCCTCGTTTTCGTATACTACTTTTCGGGTAAGTCCATAGCTGTTCAAAGGTTTTCCCTTTAAGCTAAATACAGCCTGAGAGTTTACATTACGGGCTTTTGTGATGGATCCACTCGCTGAGTCTCCCTCTGTTATGAAGATGGAGCTATCCAGTTTTTCCTCTTTGTTAGACGTGTAATGAGTACGACAATCACGAAGCTTTTTGTTATGCAGACTAACTTTCTTAGCCCTTTCGCGAGCCAGCTTCTGGATGCCTGAAATAGCTTTCCGTTCTTTCTCCGATTCCAAAATCTTTTTATGAAGGATATCTGCACATTCAGCATTTTTATGCAGAAAGTTATCCAGCTTTTCAGTAATCATATCCAGTACGTAATTCCGCACCGATGGACCATTCGGCCCCATATCTTTAGAGCCTAGTTTTGTTTTGGTCTGAGACTCAAAAACAGGTTCTTCAATTTTGATACTGATGGCTGCAATGATACCGGTTCTGATATCAGAAACATCAAAGTTTTTATTGTAGAAATCGCGAATGGTTTTGACGTAGGCTTCTCTGAATGCAATCAAATGCGTACCTCCCTGGGTGGTATGCTGACCATTTACGAAGGTATAATATTCTTCGCCGTATTGATTACCGTGTGTGATGGCAATCTCAAGGTCTTCATCAGCCAGCTGGATAATAGGATACAATGGCTCCGAATCCATGTTTTCATTCAACAGGTCGATCAGTCCGTTTTTACTCTGAAAAACACGTCCATTAAAAATAATGGCCAGACCTTTATTCAGGTAGGTATAATTTTTCAGAAGTGTTTCGATGTACTCTTCCTGGAACTTAAAGTTTTCGAAAATGGTTGGGTCCGGAGTAAATTCAATAAAAGTTCCGTTTTTATCGGGAGACATCGTTAGTTCATGATCATTAACCACCTCGCCACGACTAAATTCTACGCGCTTGGTTTGTCCGTCGCGATATGCCTGAACATTAAAACTGGTACTTAGAGCATTAACCGCCTTAATACCAACACCGTTCAAACCAACCGACTTTTTAAAAGCTTTTGAGTCATACTTAGCACCCGTATTCATTTTGGAGGCAACATCAATTACTTTACCCAATGGAATACCACGACCATAATCGCGAACGGTAACTCTGCCATCTTCACTTAGTGTAACTTCAATTTTCTTTCCGTTACCCATCATAAATTCATCGATAGAGTTATCCATTACTTCCTTGAGCAATACATAAATACCATCATCGGCATATGTACCGTCACCTAACTTTCCAATATACATACCAGGACGCTTACGGATATGTTCTTTCCAATCCAGCGTTCTAATAGTATCTTCTGAATAGTTCTGATTATTTTGACTACTCTGCATACTCGCTTACTCCTTTAAAATTTTGGATAAATGGTCCAACCGAATAATAAAACCATCCCAAATATAATTAAATCGACAAAAGTTTGATAATTTGTTTATCAACAACAACAGCCTTTTTTACCTGCAAATGGGATTTTAATCTACTGGTATCAAGCCCATTTTACGCATCAGGTAAGATGCATTATGACTTTGCGTGACGCCACTTCGAAGCTTGTAATCAAACTGAAGTCCATCATCTTCGAAAGATACTTCAAAACAATTGTTGAAAATTTTTTCCGGATGTTCGTTTTGCAAGTCTCCCAATTCCAGATCATGCGTGGCCACTATCCCCGTTCCATTTAGCTTCAACAATTGTTTGATCAAAGCAATGGAACCTGTTGTTTTATCGTGCGAATTGGTTCCTTTCAATATCTCATCCAGAATAAAGAATAGTTCTCCTTTTTCTTTCAGACGTTCCATAATCATCTGCAAACGACTCAACTCTGCAAAGAAATATGACTCATGTTTCAGCAGATTATCAACCGCTCTCATATTAGTGATAAAGGTAAGAGGCTTGTAAACAAACTTTTTTGCAGCAACCGTACAACCATTACCTGCTAATATGAGATTGACTCCCACAGTTCTTAAAAAAGTACTCTTACCTGCCATATTGGCTCCGGTAACCACACAAATCCTATTCTCACCTTTAATAGAAAAATCATTACTTACCCTCTCTTTTAAGGGAATCAAAGGATGTCCCAACAGTGAAGCATCCAGTATCGTTTCTGTTGAAACCTGTGGACAAATGGTTTCCGGGTTATTATAAACGAAATTCGCAAAACTATTTAGAGCTTCTACTTCGGCTAATGTATCAATCCAAACCAAAAGATTTGAGCCATGCTTGTCGTACCATTTACGAAGTGCCATACATACCAGTAAATCCCAAAGAAAAAACCCATTAATCACAATTCCCATAATCATATTCAATCGTTGATCGAGATATTGAATGGTCTTTCCTAATTGTTTTGTGGATTCACTTGCCTTTTTCCCTTCCGTCATCAATCGCTTCTGAAGAATATCGAGGTAATCAGATTTTGTCTGATAATTCTCAAAAAGTCTGATCAACTCTGAATAACTATTCAGGTATCGCCCCAGTGTTGTTACCTCGTTATGAACTCTATTTACTTTCCGCAGGAACTGACTGGTTATACCCAAACCGGTTAAAAACCATACAAGAAGAACCGATGATGTAATAACATCAGCCATGGTAAGAATAAAAACAATAATACTAATTACCGGAAAGGCAAATGCGATATATTTTATAAACCCGGTAACGAAGTTAAGATCAGGCTGACTGCCTAAATCAAACTCATTCTTCTTTTTACGGCCCTCTTCAACAAGACTTGCTTTCACAAAAAATGCTTCCCTGAATTCCGGATGATCAGACAACTCTTTAATTGCCTTCTGCTTTTCCTGAATCTCATTTTGATCCAACGAAATTGAGTTTAACTTATCTGCCAGTTTCCTGTGTCCTTCTTTCGTAGCAGACCGATTGAGGTATTGAAATAAAGAACCTTTCCCGAACAAGTCCAGATCGTGAGCATAGTCGTGATTGGGATTAATCCACTCTGATCCATCAGGCTCATCCGTCCATTGCTCGTTTAATATTCTGATTTCTTTATGGTAAAGATCTAAATATATTTGATTCTCTTTTTTTTGTTGGCCCAAACGAAAAGCCAGATAAACCGATCCCAGAAAGAGAACAAACAACAAAGAGAATACAACAAAGAAAGGAATACTCCAACTCTCAAAAAAAGTAAAAGGAATTGCAAAAGAAGCTACAAACAAAGCTAAGCGAAGCAAGGCAACAGCGTTACTTTGCTTCTTCAGTTCATTTGCTTTAGTTTCTTTTAGTTGTTGAAGATTTTTATATCGATCGACTATTTGTTGGCGTCCATCAGTTCCTTCCATATCATATCTTTTAATTCAGTGATTCCCTGGTTGGCCACCGAAGATATAAAAATAGAAGGGATGTCGGGAAGATCTTGTTTAATTTCTTCTATCAGTTCAGCATCCAGCATATCAGCCTTTGAGATAGCTAGTAGTCTTGATTTATCAAGTAATTCAGGATTATACTGACTTAACTCATTCAACAAAATCTCGTATTCTTTTCGGATGTTCTCAGCATCTGCAGGAACCAGAAACAACAAAATAGAGTTACGTTCAATATGACGAAGAAAACGTAAACCGATACCTTTTCCTTCGCTGGCTCCTTCAATTATTCCAGGTATATCAGCCATACAGAACGATTGATGCTCGCGATAAGAAACAATTCCCAGGTTAGGTACCAATGTTGTAAACGGATAATCTGCAATCTCTGGTTTAGCTGCCGAAACAACAGATAACAAAGTTGATTTACCAGCATTTGGGAAACCTACTAAACCAACATCTGCTAAAACTTTTAACTCAAGTATGGCGGCCATTTCAACAGCATCCTCTCCCGGCTGTGCATATCGCGGTGTTTGATTGGTAGAAGATTTAAAATGCACGTTACCTAAACCACCACGTCCACCTTTAACCAGGATCTCCTGCTGATCGTGTTCTGTTATTTCAAAGAGCACTTCGCCCGTTTCGGCATCCTTGGCTACTGTACCCAATGGCACTTCAATGTACTTATCTTCACCATCGGCACCGGTAGATCCTTGTTTTCCACCCGATCCACCATGACCTGCAAAGATATGACGTTTGTATTTCAGATGCAGCAGCGTCCAGGTATTTCGGTTACCTGTAACAATGATATGACCACCACGTCCGCCATCTCCACCATCGGGTCCACCCATGGCAACAAACTTCTCACGACGCAAATGCGCTGATCCAGCTCCACCTTTTCCTGAGCGACAAAATATTTTAACGTAATCAACAAAATTTGATCCGGCCATAACATTGTTTTTATGCTTGCAAAAATACAATAAGCCACGGCAATACAAAAGACTACCGTGGCTCAGTGTTATAAAAGTATTGTTAAACTTCGGCTTCTACTACTTTATCAAGAACCTGGCAGATATTGGTGAAAATTTCTTCGATATCTCCCACTCCTTTTACAGATTTGTAAACTCCTTTTTTCTTGTAATAATCCAATACAGGCAAGGTCTGAGCCTCGTATACTTCCAAACGTTTCTTGATGGTTTCTTCGTTGTCATCAGAACGACCTGAAGTTTGACCTCTAAGAACCAAACGCTCAATCAACTCTTCATTTTCTACCTCCAAATTAAGAAGAGCAGAAAGAGACCTGCCATGATCAATTAATAATCCGTTTAAAGCTTCAGCCTGAGCAACAGTTCTTGGAAAACCATCAAACAGTATACCTTTATCAATAGGAAGTTTCTCCATAAAAACATCCATAATGTCGATAATTACATCATCAGGCACTAATTCACCTTTATCAATAAAGCTTTTGGCAATCATACCTTCAGCTGTATTATTGTGAATAGCATTTCTTAATAAATCACCTGTTGAAACATGTTCCAAGCTGTACTTTTCAGCAATTTTTACCCCTTGAGTTCCTTTTCCAGATCCGGGAGGTCCAAAGATTACAAGATTAAGCATTTTCGATATTTAAATATTATTACTCCGCCAATGTATAGATATTCCGCAAGTTACGACCATATCCATCGTAATCCAATCCATAACCCACAATAAAATCATTTGGAATATTCATCCCGACATAATGTAAGGTTATATCTTTCTTACATGCATCTGGTTTAAACAACATGGTAGCCACACGCACTTCTGCCGGCCCCATCGATTTAACCTGATCAACCGTATTAGAAATAGTTAATCCAGTGTCAACAATATCCTCCAGTAATACAATCGTACGACCGGTAATATCTTCGTTTAAACCAATCAGTTCTTTTACTTTACCTGTTGATCCGGTTCCCTGATAGGAAGAAAGCTTAACAAAGCTGATCTCACAAGGAATGGTAATTCGTTTCATTAAATCCGAGGCAAACATAAACGAACCATTCAATACACATAACATCAAAGGATTTTTGCCTTCCAGTTCTGTATTTATACGTGTTGCAACTTCTTCAACTGCTTTTAAAATATTTTCTTCGGAAATGCTTAATACAAATTCCTTATCTAATACTTTAACTCGTTCCATTTTAGGTTCTTTTTATTATTGCCATAAAAAACATAAACCTCTTTTACAGAGGCATTATCCTGCCTTAAAAGAGGTTAATTCAGGTTTTAAGCTGCAAAATTATAAAAAATATGCTTAAACACATGCATTTAGTTTGTTGTTATATATTTTTGTGAAATATTTTAGTTTCTTACAACTATTAATAATTTAAATAAACCATTTGATATGCAACCAAAAGTGAGCATTATTATGGGTAGCACATCTGATTTGCCAGTGATGAAAAAAGCTGCCGACTTTTTGAATGACCTTGAAATTCCTTTTGAAATTAACGCTTTGTCGGCTCATAGAACGCCTGCACAAGTAGAGGAGTTTGCCAAGAACGCAGAAGACAGAGGGGTGAAAGTTATTATTGCAGCTGCTGGGATGGCAGCTCATTTGCCTGGAGTAATTGCTTCGATGGTGAAAATACCGGTTATTGGTGTACCAATTAATGCCAGCCTGGATGGACTTGATGCTTTATTAGCTATTGTTCAGATGCCTCCGGGAATACCTGTAGCAACTGTTGGAATTAATGGCGCCCAAAATGCAGGAATTCTGGCTGCACAAATTATTGCAACCGGCGATGCTGCTCTTGCTGAGAAAGTAGCCGCATTTAAAGAAAGCCTGAAAGATAAAATTGTTAAAGCTAATCAGGAATTAGCTGAAGTAAAGTATAAGTTTAAAACAAACTAAGATTTTGTTTTAATAATGTTTTTGGAGAGTCAACTCAAATGAGTTGACTCTTTTTGTTTATTTGACTTTGAACATTTTAATTAATAAATTTATAATACTGATAACCAGACCGTATTATGAATAGGTATTTGAGTGTTCTAATCCTTGCCGGTTCACTAACTGCACTAAATGCTTTTGCTCAGGAATTGACTTATACCGGCCCTGTTAATAATGCCTTGGCTGATGTTAAAACTATGGATCAATCTGTTTGGGCATCCTTTAACAATGCGTCATCCTTAGCGACTTACACTGATCCAGGTATTGGCGCATCCTTTCAAAATAAATTCAGCATTAAAGAATTAAGCACCAGAGCTATTGCTGCTGCATTTCCAATAAAATTTGGCGTTATATCAGCCGGAGTTTTACAGAGTGGATATAGCAAAAGTCTTGTAACCAGATATGGAATATCTTACAGTAGAAGTTTTGGCAGCACTACTTCTGCCTTCTTTCAATACAACTATGCTAACCATAAGATTGAGTCAAGTGGTAGAAGTGATGGATATTATTCTGCTTTTGGATTAACTCAAAAGATAACTTCAGAATTTTATATGGCTTTGTTAATTGCCAATCCTGAGCAAGCAAAAATGAGTTATGCAAACCTTAAGATTGATATACCCTCTTATTTTAATGTGGGAATAACGTGGTCGAATAACGACTGGATAAGGGTAATTGCTGAAGCCGAAAAAGAACTGGACAGGGATCCGGTTTTTAAAGGAGCTATTGAGTTGGCTATTAATCAATTCTTATTTGTGAGATCAGGTGTAAAAGGTAAACCTTTAGAATTCACTTTCGGATCAGGATTTAAATGGCCTAAGATCAATATTGATGTTGGATTCCGATATCATCAACAGTTGGGCATTTCATCTGCTGCAGGAATCTCTTATTTATTCAATCATAAGAAAAAATGAAAAGAACTGTACTACTTGTGATTCTCATGAGTATTGTAGTTATAACCAATGCTCAGGATATAAACGATGCACGAAAGATGATATCGGATATGATTGAGCAGCTTGCAGAACAGCAACAGATGGATTTCGACTATGACGAACTTGTGAATGATCTTATTAATCTAACTCAAAATCCAATCAACCTAAATAACACAACTAAAGAGGAACTGGAAAAACTTTTCTTTTTAAATGATTACCAGATTGAAAACATCCTTTTCTACCAATATAATAATGGTCCGATCATGGGTGTTTATGAGTTGCAGGCAATAGAAGATCTGGATCAACCAACAATTGAAAGAATGCTACCTTTTGTCACCGTCGGAGAGGTAATAAAAAAACAAAAATACTACACTAACTATCGATTTCTCGGAAGACTTCAAACCTGGGTCCAGACTCCGCAGGGTTATTTATCAGAATCAGACTCCATTCCTCCTGCTTATGCAGGTAGTAAGTTAAGATGGTTAACAAAAGGTAGAGTTGACATAGGTGATAAATGGATTGCAGGATTTACACTTGAGAAAGACCCGGGTGAAGCGGCTTTCCCAGATGCTCAGCCAATTGCAGATTTTACATCAGCATTTCTGCAATGGAATGATGTTAACAATGCAATTAAGAAACTAATAATTGGTGATTATCGCCTTTCATTCGGACAAGGATTGGGTATATGGAGCGATATGGCATTTTCAAAATCAACTGAAACCGGCCAGTTAAGAAGGCGAAGCAGAGGATTAAATAACTATACCTCAGTAAACGAATCTTCCTTTTTCAGAGGAATAGCCACTGAAGTTAGTCTCAAGAAGGTGCTGTTAACACCATTCTATTCATTTAAAACGATTGATGGTTCAGTGCAGTCAGATTCTATAAAAGAAGAAGATTTTATCCGTTCCATTCAGGAAACAGGATATCATCGAACAGCATCCGAAATTGCCAATCGTCACACAATAAAGGAATCTATTTTGGGAGCTGATCTGCAATTCAAGCATCATTTATTTAGTATTGATGCAGGTTATTCTAACTGGCATATCAATAAGAACTGGCAACCAGAGCAGCATTTAAAAAATATGTATCATTTTTCGGGCAATAGATTAGAATCAGCCTGGATATCACCATCCATTTTTCTGGGTAAACTAAACTTATTTGGCGAATTCGCATTCCAAAATTTCAAGGAATGGGGTTTATACCAGGGTCTGACTTACAAACCAGGCTCAGATATAATAACCAGTTTAGCCTATCGCAAATACAGCAATGGTTTTACAGCATTAAACAACCAGCCATTTGCAGAATCTTCGGTTCCAGGAGGAGAATCAGGGATTTATGCATCCTTTCAGTTTAAGCCCATCCCACGATGGACTGTAAAAACATATGCTGATTTATTTCAATACAGTTGGTTGCGTTATAATGTTTATGCTCCATCAGCAGGATTTGAGTGGTTCTTTCAGCTCGATCATCAAATCAATTGGCAACACTCCTTTTATATTCGTTACAAAAGCACTACAAAAGAGATTAACTCATCAAAGTCTCTTACACTTTATGAGATATCAGATTATACCAAACGGAGTATTCGTATTTATTATGATTTCAAACTAAATGATCAATGGGAATTTCATACCCAAACAGAACATTCATTCTTTAATGGTGACGAAAACTCAACAGGCTGGATGGTATTACAGGATATTATTTACACCGGCAAAAAAATTGGAGCTTCGTTCAGATATACTTTATTTGATGTGGATGATTACAACAGTCGCATATACTCCTATGAACCGGATGTTTTGTATGCTTTCACTATTCCTTCTTATCAATACAGTGGAGCCAAAATTATTGCGAATGCGAATGTGAAAATTATGCGTGGTTTACGGTTCTGGTGTCGCTTATCACATGTCATGTATCGAAACAAAGAAAGTATCAGCTCAGGTTATCAGGAAATAAAAGGAAACAAGCTCACTGAATTAAAAGTTCAAGCGCAATATTTATTCTGACAACTATCACTAAATGAAAAATTTCCATGCCATTGAAAGACTCAATTAACATGGAAATCTATATTTCTTAGTAATATTCCTAAATTCAGAATATACCTGCATTAATAAATAGCCTCAGCTACCTGACGTGTACTTTGAGTTGCCATCATGGTATAGAAATGTAAGATAGGAACATTATGTGCCATTAGTTCTTTGGCCTGTTGGATAGTCCACTCAACACCTACCTGTTTCACCTCATCATTATTTTTACATTTACGTATTTCTTTTGCAAAATCTTCAGGAATATCCACATGGAAAATCTTTGGCAACACCGTAAGCTGATTCATTAAAGTGATTGGTTTTAATCCCGGAATAATTGGAACATTTATACCCATAGCACGACATTTATCAACAAACTCAAAATACTTCTGGTTGTCGAAAAACATCTGTGTTACAATATACTCAGCTCCAGCATCAACTTTTGCTTTAAGAAAACTCAAATCCGAATCCAGATTAGGTGCCTCTTCATGCTTTTCAGGATAACCTGCCACACCAAAGCTAAATGGTGTATCAAAAGGATCCATTAATGTTCCATCGAGGAATTTACCCTGATTCAGTTCTTTAACCTGATTTACAAGATCAATGGCATATTTATTTGCCTCTTCATTAGGTTGATAGAAACGTTCACGCTGAGCATTGTCTCCGCGAAGAACCAAAATATCATTAATCCCCAGAAAATTCAGATCGATGAGTGCATATTCGGTTTCGCTTTTTGTAAAACCACTACAAATAATATGTGGTACCACCTTAATTCCATAGCGATGCTGAATTGAAGCAGCTACTGCAACAGTACCCGGACGTTTACGAACTACACGGCGTTCGAAAAGACCATTCTCTGTATTTTTGTATACCATCTCATCGCGATGCGAAGTGATATTAATATACAATGGATTGAACTCTTTTAACTGATCGATAGTGTAAAAAACCTTATCGATGTTGTTACCTTTCAAAGGAGGCAACAATTCAAATGAAAAAGCAGTTTTTTTCGATGAATTAATTAATTCGGCTACAGTCATGTTTTACTGTTAATTAGTTTTCAAGTTGACCTGATGCTGTGGTATCACCCTACCAACTTGCTTATAATGGTTAATGTTTATTTATATTGAAGGTTTAGCGGAATCCATTTTTCCACATCCTCTACTGTTGTTTGCTTTCGTTTAGCCAGATCATCCACCTGATCTTTACCAATCTTGCCCACACCAAAATACATAGCTTCAGGATGAGCCAGATAAATACCGCTGACTGATGCGTTAGGCAACATACTGAAGTGTTCCGTCAATGTGATTCCTGCATTGTCCTCAGCATTTAACAGATCAAAAAGTGCACGCTTTTCGCTGTGATCAGGACAGGCTGGATAACCCAACGCAGGACGAATACCTCTGTATCGCTCCCGAATAAGATTATCATGATCAATTACCTCATCAGGCGCATACGCCCAGAATTCGGTACGAACCCGGTAATGAAGTAATTCAGCAAATGCTTCAGCCAGACGATCGGCCAGTGATTTCAACAAAATACTGCTGTAATCGTCATGTTCTGCTTCAAAAAGTGCTGTCCACTTTTCAATACCGATACCAGCTGTTACAGCAAAACCACCAATATGGTCAAATCGCATACTGTCTTTTGGAGCCACATAATCACTCAAACAATGATAAACCTCCTTGCCCGGTTTCTCCTGTTGCTCTCTTATATGATGGAAAGTGGTTAACACTTCCTGTCTCGATTGATCGGTATATACCTCGATATCATCACCCACACTGTTAGCCGGGAATATTCCGAATACGGCATTAGCCTGAAGCATGTGTTCTTTTTCAATTCGATCAAGCATTGCCTGCGAATCCTGATATAACTTTAAGGCCTCCTTAGCTTTTGCAAGTCCTTCTTCCGTTTTGAAACGTTCCAGCCAGCTTGACTCCGAAGCTTCGTCAGATACATTTTCAATGCCATCGTAATTACCTGTCAGTCGCCATGCCTGATAAAAGAACGTCCAGTCAATAAATTTACGAATCTCGTTAATTGGATAATCCTCCAATACCCTGACACCTATATCTGTTGGAAGAGGTGTAATGGTATTTTTCCAATCTATCTGATGCTTTTTTGCACGTGCCTCTTCAATAGAAACCAGTTTCACTTCTTTCTTATTTGAATTGCGCTCACGAAGCCCCTCGTATTCATTTCTGATACTTTCGGCAAACTTTTCCTTGTCCTTATTAGACAACAAAGCACTTACTACCTGTACACTCTTTGATGCATCTTTTACATGCACAACAGGGTGTTTGTAGTTGGGTTCAATTTTTACAGCTGTATGTATTTTGGATGTTGTTGCTCCACCAATCAGCAATGGAAGACTTAAATTCCGCTTGTCCATCTCACGGGCAACATTTACCATCTCTTCCAATGATGGAGTAATCAATCCACTCAAGCCAATAATATCCACCTCTTGTTTGATGGCTTCATCAATAATTTTCTCAGTGGGGACCATCACACCAAGGTCGATTACCTCATAATTGTTACAAGCCAGAATAACACCCACAATATTTTTCCCTATATCGTGAACATCTCCTTTAACAGTTGCCATCAGCACTTTACCGGCTGATGAACTGGTGTTTCCGGCAGCTGCCTTTTCTTCTTCGATAAAAGGTTGCAAAATAGCTACCGCCTTTTTCATTACCCGAGCCGTTTTAACCACCTGAGGTAAAAACATTTTACCCGATCCGAATAAGTCACCTACCACATCCATACCGGCCATCAACGGACCTTCAATTATATCTAAAGAGAACTCATATTTATCACGAGCCTCTGCTAAGTCTTCTTCAAGAAAATCAGGAATACCTTTTACCAAACAGTATGACAAACGCTCCTCGAGATTACCATCTCTCCATTTCAAACGATCATCTTCCTTGCCTTCTACTTTCTGGTCTTTCAGTTTCTCAGCAAATTCAATCAGACGTTCTGTTGCATCTTCTCTGCGATTCAGAATCACATCTTCCACCCGCTCCAATAAATCCTTCGGAATATCATCATAAATCTGAAGCATTCCCGGATTTACAATACCCATATCCATACCAGCCTTGATGGCATGATACAAAAAGGCCGAGTGCATTGCCTCGCGCACAACATTATTTCCTCTGAATGAGAAAGAAAGATTACTAACGCCACCACTTACCTTAGCATATGGCAGATTTTCCTTGATCCATTTAGTGGCATTAATAAAATCAACACCATAGTTATTGTGTTCTTCAATACCGGTTGCAATTGCCAGGATATTAGGATCAAAAATGATATCTTCCGGAGCAAAATTTACTTTTTCAGTCAATAATTTATAAGCTCTCGAACAAATCTCCGTGCGTCGCTCAAAGGTGTCTGCCTGACCTTTTTCATCGAATGCCATTACAACAACGGCAGCACCATATTGCTTTATCTTTGCAGCCTGAGCCAAAAATGGTTCTTCACCCTCTTTTAAACTGATTGAGTTAACAACTGCTTTACCTTGCAAACATTTCAATCCTGCTTCCAGCACTTCCCACTTTGAACTGTCAACCATAACCGGAAGACGTGCAATATCAGGCTCTGATCCCATCAGGTTTAAAAAGGTAACCATCTCCTTCTTGGCATCCAACATGGCATCATCCATGTTTACATCAATGATCTGAGCACCCCCTTCAACCTGATCACGGGCAATATTTAAAGCTTCGTCGTATTTTTCTTCCCTTATCAAACGGGCAAACTTAAGTGATCCTGCCACATTGGTCCGTTCACCCACATTGATGAAGTTTGATTCCTTCGAGAAAGTCAAACCTTCCAATCCACTCAAACGGGTTACATGATCAACCTTTGCCTCTTTATGAACCTGAGCCTGTTTGATCATTTTGGCAAACTCACGAATATGATCAGGAGTTGTACCACAGCATCCACCAATAATATTTACCAAACCACCCTCAAGATATTCTTTCACCTGAGGTGCCATTTGAACAGGTGTCTCGTCATACTCACCAAACTGGTTTGGTAAACCTGCATTAGGATAAGCACTGATTTTGAAAGGTGCTTTTTTACCTAACTCCTCAATATATGGTTTTAAGTCTTTGGCTCCGAATGAGCAATTCAACCCAACCGAAAGCAAATCAACATGAGAAACAGAATTCAGAAATGCTTCCATGGTCTGACCGGATAATGTTCGCCCACTCGCATCAGCTACTGTTGCCGAAACCATAACCGGCATTTTTTCAATGCCTCTGTCTTTCAATGCTTCATCAATAGCAAACAAAGCAGCCTTGGCATTCAAGGTGTCGAAAATAGTCTCAACCAGAAACAAATCAACACCTCCATCAAGTAATCCATCCACCTGTTCGCGGTAAGCCTCTTTTAAATCATCAAAACTAACCGCACGAAAACCCGGGTTATTAACATCAGGAGATAACGAAGCTGTTTTATTTGTAGGGCCAATTGCACCTGCTACAAAACGAGGTTTATCATCGGTATTAAATTCTTCAGCTGCTTCACGGGCAATGATGGCACTTTGCTTATTCAACTCACTCACAACAAATTCCATTTCATAATCAGCCTGCGAAATAGATGTTGCATTAAAAGTATTGGTTTCAATTATATCGGAACCAGCTTCAAGGTATTGCTTGTGTATGCCTTTTATAATTTGTGGCTGAGTAATCGACAAGAGATCATTGTTGCCTTTCAGCGGGGCACTATGGTTTTTAAAACGTTCGCTCCTAAAGTCTTCTTCCTCCAGTTTATGGTTTTGAATAAGGCTCCCCATCGCTCCATCCAGCAAGAGCACCCGCTCTTTAACAATTTTATATAACAATTCCGTTCTTGTCATAAAATATCGGTAAAAATAAATGTGGTTAATGTTTTTATGGTATTTGCTTCAACTCCGGAGAGCAGCAGTCAATGTTTAATAACATATAGAATTGACAAATGTTATGCACACTTTGCAAAATTACTATATTTTTTAGGAATAAGGTGTAGGATAAAGATTTGAATTATCAGAGTGTTTGATTTATTCGAAGTTTTTCCATTTTTCTCCACTTTAATTACACCAACTTCCCCCAATAGTACATCCGGTTTTTATAGTTTTGAAACTAAATACCAGATGTAAGTAAACTAAAATCAATCGATAAAATGAAGTCAATTAAATTTTTGTTTGCAGCAGCACTTGTAATCATAGCTGCAGCCTGTCAAACTAAAGAAGTAAAATACAGTGGACATCCACTTTTTGATGATAATCCGTTAACAGCTGATCCATGCGCATTGGTGTATAATGACACCTTGTATTTATTTACAGGATCTGATGAGGCAGAACCAGGTCATGAAGGATTTGTGATGAAGAAATGGTATGTTTTTTCAACACCAGATATGGTCAACTGGACGAACCATGGCGTAAAACTATCGCTTGATGACTTTGAATGGGCATCTCATAATGCTTTTGCAGGCCATTGTGTTGAAAACAATGGTAAATTCTGGTGGTATGTCCCAATGGTTCATAAGGATTCTACAACACGTGTACATGAAGGATTTGCAATGGGCGTGGCTGTTGCTGATCATCCGCTGGGCCCGTATAAAGATGCATGTGGCAAATCGATTATTGCTGATACTACAGCCAACTCAATCGTCTTAAATATCGATCCTGCTGTTTATGTTGATGATGACAAACAGGTTTATATGTTCTGGGGGTCGTGGAATGCTGCACGCTATGTAAAACTAAAAGACAATATGGTTGAAACAGATGGACCTGTAATGACTGTTGATGCTAAAAACTTTTTTGAGGCTCCCTGGATTCATAAAAAAGGTGATACTTATTATTTGTCGTATGCAGCTCATTACCCATCAACTACCGAATATTCAACTTCAAAAAGTATTCATGGCCCATGGGAATATCAGGGAGTAATTAATGATACACTACCTAATTCTCCAACCAATCATCAGGCTATCATCACCTTTAAAGGTCAGGATTATTTCATTTATCATGATGCAAGCTCTAAAACGGGCGGACCTTTCCGTCGTAGTGTCTGCATTGATAAACTGGAATATGACGAGAATGGACAAATTAAGAAAGTTGTGCGCACCTCAACAGGGGTACCTCAAATATAAGAACTTATGTGATTAATAGTTTGTAAAGCGGATTAAGGCAAATTGTCTTATCCGCTTTTTTGCTAAAGTTGTAATATCTTTATTTCTTTAACAAAAAACTAAGTATGAATATTTGCTTTTGCAATACTAATAAATCCTGGGGTGGTGGAGAAAAATGGCATCTCGAAATGGCTACAGCTTTTTCTGAACTAGAAGGTTATAAAGTATCATTCTTATTAGCTGAAAAAAGTGTACTTAACCAAAAGATCAATTCAGAAAAGATTCATAAGCTGTTATTTGATGTTAATAAATTTAGCTTTCTCAATCCCTTTAAAAGTTCGAGATTAAAAAAGTTATTATTGGCCCATCATTTTGATCTGATAATATTTAACGGTCCAAACGAACTAAAACTTGTAGCAAAAGTTGCCAAAGCATGCGGAATTAAAAAGATTATTTATCGGAGAGGAAGCGATAAAGTGATAAAGAATTCCTTTATAAACAGGAATCTTCTCGAGAACATTGTCACCAATATAATTGCTAATTCAGAGGCAACAAGATTATCATTGTTAAAAAGTGGAATTAGAATTGAAGACAAAATACAAGTCATAAACAATGGCATTATTCCTCCAAAAAATAAATACCCTGAAAATAAGAATAATCCAACTGTAATTGGAGCATTAGGTCGACTCGAACCCCAAAAGGGTTTTGATTTACTAATTCAATCAGCTTCAGTATTGAAAAATATGGCTGTTGACTTTAAACTTATTATTGGTGGAAGTGGAAGTAAAGAAACTGAACTTCGTGCTCTGGTTACAGAAAATAACCTGGAAGAGAATATTGAATTTGCTGGTTTTATTGAAGACAGCTATGGTTTTCTAAGTAAGTGTGATGTCTTTGCATTATCATCGCGCTACGAAGGATTTGGTTATGTTATGGTAGAAGCCATGTTTTGCAGCTTACCAGTAGTTGCATACAATACCAGTTCAGCCAAAGAAATAGTTATCCATAATGAAACAGGTTTATTAATCGAGAATTACAATATTAATGAGTTCGCCAATGCCTTAGCTCAACTAATAAAAAATAAAGAATTCTGTATCGAACTTGGACAGAAAGGAAATCAAAGAGCATTTGACTATTTCAGCTTCGGTGATTCTGTAAATAAAATCAAAAAAATCTTTGAAGATCAATAGAAAAACAGGTTTAAATAGTATCCTTACCTGTTTTTGTCAAACCATATTCAGTCCAATAAATCTTATTTTTAATGTGATCCTCTAATATACTCCTGAATTTCTCATCACGAGGTAAGGTCTTATGAAAGAGATGATACTGAATAGCAAGGTGTTTAACTGGTTTTACTTTATAACCATAATTTCGTAATCTGGCTTCAAGATCTGTATCTTCTCCAATAGCTGGTAAAGTGTATCGTTCATCAAATCCATTTATGTTCAAAAGCATTTGCTTATGCAAAGAAAAATTTGAACCTAATATGCCTTTATCTTTCTTATTGATCTTCTTTCTTAGAAAGGAAGTTCGAACGTAAATTCCATTTTCTGAGTGTTTTTCAAATGTCAGAAATGTCTTTAAAAAACCCCGCCTTTCCATATAACCTTTCTTAACCATTTCAGGTGTAAGTTTGGAAGTTAGTTCAGCACTCAGATTAACACGCCTTCCGGCTAAAACAGTATCCGTCAATTTATTTATAAAATGCTCCTTCACAAAGTGCCTGTGAGGAATACAATCTGCGTCATTAAAAATGATATAGTCTGATTCAGCAGCTAAAATCGCCTTATTTAAAATGGCATTTTTATTCCATCCAATATCTTCATGCCAAACATGTTTTATCTTAAATGGATAAGAGTCTTTAATTGCAATAATTTCATCTACTACATGAGATGCTGAACCATCATCTGCAATAATAATTTCGAATTCTTTAAACGATTGTCGGGAATAACCAGCCAGCACAAGCTTCAGCCAATCTATTTTATTATAAAATGAAAGAATTACAGAGGTCTTCATGGTAATCGTATTCGATTAAATTACTTTGATAAAACTAATAACAGCTATTAATTCTCCAGATGTTTAATAATTACTTCAGCAAGTCTGTTCCAATCAAACTCTTCAATCTTCTTTCGCCCATTTGCACCCAGAGTTTTTTGCTTTTCGATATCAAGCAAAACAGACTTAATACCTTTTTTAATAGCCCATCGATTCCTGCGAACCAATATTCCGGTTTGTTTATCAATAATTAAATCCTTAGTTCCCGACTGAGTGGCAACCACAGGTATTCCACAAGCCATAGCTTCCGCAACGGTATTAGCCCAACCTGCTCTTTTCTCCGCTGAAACAAAAATATCAGCACGATGGAATAACTCCGTATTTTTTTCAAAAGGATGATTAAGAACAAAATCAAATGGTACAGTCGAACTAAATTGCTCGATCATCAGTTGTGATTTTTTATCCACAGGAGAATCAAACAGTAGTAATCTAATGTTTTTGTGTTTTTTATATAGACTTTCACAGGCCTTAATAGCAATCATAGTACCCTTACGCTTAACCGAAAGCCGTCCATACATCATAATAGTAAAAACATCAGATGGCTCTTTATCAATCTTTTTAGGTTTATAAACAGTGGTATCAATACCTCCTATCGCTTTGAATGGTTGAATATGGAATTTCTTTTTATCATACTCATATATATTGGATGAACAGGCAAATATTTCAATATCCTTATGCTTAAGAATATCTTTCATTGGCTCGTTCTCCTTTACATGATAGAATATCTTGCGCTTAGCATTACTATTAACAAGGTAGTCAATACGATTAGAATCTGTCAAAAAAAGCGCATCCAAGGTATAAGAGCTCAAATCTCCTAACGCTGCCATTGATCCCTTAAAGTCATACCAATCAGGACCTTTACCATCTGGAGTAAACACAGTAAACTGATGTCCCATCTTTAAAAAGATATTTCCAAGCTCCAAAAATCGCTTTACGCCTCCGTATAGTTTTGTATGTGGCAGGATTACTCCTAGATGCATAATGACCTATTCTTTAAAAATATTATAATTACAAAGATAAATAAACTTGATGAAGCTTTTCTCCATATTTTGCCCAAGAGAAATCAATGACATCATTCCTTACATTCTGTTTAATTAGAAAAGCTTTTCTAATGCTGTCCATCACTGTTTCAAGTGAGTCGTTATATGGATCAAACAAGAAACCATTGTCACCGTGACGAATAATATCAGGACAAAAACCTGTATCAGAAGCTACCGGAACCAAGTTAGAGAGCATTGCTTCTAATAATGGTACAGGGCCTCCTTCTAAAAATGAAGGGGAACAAAAAACATCCATTTGCTTATACAAAGAGGGATAATCTTCATACTCCGCATTATCGACATATCTGAAATTAGGTGAATTCAGCATTTTGTCGAACTTATCATATTTGTCCCAATCTTTCCCTACAAGTAAAAAATTATAATCAGGCATATTCAACACCAAATCACAAATAAGTTCAGGATTTTTTCTTTCGTAATAGGCACTACAGAAACCAATGGTATTTCCTTCTCTTTTTTCTTTTGGTGTGAAAAATTCAGGATTGGAAGCTAGATGATATACCAATACATTCTCTTTTTTAACACCCATCTGTATCAATTCATTGGCCATGTTCTGGTTAAGACAAATAACCTTTTATGCTTTCCGCAAGGTGTAGGCAGCATGATTTTTTGAATAGAATTTGGTCCAAACAGGATGTGTAAACATCACAAAACATTTCTTCTTTGCTAAAAACGGATTGTATCGTAATGCTCTTGAAAAATATTTCTGATGCAGAAAATAATACCCATTGGCAACCGGCAGATTCTTAAAATTTTGTGAATACAAAACTTCACTTTCTTCATTGAAATATCTTGATAATCGCCGTGCCTTTGCTCCAAGTATCCATTTCTCTGTTCCAATTTGAGAAGTGAAAAGAAATTTATCAATGTGTTTTACTTGCTTAAAAAGAAACACAAGTTTTTGAAGATAGTACTTCCATTTGAATTCAAAAAAGTCTCTCACATCTTACGTTTAAATAATTAATCAGGCCAATAAAAGAGAACAATACAATTGATTATTATTAATAATAAAACGCAGAAACTCTTTATCCCCCTTAAACTTCACTCTAGTTTAAACTACTAATTAGTTGTGTAAAAGTAATAAAAAGATTGATGTTGCTTCTGGGAAGCATTTAATTACTAAATAGAAAAGGTCCCAGATTTACCCCAGTATCTTAAGAAGAATTTAATTAAACATTCAGCAAATTAACCGGCTTGAATATTAAAAATCGCCATAAACTGAGTTCAATTGCTAGCTTTATCGAAGTTGATTTTTAAAGGAAATCCAATAACTCAGATTATATTTTGTATTTTAAAACAACACTAGCTATAATATAGCTAAATACTGTATCCTGCATTGGTTTTATCAAAATATTTTTGAAGAACCATTAATGAGATTAGATCTTCTTGTTTCTTATTCTGAAACTGTTTAACAAACGCATTTGCATTTTTAACAATACCAATTGCTTTATCAGGGTTAAGCATATAATAATTTAGTTTTTCTTCCAGATTAGAATAATCATCCTCAACATGAATATAATGATAATCCGGAAGTAGCTTGCCTTCCATAAACCATGTTTCAAATTTTGGTTTTGGCATAACTGCAACGGAATTAGAAGACATGATCCATTTTAGATTGGTTGCAACATCATTACCTTCAAGACTCATGATAAACTTATATTCCAATTGCTCCTGAATGGATAGCTTTTCTTTAAACCAACTACTATCAATATTCCTTCCTTTAACCTGTCCAACATCACACATTGAATGATTGATGAACTTCTCCATAAAAGAAATTCTATTAACTAATCCATTTTTAATATAACCTCGCCAAACCAATCGATCCTTTTTATCGGCAAAATGCTTGCGATCGTATATAAAATTAAAATGTCGAATTCTATTTAAGTTCAACAAAACAGAATTCTCGTTACTTTCAACTATTGGTCTGCTTTTAACTATTGAAGGCTCTGATGGTATTTCTGTGATATCTCCGAAGAGATAATTAAATTTTAAATCTTTATTAAAAAACCGCGTGTATTCAACTGTATCAAAGAAATATGTTTTGAGTCTACCTGTATACAAAAAGTCGTTAAGTTGAATGCCTTTACTTAATGGAGTATAATCCTGTATTTTATTATAATAGTTAACCCTTTCTAAAATGTATGCCTCATCAAAACTAGAGATTGATTTGAGTTGCGTTTCTAATCTTCTTTGTGGCAAAAACTTATTAATATAAAGCCTAATAAAATTAGAAGCGTAATATTTAAACTTATTGTTCTTTCTGGTTCTTAATGGAAGTATTTGAGTAATCTTATTCACAATTTCACGAATAAATTAACCTGAATTATTGAGATAATACTTCCTTATAATAAGAAATAAGATTTTGAGCAACCTCTTCTTCCCTAAAATTCAGAGCCTGTTTTTTACCTTCTTCAATCATTGCCTTCTGAAGATTTGAATCATTCAAAATTGATTTCATTAAATCGCCAAGTTCTTCAGTATTGCCATACTCAGAATAACGGGCAGCGTCACCACCAACCTCAGGAAAACAACTTCCTTTTGTTGTGATAACAGGCGTTCCTGAGTTTAAAGCTTCTAAGATGGGTATACCAAACCCCTCAAACAAAGAAGGATAAACAAACAATTTTGCCATTTGATATATTGCAGGTAACTCAGGTGTTTCAACGTTGTGGAGAAAAATGGCTTTATCTTCAATATTATTGTCTGTAACGAATTTCTTGATTTTAGACAGGTATTGTGTTGGTCTGCCAACAGCCACCACAGGCAAATCTATATTTGACTTCACCAAAGCTTCAAAAATTCCAAGTAAATTTTTGCGTGGCTCAATTGTTCCAACATACAAAATAAATTCATCAGGAAGATGATACTTCCTTTTAATCTTATCGATCTCTTCGATCGATGCACTATCATAAAATATTGGATTACAACCCTGATAAATAATCTTGATTCGATCAGGGTCAGTTCCAAAGAACTCAACAATATCATCTTTCGACTGCTTACTAATGGCTATAATACCATCAGCAATCTTTAGTGCATGCTTGTATTTTCTTTTAAAAATAGAACGATAACTTGCATCATACAAATGAGGGAAACGCATGAAGATAGCATCATGCATTGTTACCACTGATTTGGTATTTGTTTTGCCAATTCCAATGGGTAACTCATGGCTCAATCCATGATAAATATCCAGATTATTCTTTTTAATCTCTTTCGTTACCCCTTTTGTCCTCCAGTAATTTCGAAAAGTTTTGTGTAGAAATGAATCGGGCATAACCGTCTGTGCATGCTTGATAGACTCAAACTCAATTCCTTTATCTTCTTTAAGTTTATAAAGAAAATATTCCTGTTCTGGATGAAATTTGGTCAAGGCATCAATGCACCATCGACTATAATTTCCTAGTCCGCTTCTATTAAAAAATGCTCTTTTGGCATCGAATCCAATTCTCATAGAGTAATGGCAAAGATTATAACTGTTTAACGTATATACTCTGTTTGCTATACCTTGACAAAGGTAAGAAAATGATAATGACTTATCATTATTATGAAAGGTAAAACAAAACACCTGAATTTAAATGTAATTTAAACTATTTACTATTTCATTTACGAAAAATCAGCTAAGCTGTCTTATTATTCATATTAATACCTTTATTTTGCAGCTTATTTAAATCAACTCCTTCTAATATACCAATCTTAAGGTATAACAAATAGAAAGAGAAGAAAGAAAAACACTTTGAATGAGGCTTTTACTACTAAATTCCATAGGTCGAACTAAATGGGGTGGAGGAGAGAAATGGATGCTTATGACTGCTAAGAAATTAATTTCCAGGGGTCATGAAGTATATATTGGTTGCTCCCAAAACTCTTTGTTAGAGCGACATGCAAAAGCCGATGAATTGCCTGTATTACCCATTAGCATTTATTCCGATTTCAGTCTTCTTGGCTTATTAAAACTGAAAAAGTATTATAAAGAAAAGCCTTTTGATGCGATAATAGGATGCCAGAATCGTGATGTTAGAATTGCAGGTTTTTTAGTAAAAAAACTACTTAAATCAAACTGCCTTGTATACAGTCGACAAGGAGTCCAGCTACTCAATAATTCTAAAAAGTATAAGTATAGCTTTTTACCTTTCTGCGATGGCATTATTACCAATACAGATACCATTAAAAAGGAATATGACAGTTATGGCTGGTGGGCTGATGGTTTTGTAAAAGTAATACATAACGGTGTTGAAAATCATAATGATGAATTAAAACCATTTGATTATGGCAAATTCATAAAGGTCAATGAAAACTCTTATAAAGTTTTATCCACAGGAAGATTATCAACGCAAAAAGGATTTAAATACCTGATTGATGCCGCTAAAGAAGTCATCAAACTAAAGCCTGACACCTATTTTTTTATTGCCGGTAAAGGCAAACGAAAAAGAGAATTAAAAGAACAGATCTCAAAAAATGGTTTATCATCCAACGTCTTCTTAATTGGTTTTCAAGAAAATGTTATCCCATTATTAAAAGGTGCTGATTTGTTTGTTCTACCTTCTTTATATGAGGGGATGCCAAATTCACTTATGGAAGCCATGTCTGTTGGAATACCTGTGATAAGTACAAATGTAAACGGTGTGACTGAATTAATGGAAGATAAAAAGCATGGTTTAATTATTCCGCCTGCCAACAAGGATGAACTGGTTAAAAGCATTCTTTCAATGATTGATGATAAAAATTATCAGGAAATGGGTTTGAATGCAAAAAAACATGTTGCTGAAAACTTCACAATTGATAAAATGGTTGATGAAATAGAGTCATTTCTTCTATTTGAACTTGCAAAAAAGAAGTAAGTTTCTTTATTTCTATAACTGATAAAATTGTATGTATTTATGGTAAAACGATTTTATATCTTCTGGGGAAGAACCATTATATTCTGGTTACTTTTTTTTATTCTTCACCGATTGATATTTATATCCTTTAACGCTGATTTCATTAAAGATACACAAACCACCAATTTAATAAAGTCATTTTTTTATGGTGGAAGGATGGATCTTTCCATCATAGGATACATGATGATGATGGTAGTTTTTGCACAATTGATTTCTTTGGTTCTTACGCGCAAATACAGCTATCGATTTATCACATACTTTAGCTATATTCTTATCATTATTTTTTCAGGCCTACTATTATCCGACACGTACCTATTCTCTTTCTGGGGAAGACATCTGGATGCAGAAGCAATGAGTTTCCTTAACGATCCCAAGGTTGTGCTTTGGTCTCTAGAATGGCATCAATCCATTGGCTTCTTTGTTGCATTTATATTAATAAATGCCTTTATCATTTATGGTTTTGGAAAGCTTGTAAAGCCTCTAAAAATTATAAAGGAGAAAATGAGTTGGACAATGTTCTTCATTCAACTTCCTACTTTAATTCTTTTGGCAGGATTACTAATTATACCCATACGTGGTGGGGTGGGTGTTGCACCCTTAAATACAGGGGCTGCTTACTTTTCATCACAACGTTTTGCTAATATGGCAGCTTTAAACCCAATCTGGAATCTGATGTATTCATACAAGAGACTGGATGCTACCAAAAAACATTATCATTTTATGGATGATAATGAAGCTGAGCAAATTTTTAGTGATTTAAAAGCTGAATCAGGTGAATACTCTCATTTACTATCCGTTGAGAGACCCAATGTGGTTGTTATTCTGCTCGAAAGTTTTGCCGGTCATATTATTGAACCATTAGGAGGACATCCGGTAACTCCGAATTTTACTAATTTATGCAAAGAAGGAGTTTTATTTACTAATTTTTATGCTGCCGCTTCCCGATCGGATAAAGGATTGGTGGCCGCATTAGCAGGATATCAGGTCATGCCAACCTATTCAATCATACGCATGCCTGATAAAACAGAAACCTTATCCTTTCTACCCAAAAAATTTGATGAAGCCGGCTACAACGACATCATGTATATGTATGGTGGCGACATGGGATTCAAGAACATGAACTCTTTTGTGAATCAGGCAGGTTTTAAACGGGTTATTCAAATGGTTGATTTTCCATCAAAATATCAAGGCGAAAAATGGGGCGTTCATGATGAATATACTTTTGACCGACTTGCCGAAGAAATGAATAATGCTCAAGGCTCTTACTTTTATTTCTATTTCACACTCAGTAGTCATGAACCATTTGATGTTCCAATGGAACAAATGTTTGAAGATAAATATCACAACTCAATAGCTTATACTGATAAATGTTTAGGTAATTTCATCAATAAAGTAAAAGAAAACGGGCAATGGGATAATACTTTGTTTATTCTTATGGCTGATCACAGCACTCCCGGACCTGAGAGATTTACCGATGATGTAAAAGAACGGTATCATATACCAATGCTATGGACTGGCGGAGCATTAGCCGTTAAAGATACTACAATAACCAAAGTAGGAAGCCAAACAGATATGGCCCGAACATTGTTAAATCAGTGTGGCATAAATGATGATGGATTTCCATTTAGTAAGAACTTGCTGGATAAGGGAGTAGAAGGTTATGCGTTCTTCGATTATCCTGATGCAATGGGATTTGTTGAAGACAGTTTATACCAGGTGTATGACAATAGAATGGGACGTTTTATTCAAATGGAAAACGCTCATAATCACATAGACAGCTTAAAGGCGAAAGCATATTTACAAGTTCTTTCGCTCGATCATAAAAGAAGATAGTAAGATAATGAAAGGATTGAAAAGGGAAGATTTTGAAGTGATGGCACCGGTTGGTTCATATGAATCATTAATGGCAGCTATACAAGGGGGAGCAGATTCGGTATATTTTGGTATTGAGCAACTAAACATGCGCTCAAGATCATCAAATAACTTCAGTACAGAAGATCTTCGAAAAATTGTTCGCATAGCCAAAGAAAATGGCATTAAAACATACTTAACAGTTAATGTTGTCATCTTCAATGAAGAATTAGCATTAATGCGAGAGATTATTGATGTTGCAAAAGAAATGGAAGTTACTGCCATTATTGCATCCGACCAGGCAGCTATCAACTATGCTCATCAAAAAGGAGTTGAAGTTCATATTTCAACTCAGGTAAATATCTCAAATGTAGAAACTTTAAAGTTTTATAGTCACTTTGCCGATGTAGTGGTTTTAGCCCGGGAGCTTAATATGGACCAGGTTAAATCAATTTATCAGACAATTATTGACGAAGATATACGAGGCCCAAAAGGTGAGTTGATTCAGATTGAAATGTTTGCACATGGTGCTTTATGCATGGCAACATCTGGTAAATGCTACATTAGTCTGCATCAGTTGAATTCTTCGGCTAACCGAGGAGGTTGTTTACAACCTTGCAGAAGAGGTTATGAAGTGACCGAAAAAGAGTCTGGAATGCAGATGAGTCTTGAGAATGATTACATAATGTCTCCCAAAGATCTGAAGACCATTCACTTCCTAAACAAGATGATTGATGCGGGTGTAAGAGTCTTCAAAATCGAGGGACGAGCCCGTTCGGCTGAATATGTTAAAAATGTTTGTCAGTGTTACAGCGAGGCAATCTCAGCTGTGATAGATGGTACCTATGGCGAAGAAAAGATAAAAGAATGGGATGCCAAATTATCCGAAGTCTTCAATCGTGGATTCTGGGATGGTTATTATTTAGGGCAGCGATTAGGCGAATGGAGTCATAATTATGGCTCAAGAGCCACCAAGAAAAAGATGTATATTGGCAAAGGATTAAACTACTTTCCAAAATTGGGTGTAGCAGAATTCTTAATGGAAACACAGAGTCTGCAGGTAGGTGATGAAATACTTATTACAGGACCAACAACCGGGGTGCTTCAGATGAAAGTACCGGAAATCAGAGTAGACCTTAAACCTGTTGAAAAAACAATCAAAGGAGAGCGTTTCAGCATGCCTGTTGAGATAAAAATCAGACGATCGGATAAATTATATAAACTTACTGACACCTTAAATAATCAGGAAAATGATTGAAGGTAATCTTCTAAAAATGCGCACCAGTATCGAAAATGATACTGTTCAGTATCAACTGGTATTAAATGATTCAAAAGTTGATCTAAATAAACTGATAGGTAAATCGGTAAAGCTGACATACAAGAATCAGATCAACTGCATTTCATGCGGAAAAATTACTTCTAAATCATTTGGTCAGGGATTCTGTTACAGTTGTTTTCAAACAGCACCTGAAGCAGAAGAATGTGTGCTGAATCCCGAAAAATGCAGAGCTCACCTAGGGGAATCTCGCGATCAGCAATGGGCCGAAGAACATTGCTTAATACCACATTACGTTTATCTGGCAGTTGCTTCCGGCATTAAAGTTGGAGTTACCAGACATACGCAAATCCCTACCCGATGGATTGACCAGGGTGCCTGGAAAGCAGTTATTATTGCTGAGACTCCAAACAGACATATAGCGGGTGTGATCGAATCGTTCCTTAAACAGTACTTTTCAGATAAAACAAACTGGAGGAATATGCTTAAGAATCAGTTAGCTGAAGAAATTGATCTGATTGAAGAGCAAAAAAAAGCAATTGAATTTCTTCCAAAGGAATTACAAAAATATGCTGCTGAAAACAGCAAGGCAACTGAAATAAATTACCCTGTTTTGCAATATCCTCTAAAGCCACAATCAGTTACATTTGACAAAGAATTAAGCATCGAAGGCATATTGCAAGGTATCAAAGGTCAGTATCTACTATTTGATAATGACAGAGTAATCAATATTCGTCGTCATAGCGGATACCTCGTACAAATTGAGGAGTAATTCTATTTTAATATTATTTCATCAATATACATTGACGAAGGAATATTTTTGATAGTTAGTCCCGGATTAATAAATTTTATTTTAAGATATCTACCATTTTTTTGCCCACTAATCTGAGCCAGACAATTCTGGTTCTCTTTAGTGTCGGTTGATGGCACCAGATTTACATTACCAAATAATTCGTAGGTCTCGTTATTGTTTGAAATACTCACCTCAATTGCTTTGGGACCTAAAATGGCATCTACAGGTCTTATGAGATAAGAAATATAGAGCTCTTTAATTTGTTTTCTTTTTGCAAGCTTGTAGGTTATCTCAACATTACCGGTATCTGATTTTACCCATCCTTCTTCAAGGTTCATTTTACCATGTTTCAAATCTGATAATAAAGTTACTCCTTGTTGATTTGCAAGATCATCTGGAGTGAAATCAATGATTTCTTCATCGAGATTTCCTTTTCGAACAAAAGTCTTTGAAATGATGCCTGATGGCTTTTTCCCATCCGAATAAGCAAAAGCAGAAATAGAAGTTGACCTCTTTAATTTGATGGGTCCTTCGTAAAGCAAGGAAGTTGTATCGGGTGATGAACCATCTATGGTATAAAATATTTTTGTTGAATTACCCATGATTGATATTGGAACTTCAATTTCCTTGTCAAAAGCTAATTCGTTTGTGTTGAAATATGGATCTGGCAATGCAGGAATTAATTCTTTTTCTTTCTCACTTTTCTTCTTTTCATTCAACCTGAAAGAAAGAATAGCTTTAATAGGGTAATGATCTGAAATGAATGTGTCATTTTCCTTAACTGGAAACGTTTTGAATGATTGAACCAGAAACATTCCATTAACAAAAATGTGATCGATGATTACCTTTGATGTATCATCCTTAAAACCATTAAAAGTAGTCAACAAATCATTATTGGTTGTAAGATTCTCAAAACGAGAATCCCATAATGGTGTATGATCCTTCCAATTACCGGTTAATGTCTTATAACATTGCTCATCAAACGATGCATTAAAATCACCTGTCACAATTACCGGAGCTTCACCGGCCAGAATGTGAATTTTATCCAACAATAAAACAGCACTCTCATTTCTTGCAAATTCACTTACATGACTGAAATGTGTATTGAATACATAAAAAATATAACCATTGTCAAGGTTCTTCAATTGTACCCAGGTGACAACCCTTGGAAAATATGCTCCCCAGCTTTTACTTCCGGCTTCTTCGGGCGTATTGGATAACCAAAAATGAGATGATGAAATAAGTTCAAATTTTTCTTTATTGAAAAAGATGGGCACCATCTCTCCTCCTAGTTTACCATCATCCCTTCCTGCTGCAACACTCGAATAATTAGTCAGGTGTTCCTGTAAATGATCCAGCTGTCGTGGCAAAACTTCCTGAAAACCGATAACATCAGGTGATTCTTTATCAATAAATGATAACGCCAAATCTTTTCTATTTTCCCAACTGTTAACACCATCCTGATCGTTATCGTATCGAACATTGAAGCTCATCACACTTAATGTACGATCATTTACACCGCAAGAAGTGAGTATTAAAACAGAAAGAAAAGTATATATTAATCTTATACGCATGAACACAATTTTACACTGCAATAAAAGGGTTGGATCTACATAAGGCATAAAATCAGAAGTCTAAAAAAGACAGCATACCTTAATACAATTAAAAATAAAGGCTATTTCCAGATTTGTCACTATTTATTACATGTACTTTAATAAATAGTTGATGATATCAAGTATTTAGATGTTTTATTTATCCTATTTGTTAAAAAAGCCCGACCAAATTGAGTTGATCAGGCTTTCTTTTGAAAAAAGTGGTCATTGAAAATATTTTTCACCAACCATTCATAATGGTATAGGCTATATCAATTTCATTATCATAAAAGGGCGCTGGCCTAAGAGAATAATTATCACTTTCAAAATCAACATCTTCATCATCCCAGTGGCTATGATTACAATAAAAACCGGGCCAACCATTAGCAGGACTCAATAAGAAACGATGATAATCAACTGAATTCCAGTAGATGGTTATATCAAAGACTTGTTCATCATTATGTGGTCTGTAAATGTATCCTCTTGCACCTGCAGAATTTACCATTGCTCTGCTATAGCTAACATAGTGATCATTTACAATTACCTTACCTGTTAACAGATCAACAGGATGATTTTTAGTATCCCTGATAAACACCTGTATTTCTTTATCATTCTCATTATTCTGCTCAATTTTCACCTTAACTTTTAACTGGTAAGGGTCAGCAATTTCAATATCACTTAGTATCGATTCGGTACAAGCCGAGAATAATAATGCTATCAATAGCAAAATGGGTAGAGCTTTCATAATCTTAAGTTTGAGTTTAGTTAGTAAAGCGAAATAATGTTAGGTGTAAAATCAATTCTGTCCTAATTAATATCACCTGTTAAATTCATATCTTTATAAGTAAGGTATAGAGCTGCAAGAATCACATATTTTCAAATAAAACCCCTTGAGTTGGCAAATTCATATTCTTAAGAGGTTCATCAAATGGTTTGTCAAGCCATTTTTGAAGGTCAATTTTTACAAAAAGGTTCAATCGTATAAATGATACCAGGTTTGATAATCGCCATCCAAACTGAGATAAAGCTTTCAGGTATTTTAGGACGAGTATGGTTATTAATGCCGACCATATTTGTATCATAACTGCATTTTCACTGGTTCCGATAAAGCTTTTAATATGCAATAGCTGTTTTATCTCCCTAAAAAATATTTCGATTTGCCATCGGCTACGATATAGTTCACTGATTGTGTTTGCTGTCCAAGACATTTGATTAGTGATCAGTTCGATTACTTGTTGGTTTTCTTCATTCCATATTGCCACTCTTCGGAGTCTTTTGGAATAGTTTTGTTTAGCCTTAGGGCCAGTAAACTCGATGATTTCATCTTTCAGTATGTGCTGATGTCTGTTATCGGGGAGTTCTAGGTCTTTGACTGATTTAAACTTCAGATTTTCTTTATGCCTGACAACAAAATATACCGAGTTGCTGTCCCAAACATTTAAAAGGGAGAAATCATTGTAATATCTGTCGGCTACAATTACGCTATTGGCCAACAATGGTACATCGTAAGCCCCTTTATTATCGGCCGTTTTCCCATCGGTAATATTTACATAAGCAGGCAGGTTTCCATCATAATCAAGTAGTGTGTGCATTTTTACTGCCCCTTTTGCTGTTTTATACTTTGCCCAATCAAACAAACTTAAACAAAGGCTGATGGTTGAAGAATCTAACAGGAATATTTTTGATTTGATCCTAAATTTAGATTGCTTAATATTCATCTGCTGTCCTAATTGGGATAATAACTTGTAATAGTAGTCTCTGAATAATTGCCAATCACGATGTTTGTTTTGATAACTGATGGTTGATTTTGAAGGTGCTTTTTGTATTCCTAAGTGGTTTAAATTGCCGGTTGCCGATCGTAAACCATTACTGATATCTCGCACGGATTGACTCTTTGCAAATTGGCAAAACAACATCGAAACAAGGTGTGTCCAACTGTTATAGCCCTTTTGATGTTTATCTGTTTGGCGTTCTTCAACCAATGATTTGAATGAACCTCTATCTAATTTTGAAATAATCTGCGAGAATAAATTTACCTTTACCATATGTGAGAAGTTTGTTTTTGTTGTAGCAACTCAAATATAGTTTGAGATACTTAAACTTCTTCTCACTTTCTTTTATCGTTTAGGACGCGATTGGTGTAAAATAAATCGCTTCTATAATTATGACAATTCAAACCAATAAAACACTTACACCACATTACCACATCACTCAACAGCATAAAAATTCGCATTTGTACTATAATAACCATGAGTCAGAATGTCTCAATAATTCAATGTTGAAGTATCGATAAAATAAAAGAGTTCGATCGTAATTCAACCATTCTGATTATATTGCTGTTCATATTGCTGAAATATTTGTTATCGCTTATTAGAAAACAGATATAACAGCTTTCAATACCTATTTAGCTCTGAAAAGAAAAGAAGTTATTGTTTTCTGGTATAGTTATAGATTGATAAGTTAAACGCATTGTTAATGAGTAATCAACATTATTCAGTAATCATAATAGGAGCAGGTGTAACAGGCCTGACTCTTGCTCATCATTTAAATAAGAAGAATATCGATTTTCGGGTTATTGAGAAGAATGATCGTCACGGTGGAGTTATTCAAACCAGGAAAAAAAATGGATTTGTTTATGAATCAGGTCCCAACTCTGGTGTTATCTCCCACCCCGAAGTTGTTTCATTATTTGATGACTTAGGTGATGCTATTAAATTAGAAAAAGGAAATGATCTTGTTAAAACAAGGTATGTTCTAAAAAATGGAGAATGGCATGCTTTACCCCAGGGATTAATACCAGCTGTAACAACTCCTCTGTTTTCATTAAAGGATAAATTCAGAATATTAGGCGAACCCTTTAGAAAACCAGGTTCAGATACGGATGAGACCTTAGCAGAAATGGTTAAGCGTAGAATGGGAAAAAGTTTTCTGGATTATGCTGTTGATCCGTTTATTCTGGGAATATATGCAGGTGATCCATCCATGCTTATTACCCGTCATGCCATGCCTAAACTTTATAATCTTGAACAGAACTATGGAAGTTTTATAAAAGGCACCATCAAAAAACACAAAGAACCAAAGACCGAAATAGAGAAACGAGTTGACCGGGCAGTATTTTCAATTGAGGGTGGATTGAGTCAATTAACAGATGCCTTATTAAGAAGTGCCGGCAAAGAGAATTTTCAGTTCAGCGCCGATGAAATCAAAGTACATCCTTTAAAGGATGGAAAGTTCGAGGTATCCTTTATCAGGAGCGAAGAAAAAGTAGTTTATACAGCAGATAAAGTAGTAAGTACTTTTGGTTCTGTTGGGTTGAAAGAAACATTTTCTTTTCTGGAGCAGGAAGAACTGGCAAATCTGACCAATCTGAAATATGCAAGGGTAGTTGAAATTGCCTTAGGTTTTGATAACTGGGAAGGTCGTCCTTTAGATGGATTTGGAGGATTAATCCCGCATAAGGAGAAAAGAGATCTGTTAGGTGTTTTATTTATGTCTTCTCTGTTTAAAAATCGTGCGCCTGAAGGTGGCGCATTGCTTTCGATTTTTATGGGTGGTATACGAAATGAGAAATTATGCGATTTAGATGATAAAATACTGATGGAAGTGTTGGAAAAAGAAACCAAAGATGTAATGAAACTAGATACTTTTAATCCATCGATGGTTGATATTATGCGTTATTCACATGCTATTCCACAATATGCTGTGAATTCCGACCAACGATTTAAAGCCATTGATAAAGTGCAGAATCAATACAAAGGACTTTTTATTGCAGGTAATTTAAGAGATGGTATAGGAATGGCTGATCGCATCAGACAAGCCACTCAACTTGCACAATTAATTAGCCAATGATACGAAACGGAATACTGATTTTTCATATTATAACAAGCATCTTAGCCTGTCTGGTCACTTTAGTAATTGTGTTCAGAGCTATTGTAGGGTTAACTAAAAAAGCCGATGTTACAGGATTGGATGTTCGATTACCTCTTTGGGTAACCGTTTTATTATACATTCAACTAGCATTGGGAACAGCATTGTTCGTATTTTATATGGTTGATTACACGCATGGTGAGATAGACTTATTAAAACGAACAGAATTAAGAAGTCGATTTTGGGCAGTTGAGCATTTTATTCTAATGGTTTTTACGCTTGTTGTCAGCCATATTGGCTGGATTTTTGCCCGACAAAGCAAGCAGTCTGTAATTATTTATAAAAAAAATCTTTTGTATTTTGGTGTTGCATGTGCTATGATAATGGTTTCTATGGCAATGAATGTTATTAGGCATGCAGTGTAAGATTATATGATGCAAAAATAAAATGAGCCTTTTATGAAGATTCTGATTGTTGAAGACGAACCGGAATTAGCCAATAGTATAAAAACTTTTCTTGAGTCAGGAGGTCATCTTTGCGAACAAGTAAGCCGATTAGATGACGCCCTTCACATTGTTGATACTGTGTTCGATATCATCGTGCTCGATTTGAATCTCCCTGATGGAAATGGTTTGGAAGTCGTACGAAAAGTTAAAAATAAAGGAATGAAAACCGGTATTATCATTGTTTCGGCAAGAGATAGTCTGGATAATAAAATTGAAGGTCTCGAACTGGGTGCTGATGATTATCTTACCAAACCATTTCAAATGGCTGAGTTAAATGCCCGTTTGAAATCAGTGGTTCGAAGGGTTCACTTTAAAGGTGACGATCATATTGAATTTAATGAATTAAAAGTTATTCCGGGTGAGATTTTGGTAACTGTGCACAATAAACCCGTTGATCTGACTAAAAAAGAGTTTGACCTATTAGTTTATTTCATTGCCAACAAAAACAGGGTACTGACCAAAACCGGTATTGGAGAACATATGTCAAAAGATTTTATGGATTATGGCTTTACCGACGATTTTATTTATACCCATATCAAAAACCTGCGCAAAAAGTTGTTAAAAGCAGGTTGCGGTGATTATATCCGCAATGTGTACGGAGTAGGTTATAAATTTACAGATACTGAATAATATGATTATGAAACGTCCTAAAGCAAATAAAAAAACTCTTATAAGGTGGAAAATATATATTGACCGGGCAAGAATGTATATCGGTTACATCCAGTTTTTTATGATCGGATTTGTCTTTCTTGAGTCGTTTAAAAATAAAAAACTGCAGGAATTAATATTCGATAATATCTTTTTGTCAATTCCCGTTCTTTTTGTTCTCTTTATTATCTTATCTCTCATCATTGGTAGAATCGACACGATACTTGGATTGCGTGAAGAAGAGTTGCGTAACTCAACACAATCAAATCCGGTCATGAGAGATATTCTTAATGGAATTGAAGAAATGAAGAAAGAATTAAAGGAATTAAAGGAACTTCAATCAAAAGATAAAACTACTTAAAATGAAACTGCTAACTAAAACGGGTTTAAATTTTATCTCAGCCAGTATTTTTTTCTTCCTGTTGGGTAGTTTAGGAGGATATTATTTCATACGTTATGCAGTTAATAAATTTTTAAACAATGAGTTACTGGCAGCTAAACGTTTGATCGAACAGGAGGATGATTTTACCACATTAAGATTAACCTATGCTGATATTCACGTTGATACATTACAAAATAAGCTTCTGAACGAAAATGAAATCTTCAATGATACCGTTATCATAAATAGACAAACAGGTAATTACGATTTTTACAGGAAACTAACATTTGAAAAGCAAATCGATCAGGGTGTTATTCAATATGCTATATTTCGGTCTACTGCACCATCAGATTTGTTGGTAATGAAATTCACATTGATGCTGGCTGTTTTTCCTATTATCTTTTTTGTTATTCTTTATCTGGTCAACAGGGCTTCAACTAAGCATTCATTAAGTGTGTTTTACGACACCATAAAAAAACTCCGAACCTTTGATGTTAATAAAGATAATACGTTGGAGTTGATGACCTCAGACATTGACGAATTTGAACAGCTAAATGTGGTATTTAATGCGATGGGCAAAAAGATTAAGGATGATTTCGAACGTCTGAAACAGTACACCGAAAACACATCGCATGAATTACAAACACCGCTGGCAATTATTGTATCTAAAGTTGATGAGCTGCTGCAATCGCCCAATCTGACTGAGAAAGAATTTAAAACGCTGGCAGCACTAATGGAAACTGTCAGCCGTTTATCTAAAACCAACCAAGCTCTAATTTATCTGGCTAAACTCGATAACCGCATGTTTAGCGATGAGGAAGAAATTAATTTTGTGGAAATGGTTCGTGAACAAATTGAACTTTTTGAACCTATGATAGAAGATAAACAAATCAAAGTTGATTTTATCTCATCAGGAACTTGCAGATACAGGATGAATCGTACCCTGGCACAAACATTGATTCAAAACCTGGTGAAAAATGCTATCCGACACAATAAAGAAAACGGTTATATAAAAGTTGATTGTTCAGAACATTCACTATTTATTGCCAATAGTGGCGACCCTCTGAATATTAAAACAGAAGAACTCTTTGAGCGATTTAAAAAAGCCGGGAATCATCCTAAATCATTAGGAATCGGATTATCCATTGTGAAACGTATCTGTGAGATATCTGGAATAGATATTCAATATGACTG
>JAFMVE010000046.1 GCA_025499705.1 Carboxylicivirga caseinilyticus
TCAAAGGACTTTCAAATTACTCCGAATGTTTTCAAATTAATTTGAAAGTTTTGCTGGTTTTCATCAAACCAACATGGACTTTACCGGATGCTTACTTTGTTTCTACATTTTCATCGTTTAACCACTTCTTAATTCCCCAAAGCGACTCTTCAAAGATTGGTTGACTAATCATTTTTCTTCGAGGTAATTCCTTAATATCCCGATAAAATGCAATACTATCATTAGGCAACGTATGTACCTCTAAATCCCCATTATAAAATAGAATCTCGTTAAGAGAACCCAGATGAATGTCAAAATAGTAACTTACACCCAATAAGGTATCAATGGGATTCAAACCAAAATATGCGATACCCGATCGGACAGACTCTTTATCTGTGTAGCTTCTATACACACTATGTTTAAATGTATACTCAAAGTAATTATATTCATTAAGATTTGAAGCGTTAGACTTTAGTTTCTCAATATCGGAAACATTCGCACAACTCAATGTAAGTTGGATTATCATTAAAAATAAGCAATGCTTTTTCACGTCTGCTGATTATTTGTTGCACAACTTTAACTGAATGAGACTGTGTTGTACCCTGCTATTATTACAAATATTTTTCTAACTCTTCCATATTTGATGGTCTCGGTGCATCATTGTTAACAATACTTCCTTGCTTGTTAATAATTAAATATCTAGGAATTCCAAAACTGCCAAGCTTTGCTCTTAAATCAGCTTTCAGTTTTGCGTTTGCTCTAATATGGTTGCCAGCAAGGTTATAATATTTTATCATATCTTTCCATCTTATATCGTATATGTCTCTATCTATTGAAATATAAAGCATTTCAATATTATTAGATCTAAAGATCTAAGTTCGTCCTTAAATGCAAATTCATCTTTACAATATCCGCACGAAGTTGTCCAAAGATCAACATATACTCTTTTACCCCTAAAAATCGTAAAGCACTCCTCTAATGAATTAATGTTTTTATAATTTTCTACGAACGTTACTTCTTTCTCAAATTCCGATTCCGCAATTTTTTTATGAAAGTCGATGATTTTTTGAATGGGAGCTTCTAATTCTGCTAAATAGTTACTTGTTGGGAAGTCTACCTTAAATTCTTCTAGCAGATCGATAAGTTCCTTTTCAAATTTATCCTGTCGAGCTGCTCTGATTATATATGATGCCGTATAAAACTCAAGTAAATCTGGTTCTAAGAACTTTTTTGCGATATTTAGCATATAGGTGTGAATATTGCCATTTCCTCTTGCTTTCTTCCTTTGCTCAAAAGTAAAATTAGCTTCAGTATACTCATGATACTCTAATAAATATTGAATATAGGAATATGCCCATTTTGAGCTTAATAATAATTTAGAATCAAATGGATTTTGCAATATAATGTTATTCCAAACCGTATCTATTGAATCAGTCTTGACTTCTAATCCTTTAACTAAGGCATTAGAAAAGTTTATTGCAGTATAAAATTGCAAAGCTGCATTATATAATAGTTTTCTATCAAGTTTTATTTTATCATATAAAACCGAAGGCAAAATTCCGTCATTAAGTTGCACTTCAAATGTTGAAATATCATTTAAATACATTGAATCTAGCTTCTTATTTACGACAGAAATAGGTAAGTCTTTATATTTATACCCAATTTGCGCAGGATTATGTGGGTTAAACAACTTTTGGTATTCCGTCTGAATAACTTTATTCTTGCAGTTATAAGTTATCGTATTTTTACCTTGTTCTGTTTCGATAGTTACATTATATACTTCACCTTGCTCCAATAATAATTGACCATCGTTGTCATTCAAAAAGAGAGTGATAAAGCAAGGTTCTTCTATATTAAGGAGTATTTCAAAGTTCCCCATAGAATCAACTTTTGCAGAAGAACGAAAGTATCCAAAACAAGTACCATTTATTGGCTTAGAGTAACCAATTTCATTTGGAATATCTCCTTTAAATTTCCCCTTAATAATTACTTCTTTGGGTTTTGTTTGACAAGAAGATAAAGTTATTAATAGCAAAAATGTATATTTCAGAATCTGTTTCATATTTATTGTTTTAAGGTTTGGTTACGGTTTAACTATTAAGTCATCTCAATTCGTCGTGATATCACTTAAAAGTAGACAAAGGCGTCAGGACAAGTAAAACGAGCCATGCTTTATTTCCAGCATGTTGGGCACTGGCATTTGTATACTGTTACTTCATTATTTCATCAAACTTTTCTTTACTTATTGTATAAGTCGCATATTCAGAGTCATTTTGAAAACTTTGAACCCAGCCAATAAAAAGGAATATCCAACAAATAATTCCAAATCCCATTATTGCTATTTGTCTATAGTTAAACTTTTTTGCCTCAGAAACTTCAAAATTTGAATCTTTTAATATTGTCCTGTTTAACGAATTAACAGGCTTAAGTAAAAAAACAAATGAAAAAATAGAAATAACCCATAATGATCCTGAAATTGAAACTAAAAAGTCGGCTATAAATAATAGAATAAAAAGAACGACAGAGGAATATCTAATATTTACTTGTAATTGACTGCTATACTTTTTTATCCTTTGAAATAAAGGAATTAGAAAGATAAATGAGAATAATGTCCGTGTTGCAGAATTCACATTTAATTTGTCTTTGTAGCTAAAAAATCTCCAACTCTTATAAATCCACCATATTTTATAAAGTCCAAATGTCAGAATGCATAGAATTATGAACTTTCGTTCACTTATTATTTTAATTTTTTCTTTGGGTTTGTTATTCATTTTGTACGTTATTCATGCTTGTGCCCAACGGTGTCAGGACGAGCAAGCCGTGCCATGCTTTATTTCCAGCGTGTTGGCAATAGTTATTTACAATTCTTTTCAAACTCCTTTAAAACATCTGAATCAAGTTTATTGATGTCAAATCCTAATTCGATTGCTCGGCTTTTATTTTCACAAGCTTCTTCAAATCTTTCAAGTTTTAATAATATTTCTGCCTTCGTTATGTAAGCATTGTCATAATCTGGTTTCAGTTTTATTGTAGAATCAATTTGTTTTAACGCATCTTCAAATAGTTCTAAGTTTTTTAAGCTTTCAGCATAATTATTTTGTATGATATGTTCATTTGGATATTCTTTTGCAAGAACAACTAAAACTTCATAGTTTTCATTATATCTCCCAAGTTCATTTAGAACATTTGCTCTATTTAACTTTGCATAATAGTCTTGTGGGTTCATTTCTAAGTAAGTGTCAAAATCAGCTAAAAGCTTTTCCCAATTCTCCATTTTCCTATAGACATCTACACGTTTCTTTAAAGCTTCTATGTTTTTAGGGGTTCTGTCAAGTACAAAGTTTAGGTCTTTAAGTGATTGATTTAAACTGTCAATTTTATAATAGCAGTAACCTCTTCTTATATAGAATTGCTCTTTCGAATCTAAGAGTTTTATGGCTTTTGAGTAAAAACCAATTGCTTCTGGATAAGCTTTATTTTGTTCTAGTATTTGTCCTTTATAAAAGTTTGCGTCAATATTGTCTGGATTTAGTGCTAGTGATTTATCGAAAAAAACCAATGCCTTATCAATATTGCCGTTTTGTGCTGCTTTCAATCCTTTATTTACAAACTGAACATCTTTCTGTGAAAATGCCTCAAATGATATTAAAGCTAATCCAGTTAATAAAAAGTAGAAGTAAATCCTTTTCATTCGTTTATTATTTTGCTTGATTAAATTTTGCTACGGTTTTCTTTTTAATTATTGCCAATTACTTTATAAACGCTATTATTAAACTAAATCAATTAACTACCTGATATGTTCCATCAAAATCGTTTATAATTAATTGTAATTGTTTAAATAAATCAGACGTTTATTAAACGACTAAATATAAACAAAATAATTATTAATTAGGTGTTATGTAAATTGTATTCGTTGGAATTTTGGGTATTGCTCAATACTAAATAAAAACAGAAAGCTTCTTAAGCCTTATTAATAAAAACAGTTTTGACGCGGTAAAAGCCTTGGTGGGGTTGGAAAAGTAAAAATTATCTTGAGGGGAGGTTGTGAAGGATTCTAAGGAAATTGGTAAAAAAAGAGGTGAGATAAGTTTGAATTGTACTTTCTTTGCAAAAGTTTTTAAGTTTAACGAGTAGATGGAATGTAGAGTAAACTGTGGAGCCTGTTGTATTGTGCCAAGCATATCTTCGCCCATCCCGGGCATGCCTAAGGGTAAACCTGCCGGGGTTAAATGTGTGAATTTAAGCGATGATTTTTCCTGTAAAATTTTTGGGCATCCTGATCGCCCCAAGGTATGTGGTGGTTTTACTCCCGAGAAATTGGTTTGTGGAGATACCCAAAAAGATGCTTTTAAAATTCTTTCTGAACTGGAAGGAATAACCGTAAATGTGAATGACTTCAATAATTAGAAAGGAATAAAGAAACAGCCTTTTTTTTTAGTTAGAGTAGATTTGCAAGAAGACTATATTCTTCAACAGTATCTGTAAATACTATTATTGCAGAACATAAAAATATCCATGTACATCAAAAATGTACTTTTAAACGTTATCAGACGATAAGATAATTTACCCAATTTTCTATTTTTGTTTATTAAATTCAATTAGTGGTTTTTTTTCATCATTAATATCAATTCTAATAGTGCATAATGAAAAAGATTGGTTATTGGCTTTATCAACCCTATAAATTCTTAATATTTATACCTTTATTTTTGGTTTTTAGCCTGCTGTTTTCGATTCTGGCTGCCTCTTTTTCAATCTTAATTAATCCAAGGGTTGGAAGCTTTTGGGGAGCTTCGTGGGCAAAATTTACCGGTTATATCACCCCCATGTTTGTAACCGTAAAGGGTAGGGAAAATATTGATAAGAACCAATCGTATGTAATTGTAGCCAATCATCAGAGCGGATATGATATTTTTCTGTTGTATGGATGGATCGGTATCGATTTCAGGTGGATCATGAAAAAAGAACTGCGTAAGGCTCCTGCCATAGGATATGCCAGTTATAAGGTAGGACATATATTTTTGGATCGATCATCACCAAGGGCTGCAATGGAATCGATTAACGAAGCCAAACAGAAACTGATCAACGGAACATCAGTGGTTATTTTTCCGGAAGGCACCCGAAGTGGATCAAACAAAATGAGTAGTTTTAAGAAAGGTGCATTTAAAATAGCATTTGAACTTGACCTTCCAATATTACCGGTTACCCTGGTTAATACCCACAAAATTTATAACAAAGGTTTTAATCTTTTACCCGGTTCGGTGGAAATGCATATTCATAAACCTATCAATACATCCGAATACCACGATCGACAAGATGAGTTACGGGAGTTAACCCGTGAAACAATAGCCTCGCCATTAACTCATAAGAAAGTTGAGGTTCTAACACCTGTGGGTTAAGGTACTAATTAGGTGTTTTAGTGTATTTGTTTTCTTAACTTTGGATTAAGCAGTAAATTTGCGATTTTCAACCTGGTAATAATTTCATTGCCGGTATATTTAATGTTAGTTGAATGAAATATTTAATCATTTCAGTTTTGCTGGGTATTGTTACCTGTTGGTCTGTTAATGCTCAATCCGGACAGAAGGGTAAATGGAGTTTGCACACAAAATCTAAAAAGGCTGTTGCCTTATTCGCTTCAGCCGAAGAGATGTATAGCAAGGATAAGCTCGACGAGTCGGTAAAGCTTTTGGATGATGCAATTGATAAGGATCCTGAGTTTATTGAGGCTTATTTATTAAAGGCTGATATTTATTTCAGAACCAGTCAGCATAAAAAAGAAATTGATTGTATAACCAAAGCCATACAGGTTGATAGCATGTATTTTGTTTCGGCTTTTTATAATATGGGTGTTGCCCAATTTAATATAGGTGAGTATGCTGCTGTTGAAGGCTGGATGAATCGTTATATTGAGAAAGTGAGAAGCCAGCAGTTGAAAAATAAGGCCCGGGCTTATATTCAGAGGGCTAAGTTTGCAGCTAAAGCTGTTTCTGATCCGGTTGAGATTCTTCCGATAAATATGGGTGATCATGTAAACAGTTTGTACGACGAATATTGGCCAAGCATCAGTGCCGACGGTCAAAAGCTGGTATACACTGTATTGGTACCAAGGGATACTTTAGCTTTTATGAACAGTTCTCTGCAAAAGAATTCCTTGAACTTCCGTGAAGATTTTTATACCTCAGAGTTTGTCGATAGTGTCTGGACCATGCGCGAGGCAGTTTACTCAGTTAATACAGATGGTAATGAAGGTGCTCAAACTCTAAGTGCCGACGGTAACTGGATGTTTTTTGCAGCCTGTGGACGAGACGATAGCAAAGGAAGCTGTGATTTGTATTTCTCAAAACGAACACGTGATGGCTGGACAAAGCCGGTTAACATTGGAGGCCCGGTTAATTCTCCTTTCTGGGAGTCACAACCCAGTTTTTCGGCAGATGGAAGAACCTTGTTTTTTGTTAGCAGCCGCCCGGGTGGAATAGGCAAAAAAGATATCTGGAAGGCTACGTTACAGGGATACAAAAAAGATGGGACACCTTTCTTTGGCTATCTTGAGAACATGGGAAGCAATGTTAATACGCCAAGAGATGAGAATTCTCCGTTTATTCATCACGATAATCAAACCTTGTATTTTTCTTCTGATGGTTGGCCCGGAATGGGGAAGATGGATCTGTTCCTGACACGTCAGAATAAAGAAGGAGTATGGTCGGAACCTGTAAACTTAGGATATCCTTTAAATACCGCTGCCGACGAAATTGGCCTGGTGTTAAATGCTAAGGGAGATATGGGTTATTTTTCTTCTGACGGTAAGCATAATGGTCAGGATAGTAAGGATCTTTACCAGTTTGTAATGCCTAAACGAATCAGGCCTGTTCCTTCGGCCTATGTTAAGGGGCGTGTGTTTGATAAAACGACCCATAAACAACTAAGTGCTTTTCTGAAAATAACAGATCTGGCAAAAGGTAAAACTGCCATGTATGCCGAATCTACAGATTTTTCAGGTGAATTTCTTTTTTGCCTTCCATTGGGAAATGAGTATGGACTAAATGTAGAGAAAGAAGGATACTTGTTTTATTCGAGTCATTTTAATGTGAATGACGTTAGTTCGGTTGAGAATCCACAAATATTAGATGTCTACCTGAGTCGTATTCAGCCGGGCGAACGTATTGTGCTCAGGAATGTATTCTTTGAAACAGACTCTTATATTTTAAAGGAAGAATCGAGTCTCGAGTTGGATAATGTTGTTCGTTTACTAAAGATTAATTCCACGGTAAAGGCTGAAATTGGAGGACATACTGATAATGTTGGAACAGCCGCCTACAATATGGATTTAGCTCAGAAACGAGCCAGGGAGGTATATAATTACCTGGTAAGTAAAGGAGTAAAAGCGGAGCAATTGAAATACAAAGGATATGGATTTAATCAGCCTGTAGATACCAATGAGACGGAAGAGGGAAGAGCTAATAACAGGCGAACGGAAGTGAAGATATTGTAATAAAAAAGCTGCCCTAAGGCAGCTTTTATTTATTTAAGTATTTTGATAACGTATCCATAAGAATCTGCAGTCGGATTGGCTTGGCCAGATAATCATCACAACCTGCTTCCAGACATTTTTCTCTTTCGCCAGACATTACATGTGCTGTTTGTGCAATAACTGGTATTTCAGAATTAATAGCTTTTATTTCACGGGTAGCAGTGTAGCCATCCATAATAGGAAGTTGAAGATCCATCAAGACTAAATCAATTCTATTTTCCTGGAACAGTGTGATAGCCTCTTTGCCATCTTTTGCCCATAGAATTTTGGCATTGGTTTTTCGAAGTGCGGCATCAAAAAATATTTTATTGGTGTCAACATCTTCAACAACTAAAATCACTTTGTCTCCCCAGTTCTGAACCAGTGAATTGTTTAATGCATCCGTACTCATATCGATTTCGGAATTTTGAGTTTAGAATTCTAAATTATGGTTTGTTTGCTTCTTTTCAAAATCGTAGCTAAAAAAACATCTGTTCGTAAAGCTACGAATTAATTTTAAATAATAGCTATTTGTCAATGCCAGCTTGATTTAAAAACCATTAAAAAATCTTCTTAAAGCCTTATGGCATAAGTAAATAACAATAATATTTTAATAAACATAGTTGTTTAAGAGGATAAATATGTTTGCCATTAAACTGAAAGAAATTACTTCTTCAATTAATCTATCATATTTTAATATAAGTCTTCATGTAAAAGTCCATTCTCCTGCATATTAACTATTTGCTGATTGGCATCTTGTTTTGATAACCCCTTCTCTTCCATAAAAATATCGGATAAGGTACTTCTAACATCGTGGCCCATATGCGTATGACCACACAAATAGATATGAGCGCCCATATCAATCCATTGCATCAGTTCTTTTTTTCTTTCTTTTAAAAGATGCTGTACATATCTTTTTGCTTCCTGATCGCGCGAAAAAGCAGTGTCAAGATACTTTAAGTGGCCTGATTGAAGATATTCTTGAAGCTCATCTTCATACAAAAAGTCTTCTGCCTGTTTTTTATCTCCCCAAATCAACCAGGCTTGGTCTTTCACATTCTCTTTTTTCAGATCCTGTAAAAAACCTCTGTAGGGTGCTATTCCTGTTCCAACACCTATTAAAATAACAGGGCTTGATGAGTCTTCCGGAAGATGAAATCCGGGACTGGGTATTAATCTGAAATGTACTTTGGTACCTTTTTGTAATCCTTCGTTCATATAAACTGAAGCCGCTCCCTCGTAAAAACGGGCCTGCTCTTCAAAACGGATGGTTTTTATGGTCAGATGAATTTCATCCGGTGTGGCTTTATATCCTGAAGCAATTGAATAGTATCTCGATTGCAAAGGTGAGAGAATCTTAATAAGAGTTGCTGCATCAATATCCGATGGATAATCTGTTATAAGATCAAGTACGTCTTTTTTAGATACATATTTATTCAAGGTTTCCTGATCATTAATCAGAATTGATAAGGAAAGCTGAGAGGTAGCAGCATAGTAATTTCTGACTACTTTTCGGTTTAATTTGGTAAGTTCATATTTGTATTTCAGAAGTTCAAAAGCAGATTGTTTACTGTCATCTATAAATTCCTCTGAATCGATATGCAAAATATCCAGAATTTTTGCCACAAGTTGGTCTGGATTTTCTGGAATGATTTCAATACAATCACCACTTTGGTATTCCACTTTGTTTTCAGAATTATCCAGTACTATATGCCATGTAGCTTTATCCTGATCACCTTTGGTCAACATGTATCGATCGGTTAACAAAGCTTCCAGCATATCCGGTTCTTTAAAATCAATGGATGGTGATGAGGTGAGCTCTTTTTGGGTGTTATTACTCAGGAAATGGAAAACCTTTTCAATCCAGTCAAGAGCGTCTCCCTTAAAGTCAACATCACAATCTACGCGTTCTATAACCGATTGAGCTCCAAGTGCCTGTAGTTGGGAGTCTACTAACTTGCCTGCACCACAAAAATATTCGTAGCTTGAGTCACCAAGTGCACATATTGAATATTTCAAGTCAGCTAATTGAGGAAATTCATCGTGTTTTAGGAAACCGAAAAACTTCTTACTGTTTGGCGGAAGTTCTCCTTCACCATCAGTACTCATTACAATTAAAAGTAGTTTCTCAGAAAAGATACGGTTAACGTCATATTTGGCAATGTTATAACATTCCGAATCAATTTTATATTGTTCCAATGTCTTTTGCAGTTGTTGAGCAACCAATTGAGCATTACCGGTTTTAGTGCCATATACAATGGTAGCTGTGGGACAATGGTATTTTTTAGAAGTATCTAGTTTTAACGGTTTAGGTGTTTTTTTAAATAATGATGTTAATAATCCCATTTCAGATGGTTAATATGATTGTGTGATATATTAGTATAACTTCTGTAAAAACGTTGTTGTTTTAAATTGGTTTAAAAAATGTTGTAAGGGTTTGAAATGTTGATTGATAAATTGTAATAATATTCTGGAATAACCAACCTGTTTTTAGATTTATAACACAATGCGTCGTATTTATATTATTTCGCTATAACCATATTTCTTATTTTTGATTAAAATTAGTTGACAAAATGATAAGATCCTTAAACCTTATAGTTGTATTGTTTTTTACCAGTTTGAATTTATCAGCTCAGAATGTTATTGATGTAGCTGATGGATGGTCTAGTAACTCGGTAAATGCAGTTGTTTTTCGACAAAACTCATTGGTAACCGCAAATGATACTCAGTTTATTGCGTTTTACAATCCCGATGGTTATCTCACCTTAGGTAAACGTCATATTAAATCAACGACATTTAAAACATACGTTACTCAATATAAAGGGAATGTTAAAGATGCTCATAACTGTATTAGTATTATGGTGGATGGTGATGGTTATTTGCATGTTTCCTGGGATCATCACGGACATCCGCTTAGATATGCCCGTAGTATTGCTCCGTATGGTTTGAAGTTAGGTGAGAAACAATCAATGGCTGGAGCCAATGAGGACAATGTGACTTATCCTCAGTTTTTTAAAATGCCTGATGGCAATCTGATTTTTATGTATCGTGATGGCATGTCGGGCAGAGGAAACCTGGCAATGCAGAAGTATGATACTAAAGCGCAAAAATGGAGTGTATTACACACCAACCTTATAGATGGTGAAGGTCAGCGCAATGCTTATTGGCAGGCTTGTATTGATTCAAAAGGAACCATTCATCTGTCATGGGTATGGCGTGAAACATGGGATGTGTCATCCAATCATGATTTATGTTATGCCCGGTCAAAAGATGGTGGCGTGAGCTGGGAGAAAACCAACGGTGATAAATATGTTTTACCGGTTAATGCTAAAAGTGCCGAATACGCTTGTCGCATTCCTCAGCGAAGTGAGTTGATTAACCAGACTTCTATTGTGGCTGATGATAAAGGACAACCTTATATAGCCTCTTATTGGAGAGAGCAGGATTCTGATGTGCCACAATATCAGTTAGTGACTTTCCTAAATGGCGAATGGTTTCATCAGAACCTGAGATTCAGATCATCGGCTTTTTCGTTAAGCGGAGGTGGAACCAAACGTATACCTATTTCACGTCCGCAGATTGTGGCTCAGTCGAAAGGAAAAAAGACAATAGCCTGTATCATTTTCAGAGATCAGGAGCGTGACGAAAAAGTATCGTTAGCTAAGGTCACGCTGGGTAAGAAAACAAAGATTGAACTTTCTGATATTACCGATTTTGGAGTTGGTTTGTGGGAACCCTCCTTCGATACTGAACTGTGGAAGGAAAAAGGTCAGCTCCATTTGTTCGTTCAAAAAGTTGATCAGGTCGACGGGGAAGGAGTGGCTTCGAGTAAACCTACCTTAGTGAAAGTGATTGAAGTGAAATAATTATAATACTTTGTTTGTACCAACTAATCCAGACTATGAAAAATCTTTTGTTATCCATTATAATCCTATCCGGACTATTTTTTGCCAGCTGTCAACCTTCAACTAAGAAAGAGTTACCAAAGCAGACCGATTCATTATCAGTTAATAAAGAATGGCAAAAGCTGAGTGTGCGCGAAAAAGTGGGGCAACTGGTATGCTATCAGTTTAATAAAAATGAGATGCTTCAATTGGGAGGTGGTTCTTATGAGCAATTCTTTCAGAAGTATCCGATTGGGTCGATCTTTTTGGCCAACTGGAATATTGCCGGTGCTGTTTCTGCTGATTCGGTTAAAAATGAGTATATAAAAATTGTAAATCAGTGTAAGACTGCTTCAAAAAATCCGCTTTTATTTACAGAAGATTTCGAAACCGGTTTAGGTTTTGTTATTGACGGATATACACAACTGGTAACAGAAATGGGACTGGGAGCCATTGGATCGGAAGAACTTGCTGAGCAATACGGTGCTATCATTGCTTCTGAGGCCCGCAGTATTGGTATTAACTGGTTGTTACATCCGGTAGCCGACTTAAATATCAATCCATACAGCTACATAACCAATGTTAGAAGCATCGGTAAAGATCCTGATTTGGCAATAAAACTGTTGCCAGCTCAGATCAAAGGAATGCAGACAAAGGGCGTTGCTGCAACGGCAAAGCATTTTCCGGGTGACGGTACCGATTTTATCAACCAGCATTTTTCTACTTCCCAGAATAAACTGTCTGTTGAAGAATGGAATTCTACATACGGAATGATATTTCAAACATTCATAAATGATGGGGTTAAGGTGATTATGCCAGGTCATATTTCATTTCCTGCCTATCAGAAAGAAAAGTTGAATGATGAATTTCTCCCGGCTACTCTTTCCTCTGAGTTAATTCAAGGTTTATTAAAGGATAAAATGGGCTTTAATGGAGTGGTTGTAAGTGATGCCTTAAATATGGCAGGAATTGCACAATATTACAGTAGTCAGATTGAAACGGAAGTAGAGTGTTTTAAGGCCGGTACTGATATTTTATTATGGCCTTCGCTGGCTGTTATCGATACAATAGAAGCACGTATAAACAGAGGCGAAATAACTATGAGCCGTTTGGATGATGCCGTTGAGCGGATCTGGAATCTGAAAGCGCAATTAGGATTGTTCGAAGATGACTATCAGACCATCATTCCTCTTAGCGACTCACTGCTGGAAAAACATCATCAAACAGCATTTGAAATTTCTAAAAAAGCTTTAACTCTCATCAGTAAAAAAGAAACTGATTCACCATTTCTATCACCAACAGATCAGAAAATATTGTTGGTTGAGGTAATGCAGGATTACAAAGAAGGTGTATTTGATGTGTTGGTAAATGAGTTGAAACAAAGAGGGATGGAGGTAACTGTTCGAAGAAATTTAAGCTATTTTGAATCAGGTTCAGAGCTTACCAACCTGGCTTTGGAATACGATAAAATCATTTTTACCTATTATAGTTTACCGGGTGTACCTTGGGGCGATTTATCCTTAAGTGGTCGGGAGGCGTTAACCATGTGGGCTTCCAATATGCTTCCGAAAGATAAGGTTATCAGTTTAGGCTTTGGCGATCCTTATAAAAACATCATTTATTTGCCACGAATAGAAACGCGTATCAATTGTTATAACATTGATAGTTATTCACAAAGAGCATTGGCAGGAGCATTATTGGGTGATTTTGAATTAACGGGTAAGTCACCAGTCAGTTATCCTGAATTATAAAAAAAGTGTAAAAGAAAAAGGCTGATTCAACGTTCTGAATCAGCCTTTTTTCAAATTATTCAACTATCAATTTTTCATTTTTGATAACTGCCAGAATCGAAGACTACTGCCTGTGAAAAAGATAGCAGTAAGTGTCCATAAGGCGGTTATATGATTTTGTACTTCAGAAAGTTCTGCTCCAAAAATCTGGATTTTCATAATTCCCTGTATTCCATGTGTGCTGGGTAATATTTGGGCAAACCATTTAAAAACAGCCGGGAATGCTTCAACTGGCCAGCTTATTCCACTCAGAAATAAAAAGATGAATGAAGTAAACAGGAATAGCATCATCGATTGCACTCTGAAATAAAAATAGGTGGATATCCACATTGCCAGAAAAACAGAAGCAAGTATCATGGGTATCAGTAACACCATTGCATCGCTGGATGTACCATGAATAGGGAAATCAAACCATTTAAAAGTGAGTACAAACAGGTAATAGGCCACCAGCATAAAAATGATGAAATAGCTAAGGGCTCTACCCAGAAACCAACTGTCCCAGCCACGTTCTTTAATTTCCTCTGAAATTATGTATTTACCTTTGTGTTTCTCACGATGTGTACCACCAATCATTCCAATGCCTATCAGTAAAAGTTGCTGAATAACCAGAACCATAATGGGAGGCATCAGGTAAGTTCCGTAGCCACCTGTAGCGTTAAACAATGGTTTTGAAACAAGGTTAACCGGACTGATCTGTGCCATCAGTTGTGATTTAGGCGTTCCTTTCATCATCAGCTTCTTTGCCTGCACACCGGCTCCAAAAGTAAGCCCTGCTTTGGTTGCAGCTGTCAATACCGTTTTATAGTGCATAATGTAACTGCCATCGCAATATACACCCATGTGAGCCTGTTCGCCTTTCATTACTTGTTTCTCAAAACCGTTATCCAGAGTTATGATTCCATATATCTTTTTCTCAAGAAACAAATGTTCGGCCTGTTGAAAGTCGTTAATCTTCTCAGTTATGGCAATATCTGATGATGCATCCAGCATCTTAACCAGTTTACGGCTTGTTTGTGTATTGTCATTATCAATAACCGCCACCGGTAATTCATCAATTGCTTCTTTTTGATACACAAAAGCGTAAAGAGCAGGGTACAGAAGGGTAGCCACAAAAAAGATTAGTATGACTCCCGAATCCTTCACAATGTTGTGTAACTCTTGTGCGGCGAAGTATATGATCTGTTTAAATTTATCTAAAATTGCATTCATTGTACTGATCTTTTTATCTACAATCGACCGTAGAATTTTGAGTCACTCATTACTTCCTTCATTCTTTTGATTGAAAGCAATGGAAGAATGATAAAGCCACACATAATTGCCAAACGTGCCAGCCCTGATAAGACTGATGCGCCATAAAATGCCTGGTTTAGAAAAAGTTCCAGGTAATGAGTAAATGGAAACATATGTGTTAACGATTGGGCTAAATCAGGCATTCCTGATACCGGAAAAGTCAGACCAGAGAAGCTGAAAGCCAGCGCACCAAATATGGCAGAAATACTAATTGAAAAACGCATATTTCTCGACCATGCAACCAGCGTGAATGAGATGCCAAAATATGCCAGGATCATCAGGATCTGTCCTATTTCAATAATCCATCTGCTTCCATTCATCGGAACATTCAGGTAATCGTAGAGCACACTGTTGTAGGTAACTCCTACCAAAGTAAAAATAGCCACATAAGGTGCCATCTTACCAATAACAGCTTTTATGATGTTGTTATTGGCATAGGCCAGCCACTCTTTTCCTGTTCCTTGTCGCAGTTCACGACCCAAAACATAACCACCAACCATTAAAACAAAAATTTGAAGTATGGCTGGTAAGATTCCGGAAACCAGAAAGTAAAGGTAATTAACGGTTGAGTTAAACATTACCTGCGAATCAATCACAATGGGTTGAGCCTTTTTTAGTGCGGTTTCATAACTATCACCTTTCATCATGTTACGCTTGATACTGATACCGGCACCCATTGTCATGGTTACTTTATTAACCGCTTTACTGATGGTTCCTGCAGGAATGAGCAGTTCATTATTATACAACAGAACCACGTCGCCCTGTTGGCCTTTCATTACTGATTTTTCAAAACCTTCAGGAATGGCAACCACACCATAAATCGTACCTTCTTTTAATCCTGTTTCAGCTGATTTTAAGTCTGTATAGCTGCGAACCAGTTTTAATTCAGGAACCGCATCCAGCATCTTAACAAGCTTTGATGAGGTTGAACTGTTGTCCGTATCAATAACAGCAACAGGCAGATTATCGGGCTGTTGAGCTTTGAAAAACCAGGTAAAGAAGATGAGTGCAAGAATGGGGAAATAAACCAGACACATACGTAACGTGCGGGTTTTAAGTATTTCGTTCCACTCCCGAAGCATCAATCCTTTCATTCCTTGATATTGTTCTTTATTTAACAAGGTGAACTCTTTTTATTGAAACAATTCTGAATTAACAATAACACTCATTCCTGGCAATAAGCCATCTATGTTTTGAGTCGGTTTCATACGTACTTCAAAGGTTTTTAAATCGTAGTCACCAACAGACTTTGTTGCTGTGTTGGTAGCAAAATTTCCCAATGAATTAATGTATGTCACTTCAACCATCACATCTTCAAGACCCAAAGCAGGGATGCTGACCGGAAATTGCTTTCCTTGCTTTACTTTAGGTAACCAGTCTTCGCGAATGTTAAAAGTCATCCAGGCATCGCTTAAATCTGTAATAGTAACCACTGGCAGACCCGGTGTAACCAGTTCACCTTCGTTTGGAATAATGGTTGAAATCTGACCATTGATACCAGCTATTACTTCTGTTTCTTTAATGTATGATTCAACCTCGGTTACAGCACCATTAGCCTGATTAACAAGGGCAGCAGCAGCTGATTTATCTTCTGTACGGGCACCGTTTTTTGCCATCAGATATTGAGCTTCAGCTGCTTTTGCGGTTAGTTGAGCTGCTTTCATCTGTGTTTCCACTTCGTCTCTTTTTTGAGCCGGAACAACACCTTCTTCATATAGAGTCTGGATGCGTTCAAATGTTTTTTCCATCAGATCAGATGCTGCTTCTGCCTTCCTCCAAACACTTTTAGCTGCTTCAATTTGCTCATCACGTGCACCTTTTTGGGCTTTATCGCTTTGGGCCGTAGCAGCCGCTTTAACTGCTTCTGCCTGCATCAGTTTTGCATATACTTCAGGACTGTCAATAATCATCAGGGTATCACCTTTTTGTATCTGTTGCCCTTCTTCTATATCTAATCGAGCAACGCGACCTACAATTTTAGTAGCGATACTAACTTGTTTTGCGTCAACTTCACCACGAATCAAAACCGGGTCTGGACTAACGAAAAACCAACCACTTACACTAATTAATAGAAGTGCAGCCATAAGGATTATCAGGCTATAAGCTTTTTTATTCATAATGCTTAATCTTTTTGGGTCAAATGTATTTGACTGTATTTTACTTTTTATTTATTTCTAGTTTGTTGTTAGTAGAGAATAGTCAAAAGATTTTTCGACAAGCTCAGATTAATACTTTTGACTTTTATCATTCTACTATTGACTTGTTTTATCGATATTGCTCAAAAGTGTTGCTGGCTCCGCAATACTGAAGCATTGATGCCAAAGCTACATCGTAAGCATAAGCAGCCTGCAACTTGGCAATTTTCACTTTCTCCATGTTCAGTTGAGCATCGACTACATCAGTTGAGGTAGCCAAACCATTGGTAAATGCTTTTTCTCGTGCATCCAGATATTCGGCAGCAAAAGCCTCTGTTGTGGCCAAGGATTCATATTCATCAAAAGCTTTCTCCATGGTTTGATAGAGTTTTTGAACAACCATTTTAATATCGTCTGATGCCTTTCCATAAAAATTATCAACCTGAAGAGCCTGAGTTTTGGCAGCTCTGATTTTATTTTCTCTCTCAAAACCATCGAATATGTTGATGGAAATGCCAACTCCTACAAACCATTGGGGTGCCATTTCGGTCAGTTGATAGTCATATAAGTTGGCACCACCCATCAATGCAACATCGGGTAAATATTTTGAGCGTTCCACCTTAAGCTTCTGATTAACCAGCGTTTTTTTAGCATCGATCTGGCCTAATAACGGACTGTTTTGAATTGCCAATGATTGATAATAATCCAAAGACTGTATATCCTTGGGAATAAATAATTCATCCATTGGAACAATCACCTGATTGGTGCCTAAAGTATTCTGAAGTGCTTTCTGTGTAATCTCCATATCTTTTTCAGAAGATCGATACTCGCGCGATGCATTGGCATATGCCACTTCGGCATGCAATCGTTCAACATGAGCTATCTGCCCTTGTTCTTCCAGCTTTTTGGCATTGCTAAGGTGGTTTTCTATATTTTTCAAAGCATCATTTCTGATTTGCAATACCTTGTTAGTTAACTGCAAACCAAAATAGCGGGTTACCAATTCGGTTATTTGTTGATTGGTTACCTCTCTCAGATTCTCAGATGCTTCAAAAACTTTGGCTTCCGCAGCATGGTGTGCAGCATTGATTTTACCACCTGTGTATAAAGGCATAGAGAAAGTTCCCATAATAACACCCATCTGTTGTTCCTGTAAGGTCAGACCTAAGTCAGTTGGCATACTTATGGCGGGCAGGGTCCCGGGAGGGAGAATAGCACCAACCCCTTGTAAAAGTTGACCTAAAGGCTCAGTTATTTCTGAAAGATCGGCATGCATCTCAATATCATCATCCATAATGGTATAAGCACCTGTTACACCAATATGTGGCATGCGGTGAGCATTGGTTGCTTTCTTTTCGTGTTCAGTTACTTCTTTCTGAAAATTGGCAACCTGAATACTTTTGCTATTACTGAATAAATACTGCAACGACTCATTAAAGCCGAAATACAATGTATCCGTTGGCGTATCTTCTGTTTGCGCAATTACATTTACTCCCCATAGGGCAAGTAACATCATTATTAAATACTTATTCATTTTATATTGCATATTTATTAGCTATTGTATTAAATCATTAAAAAGGAGTGGTTTGAATTATTTTGGTATTGAAAATTGCATCATGGTTATTTAATAATTCTATTTTATCCTTAACTATTTCTGCTAATTCTGTGCTTCCGTAAAAGCGGAACTGAATTCTTTTTCGCAGACTGCAGTTGATTTCCAATTCGAGAACACGTTGAATAGAGTGGGAAGCATCTTCAGGTATGGCTCTCTCATATTTAATAAAATGGAGTATAAACTGTTGCCTGAATCTTTTTCGGAATGATTTTAGTTCACTGATGAAAATAGATTCTTCGGGTTTGTTTTCGTGAAGATAAACCAGGCTAACCATCGGAACTTTCAATCTTAATTTCTTTTTCAGTTCGTTAAAATGATCGCTTAATCCATTTTCATCGGTTATAAAAACATAGTGCACACGAGGGTGAAAGATCTTTATTGACAGATCTTTAATTTTTGATATTAGTGCATTTGTTTTTACCGGTTTCATTGTATTCAAATTGATGAATACAAAGTACTGATGAAAAAAAAGGATAATTTTTGACCTAAATCAAAAAATGAATTGGAGATGTTAATTGTTATTAAATAAGCGGATAGTAATTGAAGAGAACTACTTTGTTCTGATGCGACTTAATGTCTCTTGTGTGATGCCCAGATAAGAGGCTACATGACCTAAGGAAACATGCAGAAGTATATCGGGGTATCTTTCCAGCATGGAGTTATAGCGGTCTTGCGCTGACTGAAATTGTATAAGATAATATTTATCGCTTAGCTGCTTAATGAACTTTGCCATTTCAATTTCATAAAGATGCGCCATCTTAGGAATTCGTTCTAGCATCTTCATCAGATCATCGTATTTGAAAGAAGTGAGAATCAAATCTTCTTCAGCCTGTAATCCATATTTTGTGGGAGCATTAAAATATACTGCATCAACTGAAAAAGTGAAGGAATTATCTTTCAGAAAGAAGTAGGTAATGTCTTTTCCGTTTTTTACGTAATAATTGCGGGCAAATCCTTGGTGAATGAAATGTATAACTTTCGATTTGGAGTAGGGTTCTCTGATAATGTCTCCTTTTTTATAGGTCTCGGTTTGAGTCATTGAATTAATAAATAGCTCATCATCATTAGTAAGTGTTAAATGTGACTTGATATAGTTTATTAATTCCATAATTACGATTCGAATATTCAGTGCTTTCTTTAGATTGTTACAAAGTAAAAAGATATTATCAACCTTGAATCATCTTCTGAAAATTATTTTCGAATGATCTGAATTTCGGAAAGCCTGATTTGATTGGCTTTTCATTCGATTTTGAGTTGATGTTACTTTATGAATTACTAGTGATGCGTTAACTTTTTAAAATAACTTATAAAACAATATATAACAGTAAATTACAAGCGTTCTTTGATTTTTTGATTTGATTTGAAAAGTAGCTTTGCAGGCTTAATTGTAAAGCTATGAATTCTGGTAAATATGTTTTTTCCCAATTACTTCAGTTTATTCCTCGGTATGAGTTTGATAAATATGTGTCATTATACAATGGTGATTTCAGAACCAGAGAACTAAATTGTTGGAATTTATTTATTCAATTGTTTTTTGGTCAATTAACATCAAGGAATTCACTCAGAGATATATGCACTTGCTTAAAAGCCCATAGAAATAAATTGTATCATCTTGGCATAAAGCAATATGTAAATCAATCTACACTTTCAAGGGCGAATGAACGTAGGGATTATCGAATATTCGAGAACTTTGGTAATTACCTTATTCAACAAGTAAGGCCATTGTATGCTAGAGAACCAATTCCTGATGTCGATATTGATAATGAAATCTTTGCGTTCGATTCTACAACGATATCTTTAAGCCTTAAACTATTTAGCTGGGCTCCTGGTAAGTATTCCAGAGGTGCTGTGAAAATTCACACATTGCTTGATTTAAGAGGAAGTATTCCGTCTTACATCTTGATTACAGATGGCAAATATCATGATAGTAATGTTCTGGACGTGCTTACTCCAATACCAGGTGCAATTTACATTATGGATAAAGCATATATTGACTTTAAAGCTTTATATCATCTACACGAATCGGGTGCTTTCTTTATATCAAGAGCAAAATCAACCATGGATTATTCGGTACTAGAAAATAATTTCAATATCGATGAAAGTACAGGATTAAGAAGTGATAAAACCATAGAAATCAATGGATATAAGTCTAAAAAGCTTTACTCTGAACAATTACGGATAGTTGAGTTTTATGATAATGAAAATGATGTAATCCTTACTTTCTTGACAAATAATATGGATGCTTCAGCACTTGAAATTGCAAATCTATATCGGAACAGATGGCAAATCGAAGTGTTCTTCAAATGGATAAAACAAAACTTAACCATAAAAACACTTTGGGGTCACTCCGAAAATGCTGTAAATATCCATATCTGGGTTGCAATCTGTACCTATCTAATAGTAGCAAAAGTCAAGCATTCTTTAAAAAGCAGCCTCTCAATTTATGAGATATTGCAAATTTTAAGCATATCAGTATTTGATAAAACTACAATTCGTGAATTACTCACAGAATTTCAAACAAATCAAAATGTCAAAGAACAAAGAAATTTATTTAGTGACTAAATTTTAACGCATCAGCAGTAAAGCAAAATAATAAAATGAGGCACCCCTGCTAAGGGGTGTTATGCATTTCAATAGCTATTTAAAACGATTAATGTACGATGAATAATCTACAACGTCGGGTTTATAGTCCTGATGGAAAAGTTCACTTGAAACAACGAAGTCAGCAGTTGATCTGTTAGTTGCGGTAACAACATTGTACAGCGCACAGATTCGAAGCAATGCTTTTACATCTACGTCATGCGGTTGCGGTTGCATTGGGTCCCACAAGAAGATGAAAATATCAACCTTTCCTTCGGCAATTAAAGCACCTAACTGTTGATCACCACCTAATGGACCGGATTTAAAACGGGTAATTGAAGGTGGAACAGCATTGTTTTCTAAACATTTTTTGTTAATCACTTCAGAAACCATCGAACCTGTTGTACCTGTGCAAACAAGGTCGTGCGATATTAATTCTTTCCAGTTGTATTCAACCCAGTCAATTAAATCAGTTTTTCTGTTATCGTGAGCCACAAGGGCGATTGTTTTTTTCTTCTTCATCAAGTATGATTTATGTCTTTTTTTTAATCAATTCAAATTTAATAAAACACTCCAAGTATTTGTATGCTGTTAGGTTATATTACCATCATTTCACAACATTTATAATAATGAGTTTGTAAATTAAGGGTGGTGACTTGATAATATTGTTCAGAGTGATGTTATTGTTTCTATTTTTGAGGGGTAATTATAAAAATAATCGAAATGTTGTTTCCAGTATCTATCCATTCTCATTTAACAGGAGATATTACCATACAGAAGAATCAATACACAGTTGTTTATACGCCAGATACACAGTTGATAAATGATTTTTTGATGTGGATCAATGGTGAGAAACTAATATTGGAAGATACGGTATCATTTGTTAATGATGGTGAAATATGTTCAAGTCTTTATGAATTGAAGAAACATCAAAAAGTTTTACGTTTTCAGCTAAAGAGTAAACTTGTTGGTGATTATTCCCAGCAACGTTATCATGCTACTGAAAACGACGATTTACTCACCTTGGATCAGTTTATGGGTGAAATAAATGATTCATTTCTAAAAGAAATGATGGTGTCGTTTGGTTTAACCAGATTAATGGATGAAAAACTTAATATGCTTTCGACCGGCGAATTCAAAAAGGCCTTGACGATAAAAGCAGCTGATGAAAAGTCGGATTTGTTATTTGTTGAAGAACCGGGAATTGGTGTTGATAAAGAGAGTAGAAAACATTTAAACCAATTATTTCAACATCTTGCAGATAATGGTACTTCGGTAGTTGTTTTAACAAGCACAAAGAAATGGCCTGTGAATGATCAGCAGATTATTGAAATCAATCGTTCAATAAAAGAGGATGATAGTTCAGTTACAGTTGCTGATATTAAAGTACCAGGTTTAAAAAAGCATTTAGATTGTGAGTGCGTATTCGAATTACAGGATGTTGTGGTGCGATATCAAAATCGTAATGTATTAGATAAAGTTAACTGGAAGATAAAACCCAATGAAAAATGGGCGCTGACAGGAAAAAATGGTGCAGGAAAATCAACCTTGCTGAGTATTATTAATGCCGATAATCCACAATCCTACAGCAACGAGGTGTATTCGTTTGGTCGTAAGCGGGGAGCGGGTAAGAGTATATGGGAAATAAAAGAACAAATTGGCTATTACTCTTCTGAGCTTCATCGTTATCTGAATAAAAGACAAAAGGTTGAAGAAGTAATCCGTTCGCTTGTAATTCAAAATCCCTATAAAAAAAGACCATTAAATAAGGAGGAATACCAATTCAGAGATCAGATTTTAAAATACTTTGGGCTGTATAATGGTTTAGAGCAAATGTTCTATGAACTCAGTCCTGCACGACAAAAACTGGTTGTTCTCTGTGGGGTTTTGGTTAAGAATGCACCGCTGTTAATATTAGATGAACCTTTTCAGGGCTTTAATGATGATTTGGTTACAAAAGCCAAAAACCTGATCGAGCTATATGCTGCCAATCGGACTTTTATAATGGTTACACATAATGAAGAGGATTTTCCTGCACTTATTACAAAACGATTCCATTTGACAAATGGAGATGGTAGGGAGATGAAAATGAATTCTTAATCCTGAAATCATAATTTGACCTTGATCTTCAATTTTAAAATCCTGTTTTAAGATATTTTCAGATAAAAATGTTAATAATATTTAATGGATTTTGGGTTTATGCAGCATTAGTTCAATAAATAGAATTATAAAATTAACAAATTTAAACATCTTGTTTTAAAGCTATTTACGAAGCTTGATTGAATTGTCTAGGTGTTTGAATGAATTATCTAGGCCTTCTCATTTATATCGATTTACTTTTGAAACAAAGGTTTATTAATGAAAAGTAAAATCGATGAAAAAAATCAATCTAAAATTAATGATGTTGACCTTATTATTAGGTTTTGCATTAAATACCCGGGCACAAGATCTGAATTTGTCGGGTGTTGTTACAGATAATGAAGGGGAAGCCATTCCCGGAGTTTCTGTGCTGATCAAAGGTACTTCCCAAGGTACAATAACTGATATTGATGGCCGATACACTATAAATATTTCTGATAATGCCAAGGTATTAGTTTTTTCATTTATAGGTTTTGAAACTCAGGAAGTAGCTATTGTAAGTTCTACTACAACCTATAATGTTCAGTTAATACCAAATATTATTGGATTGGAAGAGGTTGTTGCCATTGGTTATGGTAAGATGACACGAAAGGACGTTACCAGTTCAATCACCACTGTTCAGGCAAAGGATATGAATGTAGGAGTATTTTCAGATCCATCTCAAATGCTACAGGGAAAAGTAGCTGGTTTAACCATAACTCAAACTTCCGATCCAAATGGAAGCTCCTCTATTACATTACGAGGAGCCTCTACTTTGCGTTCAGGCGAAGCGCAAGAGCCATATTATGTAATTGATGGGGTTCCTGGAATGTCATTATCATTAATTGCACCGGAAGATATTGAGAGTATTGATGTACTACGCGATGCTTCTGCGACTGCAATTTATGGTTCAAAGGCTGCCAACGGAGTTATAATTGTTACCACAAAAAAAGGTAATAATGATGGAAAAGCAAATGTAAACTATAGTACTTACGTTGCATTCGACAATGTATTGAAGAATTTGGATATGATGTCGGCAACCGAACTTCGTGCTTATGCATCAGCAAATGGAGTTACCCTACCTAATGATGATGGAGGTGATACTGATTGGCAGAAAGAAGTTCAACGTACTGGTGTTAGTCATAACCATAATCTTTCAATTAATGGAGGTAATGAAAAAACAAGTTATAACGCCAGTATCAATTATCTGAACAATCAAGGGGTTGTCAAAAACACTGAAAAAGATCGTATTGTGGCTCGTTCTTTCTTACAAACAACCACACTTGAAGACCATTTAACCCTTTCTTTTGGTCTTAATGGTAGTATTACCAATAATCAAAATGTTCCAATGGGAGATCAGGGAACAAGTGTACTTGATGCCATGAATTATTATTCTCCGTTATCACCGATAAGAAATGAAGATGGTACATGGTTCCAGAGTTCAGGTATCTCGCAGAATTACAATCCAATGTCGATGATTTATGAGGATAGGTATAATACTGAGAGTAAAAGACTACAAGGAATAACTAAAGCTTCATTAGAACTTATTGATGGTTTGGTTTATAACTTATCTCTTTCTTATCAAAACGAGCAATACATTTACAGTAATTATAATACTTCTGCATCTCAGATTTATTCATCTCAGCACGGACAGGCGAGTCGTACATCAGTGGAAAATAAACGAACTGTATTTGAAACTTATTTAAACTATGACAAAACGTTTAAAGATGTGCATAAGATTGGGTTAATGGCCGGTTATTCGTGGGAGCAAAACGATAATAATGATGGTTTTGGACTTACTGTGTATAATTTTTATGACGATTCGTTAGAGTACTATAACTTAGGGTATGCCAACAACATGGATATTACTGGAATTAATAGTGGCTATACGCTTTCTACCTTAAGAATGATCTCTTTTTACGGACGATTAAACTATAGTTATAATAGTAAATACCTGTTTCAGGCAACTGTACGTCGTGATGGAAGTTCAGCTTTTGGTGAAAACAACAGATGGGCAACATTCCCTTCTTTATCAGCTTCATGGCGTATGAGCGAAGAAAGCTTTATCAAAAACTTAAATTTATTTGATGATCTTAAATTCAGAGTAGGCTATGGTGTTAGTGGTAATTCATTAGGATTTAATGCATTTACTGCAATTCAAACGTATGGTGCTTCTGGCTGGTTTAGCTACACCGATCAAAACGGAAATACATCTGACTACAGAACTCTTGCTGCAACAAGCAATGCAAACCCTGATTTAAAATGGGAACGTACAAGTATGTTTAATATCGGTATGGATCTGGGATTCCTTAAAAATCGATTGACGGGTACAATTGAATATTACAACAAACAAACAGATGATCTGATCTATAGTTATGCAGTATCAACCAACCGTTATCCATATGGAAGTATGCTCGCAAACGTTGGTGAAATCAGCAATAAGGGTATCGAATTCTCGCTGAATATCATTCCTGTTCAAACAGATAAGTTACGTTGGGAATCAACAATCAATCTATCGCATAATAAAAATGAGGTTATAAGTCTATCCAATCAAACATATTCGGTTGATTATATTAATGCTGGTAATCCTAATATTGGTGGCTTTGCAACAGCCAATGTACAGCGTATTATGGAAGGTGAGGCAATAGGTACATTTTATATGTGGGAGTGGGCAGGATACAACGAAAATGGTGTATCACAGTTTTATGTACACGATCCGGAAACCGGAGAAAGAACAGGGGAGTTGACTACCAGCCCACAGGAATCAGATCGTACTAAAGTGGGTAGTGCTCAGCCAAAGCTGGTTTATGGGTGGAATAATACTCTTAAGTTTAAAAACTGGACTCTAACTGCTTTCTTACAAGGAGTATCAGGTAATCAGATATTGAATTCAACCCGCGCTCAATACAATTATGTTGCTTTGGTCTCAACAGGTAAGAATGTACTAAATGAAGTAGCAACAGAGCAAAAATTTACTGATGTGAATGCACAGGCTCCATCTGACAGATATCTTGAAAAAGGTAACTATCTGCGCTTGTCAACCCTTTCATTGAATTATAACTTTGGTAAGATAGGTAATTACATTAACGGTTTAAATGTTTACGCTACCTGTAATAACGTATTCACTATTTCTGGCTATAAAGGTCTTGATCCAGAAATTTCTTTAGGTGGGCTTACCCCAGGAATTGATAGTCGCGAATATTTTTATCCACGTACCCGAACAATTATGCTGGGTCTTAATGTAAACTTTTAATATTAATATCCTATGAAAAAAACATATATGAAACTATTTATGTCAGCTGCACTAGTAGCAATTGCTGCAGGTGGTTGTACAGATTTGGATGTTGATGTAAAATCTCAATATACATCATATCCTGATTCAGAAATTGCGGTTGAAGCGAAAGCATCCGATGTTTATTATGCTTTTCGAGGTGTATTGGGACGGAGATATAATGAAGCAATGACCTTTTCTTCAGATGAATGTATGGGGGTAAGTTATGATGGGGATTACTATGACTCTGGTAATTATTCACATCCAAGCTTACATAACTTCATGGCCGATGATGCATGTATGGGCTATTGGGGTGATTTATCAAGTGGTATCACAAAGTGTAACCAGGTTATAGTCGATTTTGGAGGTGAAGAAGAGCCTGTTACTGCTCCGATAAGGGCTATGCGAGCATTTTATCATTTTATTCTGATGGATAGCTATGGCGATGTGCCTATTCTTGATCATGCTCTTGAGGCAGATGAAGCTTTGGAACGTAGTTCTCGTGCAGAAGTTGCAGAATGGATTGAGTCAGAATTACTGGCTGTTAGAGATAATATGTCAACAGAGGTGAATGCTGCCACATATGGTAAACCTACCCGATGGATGGTTGAAGCTCTTCTGGCTAAATTATATATTAACTGGAATGTATATACAAGCGATGTAACCAGTGCAAGCTGGTCGGCAACAGCAGCTAATGAAAAATTAGATGACTGTGTGGCTGTTTGTGATAATATTATTGCTTCAGGTCTTTTCGATCTTAGCGACGACTATCTGGAAAAATTTTATCCTACAAATGGCTCTCATATAAAAGACTTTATCTATGCAATGCCTTATACTGCAGTTAATAAGGATGGGTTGACCTATGGACGTTTTCGTACCTGGCGTAAGGGAGATACTGATGGGAATGGTGGTCCAGGACTATATGGAATGGTATTGGGTAAGTCTGCTGCAGGTAATTTTGCTGTCAATCCAGAGTTTGCTGATTTGTTTAGTCTGGCAGGAGATCGTCGTAATGAAGCATTATTTAGTGGGGCATTGAATCAATACGATCCATCAACTTATCAAAAATCAACTACCCCTTTTGAATATAAAGGTGAACAGGTGGTTTTAACTAAAGAGGTTGCTTTATCTACTGTGGATGAAAATCTGAATGTTGGCAATACAGTTTCAGGTTGGTCACAAGGATATCGCTTTAATAAGTTTATTATGGATCCAACAGATTATGGATTATATAGCCGTTGTCAGGATAATGATGTACCTATCTTCCGCTATGCTGATATCTTATTAACTAAATGTGAGGCAATACTTCGCGGAGCTACTGCAACTAATGGAGATACACCAATGGGATTATTCAATCAGATACGTTCATATGTTAATGCTCCAACTATTAGTTCCGATCCTTCCATAGAAGAGTTGTTAGATGAACGTGGTCGTGAGTTTTTTGATGAAAACTGGCGTAGAAATGACCTGATTCGATTTGGTAACTTTGAAGATGATTGGGGTTATAAACATACGATTAATCCAGCTGCTAAAACTGATTTTACCAAGCGCATTTTCCCTGTTCCAACCGGTGTTCTAAACGAAAATACCAACTGGTCTCAAAACAATGGATATTAAGTCATAGAATGTATTCAAATTCAGGGGGTGTTTCTTGTGCATCCCCTGAATATTTTAATATTGATATTTCTGGTTAAATTCAAAAACGATGATGTGTCGTTTCTGGATACAGTATTTATTGACCTTGTTCTGATAAAATTCAGTATTCGCGATTGTTGATGAAAAGTGTGTTTATGATTTTTTTATACAAATATTATTCATTCCGGATTATCGGAATTCTGGTTTATTTATTTTTTGTGAGTGCATGTGTTACGGTTGGTGTGGATAATAAACCAGAGAATCAATATATTGGTAAGGTTTATCCACTTCTCGATACCGAAAACTCCCGCTGGTTTTATTTTTCTTCAGCATCGAGGCCATTCGGGATGGTTAATCTGAGTCCTGATACCGAAATTGCAGGAGCCTGGGGTAGTGGATATCGTTACAAAGTGGATACCATTAAAGGATTTAGTCATATTCATGCCTGGCAATTGGCAGGTCCATCAGTAATGCCGGTTAATGATGATGCCGGTTTTAAGGATTATTTTTCAGCATTCAGTCATCAAAAAGAAGAGATTACACCCGGATATCACAAAGTTTACCTTGAAAGATATAATATTGAAGCTGAACTCACATCCACAAAAAGAGTTGGTTTTCATCGTTATCAATTAAAAAATACAAACAAACTTTCTATACTTTTTAATTTGAATGGCGAATTAGGGCCTTCTCTTATGAAAGATGGTCTTGTTTTTCAATCAGCAGATAAACAAAGAATTATTGGGCAGGTAACCAATAGTGCAACCATTCGTCGTCCGAAAGATTGTACGGTTTACTTTATAGCTGATTTTAGCTTGCCGGTTGACACAATTGAAAAAGACATACAGACCGGTAATTATAAACTTTCGTTTAAAGACATTGAAGGTGGATCACTTTTAATGAAACTTGCGGTCTCGTATACATCTGCAGAGAATGCAGCGATTAATATGAAAACTGAATTGCCGGGTTGGGATTTCGATCAAATCGTAAAGGAATCAGCTGATGAATGGAATCAAATACTTTCGCGGATTAAGATAGAAGGTGGAACTGCTGAACAACAAAAAAGGTTTTACACTGATTTATGGCATGCACTGCAGGGCCGTCGCATTATCAGTGACGTAAATGGTGCATATCCTGATAATACAGGAGATGAATTCAGGATTGGTCAGTTGCCATTGGATGAGAATGGTAAGCCAAAATTTAATCATTATAATTCCGATTCGTTCTGGGGTGCACAATGGACCATCAACACGCTTTGGGGTTTGGTTTTTCCTGATGTGGTTGACGAATTTACTCAATCACTGTTACAGTATCACAAAGATGGAGGTTTGATTCCCCGCGGACCATCAGGAGGAAATTACACCTACGTTATGACAGGTGCCTCGTCAACACCATTTATTGTTAGTGCTATTCAAAAAGGAATAGTGAAAGATAGTCTTGAAGCAATTTATGAGGCTTTGAAGAAGAACCATATGGGTGGTTTGATGGAAAAGGCGGGATACGAACACGCTACCAATCTGGGTGGAGGATTGTCGTATTATATGCAAGAAGGTTATATTCCTTATCCACTTTCAGATATTGAATACGGTTCTCATCAGGATGGAGTTAGCCAGACTCTTGAATATGCCTATCAGGACTGGTCATTAGCTCAGTTGGCAAAAAAACTGGGATATGATGAAGATGAAAAATATTTTATACAAAGAAGTAAAAACTATCAGAATCTGTATGATAGTATCAGTGGGTGGATGAGACCTAAAGATAAACAAGGACTATGGAAGTCCGACTTTGATCCATATCAGCTGGAAAGCGGTTTTATCGAAGCCAATGCAGCTCAGGTTACATGGTTTGTTCCGCATGATTTAAATGGACTGGCTCATTTGATGGGTGGTAATGAGAAAGCAGCAGAAAAATTAAATCAATCGTTTATTGAAGCTGAGAAAATGGGATTTACAGCTGGTACTTCACACGATAGAGAAGCGCATCCGGAATATAGCCGAATACCCATTAATTATGGTAATCAGCCATCCATTCAAACAGCATTTATTTTTAATTATCTCGAGCAGCCATGGTTAACACAATATTGGTCGCGCAAAGTGGTTGAAGCCGTTTATGAAGGCTTATCAACCGAACGAGGATATAATGGTGATGAAGACCAGGGATTAATGGGATCATTAGCGGTGTTAATGAAAATGGGTCTTTTTTCGATGAAAGGTGGGTGTTCAATGGATCCGCAACTTGAATTAGGATCACCCATTTTTGATAAGGTTATTATCCAACTAAATCAGAAATATTATCCGGGTAAGGAATTGATAATTGAAACCAGTAATAATTCAGCTCAAAATGCTTACATCAGTAAAGCAACATGGAAGGGAACAAAGTTGATGAACTGGTCAATTCTTCAGAGTGAGCTGGTAAAAGGTGGAACTCTTCATCTTGAGATGAGTGATCATCCGGATAACAAATAGTCAAGATCAAGTATAAACATGAAACCAATTGTATGAAAAGAAATCTGAAATATATTTTGTTTTTATTGTTGATATCAGCATGTGGTTCTCCCAAAAAGCAATCAGCATTGGAGGAAAAGAATGTTATTGTTAATCCAATCATGGATGAGTATTTCGCTGATCCTTGTATTGTAAAAGAAGCCGATACGTTTTATATCTATGCAACCATTGATCCATGGGGAGGCGAGGAATTAGCAGTTTTTTCAACCAATGATTTTAAATCTTTTACACGTTATCATTTAAACTGGCCAACCAAAGAAGCCTGTACAAGCGAGAGTTCAAATAATTCAATGGTATGGGCTCCTGCCGTGCGAAAAGCTGCCAATGGTAAGTATTATATGTATGTGTCGGTTGGCAGTGAAGTTTGGGTTGGAGTTGGAGAGAGTCCATTAGGTCCCTGGAAAAACGGAAAAGAAGATAATACACCTTTGATAGCAGCAGGTGATTATCCGCAGGTTCATAATATAGATGCCGATTGTTTTCTGGATGATGATGGTCAGGCATATTTGTACTGGGGGTCCGGATTTCATTGGGTTAACGGTATCTGCATGGCTGCAAAACTGAATGAAGATATGATTTCGTTTGCAGATGAACCTGTTGATGTAACGCCACCACACTATTTTGAGGCTCCTCATATGATTAAACGTTTTGGTAAATATTATCTGATGTTCTCGGATGGTAAAGCCATTGATGATACGTATAAGATTGGTTATGCAGTGGGCGATTCTCCAATGGGACCATTTACAGAAGGAGTTAATAGTCCTTTGCTGACAACCACAGCAGATAGTACTACGGTTGGGCCCGGACATCATACAATATTTAACGAAGGTGGTCAGGATTATGTGCTGTATCATCGCATATTTCCTCAGGGAGAAGAATATGTGTTACGTCAACTATGTATCGACAGTTTAAAATTTGATGATCAGCATAACATTAAAAAGATAGATCCTAAAGGCATTCAGGGGTTTTAAAGCTTATTGAGAAAGAGTTGATTAAGATTTAAAGTTATATCAGGATTTTAACTGGCAATTAATTGAGCTATTTGAATCTCCGAGACTATCTATTTTAGTTAAAACCATTTATGAACGATGAGAATTAGTAAACGACATATTTTTTTCTTTTTGTTGTTTTTATTGATATTACCTTTATCAGTAAATGCACAGAATCATCAGTTTGTCGATCCTTTGATTGGTTCAGAAGGATTAGGGAATGTGTTTATTGGACCATCTGCTCCATACGGAATGGTAAAGCCCGGACCTGATAATGATGTAGCTTCAAATAGCGGTTATTCAACAGATCCGTTAAGCGAAATTTATGGTTTTAGCCAGTTGCATGTAAGCGGCACTGGAGGAGGGCCGAAGTACGGAAATATATCAGTGATGCCATTTGCATCAGAAAACAATCAGATTTCATTACAACAGTCATCCATAAGAAATGATGAACAGGTATCGCTTGGTTATTACAGTGTGATACTGGATAAATGGAAGATTCAAACCCAGATAACTACTTCAGACCGTGCTGCGTTTTATCATTTTTCATATCCACATGACGTAACAAAACGGGTTAAGATTGATCTTGGAAAATTTTTGGGTGAACGATCCATCCCAGATTCGCGAGAGGCCCAACAGTTTGTGGGTTCTGAAATTGAGATAGTTTCCGATACAGAAGTAAGAGGTTACAGCCGTATCAGAGGTGGTTGGAATAACGGAAGAGCGTACACCGTTTATTTCTCTGCAGTTTTTGATCAACCTTTTTCTGATTATGCCACATTTAACAATGGTAAGATCTTTTCTGGTCAGAAAATACAATTAGATACAGGCGGTAAAACCGGTGCTATATTAACTTTTGCTGATATGGCTGATGATGTTCAAATGAAAATTGGTATTTCTTTTTTAAGTCCTTTAAAAGCGCAGGACAATATCGATAAGGAGATACCGCACTGGAATTTTGATCAGACACTAAATGAAGTGCAGGATAAATGGGAGAATATTTTAAGCAGGGTTGAAGTGGATGAAAAAACAAGTGACGAGCTCAAAACCATGTTCTATACAGGATTGTATCATACCATGCTTATGCCTGTTGATCGTACGGGTGAGAATCCGTTATGGGAGAATGATAGTCCTTATTATGATGATTTTTATGCTATCTGGGATACCTATCGATCATCAAGTCCACTAATTACGTTGTTAGATCCATCGCGACAAGTGAATATTGTTAATGCTATGTTGCAGATTTATAGGAGAGATGGTTATATGCCTGATGCCCGAAGCGGGAATTCCAATGGAAGAACACAAGGTGGATCAAACGGAGAAGTGGTTATAGCCGATGCATTTGTAAAAGGATTGAAAGGTATTAATTATAAACTGGCTCTGGAGGCCATGTTGAAAGATGCCACTATACCTCCGGGCGGTAATGAAGAAGCTGAAGGACGAGGAGGTTTGGTTGATTATAACAGTCTTGGCTACGTATCCACAGATTATGTGCGGGCAGGTAACCGAACGCTTGAATATGCCTATAATGATTACTGTCTGGCTATAGTTGCGAAAAATATTAAGCGCAGAGGCGAATACTGGCGTTTTATCAAGCAATCAGATAACTGGCAGAATCTGTGGCGCGATATTGAAGATCATGGTTCTCGTGGTTTTATTATGCCCAAAGATGCCCATGGAAACTGGGTAGATAGCATTCAGTGTGATGCAAAATATGGAAGGATATCCTACGTTCCGTTCACACCGGTAATGCAGGACTGGCCAATTTGTGTTTGTTGGTGGTGTGGCTTTTTTTACGAAGCGAATTCGTGGGAATATTCACTTTCTGTGCCGCACGATGTGGCTAAGTTGATTGAATTATCCGGTGGAACAGAGGCTTTTGAGAAACGACTGAATACCTTGTTTGATTTGGGATTGTATAATGTAGCCAATGAACCGTCATTTCTTACACCCAATCTTTATCATTGGATTGGTCGACCAGATCTGAGTAACGAACGTATTCATTCCATCATAGATGAAAATTATCATAGTGGAGCAGATGGAATACCGGGGAATGATGATTCGGGTGCCATGTCATCGTGGCTTGCTTTTCATATGATGGGTTTGTATCCCAATGCTGGTCAGTCTTATTATCTGATAAATGCGCCATACTTCGAAAAAACGGTCATTCATCAGGAAAATGGCAATGATTTTATTATTCGTACTGAAAATCTTTCTGAGAAAAATAAATATATCCAATCGGTTAAATTAAACGGGGAAGATTACTCAAAAGCCTGGATAGAGCACAGTGATATTGAAAAAGGAGGTACCCTGATTTTTGAAATGGGATCAAAACCTTCAACAGAGTGGGGAGTGAAAGATCTTCCTCCGTCAAAATTAGATAAGGATTACGATATTAATAAGATAAAAGCACATTAAAACAGGTTGTTATAAATAGTTATTGCTGATGAGAATATTACAGACTATAGTTTTCTTTTGGTTGTTATATTATGCACCTGTTGTTCATGGAAAATCCTATAACATTATTGACTTTGGAGCAATTTCAGATGGCATTACTTTAAATACTGAAGCAATACAGAAGGCAATAGACAAAGCAAATAAAAAAGGCGGAGGGAAGGTCATTATTCCATCGGGTAATTTCTTAACCGGGTGTATTCAATTAAAAAGTAACGTAGAACTGTATCTGGAAGATGATGCCGTTTTATTGGGAAGTACAAGTCCTTATGATTATTTTAAAGTTGAGGGAGAAGAAAGTTCTTTAAGTCCAAAAACAGATGACAATTCAGATTTGGGACTTATCCTGGCTTTTGAAGCTGACAATATTAAAATTTCGGGAAGAGGAACTATTGATGGTCAGGGATTGGCTTTAGCATTAAATGGCGATAGCCTTCATCATGCTGGAATACTTGTTGATAAAAACTACAATTACAGGCGAATGAGGCCAAGTGAATTGGTTCGTCCTAAATTATTCCGTTTCCTTCAATCTGAAAATATAGAAATCAAAGACCTGACTTTAACGAATAGCGCAAACTGGGGATTGTCTTTTGATTTATGCAAAAATATGATTTTAGATAATCTTACAGTCATCAACCGTGCCTACTGGAATAATGACGGTATTGATATTACAGATTGTAAAAATGTTAAAATCACAAGATGTGATGTAAATTCAGCCGATGATGGTATTTGTTTAAAATCTTACCATCCTTATTCGTTTAATGATAGTATTTATATTGCAAATTGTACTATACGAAGTAGTGCCAGTGCTGTTAAGTTCGGAACTGGTTCGTACGGTGGTTTCCGTAATGTGACGATTGAAAACATTAAGATATTCGATACTTTTCGTTCCGCTATAGCCATAGAATCAGTTGATGGAGCCACAATTGAAAATATTAAAGTGAATAACATTGTCGCTAAAAATACAGGTAATGCGCTGTTTATTCGTTTAGGACATCGAGCAGGAGAAAAAACCGGAACAGTACAAAATATTCATATTTCGGATATGCAGGTTGAGGTTCCGTTTGGAAGGCCCGATACAGATTATGACTTACGAGGACCTGAGGTTGATTTTTTCCATAATCCATTTCCTGCTTCCATCGTTGGGATTCCCGGACATTATATAAAGAATGTCACTTTGGAGAATATAAAAATTGTTTATCCGGGAAGAGCAACTAAAGGTATGGCTTATATTCCTTTAAGCGATTTAAATCGTGTTCCGGAACAAATTAAAAAGTATCCGGAATTCTCAATGTTTGGAGAACTGCCGGCATGGGGATTTTATGTTCGACATGTAAGTTGTATTGTATTTAAAAATATTCATTTACAACTTGAGAATAAAGATTTCCGTCCTTCATTTGTTTTTGATGATGTTGATAATCTGCAAATTGAAAGTGTTGTGATTGAGAATGTTGGCTCGCAAGATCAGGTTGCTTTAAAAAATGTGGTGAATTATAAGATTGAATTCCCTGTTGAAAAAATAACTATGGTAAAATAAATGCAAATGAGAACAATATTATATCAAATATTGATACTGGTTTACAGTAGCATTATTGTTGGTTGTACTACTAAATCAAATAATTATCCGGAAAATTCTTCTGCTGAAGAATTGCTGAAGCGTATTGTTCCAAATCATATAAATCAGTTTATTGTTGAGATTGAATTGAACGATACTGTTGATTGGTTTGAAATTGAATCAGTAAACGATAAGATTTTATTGAGAGGAAATAATGGAGTGTCAGTTGCATCCGCGTTATATTATTATTTAAAAGAATATTGTCATTGCCAGATTACATGGAACGGAACCAATCTTAATTTACCTGCTGAACTTCCGGTGGTTGATTCTAAAATCCATAAAGAGAGCCCTTATCAATACCGTTACTATTTGAATTATTGTACGTTTAATTACAGTATGAGCTGGTGGGATTGGAAACGTTGGGAAAAGGAAATTGACTGGATGGCTTTGCACGGAATCAATATGCCACTGGCTATAACCGGCGAGGAATACATCTGGGATAAGGTTTATCGATCCTATGGATTTACTGATGAAGATTTAGATCCGTTTTTTAGCGGACCAGCCTATTTTTCGTGGTTTTGGATGGGTAATCTCGATGGCTGGGGAGGTCCGCTTCCCCAAAGCTGGAAAGAGTCGCATCGCGATTTACAATTGAAAATCCTGCAACGTCAGCGCGAATTAGGAATGAAACCCGTATTACCTGCCTTTACAGGACATGTGCCGGCTACTTTTAAAAAGTTTTTTCCTGATGCAAAGTTAAAGCAGACCAATTGGGGTAACGATTTTGAAGATACTTACATACTTGATGCTGATGATCCATTGTTTGCTGAGATTGGGATGAAATTTCTTGAAGTTCAGACAGAAGTGTTCGGAACAGATCATTTGTACACAGCCGATACTTTTAATGAGAATGAACCACCTTCAGATGATCCGGAATATCTTTCAAAAATAAGCTATAAAGTTTACCAGGGAATGAAAGCTGTTGATCCTAATGCAGTATGGGTGATGCAGGGTTGGTTGTTTTACAGTCATCGCGATTTTTGGAAGGCCCCGCAAATAAAAGGATTATTAAGTTCGATACCTGATGATAATATGATTATTCTGGATCTGGCAACCGAGATTGAACCGGTATGGAAGCGGACAGAGGCTTATTATGGTAAACAATGGATCTGGAATATGCTCCATAACTTTGGAGGTAATATAAGTATGTTTGGTCGTATTGAAAAGGTTGCTGAAAATCCTGCCAGAGCATTGAATGATGCAAGTTCCGGTAAACTAAAAGGTATTGGACTAACCATGGAAGCCATTGAACAAAACCCTGTATTATACGAACTGATGACAGATAATACATGGCGCAATACATCAATAGAATTAAAGCCATGGTTAAGAAATTATATTCAGAATCGTTATGGACAATCAAATGAGATTTTGGAAGAAGCATGGGATATTTTGGTGAAAACCGCATACAATGGTCAGATTATAAGAGATGGAGCTGAATCAATCATTGTTTCGCGCCCTACTTTTGAAGGTTACCGTCGATGGGCCCGAACCAAGCTGAATTATGAACCTGAAGATTTATTGCCTGCCTGGGATTTATTCGTTCAATCAATTTCTGATTGTGGTAATTACGATGGATTTCAATACGATCTGATTGATGTTAGCCGCCAGGTATTGGCAAATTATGCTTTGCCTTTGCAACAACAGATATCCATAGCATATAAAACCAACGATAAAGAGAGTTTCAAAAGATACAGCACAGAGTTTCTGGAATTGCTTGATGACATGGATCGCCTATTGGCAACACGCAGGGATTTTCTGCTTGGGCCTTGGATTAGTGATGCACGAGCCTGTGGCAATACCGAAAGCGAAAAAGCAATATATGAGCAAAATGCACGTAATTTGATTACCCTGTGGGGAAGTGCTGATAATCGTTTGCATGAGTATAGTAATCGTCAGTGGAGCGGATTAATCAGTGACTTTTATAAACCAAGATGGAAACAATTTTTTGACGAGGTTGAGGTTTATTGGAAGAACTTTGATCAGGAAGCATTTGATGAACGGATTAAACAATGGGAGTGGCAATGGGTTACTAAACGTTCTGATTATCCTATTGAAGCAATGGGTGATGCCAATGCTATTGTAATTGAGCTTCATCAGAAATATCGCGACCGCATAGTGCCTTTAACCCAAGTTCAGCCGGTAATTAAATACAACTATTAGTATGGAAAACAGTGTGCTTAAAAAGCCGGAACGTTTTCTGGCATTGGATGTATTCAGAGGCTTAACAGTAGCATTAATGATTATTGTAAATACTCCGGGTACGGGTGCAAAAATATATAGCTATTTTATACATGTTCAGTGGTTTGGGTTTAGTCTGGCCGACCTTGTATTTCCTTCTTTTTTGTTTGCAGTTGGGAACGCCATGAGTTTTTCGATGAAGAAAATGAAAGTGGCTCCGCCTTCTGAAGTATGGAAGAAAATTATTAAACGTACTTTAATAATCTTCTTATTGGGATACCTGATGTATTGGTTTCCGTTTTTAACTTTTGGTGATGATGGCTCATTTATTCTTAAACCTATATCCGAAACCCGTATTATGGGTGTTTTACAACGTATTGCTCTTTGTTACTTTTTTGCATCAGTCATCTTCTATTATCTGTCAGAAAAAACTGCACTGATAGTTTCCGGAGTAATCTTGTTAGCTTATTGGGCTATTCTTTATGTCTTTGGTGAAAAAGGAGCTGAACTGGAAATGGCAACCAATGCTGCAGCAAAGTTTGATTTATCTATTCTGGGTATAGGTCATATTTACAAAAAAGATAGTATTCCGTTTGATCCGGAGGGAATCCTAAGTACACTTCCCGCTATTGTTAATGTGATTGCGGGTTACATAGCTGGTATTTTTATTCAAAAAAAGGGAAAGTCGTTTGAGGGTATTGCCAGCTTATTGATTATTGGGTTTTTATTGACATCGCTGGCTTTATGGTGGGATCTGATTTTTCCTATTTCCAAAAAACTTTGGACCAGTCCATTTGTACTTTATACTGTAGGCCTGGATTTATCGATAATGGCAGTTTTAATCTGGTTAATTGAGTTAAAAAATATCAAATACGGAGTATCCTTTTTTGATGTGTTTGGTAAAAATCCCTTGTTTATCTACCTGTTTTCAGAATTGTTCTATGTTACACTAAGACTTATTCCTGTGAGTGAAGGACTGGATGCTTTTGAATGGGTAAGTGAAAAAGTTTTTCAAAATATTTTTCTCGGTTCATTTGGCTCTTTACTAACAGCTATAGCTTATTTGTTAGTATGTTGGTTACTGGGTTGGATACTGCATCGTAAACGCATTTATATCAAAATTTAAATCTTAGTATTAATCTAAATGGATTAGTATTAACTTAGAGTATAACTCAAAATGTAGCATATATAAATGATTCGGGTTCTAATCATATTACTTCTTTCTTGCATCTCAGTAAAAGTTTTGGCTGACGATATTAAACTGGAGCATTATAGTGTTGAAAATGGCTTGTCACATAATTCGGTTCGTCAGATTGTGCAGGATAGACATGGCTTTTTGTGGTTAGGTACTTTTAAGGGCTTAAATAGTTTTGATGGGGAAAATTTCACTCCTTTTATCAGGAATTATAAGCCATACAGCAGTATTTATGTTAATGATATAACAACTGTAATTGTTGATAATGATTCCGATCAGATGTGGATTGGTTCCCGGGGTGGTCTGTCGAGTTACGATTATAAAACACATCAGTTTAAAAACTATTTACCTGATGCAAATGATCCGAATTCAATACCTGATTATGAAATCAGATCGTTGTATATCGATCATTTAAAAAGACTATGGATCGGTACTAAAAATGAAGGTCTTTGTATTTTTATACCTGGGGAAGATAGGTTTGAACGAATCGATATTGATGGTTTCAAATATATAAAGTCGATTTTTGAAGATATTAACGGCCATATATGGATTGGTAGTTATGAAACGGGTGGAGTTGCAAGGTTGACATTAGATAAAAGAGGTAGCATCATTACTGTTAAAAAGTACAATTTGCCCATTGAAGGTTCTGCAGTTCAAAACCCATATCTTAATTTCATCTACCAGGATGATAAATCAGACATGTTTGTTGGTACACGCGAGGGATTATATAAATGGGATAAGGACAAAGATGTATTTTATCCCTTACCGTTTCATGATAACACTGTTCGCGAAGCTTTAGGTCCTTACTTTAACTGCATAACACAGGCTCCTGATGGCAAATATTGGTTAGGTACAATCGGTGGCCTGATTGTTTGCGATCGCCTTGAAGATATTTCAGGGGGTAAGTTCGAGAGGCACTATGCCAATGTTACAGAAAAGACCTCACTGGTTGATAATTCAATATCAGCTCTTTATTTTGATCGCTCTGGAGTGCTTTGGATTGGGACGGAGAATGGATTGGATAAATATGATCCGTTCAAGAATCAATATAAAATAAAGAAGAACTTTTTGGGTGAAGCAGCTATTCAACTACCTCGTATTTCAGGATATGCCGAAACCTTCGACCATAAACTGCTTATAGCTACTCATAATTATGGGTTATTCATTGAACAAGGTAGTTATTTCAAATTGCTGGCTGATAGGTTTAAAGAGATTTCAGGAATTTATACACAGGATGGGAAAATATTCTATTGTGGATTGTGGGATGGAAAAGTTCTGATATATAATTATTTAAATAAATCAACAAAGTTGTTGGATCTTGGATTTGATCCTGAACCTGTTTTTGCATTTGCCCCTTTAAATGATAGCAGACTCTTAATAGGTTCTCATGGCTCAGGAGCAGTTATTTACAACCCTCTTAATAAAAATATTGATCATCAGTTACAGCGGTTATTTCCTGACCTGGAAATAAACGATGTGATTGCCGACAAGAATGGAATTATCTGGCTTGCTTCAGAAACGGGAGTTGTACAATATGATATCGAGAAGAATGAAGTGAAACGGTTTAATGCAGATGCGGAAACGACGAGTGGTATATCTAATGATTATGCTAAGGATATTTGTATTGATGAATTGGGAACGCTATGGTTAACAACAACATTAGGACTGAATTATTTTGATGAGGAAAAGCAGGACTTTGTTCCGGTTTACGATCCGCCTGAGGTACATAATAATTGGATAACTGATATCTTAACAGGTCCAGATGGTTATTTATGGTTAAATCTAAACAATGGAAAGGTAGGAAAATTCAATCCCAAGAATTCGGAGTTAAATGTTTATGATGTTGGAAGCGGAAATCGTTTGGATATTTTCAGTAATAAAGGATTTCTCCTGTTTAACGATTCAATTATTTATCTTACGGGTAAGGATGGTGTTATTAGTTTTCCTGTTAAGGGATTAAAAGATAATATGGTTTCGGAACCGCCATTTATAACGGAAGTCAAGATTCAAAATAAGGTTGTATTACCGGGAGATACCATTAATCGTCAGATACTAATGAAAGAGGATCTGAATTTCTCTAAAAAATTGGAACTGGCGTATGCTAATCGGAATTTCTCATTTACATTTTCATCTCCCTCTTATGTAAATAATAAACTGAACAAGTTTCAATATATGTTGGAAGGATATGATGAAGAATGGATTACAACAGATGGTGTTTTAGCCAATGTTCAGTATACCAACTTATATCCGAGAGAGTATCAGTTTAAGATAAGAGCTTCTAACAGCAGTGGGTACTGGAGTGAAGAATCTGTATATCAGATAAAAATAAATCCTCCTTTTTGGTTGACATTTAAAGCCATCTTATTGGTTTTTACAGTTTTGTCAATTACATTATTCCTGGTTTATCGCCAATTAAAAAAGAGCATTGAATTAAGGCAGCAGTTGCAGTTTCAGAAGGTTCAGCACGAAAATGATGAGCGATTAAATGATGAAAAACTTCGTTTCTTTACGAATATCTCTCACGAACTTAGAACTCCTATCTCATTGATTCTTGGTCCGGCCAAACAATTGGCCGATGAAGGAGGAGCTAACGAATATCAAAAGAATAGGTTAAGCCTTATTTTGCAGAATTCGAACCGGTTATTGTATTTGGTTAATCAATTGTTGGATTTCCGTAAGTCACAATCGGGACAATTGCAATTAAAAGTGGCCAAAACTGATATTCTTGCGTACACAAAAAATGCTTTTCAGTCTTTTGAAGAATATGCAAAAGACAAAAAGATAAACTATCAATTTACTTGCGAAGAAGAAATTACGGGCTGGATAGACCGGGATAAATACGATAAGATTATTTTTAATCTATTGTCAAATGCCATTAAGTTCACCCATAAAAATGGTCATGTTGATTTGTATGCATCAGTCTCTGGTGACGAGAACAATATTCGTCAGTTGAAGATAGAAGTAAGTGACGATGGAGTTGGAATTCCACTCGAAAGTCAGAAAAAAATTTTTAACAGATTCTATCAGGTTGAAGACAGTAAACAGGAAAATACCGGATCGGGTATTGGTCTGTCTCTTGTACAGTCCTTGGTTGAGGTGCATAAAGCCAGCATTGAGGTACAAAGTGTTCCTGACAGAGGAAGTGTATTTTATGTAATAATCCCAATCGATAGAGAATGCTACAGTGATGATGAAGTTTTCGATTATGAGTTGAAATCGAGTGATGCAAGCGAAGTTCAGGTCTCAGAAAATAAGATGGATTCAAAATCGATAGAACTGAAAGAAAAAATCTTATTGGTTGAAGACAATACTGAACTGCGTAAATATGCTGCTGAATATCTATCAGAGTTTTACAAAGTATATGAAGCAAAGAACGGAGAAGAAGGCTTGCGTATTTGTATCCAGGAAAAACCCATTCTTTGTGTGGTTGATGTTATGATGCCTGTTATGGATGGGTTTGAGTTTTGTACCCACCTTAAAAGTGATGAGCGAATCAGTCATATTCCGGTTATTCTTTTAACCGCATTATCAGATCATGATAATATGATTAAAGGATATAAGCTGGGGGCCGATGCTTATTTGGCCAAACCTTTTGATCCGCCGTTATTAAAAACCCGTATCGAAAATATTGTTAAAAACAGGGTGGACCTGAAAGAAAAATTCTCTCAGGATGTGGAAAGTGATATTCAGATTCTGGCCCATTCACCTGTTGACGAAGAGTTTATTTTGAAGGTAAAAGATGTAATAGAGAAGAATATAAGTAATACTCAGCTGACGGGTGATCTCATCTGTTCCGAGATGGCAATCAGTTCATCTACTCTTTACCGAAGGATTAAGGAACTTACAGATTTGTCGCCTAATGAGTTTATAAGAACTATCCGACTTAAGAAGTCGGTTGAATTATTGAAGCAAAAAAGGAATAACGTATCAGAGGTATCTACCATGGTGGGTTTTAACGATCCTTATTATTTCAGCCGTTGTTTTCGTAAACAATTTGGTTTTCCACCAAGTAATTTATTGTAATACATATAAATGTAAATGATTAAAATAAATACTATGCATTTTCAAAAAATAAATTTATTAATTAAGAAATTATATGCTTTCAGGTTAAGTGCGGCAGCTCTATTGATGATCTTATTTTGGGCTTGTCAGCCTCAAGTTGAAAAACAAAAGGTTTTTGATATTACTGATTATGGTGCCATAGCTGATGGTATGACAGATAATGCAGAGTCGATAAGTAAAGCCATTAAGGCATGTCAGGAAGCCGGTGGAGGTAAGGTTATTATACCGGGTGATGGTGTTTTTGTTACGGGGCCGTTTGATTTGGTTTCGAAGATGGAGTTTTGTGTCGAAGGGGGTGCTACCTTGCTTGCTAACCCTGATACTTCGGTTTATCAGAAAAGTGCATTCCGATATAATCCAGGTGAAGGAATGATTTGGATCGGAGGAGAAAACCTCACAGATGTTGCCATTACAGGATTAGGTGTGATCAATGGTAATGGAATTTCTTTTATGGGTGAAGAACTGGACGATTCATACGAGTTATTGCCATTTAAAGTAAAAGATCCTCGTCCGCATGTCTTGACATTGACGAATGTGAAGAATCTGCGTATCAGGGATGTTACTTTTCGTCATTCAGCTTACTGGACGGTTCATTTAATTGGTTGTGATGATGTTGTTATTGATGGAATAACCATTGACAATAGCTTGAAAATCAGAAATAGTGATGGTATTGATCTGGATCATAGCAAGAATGTTCGAATCAGTAATTGTCATATTAAAAGTGGCGATGATAGCATTTGCCTTAAAAACCGACGCGAGTTTGAGGAATATGGTGCTTGCGAGAATATTGTGGTTACCAATTGTCTGATGTCTTCCAGATCATGTGCTTTAAAGATAGGATCGGAGAATATGGATACCATAAGAAATGTCACGGTTAATAATTGTACAATTTTAGCAAGTAACAGAGGTATTGGTATTCAAAACAGGGATGAGGGAGTGGTATCTGATGTGCTGTTTTCAAATATCATTATCGAAAGTCAGTTTTTTAGTGATGTATGGTGGGGTAAATCAGAACCTCTATATGTTACAGCTTACCGAAGAGCCAATATCAATCATAAGGATGCAAGCTGGCGTTTCCCTAAAGGTGCAACAGAAGGAAAAGTTGGGCAGGTAAAAAATATAGTATTCCGTGATATTGTTTGCAGAAGTGAAAATGGTGTTTACGTAAGTGCTGAATCGAAAGATAAAATACAAAATATTCTTTTTGATGGTGTTGTGGTAAATCTTAACAGGTCAACTGATTATGAAGGGGGTATGTACGACAGAAGGCCGTGTCAGATGGAAGGCATCGTAAAAGCCAAGACTTCCGGTTTTTATATTGATAATGCAACTGATGTTGAAATTCGTAATTGTGATATAAAAGTGGGAGACAGAGCGCCATTAAATATGGGGCAGTTAGTTTATCGAACCAACTAGTTTTTATTATTACAGACTATATTAAAACGAGCATATCTTTTGATGATGTGCTCGTTTCTTTATTTTGATCTGTCCTGGTAAAGCTATAAAACAGCCTTCAGTTCATTAATTAAACAATCAATTTGTTGTTGGGTATGAGTTGAAAATACAACAATTCGAAGTACTCCTTCAGCGCCCGAACCGATGTAATTCAGAAATTGAATGTAAATTCCTTTTTTCATCAGTTTGGATTGAATCATTTTCATATAACTGGCATCCTTTAGATGGAATGCAGCAACAGGAATAGCATTTACTTCCATGTTAATTCCAATTTTTTGCAATCCCTGTTTAAGGTAGAGCGCATTATTCCATAAATCTTTTCTCCATTGAGGATTTTCTTTTAAAAGTCTGATCGCTTCAATAGAAGCTCCTATGGCAGCGTTTTGAGGTGCTGTTGTTCCTTTGGGGATATTGGTTGATCTTACCTTTGAGATAAATTCTTCAGAACCAACCACAAATCCGCCGTAAGTTCCAAAGGCTTTTGATAAGGTTGCCCCCATATGCAATTGATCCGATGCAATTCTGAAGTGCTCAAACGTTCCTTTACCATATTCACCATTAATACCAACTGAATGGGCATCATCAATCCAAACCAGACCATTGTATTTTTCAGCCAGCTTTAGGTACTGATTAACCGGTGCGATTCTTCCATACACAGGAAACATGCCATCCGACAGAATTATAGGTTTATGGTTTTTATTTAGTTTTTGTAATTGTCTTTCCAGATCATCCGGCTGGCAATGGAGAAAAGTGTTGACGGGTATCTGGCAGAGAATGGCTGCATCTTTCAAACAATAATGCGAATCTTCATCAATAAAGATATGTGTAAATTTGTTTTGATCTTTTAAAGCCAATAAACCTGCCATATTGCTCATGTAACCAGATGGCAGATAAATTGCATCTTCGCACAAGAAATATTCAGCCAGTGAAACTTCCAAAGTCTTTAAAATCGGATTGGTTCCATTGATAGATCGTGATGTGGCTGTTGTAATGCCATATTCAGAAAGAGCTATAATGCCAGCTTCAATTATTTTTGGATGACTTTGCAACTGATAATATCCTACACCTGCAAAATAAAGCATCTTTTGTCCGTTGATAATCACTTCTGTATCTACTTTACTTTCAAGAATAAGTTCGCTGGTAATATTTTTAATTTGGCTCATAATTATAGAATAGTAGTTTCAGAATTGGCCAATACATCTTCTTTGTAATCAGCACCAATGCCTATTGAGTCTCCAATTTTCCATTGTCCTTTACCCTGATATTCGATTCCTCCAATTACAGGATCTTCAGCCAACATTAATGATGAATCAATATCGTAATGAACAACATTAGGGCATGCCAAAACAAAATGCATCAAAGCTGTTAAAGCGTAACGCGACTCGGACATACAACCCACCTGGCATTTAATACCAGCACTTTCGGCGATGGAGTTTATCTTTAGAGCGGTATTAATTCCTCCTGATTTTGAAAATTTTATATTGAAATAATCACAGGCTTCAATTTTGGCTAGTTTCATAGCATCGTAATGTGTGAAAAGTGATTCATCGGCCATGATAGGAATGGGACTTTGTTGTCTCACTTTTGGGAGCTGTAAATAATTCCATGCAGGTATTGGTTCTTCACAATGCTCAATGTTAAATTTATCCAGAGCTTTCAGTGTTTTAATGGCTGTAATCACATCCCATCCCTGATTGGCATCAATTCGAATTGGATAAGAACCACCTACTACCTCCCGAATGGCTTTAATGCGGGCAACATCATCCTTGAGGTTAGTTCCTAGTTTAACTTTTATGGCAGGAAAACCTGCATCCATAAAATTTTTAGCATCTGCTGCTACTTTCTCAGGACTGCCAATACTAATGGTCATATCAGTAAATATCTCCCTGTTGTTCGATCCTCCAAGGTATTGGTAAAGCGGTAGTTTTGCTTTTTTAGCTGCCAGATCATATAGGGCCATATCAAATGCACTTTTCATAGTGTAATTGTTATGAACCGCCTTTTCTATTTCCATTAACCTTTCTTGAAGACAATATGGATCTTTGCCTTTGAGCATTTTTCCTATCATCTTCGAAAGTTCAAAAACAGTTTCTTGTGTTTCTCCAACAATAAATACAAAAGGAGCACATTCGCCAATGCCAATTAAACCATCAGAAGAGTGCAGTTTTACAACAACATTTGTTGCACTTGGAATTACCCCTAAAGAAATTACAAATGGTTCTTTGTAAGGGATATTTAGTTTTATGATTTCAATTTTAGTGATAATGGCCATATCAGAATATATTTCTTATGTGATGTTTTTCATTGCTTTGATTTAAGACTGATCGTAAATGCACTCATTTACTTTGAAATGTTGTATTACGTATTACAGATTTTAAAAATAGAAACGATTAAATCATTCTCAAAGTATTATTATCACTTTTATACTTACTTTCTCTGAAAAATAAGGCTAGATTAAAAGCTCTTTCAATTCTGGTTTTCAGGAAGTAGTATATTGTTTAGTAAGGATGATATTTGTTTAATGATTCACTAAAAAAGGGGCTGTCGTATTGACAACCCCGGATACTAAAATATCAACTTAAACAATTTTTTATTAAGGTTCGTCCCACCAGCAATTTTTGGTTAGATAATCCTGCTCCGCTGCCCCGATTGCAATGGCATTGGCTTCATTATATTGTAACTCGTAGGTGTGTGTTGGTGCTCTTCTCATATATCTTTCACCATACCATACCGGAACTTCAGCAGCAGTTGGTTTTTGATAAGCAGGAAAAACATCAGTGCTGTAATCGTACCTTCTTAAATCAACCCATCTTTCTGGTGACCCCAAAGGTAGTGCAATGAATTTCTGAGTCATTATATTCATTAATGTCAACTCATCTGCACTTTGCGGAAGTGCGTTGCTTGACAAGTACTCGGTAATATCAGCTTCTGCTACACCTAATTTACGCATGTTGGCTTCAATCACATTTTGCATTGTTGTTAATGCTTCACCTTTTTTGTTTTGAAGAAAAAGAGCTTCTGCTTTAATGAATTGTAATTCTTCATACGATAATAATTCATTTGATTTTTCATTACCAAAATAGTAGGTTCCTGCCAAATTACATTCAAGTGAATCTTGGTAACCAAGATAATAAGGCAATTCAGCATGGAAATCCAAACCTTTGTATTCTCCGTTAATATTAGGAGCTAATAAAAATTCAGCTCTTGGGTCCAATGCTGGTTGAGGTGAAGGAGCTCCAGTGTATTCATGTGTGAAATATGACACATAATGATCTCCAAAAACCCATCTGCTTCCCATTTGTCGGGGACCATACAAGCTATTAAGATTTGTGTTGTCTCCTCCCGGGAAATCTACTCGCGGACTTTCATCAACCGACTGAAATGATTTATTAACACAGTCGATAACTGCAGCCGCATCATAGATTGCCTTTTTGGTTATTTTCTGCAATAAGCGGGCTTTTACTCCATATCCAAACTTAATCCATAAGTCAACATCTCCATCAAACAGATAATCTCCTGCTGATAATGATGAAACTCCAGCGGCTTGCTCCTTATGCAATTGTGCAATACCCTCATCAACTCTGTCGATTAAAGCATAATATAGTTCTTCCGGATCATCGAATTTTGGCATGATTATTTGCGGTTGGAAAGCTTCTTCATAAATAAGATCGCCATGTGCTGCCATCAGAAAATCCATACCAAAAGCTTCCATAATCATACCTGCACCGGCATAATGATAAGAACCTTCTTCAAGCGCCATTTTTATCATGGTTCTATTGCTTGAACCAACATTAACAAAAATAACCTGCCATGGCCATGTAAAGTCACTTATCACCGGATTCCAATAGGGCATTCGAGTACCATTACGGCCGCTGTTGTATCTATATAATTCTTGTGAGATATTTGAAATACGAAATGCCATACTACCATAAGCATCATTGGTTTGTTCAACAATTGATGCTAAACGTAAACTAACATCAATCTTATCGTCCGTTAGGTTTTCAGGGTCAGAATTGACATCTAAAAAGTCTTCACAACTCACCATTAAAAGGGCTGCTAACGGGAAAAAAAGTATATAAATAAGTTTCTTCATTCGTAATTGTTTTTTGAGTTTCAATTGATTTTTAAATCTTTTCATACCTTCTTGAGATTCAATTTAGAATGAAATATTTAAACCTACACTCATTGATTTTGTAGCTGGTACACCACAATAATCAACTCCAGATGAACCTGATCCTTTTGACCCGGCACCACTCATACTAACTTCAGGATCCATTCCTGAGTAGTTTGTAAACAGTAACAAATTATTTCCGATTAAACTAACCGAAGCTCTTGAAAGATGAAGCTTGGTTGTTAAGGTCTTAGGAAGAACATAAGTAAGATTGACAGTTCGTAACCTCACCCAATTAACATTTTCGATGAAATGAGAAGCTTCCTGGGTATAGATATTTTGATAGTAGTATTGATTTAACTCTGCACTTTGAGTGTTTTCTGAATAAGTACCATCGCTGTTTAATACTACTCCATCGAATACTTTGGTTGTACCTCTGTCAAGTGTTGTTTCGCTTAGGCCAGAATTAACCATTGCCCATTCTGTTGCATTTAGCACATCGCCTCCAAAACGAAGATCCCACAACATGTTAAACGACCAGTTTTTATAGGTAAATTGATTGGTGATTCCTAACAGTAAATCCGGTTCTCTGTTACCCATAAGGTTAGTGTAATCATTATTTGTAACAGGATAACCATCGCTTCCAATAACCACTCGTCCTGCATATTCGCCTTCTTCAACAGTTTCCCATTTTTGTCCGATAATACCTAAGAAAGGACCATCAAGAACGGCACCTGCTTTTGCAAAACCAAATTGAGTATCGGTTACATAAAGTATAGGAAGGGTCTCAGGTAGTTTAAGAACAGTTCCTTCATTTCTTGTTACGTTAGCAATAATGTCCCATGAAAAGTTAGGTTTTTTAATGGGTTTTACACTTATGGTTAGTTCAATACCTTTGTTTTGAATAGAACCATCGTTGATGTATTTTAGGATATATCCTGTTGACTGACTAACCCTTGGTTGAATAATCTGGTCTTCGCTTCGTTCACGGTACCAGGTGAAGTTAACGCCTAAGCGATCAATCCAGAGATTTGCATCAAAACCTGCTTCAATGGATGTGGTCGTTTCTGGTTTCAATTCTGAGTTACCTGCACTCCATTCGTTCAAATAACCACCGCCTGGGCCAGTCCATTGTTTAACAGCTGTGGTTGTCATATACATCGGAGCATCTTTACCAACCTGAGCAACGGATACTCGTATTTTTCCATAAGTCAAAACTTCGTTTTTAGGTAATAATTCCGAAACTATTACACCTACATTCCCCGAATAGTAATCGAAAGAATTGTTTTCTTTTGGTAAGGTTGAACTCCAGTCATTTCTGTAAGTAGCTCCAAATAAGAATGTATTGTTATATGACAATCTTAAATCGCCAAATACACCAATTAAGCGACGTCTTCTATGAGCAACTGTCAAGTCTTTGTTTTCTTTGGCAATGTTATTCAGACTTTTAAATGTTGGTTCAATAAAAACCTGACCGACTAACGATTGTGACTTATTATCAAGGATCTCAACATTATGTCCTGCAACATAATCCAATTGAAGTCCGGTGGTTATCTCTTTATTTCCGGAAATGGTAAATAAAGAGGTAATCAAACTGTTTTGTGTATTATTCTCAGAAATACCACCTCGATACCAGTCAAGAGAAGTAGTACCAACTTCTCTGATACTTTTGTATTTGTTATTGTAATAATCAAGTCCAACACGGTACGATGCCTTTAACCATGAAGTAAGTTCAGCATCTATATGAGCATTTGAAAGGTATCTTTCTCTTCCTGTTGTTTGAGGTGAGGTCACTAGTGGGCGATTAAGATTAAAAAACGATCTTTGAAATTCTTTGTTAGTCGTACTTGTAGCGATTTTTAATAGCGTGACGATTTGAATTGAA
>JAFMVE010000047.1 GCA_025499705.1 Carboxylicivirga caseinilyticus
CTTGGCAAGGTCGTGCTCTACCAACTGAGCTATTTTCGCGTTTTTTGCAAATTAACTTGGCAAGTTGTTGCCTACCCCACGATAGCTATCGTGGTGAGCTATTTTCGCGTTTCAAACTGTAGCAATCCCTGTATCTATCCGTTGTTAGCGTTGTTTTCTTTTGCGATTGCGGATGCAAATATAGACCTATTTTTTGTTTCTCCAAAATAAATTTTCGCGATTAATAGTAAAAAATATGGGATAGAAGCCTAACTAACTCCTATCCATTTTTTTATCTCGTTCAATTTATTTAATGCTTCTACTGGTGTGAGATTATTTACATCTAAATCCGCGATTTCATCACGAATTTGTTTTAGCACCGGGTCATCAAGTTGGAAAAAACTAAGCTGCATTCCTTCTCTGTGAGTTGAAATATCATTCATAGGCTTACTTAAGTCACCTTTACGATTTGATTTTTCTAAATCACTAAGTATTGAATTGGCTCTTTTAACAACGCTTTTTGGCATTCCGGCCATCCGTGCAACATGAATACCAAAGCTGTGATTGCTTCCTCCTGGAACCAGTTTACGAAGGAAAATGACTTTATTGTCTACCTCTTTAACAGATACATTGTAATTCTTACAACGTTTATGGGTTTTTGCCATTTCATTTAATTCATGATAATGGGTGGCAAACAAAGTTTTAGCTCCTGATTTTTTGTTTTCATGAATATATTCAACAATTGACCAGGCTATGGATATACCATCATAGGTGCTGGTTCCACGTCCTAATTCATCAAACAAAACAAGGCTTCGTTTGGTAAGGTTATTCAAAATACTGGCCGCTTCGTTCATTTCTACCATAAAGGTGGATTCACCAAGACTAATGTTATCTGAAGCACCCACTCGGGTAAATATTTTATCAACCACACCAATTGATGCGGCCTCAGCTGGTACATAACATCCTATCTGAGCCATCAGCGTAATTAAAGCAGTTTGACGAAGCAATGCTGATTTACCAGCCATATTGGGTCCGGTTATAATGATGATCTGTTGGGTATCATTGTTAAGGTAAACATCGTTAGGAACATATGATTCCCCAATTGGAAGCTGTTTTTCAATAACTGGATGGCGACCCGCTTTAATTGTCAGTTCCAGTGAATCATTAACAACCGGACGAACCAGTTTGGAATCCCCTGCCAGGTTATTGAATGAAACCAATACATCAATTTTGGATAATAACATTGCATTCAATTGAATGGCTGTTATAAATTCCGAAACAGCAATAATCAGATCATTGTAAAGTCTGGTTTCTATTGTAAGTATTTTTTCTTCAGCTCCAAGAATTTTGGATTCATATTCTTTTAATTCTTCAGTAATATACCTTTCAGCATTTACCAAAGTTTGTTTTCTGATCCATTCCTGCGGTACTTTGTCTTTGTGTGTATTTCGAACTTCAATATAATAACCGAATACATTGTTAAAGGCAATTTTTATGCTAGGTATATTGGTTTCTTCACTTAATCGTTGCTGAAGATTAGCCAGATAATCTTTACCGGAATAAGCTATCTTTCGTAAATCATCCAATTCGTCAGACACACCTTCCTGAATGACTCCACCTTTTGAAATTAAAACAGGTGGTTCAGACTGAATCTCACGGTGTATTCGCTCACGTATGGTTGCACATCCGTTTAATTGATCTCCAATATGCTTCAGATGTTCGTTACTGCTTGATAAACATCCTTCTTTAATGGGATCTATGGCAAATAATGCCATTTTAAGTTGGATTAATTCACGGGGAGTGATTCTGCCGGCGGCAACTTTTGCAACCAGTCTTTCCAAATCTCCAATTGAATGCAAAGCATCCATGATGGAGTCTTTGAGTTCAGGTTCTTTAAAGAAATATTCAACAACACTTAAGCGATCATCAATTGGTTTTACATCCTTTAACGGAAGTGCCACCCATCTTTTCAGCATGCGTGAGCCCATTGGGCTAATGGTGCGGTCAATAACATCGGTTAATGATCGTCCGCCTTCATTTAACGAACTGAAAAGTTCAAGATTACGGATAGTAAACTTATCTAACCAAACATACTTATCTTCATCAATTCGACCTAGAGTAGTTATGTGCTGAACTTTATGATGTTGAGTCAGATCGAGATAGTGCATAATAGCGCCGGCAGCCGTGATGCCGTAATTCAGGTTGTGAACGCCAAATCCTTTTAATGAATTAGTCTCGAAATGTTTTAATAATCTATCATGAGCCGAATCCGGTGCAAAAGCCCAATCATCAAAGGCATAGGTGTAATATTTGGGTCCGAATGCTTCTTCAAAAATGGCTCTTTTGCCTTTTTCGTATAAAACCTCTTTGGGTTTGAAGTTACCAAGTAGCTTTTCAACATATTCAAATGAGCCTTCAGATGTTAAAAATTCACCCGTTGAAATATCTAAAAAGGCCACGCCAGCTACTTTTTTATCAAAATGAACACTGGCAAGAAAATTATTCTCCTTGTGTTCCAGAATATTGTCGTTGATGGCTACACCTGGTGTCACCAACTCAGTTACCCCTCTTTTTACAATTGTTTTGGTTGCCTTCGGATCTTCCAACTGATCACATACAGCAACTCTTTGACCTGCACGAACCAGTTTAGGTAAATAAGTATCAAGGGCGTGATGAGGGAAACCGGCAAGCTCAACATACGAAGCTGAACCATTGGCTCTTCGGGTAAGTGTTATACCCAGAATCTCTGAAGCTTTAATTGCGTCTTCAGAAAAAGTTTCATAAAAATCACCAACTCTGAAAAGTAAAATGGCATCAGGGTACTTATCCTTAATGCTATAGTATTGTTTCATTAATGGTGTTTGAACGGTATCTTGTTTTGATTTAGCCAATGTTGAAAAATTTAATGTTTTTACTCAAATGCTGGTATGCTCTTTTTTGAATATTCAAGTCCGTAAAACCAACGAGTGTTGCAAAGATATAAATATCAGTTGCTCTTAGAAATCTTATTTATTAACAGATGGTTGTTTTAAATTTTCGATTTTGTTGGTATATTTAATCGTACCTAAATAAATCGCTATGAATCAAATATTGAAAAATTTCGGAATCTTGTTAATTCTTTTGGGAGTCGTCATTTTACTGGTATACATGATGAATACTCCAGTTGGTAATGGTTTATTAGTGCTTTCTGGTTTCTTAATGGTGGGAGGAATCGTAGCTCATGTTATTCTGAATCGGATTATTGAATAAAACTTTGAAAGGCTGTTTAAAAATATTCTAAACAGCCTTTGTTATACTTTTCCCATTCCATATAGGAACCACGTCGAATTTGCTTTTTGTAAAACACTCCTTTAAATCGTCATTGAATCCCTTATTCTTTAATACGTTATAATGGTATCCTTGTGATGCAAGTTTTTTTACATCAGCTTGAGTACTTAAGTAAAGAGTTAAGGCTGATATGGCAGAATCAGATAATTGAAGTTCTATAGATTCATTCTCAAATAAGCTAATAAGAAAGCCTGCACATAAATTGTCTTCCAGGGTATAAACGCCATTGTTTCCCGAGCAAATCAGTATAATATCTTCAGTGTTTCGTAAATGATTAACTATTGCCTGAGCATTTAAAAATGAGGCAATCAATAATTCATCGGCAGCTAAAGCATTTCTTATGGCTAATGTACCATTGGTAGTTGTGATGATGAGTGATTTACCTTCGATTACTTCACTTGTATACGAAAGTGGAGAGTTGCCATAGTCAAAACCCGGAATTAATTCAGCATGACGCTCGCCACCAAGTATTGCTTTATCTCCAATCTTTTCTTTGATTTTGAAGGCTTCTTCAGGAGTTAATACCGGGATGATTTGTTCTGCATTATTTTGTATGGCGGTAGTCATTACAGAAGTTGCTCTTAGTACATCGATTACAACAACTGTTTTTCCTTGAACTTTTTCAAAAGTGACTTCCTGTGCAGTGTTGATAACATCTATGTAAGTCTTATTCATAATTTCTTCGATAAAGCATTCTAAATCTTAGTAATAAAAATGTACCCGCAGAAGACAGTCCTACAAGGTATCCAATCCAAATTCCAACGGGACCAAAGTCGAAGATGAAAGTAACCAAATAACCCGTTGGCACAGATAACAGTAAATAGGCAATTCCAGCTCCGACAACCGGAGCCACAACATCTTCCAAACCCCTTAAAATGCCAAGCGAAACAACCTGAATGCCATCGAAAATCTGAAAAAAGGCAGCAATCATCATTAGACTTGAAGCCAGTATGATAACTTCCTGATCATTCACAAATAGTGATGGAAGAAGGTAGCGAAGCGTAAAAAATAATAGACCTGTAAAACTCATGAACATGATAACCAGATGCAACGAAGCAAAGGCGGTGTTCTTAATTTCGTTGAATAGTTTTTTACCTCTGAAAATACTTACTTTAATAGTGGTTGCTGAAGCTAATCCTGATGACATCATGTAGGTTAAACTGGCCAGACTTAATACAATCTGATGGGCAGCCAGACTTTCTGCATTTATCCATCCCATCATTATACTACCCAGACTAAAAGCGAATATTTCAATGACAAATTGTAATCCAATGGGTATGCCCAGTTTGATGATTTTTTTAAATGCGATTAGTGAAATTGGATTGTGGTCTGTTTTGATGTAATTTTTAAAGCGTTTTATTTTTGGTAATATAAGTGCAAACGATATTGCCATAGCAATACGAGAAACAAGTGTGCCAATGCCGGCTCCGAATAAACCAAGAGCAGGCATTCCAAAGTATCCGTAGATAAATATGAAATTGAGTAGGACATTTAAAATATTACCGCCAATGGTAATAATCATGGCTATTTTAGTGTTGCTCAATCCCTCTGTAAACTGCTTATAAGTATTAAAAAACTGCAGTGGAATGATGGATAATACCATGAGAAGATAATATGGCCCGGCTTCTTTCCAAACACTTTCTTCTTGACCAAGATAGGGTAGTGCAAAATAAAAACTTCCGGCAATGAGGGTTAAAATACCTCCAATAATTAGGTTCGCCCAAAGTCCTTGTTTTAACCAAAAAGCACATTCCTGATTGTTTCTTGCGCCAAAAGCTTTGCCAACCAAAGGTGTTAAGGCAAAAGAGATGCCAACTCCTAAATATAAAATATTTATGAAAATACTGTTGGCAAACGAAGCCGCAGCTAAAGGAGTGGTACCAACCTGCCCGACCATTAAAGTGTCAGCGAGGTTTACCAGCATTTGTCCTGCTTGAGCTAATATTATAGGAGTGGCCAACTTTGCATTGGGCCAATAATGTTGATTATAGCGGTTTTTTAACTTCATTTCGAGTTTGAAAGAAGCGCAAAAGTACAAAGAAATGAAGAATAAACTATTAGACTAGCTCTTTCTGTGGTGTTGAACCATTTCAAAGAATCGGCCATTTAGTTGTAGAAGTTCTTCGTAAGTCCCCGATTCAATTATTCTTCCTTTTTCAAAAACTATAATTTGCTCAGCAATATTAATAGTGCTCATTCGATGGGCTACCATAATAATGGTTTTGCCTTGATGTTTAAGTTCCGTAATGAGGTTTTTTATACTCTGTTCTGTTCTGTCATCCAAAAAGGATGTTGCTTCATCGAATACATAGATTTCAGGATTTAAATATAGCATACGAGCAATAGCTAAACGTTGCCGTTGACCACCAGAAAGCTGATTGGCATTTTCACCCAACCATGTATTGAGTCCTTCGGGAAGGGCTTCAATGATATCATCTAATTTGAGCAGATCAATAATTTCGTGAATACGCTTAATATTTGGCTTATAATCTCCTAATGCAATATTTTCAATGAGATTACCGGCAAATAATTCAATGTTTTGAGGTACAATACCTACCGTTTTTCGAAGGCGGGTAAGATTAACCTGCTTTATATCTTCATGTCCAAGGGTAATATGACCCGAAGAGACGGGGTATAGACCTTGTAAAAGGTATCCAATTGTAGATTTGCCAGAGCCACTGTCTCCAACCAAAGCTGTGATACTGCCCTTTTTTATGGTAAAGCTGAGGTTTTTAAATAAGTCCTGTTCGAGGGTATATTGAAAATGTACATCTTGAAATTTGATGTCTCCAATAGTCAGTTTTTCCTCTGAAGTATTTTCGTCTCTTCCTTCTGTTTCTCTTTCAAGATCAAGTATCTCAAAAAGACGATCTGTAGCAATTATGGCACCCTGAACTGTTTTGTTCATGCCAATTAAACGGGAAACAGGCCCGGTAAAAAAACTTGTGATGGCAAAAAATGACATCAATTGTCCGGGTGTTAACTGTTGATTGATAACACTCAATGCACCTGTCCAAAGTATTAAAATGGTAATGAGTCGGTTGATACCGATAAGATTATAAGAAGATAATATTTCAATTTTGCCCGATTTATAAACTTCTTCCAATACCTCCATCAATCGTGTTTCAGTTTTATTGATGAAGTAATCTTCGGCTCCCATTTGTTTAATTGTTTTTCCAGCCTTTAGCGATTCTACCAACTGAATTTCCAGTTTGGCAGCCTTCTTCATTTTGTCACGTTCTATTTTACGGTTAGCCTTATTGGTGAGGATGAATACAACAAAGTAAACAGGTATAACAAGTAATGCCAATAAAGATAGTTTCCAGTTTATAAAAGCCATTACTAAAAAGGCAATCAGTATAATTAAAACATCAACTGTTGCTTCCACAGCTACCTGGTTGATGAATGTCCTTATTTTAATAGCATCGTTTATTCTCGAAATCAGTTCACCAACTCTCATGCTGTCAAAAAAGCGTTGAGGTAGCTTCAGAAGATGTTTATAATATCCAGTAATTAATGTACTATCGATATTCTGACCAACCCGAAGCACAAACCAGGATTGAAGCATTCCTAATATTAGTTGAACGCCAATTATAATGAGCATTAAAATACCCATCAGATTGAGTAGGTTTTTGTTATGGCCAACCAATACAAAATCTGTGAGTTTTTGAATATAAATTGCTGTAGAAATACCTAATGTAGAAAAGGCCAAAGCTCCTATTCCCGATTGTGCGAAAATATGACTGTGAGGCCTGATGAGTTTCCAAAGTTTTTGTGCCGGTGATTCTTTATGCGTTCCACTTTTAAAATCTAATGAAGGCAGCAATAAAATACATATGCCCGTCCATGTTTCGAGAAATTCTGATAGGGGCATTTTTATTAATCGACCTTCGGCAGGATCCATTATTTTTATCTTTTTCTTGCCAACTTTGTAGATAACTACAAAATGATGTCCTCCTTCATGTAATTTAAGATGAGCAATGGCAGGTAAAGGTATTTCCTGTAAATCATCTTTCTCTATCTGGATACCCTTTGCTTCAAATCCTATGGTTTCAGCTGCTTTTAATAGACCGTAAGCACTGGTTCCACTAATGTTTGTACCTGCTAATTCGCGTATTTTCCAAAGACGGAGTTTCAGATTGTAGAAACTGGCAACCGATGCGAGGCAGGCAGCACCACAATCAGCATGATCAAATTGTTGAACCTTAATACTCATTGTTGTCTTTTGGATGAATGATTCTAGGATTTAGCCAGTCGTTCACATTGTCGAAAAGCAATTGAAAAAGTGATCTTTGGGTTACAATAAAACGGCCGGTAATGCTCATGCCTTTCTTTAGGTACCCTTTCAATCCATTACTTAAAACAAGATGATCGGAATGCATTTTACTTTTAACTACATAAACAAATTGGCCATTTTTCTCAGTTACATCATGAGCAATGCTCACAACTGTACCATCCATTAATCCCCATTGATTGTAATTATACGAATCTACCTGAATTCGAACTTTCATGCCATTCGAAATTAAACCAATGTCAGAAGACGAAATGTAACACTCCGCAAGTAAAATATCTTCAGGAGATAGCATGCAAATGATGTCGTTTTCATTAACAATACTTCCTTCAGCTATTCCGTTAAATGAAATGATATTACCATCAAAAGGGGCCGTGATAAAATATTGGTTTTTTTGTTGCAGAAGGTTTTCAATTTTAATTTGCAGGTCCTGGATGTTTAGTGCATAATTTTTCTTATCCAATTCCCATTTAGCCATAGTGTTAGTTTTGAAAACCAAAAGTTCATCTTCAGCACTTTTTAATTGAAATGAATCTTCTTGTAAGGTGGATATTGGAAGAACGTCTTCATAAAAAAGTTGCCTGGTTCGTTCATAATCCAACTGTTTTTTTCTAATGGATCGCTTTAGTTTGGTAATTCCATTAATAAAATCGGCTTGTTCTTGTTGATACAGTGGAGTATTTATATTACTTCCTTCAAACTTAACTAACTTCTCAAGATCGGAAAGATAGGTTTCAAATAATTGAATTTGATCTTTAGCTATTGTAATTTCACTGTTAATGCCCGTTTGCTCCAGTATTATTAACGTATCTCCTGAACTGACTGTTTTATTTTCAAAAATATTCAGGTTTGTAACCCTGGCTGTTACTCCAGTAGAGATAGGGCTTAATTTATTGACCGTATTAATGATTCCTCTACTTTGAGTACTAACGTCAACTTTAATTATTGGCAAAGAAATAATGGTTGCAATAAATAAAAGAAGTAATAACCAATAAATTATTATGCCTTTGTAATAAAAGCGAGAGAATAGTTTGTATTTATTGTTTTTCCAAATGGTAGTCTGAGGCATGATAATGTTTCAACGATGTTAAAATACTATTTATTATTGAAACATCCATAATCAGAAATTATGATGCAATGGTAAGAGAGGATTTAATCTTCGACCCACTTGGTTCCATTAATGAAATGCCCGGTCTTGGCATATTCAAAAGTCATTCTTGTTTTACAATATGTTATATCGGCACCTAAAGCACGCATCATGTCTAAATAAAAATAAAGCATGCGTACAGACATACTTAGTTTGCCAGCTAACTGGTTAGGGGTTCCGGTTTGCTGGTCGCGTATTTCCTGATCTATCCAATTGATAGTTCTGTTAATTTCTGCTAGTGCCATAACTTCAAGTTTTCCCGTTTCTAAATATAGGAAAGAGAAGAAGCGAAGCTTGTATCGGGAAACTTTTTGGGGGGCTCCGCTTTCTTCTTTTCACTAACTGCGTCTGCGTTCAGACTAAATTTATACTTGAATTGAGATAATCGAATAAGTTTCTTCGTCCAAAGCACTTATATCTTTAATGTTATACGCGCATTTTGCGTTCAGGATCATCAGTTTCTTGATCTTCACCTTCGCCACCTATAATCTTTTTTAAAAAAGCCTTATCTTTAGATGTGAACTTTATATATTGATTGCGTTTTTCCTGGGTTGTTTTAATTGTTTTCATCACCTATTTTTTTGTTAGTTTATAGGTTAATTGCAAAACATTGAAATCGTAACACCTTTTTTGAAAAAAAAAATGATTTTTTTGAAAAAAAATATTTTATATAGGTATATATTGTTGATTGCTAGTTTTGTAGCTCTTGTGAGTCTGTGCGCTCAAAATAGTAAAGATTCTATTGAAAGAGAAATTGTCTCAGCATATTACAGTAATAATTTTAGTATTGTAATAGAAAAAGGTGTTAATTATCTTACTAAAAAAGAAAACTATTTATCTGGCAGGGAAGATCTGGTAATATTATCACATGTTTTTAAAGCATTAATACAACTAGATGAAAATGAGCAAGCACTTAAGTTGGTTAGGGAGTTAAACCAATTACCGGCTAATGAGGAATTTAATAGATATTTATCCTTTTATTCAGCATGTGTTTTTCTTGGTAATAATCAGAAAGAAGTTGCTTTGTCTATTTTTGAAAATCTGCTTACTTTACCTTCAAAACATCAGTTGCCAGATAGTATTCAGGGAAAGATATATCACAATTTATCTATTTGTTATACCAACAAAAACAGAGTAAAGGAATTAGAGAATTTAAAGAAGTCATTTGAGCTTTCAAAGAAACTTCTAATTGAGAATAAAGATATTGAAGGTTATAACATTTCATCAGCAGCTTACCTAAAGATTATTGGTTTTGAATATAAAAGATATGAGGAAGCTGATTTTTTATTTGAAAATATTTTAAATGAAGAATTTAATAAATCGGTAAACAGGTATAATGAATATTTATATAGTACATATTTACTATATTGCAATGATATAGGCTTGTCAGTCGAATTTGATAAGACGGCAAAAAAGCTTGAAGAATTCTATCTTTCCAATATAAGTTCTTACAATACTGATTTAAGTTTGTTGTATAACAGGCTAGGTTTTTATTTATTAAAGAGAGGAAGATATACTGAAGCATTAAATTATTATCAAAAGGCTTTAAGTATTGCCAAACCGATTGTTAGTTACAGAAATTTCAGACCGGAGTCGTGCAAACAAATTGCCAGGATATATAAAGATCTGGATAATAAAAATCTGAGTATTCAATATGCAAAACAATCTATTGCTGAGGCTAAGATTAAGAAGGCAAAAACAGTCTATAATAATTATGCCAGTGTAGCATTTTTATTCGCAACTCTTGATGAAATTAAATTAGCAAAAGAATATCTCGATACAGCTATTGTTCTGGCGAAAGAGAAAGATCAATATTTAAAAAGTAACTCATTTAATAATCAAGCTGCATGGACATATTTGACACTGAAAGATTATGATAAGAGCATAGAGTTTTTTGAGCAACTTGATATAATATTAAAAAATAATGATAATTATGCGCCGTATGAATATTGGGATAATACCAATGATATGGCTCTGGCTTATTTAGGGAAAAAAGATTATTTAAGAGTTGTGCAATTGTTGAAAGATATTTATCAGCAGATTAGTGTTAAGTATATAAATGAGATTCAGCAAAAAAATTCATCACGGGTATCGCGATTATTTAAGAGAGTAAATCTTAATTTGGGTAAAGCATATTATGGTATTTATGAACAAACCAAACAAAGCGATTATTTACAAAAAGCACTCGAGCATTTAGAACAGGCAGATCAATCTATTGAAACTTTAAAATCACAACTTAGTTTTGATACTGATAGAGTAGCAACGGGTGATTTATATGCCGAGTATATTGAATTAGCGGTTAAGATTAACCTGGATTTATACAATACAACAAATCAAAATATATATTTAAAAAAGGCTTTTGAATTTGTTCAGAAAGGTAAATCTTATTCATTATTGCTTGGCTTAAATGATAAACAAATTAAGGTTAAGGCAGGTATTCCCGATTCTTTGATTCAAAAGGAGAATTACCTAAAAGGTAGATTGTCGTTTTACCAGAATGAGTTGGATCATCTTAAGTTGAGTGCAGATCCTAATGCTGATGATTTGCAGTATTTAATGACTAATCGTGATCGGTTCTTAAAAAATTTAGATAGTTTAAGTCTGATCATTTCAACTAATTATCCGAGATATTATCAATTAAAATACGAGCCCCAATTAACAAATGTAGAAGAGGTTCAAGAAAAGTTAGGTCACAATCAGGTATTAATTGATTATTTTTTATCTGATAATCGCTTGATACAGTTTGTTATTTCAAAAGAAGATTTTAAATATAATGAAGTTGAAATTGGTGAATTATTTTATGACGATTTGGATTCTGTAATCAAAGAAATAACAACACCTTTTATTGCAGATGGAAATTCTGTTGATCGTATTCGAAATTTTGCCAGATCCTCCTATCATTTATATTCTAAACTTATAGGAACCATTAAAGAAAATATTGAGGGAAAAGATTTAATTATAATCCCGCATGCCGAACTTGCCTATCTTTCATTTGAGTCACTACTAACAGATGAGGTTTCACAACAAAAACCGGATATGAGAAACTATCCATGGTTGGTGAATAGTTTTAATATAAGCTATGAGTATAATGCTGCTATATTAAGTTCTTTCAGTGAGCAGAAAAGATCTTTTAATAAAGTTTATTCATTTGCCCCTGAATATTATGGCGACGAGTCAATGAAAGATTCAATTCTGATCAACATTCGTCAGGCTATAAATGACTATTTAATGCCTTTAGCCTCTGCTAAAAAGGAAATTGAAACAATTAGCCAGATATTTGATTCAGAGGTGTATGAAGGTGAAGATGCCAGTAAAACCAACTTTCTTAATAATGCCTATTCCGACAATATAATGCATTTGGCCATGCATTCTTTAAATGATGAGTTGTTACCGTTAAATTCTCAATTGGTATTTTCAGCCATTAATGATTCTAATGAGGTATTGAAAGCCTATGAACTGTATAACTATGATTTGAATTCTCCAATGGTTGTTTTAAGTTCGTGCAGCACCGGCAGGGGACGACGAAAAACGGGTGAAGGATTGATTAGTCTGGCACGAGCATTTAAGTTTACCGGTGTTGAAACACAAGTGTTTACTTTATGGGCAGTTCATGATGAATCGGGAGCGAAACTGACGGAACTCTTCTATAGTCAGTTAAAAGATGCAATGTTTAAAGATGAAGCTTTACGAAAGGCAAAAATAGAATTTATTAAATCCTCAGATGCTATTAAAGCGCATCCTTATTATTGGGCTAACTATGTTATAACAGGTAATGTTAGCCCTGTCGAACAAAAAAATAGTTCGTATCTCTATTACTTATTATTAATCATTCCTCTTTCTTTAATTGTTATTTTTATACGGTCAAAGCGAAACAAGTAATATGATTGACTCAATTTTACGATTTAAAATGGGTGTATTTTATTTGTATTCAATTGCTTGATTAAATAATCGATATTTATGAGATTCAAATATTTAATAAGAATTATTGTTTTCAATATATGTTTGTTTTATACTCTTGACGGGGCATCTCAGGTAAATTTATTTGGAAAAGATACCCTTGAAACGGAAGTTCTGTCTTTTACAACAGCTAATATTGGAACTGAATCAGAGAGGACTCAAGCTTTAATACGAACCATTGCCAATAAGCTGGAGAATTACAAACAAAAGGAATTGATTGATTCATTAACTCAATTTCGTTTGGATAGGGTTACTGATTATCGAAAAAGTTTGTCTATTGAAGCCTTAAATCAGTTGGATTTCAGGCAATCAGACGGACTTAGAAATAAATTATCGAATTTAAAATCGGAACTGGAAGAAACCAGAAAGCTGCTGGCAACAATATCTACTGAATTAAACCTTAATAGAGATGAAATACAAGGTTTGATGAGTAAATGGGAAAAAACGCTGGAAAATCAACAAAACCAGAATACGCCTCAAAGAATCATTGAAAGAATTCGAAGCAATATTTCTGATTTAAATCAATTGCTACTCCAAATAAATAAGCAGAATAATATTTCATTAACCCGGCAAGATGAGATCACGGGTGCCATTCTTTTTTTAGATGAGATTTTAACGAATTTGGACAATGCACTGGAGAGATTCAGAACACAGATTTATGTATTGGATAGCCCTCCGTTGTGGTCAGCCCTTTCAGGCGAGGAAGATACAGCACCCTTTGTAAAGAAGATTTTAAATTCCCTGGAACAGAGAAGGTTTTCAATAATAAGCCATAGGGATGCATTGATTCATACAACATTAATTTTTGTATTCTTATTCGTCGCATTACTATCTCTTTTTATTTTTCTAAGAAAAAGGTTGGTTCACAAAGATGAATTAATGAAGTGTGATACCATAAAAGTACCATTGTTATTTTTATCTAATCCATTTTCTTCCTCACTTCTTTTTACCAGCTTTTTTATTCTAATCTTTTTCCCAGGACTTACACCTGAATCAAGAGATATCTTGAAATTATTGTTGATCATCCCGCTTTTGAGATTGTTACCTTTTGTGTGGCCTCAATTGCCCACAAGATATTTTTATTTGTCGGCGGGTGTTTTTCTGTTAATGATATTAACCGACTTATTAAGTAGTTTTGGATTATTGGGGAGGTTGTTAGTATTAATCAATAGTATTTTGTCAACAGTTATTTTTCTTTCAATTTGGAAATATTTAAGGAAGAACAAAGAAATTAAACTGAAGGTTTTTAGTTCACAGGTATTGCTTATTGGATTAATCTCTGTTGCACTTTCTGTTATTATTAATGTTATAGGTAATAATTTTTTATCTCTAGTACTTTTTAACGGAGCTATTGCCCTTGTATTTGGAGGACTTATTATCTTCTCAACAGTTGAAGTTTTTAAAAGTCTTTTTGACTTAATTGTTCGTCATAAATTATTAGTTGATCTACACATTTTTCGTAATTATCCGGATGATATTCTTAAGTGGGTTTTTAAAATTTTAAAATATTCTGCATTAGTATTCTGGATTGTTTTTACAGCAAAAAGTTATCTGGTTTATTTGCCCATTTATAATTGGATCGAATCTATTCTAACCAATAAGTTGGAGTTGGGATCAGTAAGTGTGTCGTTAGGTAATATTGTTGCCTTCGCAATTACTTTATCGGCAACTATTTATATTTCAAGATTTATAAGGTTTATTCTTGAGGATGAGGTTTATACTCATTTTGAAATGCCCAGGGGTATAGGTGGTGCAATTACCATGATGGTAAGATTAATATTACTGGGATTTGGTTTTATTCTTGCTTTTGGAGCAGCCGATATTGATATCAGTAATATTACAATCATTTTTGGGGCATTGGGTGTTGGTATTGGTTTCGGATTGCAAAATATCTTTAATAATCTGGTGTCAGGATTGATACTGGCTTTTGAACGCCCAATACAGGTGGGGGATGTGTTGCAGATTAGCAGTCTTAACTTAATGGGTGAAGTGAAAGAGATTGGAATCAGGGCCAGTGTTATCAGAACTTTTGACGGAGCGGAGGTCATCGTTCCGAATGGAAATCTTATTTCCAATGAGATGGTTAACTGGACACTGTCGGATAGAAGAAGACGTCAGGAAATAATGGTTGGTGTAAGTTATGGCACGGATTTAAAAACTGTTTTAGCAATATTGGAAAGGGTGGTTGCGGATCAGGATGGAGTGCTGAAAGATCCTGCTCCCGTAATTATTTTTAGAGGTTTTGGGGATAGTTCACTTGATTTCAGAGTTATGTTCTGGACGCATTTTGATGAAGGATTGAAGACCATAAGTGCAGTTGGTATTGCCATTGATAACGCATTTAAAGAGGCTAATATAACCATTCCTTTCCCACAACGCGATTTGCATATTTATCCGGTTAAAAGTGAATCAGAAGAAAACGATAATAGTAATTAATACATAGGTGGTTTAATATCATTAATTCAATAAGTTACCCATGGAATATGATTTTGAGTTAGAATTTAAGGTTCGTGATTATGAGTGTGATTTACAGGGGATAGTTAATAATTCAGTCTACCAGAATTATCTTGAACACACACGACATGAATTTCTGGATTCAATTGGATTAAATTTTAAGGAACTGTATGATAAAGGTGTTGTGGCAGTGGTAGCACGTGCTGATTTATCCTACAAGTCTCCACTGTGCAGCAACGATAAATTTGTGGTTAAGACAAGGGTGGAACACAAGGGAGTGAAATATATTTTTTATCAGGATATTTTTCGTCTGTCGGATAATAAACTTTGCTTAAAAGGCATCATCACAACAACCAGTTTAATTAACGGAAGGTTGGCTATAAGCGAAGATATTGTGCAGGCGTTTGATAATGTAATAGAAAAAAGGAAATAAGTTTTGAGGCAGAAGGCAGAAGCTTACTACTGACTACTGCCTAAAAACTCATGAACTAATAGACTACCAATCAATCTCGTTCAGTCCTTTTTGAGCCAGGTATTGATTAGCCTTGCTAAAGTGTTTATTTCCCATAAAACCACGATGAGCAGATAAGGGCGATGGATGCGGAGAGGTTAAAATAAGATGTTTGTTTTTATCAATCAATGCTGATTTTTTGATAGCATAAGATCCCCATAATAGAAAAACAATGTTTTCTGTGTTCTGAGCCAGGGTTTTTATTACGCTATCTGTAAATTCTTCCCATCCTTTCTTCTGGTGTGAACCTGCATTATGAGCTCTAACTGTTAAGGTGGCATTGAGAAGCAAAACACCTTGTTTAGCCCATCTCTCCAGATTGCCACTTTGCGGTATTGCCTTTCCCAAATCAGCATGAATCTCTTTGTAGATATTTACCAACGATGGAGGTATTTTAACTCCATCATTTACTGAAAAGCATAGACCGTGTGCTTGTCCAGGACCATGATAAGGATCTTGTCCCAAAATCACTACCCGGGTTGAATTAACTGGACAAAGATCGAAGGCTTTGAAAATTTTTGAAGCAGGAGGAAAAATAGTTTGTGATTTATATTCACTTCTCACAAATTCAGTTAATTGTTTGAAATACTTTTTCTCAAATTCATCTTTTAAAAGTTCTTTCCAGCTCGATTCTATTTTTACATCCATGCTTTATTGTTTTTGGGAGCATGAAAATAGTAATGATAGTTGAGGAAATAAAATGTGAATAGTTATTAGTTTTTAGTCAGTAGTTAGACGTTCTAGATTATTAGATTTTCAGAAACTAGATGATAGATTGATGTACATGATTATAAATCAATAACTAATCTTTTATTATCCTTTTTCGGCCTCATTAGTGATGATTATTTAATTGTAGTAGGTCTTTAGTAAGACCGGGAAGCTCCGAGCCAAGCTCGGGGATCACCCGGCCGCACTTAGAAATACAAAAGTAAATGATCTGAACTAATGTAGCCGTGGTCTTTTTTGTTTACTTTTTTTGACTGTTGAAAAAAAGTAAAAGCCTGCCGGCTTGAGGCAAAAAGTAATTTTATCTATTAAGTTAATATTGAGGCTAGAAGTAAAGTAAATGTAATTGACATTTATTACAAGGTGTATTCCTGCCCCATTTAACCCATTTATAAATGGGGAGATACATTAATCAATCATTTAATGAGGATCGATCTCTCAATAAAAAGTTAGCGATTGTTAATTAATTATAATTGATTGTTGTTGCCGAAACTTTTTTGTGAAACCTGACGTTTTACTCCTTGAATAATCACTTACAAACCTTTAGATCAATGCTTACAATACTAATTATTACTGCGATTTTTGTGAAGTTGGGATGGATTGAAGCCCCTGTTTTTAGGAAGTATTATTTTACAAACCGTTATTTTTTACTTTATCCGATTTTTGTTAAGAAATAATTTTTAAATAGGTATAGAGAATGAGCAGGCTATAATTGTTTGCTCATTTTTTTTGTATAAACATTATCTCGTCACTTCAAATTAAGTATGCCATTTCATTAAGAACATTTAACGATTTTTACACTGCGCCCAATAAACCAAGTAATGACCGACATTGTTTACTTTTGGTAGCAATTCAATTGCTAATTATATGGCTGTACATTTTTACATTGAATACTAATTAAGTATTTTTGCGCAGCTTTTTATAATAGACAGAAAGAAAAGAATATAGAAAAATAAAATATCATAACATGAGTAAAAAGACTATTCTTGTCATTTTAGACGGATGGGGATTTGGAGATAAATCCAAATCAGATGTAATTTCACAAGTAGAAACTCCTTACTGGGATTCATTATTAGCTAAATATCCTTATTCAGAATTACAGGCTTCTGGCGAAAATGTAGGTTTACCTGATGGTCAGATGGGTAACTCTGAAGTAGGTCACTTAAATATTGGTGCGGGTCGTGTGGTTTACCAGGATTTGGTAAAAATCAACCGTGCTTGTGCTGATGGTTCAATTGCTGAAAATAAAGCATTGTCTGAAGCCTATGCTTACGCTAAAGAAAGCGGTAAAAAAGTACACTTGCTTGGTTTGATGAGTAAAGGTGGTGTACACAGTAGCCAGGATCATATCCACACTTTGTTAGATGTAGCAAAATCATATGACTTAAATGATGTTTTCGTTCATGCTTTCATGGATGGTCGTGATACTGACCCACGCAGTGGTAAAGGTTTTATGACTGAATTGGTAGATCATATGGCAAAATCAACAGGAGCTGTGGCAACAGTTACAGGTCGTTACTATGCTATGGACCGTGATAATCGTTGGGAGCGTGTGAAAGAAGCTTACGACGTAATGGTATCAGGTATCGGATCTGAAACAACTAATGTACTGGATGCTATCCAGGCATCATACGATGCTGAAGTAACTGATGAGTTCATCAAACCTATTGTTAACACAACTGTTGATGGTAAGATTGAAGAAGGTGATGTAGTTGTTTTCTTTAACTTCCGTAACGACCGTGCGAAAGAGTTAACCATTGCATTGACTCAAAAAGATATGCCTGAGCATGGAATGAAAACAATTCCATTGCACTATTGCACAATGGTACCTTACGATGCAACATTCCAAGGACTACATATTCTTTTCGATAAAGAAAACGTAAAAGAAACCATTGGTGAAGTAGTTTCAAAAGCTGGTTTAAAGCAATTACGCATTGCCGAAACTGAAAAATATGCTCACGTAACATTCTTCTTCTCTGGTGGTCGCGAGGCTGTTTTCGAAGGTGAAGATCGTATTTTGGTTAATTCACCTAAAGTGGCTACTTATGATTTGCAACCAGAAATGAGTGCTTACGAAGTAAAAGATAAAGTGGTAGCTGAGTTGAATAACAAAAAATATGACTTTATCTGTTTGAACTTTGCTAATGGCGATATGGTTGGACATACAGGAGTTTACGAAGCCATTGAAAAAGCAGTTGGTGCAGTAGATTCATGTGTTGAAAGCGTAATTGAAGCGGCTAAAGCCAACGATTACGAAGCAATTATTATTGCCGACCACGGTAACGCTGATAATGCTGTTAACGCTGATGGTTCGCCAAACACAGCTCACTCATTGAATCCGGTACCATTTGTTTGGGTAACTGAGCAAAAAGGTGAAGTTTCAAACGGTGTATTGGCTGATGTGGCTCCATCTATTCTTCAGTTGATGGGTGTTGAACAACCGGCAGCAATGACTGGAAAATCATTGATTAAACTAAGCTAATTATTAGCTTTTAGATATTCAAAACGGCAGTCCATCGGGCTGCCGTTTTTGTTATTTGTAAGATGATTTTATTATATCATTCCTTGCTTTTTAAGAGTATCTTCAACATCTTCTAATTCATTGTAGAACGCTTCTCCATATTTGCGGATAATAGGTTCCTTAAGAAATTTATAAATGGGCACACCAATCTGGCCTCCCAGTTCGCGGGCAGGAGCACAAATAGGCCAGGTATGATAATTCAAGGCTTCAAAATCGGGGTATTTGGCAACACGAATAGGATAGAGGTGACATGAGATCGGTTTCTTAAAGTCAATTTTACCTTCCTGGTAAGCTTTGTCGATGGCACATTTGCAAATACCTTCTTCATCGAAGTAAGTGTAAACGCATTCGCGTCCGTTGATGATAGGGGTTACCTTATCACCATCACCGTCAATAATCCATTTGCCATGTTTTTCAATTTCATCAATAGCAACCTCGCTTAGGTATGGTTTAACAATCGGATAGATCTCTTCCAAAATAGCAGTCTCTTCCTCTTCCAAAGGAGCACCTGATTCTCCTTCAACACAACACTCACCTTTGCAAACGGATAAATTACAAACAAATCGTTTCGTAAAAATATCTGTGCTTACTATCTTATCATCAATCTGAACCATCTTCTGTTAATTATTTTGAAGCTGCAAAGATAGTAGAATAATTGTTTTGGCTAAGAGAAGTGATTCAGGCTGATAAAAATTAAAACAGGAAGGAATAATATACTTCTTCCTTCCTGTTTTATATGAATTTAAAAGTTGATTATTTTAATCGGATGTATTTCTCTGTATTATGGTTGTCAACAGGGATCCAGTTGTCATCAACCGGCCATTTTTGTATTAATGTATCGTTACGCACTATGATAATCATATTAATTGTTTCACCAACAAGAGCATCATCTGGATGGTTGATAATGGTTTCAGTGTAATGTGTGTCTTCTAACGTGTAGGTGCCCCAACCATGATAATTGTAATGGATGGTGTCTATTTGCCATTCTCCGCCAATAGTGAAGCCTCCTGTAGTCCATGATTTTGTTGCTTCCCCGGTAGCTCCTCCTGGGTAGGAAATTTCCATATTTGGATACTCCATAAAAATCATTTCCCATACACCTTCAATAGGATCTTTGGTTTTCTGCTCGCAACCTATGATGATTATGGAAAACACCATAAGAAAAAACAATTTTGCTTTCATGATTGGAAATATTTAGTGAACAGCAAAGTTACTCCCAGATTTATGGTTTGTCCAGTTTAAGAGAATGATAAACTAGCTAACATCTATAAGAAAAGGTTTTAAGAAGTGAGGAGATCAATAAGATGTAACAACAATCAAATTTCATAACAGCATCACTGTTATAATGTCGCTTACATTTTAGGTGAGCTTAAGTGATTAAATATCAAATAATTTTCAACCACAGATTACGCAAATTACACGAATTGAATTTTAAAGGTGCGTTTAAATGATAAAAGTCGTTAAATGAAGCCTGAAAGGCTGACTGTAATAGCCGTGGGTTTTAACCCACGATATGAGTGATCTGTAAATCCGTCGCACGCAGTAACCTTCTTTGCCAAATAGCTCTTATTGCGACGGGATAGTATTATTTTTCAACCACAAATTTCACAAATCTAAAAAGGTCTATGGCTATTAAGAAAAAAGGTGGATTGCTCCACCTTACTATTAACAAACTACTATTAGAACCCCTCAGGGTAAGAATACTTTAATATTTAATCAAATAAATTGAAATTTTGCCTGATTAATAAAGTTCAAAAACAGGCCTTCCTTCATTGTCAAATTTTACTTCCATTACACGGGCATGTCTGTTTGGATCGTACAATGGATCAGCAACGATTTCCTCCAATGGACGTTTATCGCTCTTAGGCACAACCGTAGGATCGCCAACTGCTTTGTCGTAATCACGTGCATGATAGATGCATAAAGGAGTAACGCCGTCTTCAGCAACTGTAAAGCTGTTATGTCCCGGACCATAAATCTTTTTATCGTAATCCGTTTGGAATACAGGATATCTCGATTTCTTCCACGAATTTCTATTCAGCAGGTCTGAGTTCTCATCCGCTTCCATCAAGCCCATGCAGTAACATGCACCCGTGGCACTTGCCGAAAAAGTAATATATATCTTGCCGTTATTTTTAATCACTGCCGGACCTTCGTTTACCCAGAAATCAACTCTTTCCCAGTCATAATCGGGGGTGGTAAGCATAAACTGAACAGTCTTCAGTTTAATAGGTGATTCCATTTCGGCCAGATAAAGATTGGATGCAGCAAACTGACCACCCGTTTTTTCGGCCCAACAGAAGTAACGTTTTCCTTTGTTTTCAAAAATGGTAGCATCCAGCGAAAAGTCAATAAATGATTTATTATCATTATCGGCAGCCTGCATCATACCCAATTCAACCCACTCATCTTTTAATGGATCCTGACCTTTACATTCCAACACATAGGGTCTTAATGCCCAAATGTCATCTTCTTCACTGGCGGCGAAATATACGTACCATTTCTCATCCAGGTAATGAATCTCAGGTGCCCATATATGGCGACTCATAGGACCTGATTCGTGCTTGAACCAAACATCAAAAGTTTCAGCATCTTTTAATCCTTCCAATGTTTTTGATCTTCTCAGTTCAATCCGATCGTAAGTAGGTACTGAACCTGTGAAATAGTAATAGCCATCGGTATGTTTGTATGCAAACGGATCAGCTCGTTGCTCCACCAAAGGTTTATTGCTGTATGTAGCCATTTTAAATATGAATTTTTGCTTTGATTGTTTCGTAATATTTGTCGGTAATTTTATATCGATGTATCAGTATTCCATTGATAACATGGAAAACGCCCGGTATAATTGTCAACATCAATGATATACCCAATAGGGCTGTTTCGGATTGTACCGGATTAGGAATTTCTTCGGTTGCTGCTACATATCCAAACCATGATAGCAATAGACCCACAACAGCACCTGCAATACCCATACCTGCTTTCTGAGCAAATGAAATACCTCCGAAAGCTAAACCTGAAACACGAACTCCTGTTTCTGCCTGACCATAATCAACAGCTTCGGCAATGGCAGTCCAAAAGATAGGAGCATGCACATCAACAACAAAAGATAGAATGAAATACATAACATATGCCACCATCATACTTTCGGGTTGTGGTTGAACAAGTACAAACATTAATACACTCAAAATACCAACCCCAAATTGCGACATCCAGAATAATTTAACCTTACAGAATCGTTTGGTTATTAAGGTTGATGCAGGCATGGCTAGTATGGCTGCGGCAACACCTGTTCCCATAAAGGTTGATTGAACTATTTCATCGCCTCCAAGGTAGTATTTGGCATAAAAAATGGCTACAGAAGCACGTATTACATAACCGGTAGTACCTGACAGGCAAGAGCCCAGCAATAATACCCATTGGTTGTTCTTAAAGAGATACTTTAACTGTTCTAAGTACGGAGTTTTTTCAACTTCATGTTCAACACGCTCTGAAGTAGTGAAAAAGCAAAACAAAAACAATACTGTGCCTAAAAATGCCATAACACCCATTGCAGCCTGGTAACCAGTTTTTAAATTGGGAGTTTCCAGTTTTTCGTATGCCAGGTTTAAGCCATTGATCGAAAAGGTAGACCAATCTATTTCACCCACAAATTTTGCCATGATAGGTACTAATATCGAAACACCGAAAGCGGCAACCTTTGCAAAGAATAAGCGATATCCACTGGCCGATAACCGCTCTTTAGGATCGTTGGTAAGAACACCGATTAACGAAATGTATGGAATGGTTACTGAAGTAAACATTAAGGTAACAAAGATATAGGTTGCGTAGGCATAAATTAATTTACCTGCATATTCAAAGTCGGGTGTTGAAAAGGTAAAAAACACTGCCAAACCAAAAGGAACCGATAAATAAAGGAAATAAGGGCGAAAACGACCCCACTTGTCTGATTTATATTTATCAGTAATAATTCCCATCAAAGGGTCACTAATGGCATCGATCAGGCGCACCAGCAAAAACATAAGAGCTACGTCTTTGGGCGAAATGCCGAATATATCAGTGTAGAAATAAGTTATGATTAGAAACATGGAAGAAATCACAACATTTACTGCTGCATCTCCCGATCCGTATCCGATTTTTTCGAGAATACTTAACTTTTGATTTTTCATTAATTGATTATAAAAGTTTGTTTTTCATTTAGCTAATGGAGTTTATCTAAAATAGTAGCTTTTTTAATAGTTACTTATACCATTTTTATTGGTTCTCTAAATGGTGCAACAAAAATTAGATCATCTCCTACTTACAAAGATTGATTGTAATTTTCGAATTACGGTGGAGAATTGATTCCAATAGGTGGAGTTTTAAGGCTTCAAAGAAGAGGATTTTGGTTGGTGCAGGTGCACAGGCGGTACGAAATATCTGGTTTTAAGTTAGATTGTGTTTGGTGTGTGTTTGTAATTCCCTTTGTATAGATTAAGTAAAGCTGAAGGGTTGATCAAGAATTTTTTGCTACGTGATTTATGTTTTGTTCAGAGTTTGAGCGTAAGAAACGAGTGTAATATTGCCAAATGGTTAGAAAGCAAAGTAAACAAATAGCACCTGTAGAAACATCCATGCATTATTTTAAAGGCTATTTACTATTATTTATTTCCTGCTTAATTTTATATCTGTTTTTTACAAATCATTAAAAATAATGGGTATTTCTTTATTTTGGCACCCATCTTTTTTTCAATTACATAGCACTCTTTATAGTAAACAACCTTGAAACCCGATTCTTCTAATTTTTCACTTAGTTCATCTTTGTCAAATCCATTATGACCGTCAAAATCATTGAGGTGTGAGTGAAAAGATCCATCCTCTTTTACCAAATCGGCTACACATAAATATCCGTTAGATGCTAATGTGGAATTGAATACTTTTAGCGTCTTGTTAATATCGGTCATATGATGAAGCGTCATCAATGTATAGATTACATCAATTTTAGGAAGAGGGATTTCATGGTCGAACAAATCAATTTTAAGAGGAGTGAAGTTTTTAATATTCCCTTTATCAATCTTTTCCTTTAAGACATTTATCATCCCTTCTGAATTGTCAACGAGAATGATCGATTTAAAGTTGTCTTTGAGTTTGAAACTAAGTAATCCTGTTCCACAACCAAATTCCATCGCACTCATCTTATTATCAGGATGAATAAAATCATTTATTTCTTTGGCGAAAATTTCAGCTCTCTCTACCTTTTGCGGATCCTTATCCCATTCTAATGCCTGATTATCAAAATGCATACTAACTTCTTTTATCAATATTAAACCAAAATTTATAAGTCAAATTTATCAAATCGTAAACATAGGTTTGTCACAAAAAATACCAAATTACCTTATAACGATTGGATATAATTGCGCATTATGAACCAGATGCCTTTAATACATCCATTTTGCATCATTTTGTATTACATCATTATACCTGTATTGGGCAATTCTTACAATCAAATCCTTTGGTAAGGGTTTATCATATGGAAACTGAATTGTGTCTTTGCCGGTTTTAAATAAGGACAATTCATTTTTAAAAGGTTCCAGTGACGGACCGGTTGGCATAAAGGTTATATGGTTTTTAAAAGCAGAATAGGAGAATAAAATTCTCTTTTCAAAAAATACGGGGTGGCCCCATTTCAATTCTTCGGTTGCATTGGGTGCAACAGATTTTAAAATAGATCGAATCTCATTTAGCTTTTCCTGTGCATAATCAGGTGTGGCTTTTAAATACTCTTCAACTGTTTTATGCTTTGTCATATAAGAATAAATTGGGGTGACCGTCAATATTTATAGTGCAGCAAACCTTGTGATGTATTATTTTATCGAAACTGTTTTGGCTTCTGTTTTTGACTTGCCGACTGACAAATTTCACTAATTCGCTTAAGTCTGGTTTCAGGTCTCTTGGCTGAACCAATCCAGTACAACAATATTTTTTTATTCGACTTGCTTAACGTATCAAAGTATTCCGTCGCATTTTCATATTTTTTCAATTCTTCAGTCAAATCAGCTGGAATAACAAGTGCTTCTATTTCATCCATTTTTGTCCACGAACCGTTTCGCTTGGCAGTTTCTATACTATCAAAGCCTGCCTTGGTCATTTGTTTGTTTTCAATGAGCATAGCAACTTTCTCTTTGTTTATAAGTGACCAGGAACTATTGGGTTTTCGTTTACTGAAATATTGCATAAACCGATCGGCGTCAATGGTTTTTCGTGTACTGTCGATCCATCCAAAGCAGAGTGCTTCATCAACCGCTTCACTCCAGCTAATCGAAGACGCCTTTGATGATGACTTATAATAAATTAGCCAGACTGACTGTTTTGTGACGTGATTCTTATCAAGCCATTGGCGCCATTCTGCTCTGCTTTTAGGGGTAAATGTTTCTATTTCTTTTTTAGTCATGCTTTTTTATTACCAACTCTATTTTGCTTGATTTGTTTTATATCGCCAACCCCGGCTCAACTTAGTGGTGTCTGCATTGCCAAAAAATATCTCCTGCCTAGCTTTATTTCTGCGGTTCAGAGGCAGATATTTTGACCATTTTCACTGTTTCGTTACGAAAGAATTTTTCGTCATAAATTTCCTCTATTTCACAGAATATCTCCAGGTAGTCGCTTTCAAGCTTGTTAATGGTTACATATTCTGTCCAAGCGTCATTGTGTTTTAATAGAATATATTTTCCTGTTTTGCCAATATCCCATTTGCCAATCGGGATATCTTCCAGAAATATTTTTTCGCCTTGTTTTACAATTGTACCTGATCTTGTTAATCTAAAGGTTTTATCTTCATTAAAGTCGATCTCGTATTTTGGATTCAGCAAAGAATCTATATTATGAAAATCCTGAAAGGATGTGTCGATACGTATAGGATTATTTATAGCAATCCATTTTCCAATTAAATCTTTTTCTAATGATTTAAGAACGATGCTATCAGGAAGTTCTTTTTTTATCAGTTCAATATTTTTTAATGTAGGAGGCTCATTTGAAAAAAAATTATATTCATACGTGTTTCCAATTAAAGCATTAATGTTCCGATCATAAAAATGATAAACTTTTATTTCAAGTTCAATTCTATCTATGATGCCTAAAAACAAATGGTTTTTATACCAGTCAATTTTTCGATCACCACAATTGGTATAGCCATTATCACCAAAGTCTTGATTAATGACTACAAATGCACTGTCAAGAAAATGAAAGTCAAAACCATAATTAAGTGATGAGGTATCAGTTTTAACCAGCCAGTTAGTATTTATCAAAGATTTACTATCAAGTCCGGTTTTATCAATAATATTTGAATCAACAATCCTTTCAAAATAGGTTTCTCTGATAATTGTTTTACTGATTTTATCAATTAGAAAGATGCTGTTATCGGAAATCTGTCCTTTTATGCTGTGATTGTTTATTTTAACCTTTAGCTTATTGTTTTTTACCTTGTAATCACATTTAATTTCTCCATCACCAAGTCTCTTTACAATAACATTTTTATCATCAATGAAATCGAGTAATATATACGCTTCTTCGTAATATGTATCTGTTTCAGTCGAATCTAATTTTATAGTAACATCTTCATTTTCACTTATAACTACACGTTCACTGACAGATCTTAACTCCTTGACATGGCTTGAAAACCAAATGCCTTTTAAATCCTGACTATTAGCATTCGAAAAAGTTAGAATTATAAATCCGCATAATATTTTGTGAAGTGTCTTCATAAGGCATGCTTTATTCCAGTTCTTCTTGCAACGTATTTTCTTCTTTATTCTGATTTTCTCGATATTTCATATATGACTCAAATTCCTCTTCAGACATAGTTATCCGATAAAATTCTATTTCTTCTTTTGTACGCAACTCTTCATTCTGAGGATCAGCACTAAGTGCTTCAATTATATGAATATATTCGGGATAATTACGAAATCGAATCTTGGCAATTGTCAATTCGGAAATTAAAACTAATATAAGTCCAAGTGCTCCAATAATTGTCAATCTATTTAATATCATTAAATAGCAGTTGTCTTTATCTCTAACGAATTTTATAATTGATGTAATAAGTACGATTAGGGTGGCTATTAATCCCAGGAACAATAACTTTTTAGCACCTGGATAATGTAGAATTCTAAATAAAATACCTCCACAGGTAAGAGATAATGCAAGTCCTGATGCTATAGAGATTATAATTCTCAATTTAGATATTCCTTTAAATGTTTTCGCGCTAATATTTTGTTTTAGCTCTATTTTGTTAAATAAAAGAATACTAAATACATAATAGAAAATAGTTAATAAACCCAATGAAAGTAATATTAATAGAGTGCTTCCGGGCACTAAAAACAAGTACATTAAGAATCCTATAAAGACAATTATTCCTAATATTAGTTCAATTTTTTTCATATATACAATTTCGTTATCAATATGTTGCTCAACGGTGCGCCTAGCCACCTGAATTGGCCCGGTTTGCGTATATTATATTCGCTTTTTTGTTTGTGACTCAGCTGACGCGGGAGCTGTATTCCCAAAACACGCAAAAGCCAGGGCTACTTTATAATGGCTTGTTGTATGGCGTTATTATATTTACATCAGATATTTATTGCAAAACAAAGCTAGTTTGAACTATAATGCATACTTTTATTGGTTTTCCATCAAGTTTTACAGGTGTCCATTCTGGTGAATTAAGAATGACTCTGGCTGCTTCAGCATCCAATATTTTATCAGCACTTTGTATAATACGTAACTCTATAACTTTACCTTTTTCATCAATAATAAACTGAGATATAACTTTTCCTTGAATTCCATTTTCCATTGCCATTAAGGGGTATCTCAGGTTCATCGCAACATATTTTTGAAAAACATCATCGTTTATGTGAAATACTGGTGGTGTAAAATCACCTATTATTTCATTAATTAATTTTTTTTCTATTAAATCATAGTTTGGTATGTCAGAATATGTAGTGTCTTCATAACTAAATTCAATATTATAATCTACATGTGAACCTGTTCTTGAAATCCATATACCAGTTGGAACTCCATTTTTAAAACATCTTTGTCTAAATAGTTTTTTCCCTTTACGATTCATCATTTTATGACAGATAGTCCCATCAGGCATTTCAATAATATATTCTAAAACTTTTCCCTCTTTCTCTGATACTTGCGGTCCACCATATTTACTCTTATAATATAATGTATCAATAATATTCTGACTAGATACCATTGATAAAACGAGGAATAGCATCAATTGGATCAATATTAATACTCTCATCTCTTTTAATTTTTCACCATTTATAAAATCATGTTTCTTAAATAAATTTCTGCGCAACGCTAATGCCATACAAAGGCGTCAGGACGAGCAAAGCCAGCCATGCTTTATGCCAGTGTGTTGTGTGTAGGTAGTTTTGTTTGTCTATTTTAGAAATAATATTTTAGCCTTTATTTCTGTAAAATTGTTTGCAATTGAATCTAATAGTAAAAAGTATCCTCCCAGGTATATAATGTTTAAGTAAATATTAAAAACCACATAGTATAAAATAGAACATAACAACAGTATTGCACCTATACCGGCACTTTTAACTAGATATCGCACAATCACTCGTTTTTCATCAATATTATCAAGCATTCTTTGGAAAATATCCGTGGGATAAATGGCAATACATGAAAGTAAAAAGAAGCCCAGAAACAGCACAAAAAACTTAAAGGTTGTAAAAATATGATCTTTGTTCTCGAGTGCTAAAATTACATTTGTTAGAATTAAGGGTCCTTGTATTTCACCCACAGTTGTTGAAACATTATCATGTTCTTTGAAATCGCCAATAACAATAATTCTGTCTTTTGCCAGATCCTGAATAGCGTCTTTCCCTAAGAATACAAGTGAACATAAATCTGTTAAAGTGTATTTTGATGAATTAATATCGTGCTTAGTAATTCGGAAATTAAGAATGAAACTGTTTAGTTCGATACTCATTCTTTTTTTTGAAACATTTTGATTTAATTCGTTATACACTTTTAGTGGTAATGATGCTACTCCATTGTCAGATTTTAAATTGTATTTTAAGAAAGTGCCATTTATAGTTTCAATATCACACAGCCCGCAGTTAGCATTGAATATAGGTTTAATTACTTCGTCTGAATTGTTCGTGTATGAGCATGTAATAAAACGTGGCAGACTATCTATAGCCTTCTGCAGCAAGGAATCGGCATCAGATTGATCTTCGAAAATAATATCAGCTATTACATATTTGTAGTTTTGTGTTTCCTTCAGGTCATTTAAAAAGGAAGCCAACATTTCCCTGTTAACTATTACCGAATTATCAAACGGAGGTTGTTCATTCTGAATAATGGTATTACTTGATGAGGTATTCACGAAAAGAAACCGATGAGAATCGATTTCTTTTTCGGAATTCAGGATAATATTCTTAATAACATTACCCCAGGTGCCTATTCCTTCAGCTTTTGGTTGAAAGATCATTACATTCTGAATTAAGAATGTAAACAGAATCAATAACAATGAGTTGGCAGTGCTAAGACCAAGGCACCATTTAGTCTTTCTTGCTAATAATTTTTTTAATAGCCTTTTCATCAAAGTTGCCATAAGCCATGTTTAGATATTGAAAAATGAAATCATCTTGTTTTTCTGATGCAATGTTACTATTTAATATGGTTTCAATTTCATCTTGAATAACTGTATCATCAACAAATACCAGATTCATCCCGGAAAGCGAAAGAGACTTCTTCGCCCTGCTGTCATAATAGAATAAATTATAATTACTGACTTCCGATGGTATTATTGGGTTTCCATCGACACTATGTAAATCTTTAGCATTAATAATTACTCCATTGCCTGAGAATGGTAATTTTTTATTTATTGATTCGCCCTTATAATTGTAACGTATAAAGAAGAAACTATTTGCGTTTAATGGATAATTTGCCGTATCAACATAAAAAACATTTTCGGTTAAAAGCAAGTACCCAATATTATTAAAGTAGAGATAAAAATCTTCTGTGTTTTGTAAAAGTTCCAGACTTCTAGAACTGGTAGTACTTCGTTCGGCAAGGTATTTTTCCTTAAGAAATGCAAAAAGCTCGCTGTCCTTATTGATATTGCCTTCAGGGGTTAATTCTATGCTTCCCTTTATGTTGTGCAATACGTATAAGATATCTTCGTTTGTCGAGAATTTTATTTTGTCGTTATCGTATAATTTGTCGCGAGACTTAATGGGCTTATTGTTGACTGTTATATTACCCTTACAACTAATTACATAATAATATTCTTGAGAATATATGTGGCAAAAGGACAGTAATGCCATCGCAACTAAAAGCAATTTAATTTTTTTCATATTATTTCTTTATTGTCCAATTAATTCAAAAGCGCCCCAAAAGTAAGGGTGTTTATACTCTAATAATAGCTGTTTTTGCGCATTATGATATGCTTTATATTTGTCCCCCGAGTTTAAGTAAGTTTCATAAAAAACTTTCATAAAACTACTTGTAGCTTCATCATCCACGCTCCATAAGCTAATTAACAAAGCATCAGCTCCGGCAATTTTTAACGATCGTTGTAATCCATAAACACCTTCGCCACTCTTTAGACTACCCAAACCACTTTCGCATGCTGATAGCACTACAAGTTCGGTGTTTTGAAGATTTAATGTGGTGGCTTCGAATGCTGTAAGTACGCCATCATCATTTTGTGTTTTTGCCCCAGGAGGGTTGTTTATACCGGCAAGAACAATCCCGGAGTTGTGCATGGCATTTTTCTCCGAAACCTGAAGGTTTTGTTTGCTGCCTCGAAAAACCACACCTCCCTCTTCAACCACTTCATTTTCTAGCATTTCACCCGAAAAGAAACCGTGAGTAGCTATGTGTAAAATCAGAGGGCTGTTCATACTTCTTAAATTACTCTCAGTTGCCTCTTGTTTTAGATAAACTGTTGATTTTAATTTGTTTGAAATTAACAAATCATTAATTGCAAGTACTTCCTCTTCGGTGCCAGGTAAGTCTGTCCATGTTGCATTCTGAAGATTTACACTACGTTTCCTGACTGAGAGCCCATCATTTTCTGTTTTTTCAGATGGTAAGCTTTTAATACCGTTAAATGCATAAGCAGGCCTGCCGAAAAGATATGCGTCTTTGGATTTTGAAGGAGAGTCGTTTAATAATATTTCATCTGTTCGGCTTAGGGTAACAAGGTCTTTCTCTTTGAGAAGAAAATCACCGGTAGCCGGATTTATCAGAGTATTAAGGTTAATCAAATTATATACACCATCTTTTGAGAGGTAAATTTTTTGTATATCTCCTAAATTATTAGCTACGGGTTGCCAATACTGGGTGTATAAATCGTTTTTATAGTTTGAGTTAATAAAGCTCTGCATACTTGACCTATATTCCTGTAGATATTTATTTTCCAAATCATTACCATTATTTAGAAAAACAATTTCCGGAGAAGTAGAGTTTTTTGTTAGAATTAATGCTGCATAATATATTTCTTTCGTAAAATCACCTTCATATTTTCTAAAACGAATCAATTCAATAGCTGCTTCCGAGGGGGCTAACTTATTTCTAACATCGCTCCAGTCATAAGTCGTAGTTGTCGAAAATGTTAACTGATGTAGTTTTTCAGACAATGCTCTTTCCAGCTTATCTATATCATTTTTTATCCCATCTAAACTTTTAGTTGAAATAGATGCATTATTTAATTTAACCGAGAATAAATTCTTATTGATTATCCACTGACGATAGATATCTTTTACAGCAGCATCATCGCTTTTGTTAATCAGGTTTAATATTTTTTCCTGATTCCTATGTATTAAACCTTTTGTGGCTAGACGGTAATTATATAATTGAATTCTCAATTGAGGGTTGCTTCCCTTATCCTTTAATACAAGGGTGTTAAAAGACTCTATCATTGGTGCGATACTCGTAAAATACATATTTTCTTTTTCCTGTTCCGACAAGTATTTAAAGTCAGTTCGGATGACACCAATTAAAATTTCACTTGCTTCGCTGAGGTATTTCAAAGCATCTTCTAATAACCCGGCATCCATTAATCCCTGCCCAATTTCTCGTAATAGATAGGTGTTTATATAACTATCCTTTTCGTAAAACTCATATTGAATGGATAATGCTTCTTGAAAACACGTTCTGGCCTTGTCAAACTGTTTAAGTTTTAAGAAAACTAACCCCAAGTCTTTATTATACCTTGGAAGATTGATTCGCCAGGTTCCTATTTTTTCAAAATTCTTTATACCAGAACTAATATTCTCACTAGCATTTTGAAGCAATTTGGTATCACTCTGTTGTGAAAAATATTTGTACTGAAATATACCCATATCAATTTTCATTTGAGCCAATGATTCCTTTTTTCCCTTATAAGTTAAAAATCGTATAGACCGGAGTGCTCTTGATTGATATTCAATAGCTTTGGTATACTCACCCATTGAGGAGTAAGATTGAGCTGTATTAGAAAGGGTTGTCGCAAACATTGCACTTTTTTCTCCGTCCAACTGCCGACTGAGCTCAACATTTTTTTCAATAAAACTTAAATCGGCTAGATCAGGATTATCTTTTGCTAATGCTGCATTATACCATGATAAATACCATAAGGACACAGATAATGGATTACGGTGGTTTGGTGTATATAATCTTTTTTTTATCTCATACGAATCTGTAAATAATCTAACAGCTTCAATATAGTCTTGTGTATATTGTACATGCCAATTAGCTTTCATATCAAGACATTCAGCATATTGAGTTGAATTTCGTCCAAATTCCTTTTCAGCATATTCGGTAGTCTCATCAATAATTTTACCTTGTTCTGATGCCATACCTAAATAAGCCATAGGACCTGTCATTCCCATTAATAAATCAAAATACATTTTATCCTTAGTGCCACCTTGTTCAATAGCAAGGTCTCTTGCTTTATAATAAGCATTAACAGCACCGACAAAATCCTGAGTTTGATATATTTTAATTGCATTTTGAAATTCATCAGTCCATGACTGGGAATTAGAATTAATAGTAATACATAATAGCAATAAAACGGATAATATTAATCTATAATTGGCTTTCATGTCTTATAGTGCTTTTCTTAGGCTAAATATAACTGTTTTTAATGTTTGAATAGGATATTACATTTTTCATCTCTTGGATTTCCAGAATTTACTTGCACACAACGGTGGCAATATGCGGAGGCTGGGATTTTGAAGCACTTTCCTGTCAAACCGTTGTGATTTTGAGTAAATGTGAAAAGGCTCAAATTGGCAATATCGCCCAGCTTATGTATATTGCGTGTTAGTGCCTGGCATTTGTTTGTATTTCAACAATAACCATTTATTTATCAATAGATTTAGAATGAAGTTTTATTATTAATTCACGAAAGTTCCTAGCTGAAACAGTTATAACTTTTTATTATGGTTTCCCAAAGAATATTTTATTTTGAGCCAAACCAATCTTGTAAATCGCGTAATTACTAACTGGAGCGGATAAATTTACTTCTGAAATCAAATGTTCAGATATAACAGTCATTGTTTTATCAGTGTAAAAGTTGACTTCAGAAATTGTCTGTACTGCTCGTTCATTATTGTTTTGATCAACAACTAAAATAGAATGCTTACGACCTTCTAGTAACTTTTGCATGGACCTACGCATCAAAGGATAGAATAACTCGATTTCCCCAACGCCATCCATTTCAAAATCTTCTATTGTTTCCTGATACCATTCCACATTAGATGTTGTTGAATTAATAATTGTAAGTTTAGAAAGTAGTTTATTACGAATAATTTTATCCCGATCTACGTCAACTATATCCATTGGATCTAAAACTGCACCAACTGCAAGATAATCACCTTCATAAGCTGTTATTTCAATTTCTGATTTTACATTTATATACCTTCCAACAATCCAGAAAAAAGGTGGAATAGTCATTGTAAAACTTACTTTGGCATGCCCAATGGCATCATCCACATTATCAGTAGTTTCGTAATTAAAAGCGCTGGTTAAGATACGTTGTTCTCCCTCTGTTGCTGTTTGATAATCCATACCATTAAAATGTAGGTTGGAAACACCACTATTTTGATTATAAACTTCTATCGAAATATTTTCATATTCTATTTCCTTTTCTTCTTGAATTGCTTCTTTATCACAAGCTGAAATGAACATTATAATAGCATAAAAAGCAAGGTATTTTCTATAATTCATAGTATAAAAGATTAAATTTTATATAAAGTTTTCATTCTATAGGATTTAAGACATAACATTCTACCTTAATAGATAGTGTAATATTACAAATATTTAATTTTTGAGTTTTAATATATTTTTCTTGAATTCTCATATTTAAATAGACAGTTCTATTTAGCGTCTAATTCTTTACAATTACATGAATCGCAGTATTTTTTCCTGTCTGGTTTATAATTAAAATATTTGCATATGCTTGATGTTTCGCTTGGCACTAACTACCTTATATCCACTATTACTATTTTATCTATATCAAATTGCTGTATTATAAGTACAAAAACATTTTAAATACTTATCAGCGTATTTAAAAAAGATATCGTTTATAAACGGATATAAAATTGTCAACCTTGGTTTTGGTGTAAATGGGGAGGTAATTGCATTAAGCTTCATAGTGTTTGGTTTAGTATTGATAACTACAAAAATAGCAGAATATGCCAATTATACTAATCAAACATTTATTAAGTTTAACAGTGATGAAGAAAAATATGCTTTTACTGCCCGGGAGGGTTCACTTTTCATGAGGGAAGGACAAAAACTATCGTAGGAAGGTAGAATAGGAGGGATTTAAATAAAAATATTGCCGCAGGATGCAAAATACTCCGCCAGGAAGGGGTAAAGTTGATCAGGAGAGGTGTAATAGTGGTGGTTTTTCAAAAAATATTAGCCAGGACGGGATTCCTTGCCCGAGGATGTAAAAAACCTTGGCGAGGATATAAAAATATGTCTCCGGGACGGAGAAAACCTCGCCAGGAAAGGTCAAACCTCGCCAGGAAGGGTTCTGTCCTGGAGAGGACAATAAAATTGAGGGTTTTAGAATTGCACCTGTGGATAAAATATTTCGGCAAAGACTCTAAGCGATTGATTGACCCGTGGTCCGTTTAGCTGCACCATATGTTGATCAACTGCATAAACACGATTGTTTTTAACGGCCTTGAGTTCTTTGTAATGTTCGTGTTGGCAAAAAGCCTCCAGCATGCCCGGCTCAATCAAAATAATATCCGGGTCTTTCTGCATCAGCGTTTCCAGGTTATAGTTCCAGCCGTTAACATCCTGAGCGATATTAATACCTCCGGCTAAATTGATCATTTCGGAGATAAAGGTATCTCCGCCGGCAGTAAAATCGCCGCCTTTGCCAAATCCCACCACATAATAAACCTGAGGTTTGGGCTGGTCGGCAGGTATCAATTCAACGGTGTGTTTCATATCGGCCTGTATGGCTTTCCATAACGAATCAGCTTTCTCTTTTTCGCCAATCAGGGTACCAACATTCATAATCAGATCGCCGGCTCCGCTAACTGATTCCTGACTCAGCAACCAGGCAAAGGGCATTCCTAGCTGTTCGATACGGTTAGCAGTTTCTTTTTTGAAATGAGTGGATGCCATCACCAGATCGGGTTTAAGTTTGATCATTACCTCCAGTGAAGGATCGATTAATCCGCCAATTGCCGGAATGGATTCTACTTCGGGTGGATAATAACAGTAGGAGGTACGACCCACCAGTTTTTTCTCTTCGTGTAAGGCAAACATTACCTCCGTAATGGCCGGAGAGCAGGAGATGATGCGTTGCGGTACTTTATCCAGCTTTAATTCTTTGCCATTGCTGTCGGTAAACTGAACCGATTTTTCGTTGCTGCAATTGTTTGAATGGCATGATGCTATCAGAATAGCAATCAATAGTATGGTAATGTTTTTAATCTTCATAAGGCATTAAAATTCGATACATTCCTGGGCCATAACCCCGTTTTTGTATGGGTGTTTAACATTGTTTATTTCTGAAACCAGATCTGCTTCTGCAATGATTTCAGGTAAGGCATATCTGCCTGTCAAAACCAGGTGACGTTCAGGGAAACGACTTCTCATCTGTCTTATCAGCTCAATCAATTCATCGGCTGTGATCAATGTCTCTTCAAATTTTTCAGGCAATGACAGGGCAATATTTATTTCGTCTAACAATATAAAATCATAACCATCAGCCATTACTTTGTGTTTAGCCAGCTCCCATGCCGACTGAACTGTTTCAACAGTATCTTCTTTTGAAACCGTCCAGGTGCATCCGGCACCAGCCTGGTAGTTTTCAACTCCTAAGCGGTTCATCATGTTTATTTCGCCATAACCCGATTCAGGTGATTTCATAAATTGTATGACACAGGCTTTTTTATCATGTCCTAACGTGCGCATAAGCATACCCAGGGCCGAAGTCGTTTTGCCTTTTCCGTTTCCGGTTATTACTATGGTTAATCCTTTGGTCATTGGATGTGTGATGTTTTGATGTGTGATGTAAATCTGGATTTCTAAAAGTCTAATGGTCTAACAGTCTATTGTCTAATGGTCTAACAGTCTATTGTCTAACCGTCTATCAGTCTTCTTCTTACTTTGATAATGAAAGATCAGGTGTGGTTTCATATCTTCGGAGCAAACCCATTCGGCATTCACCCTGAATACTTCTTTTAAAAGTGCCGGCGATAACACTTCGGTTGGAGTACCATTGGCCACAATTTTACCCTCATCCATTACCATCACATGGTCGGTGAATTCACTCACCTGATTCAGGTCGTGCAATACGGTAACAACCGTTTTGTTTTGAGTGTCGGCAATCTCACGCAACAGTTTCAATACTTCAATCTGGTGATAAACATCGAGCTGCGATACCGGCTCATCCAGAAACATAATAGGTGTATCCTGTGCCAGTGCACGTGCTATGATGGTACGCTGACGTTCACCACCACTAAGGGTTATTACTGAACGATGACGGAGGTTTTCGATATCAGTAAGCTGAAGCGCTTCCTTAACTTTTTGTTTGTCTTCCTTGCTTGGTCCGGTAATACCCGAATAATACGGGTAACGACCCATCATCACTACTTCTTCAACCGTAAAGTCAAATTCAAGCAAGGTGTTTTGAGGAACATAACTGAAATAATGTGCTTTGTTTTCAATTTCCTCCGGTAGGAAAATCTTACCAGATGATGGCTTTTTGATTTGCAGCAGCGATTGTAATAAGGTGGTTTTGCCCGATCCGTTGCATCCGGCTATACTGTAAAAACAACCTTTGTAAAGCTCGTGCGATACGGTATCCAAAATTTTTTCATTACCCACTTTGTAGCTCAGATCTTCGAAAGCTAGCACGATGGAGCGTTTTTGTAATTCCTTCTTTACTTTAAACATGGCGACGGCTTTTTTTGATTAGAATAAAGAAGAAATAAGGAGCTCCGAACAAAGCGGTTATGCTGCCAACAGGTAATTCGCCCGGTTGAACAAGCGTGCGGGCCAGGGTATCAGCTATAATCAGAAAAACACCACCCCATAAGGCAGATAATGGTAGTAATCGTCGGTTGTCGGCACCAATTAAGAAGCGCACCATATGCGGTACAATCAATCCTACAAAACCGATTACGCCACTGTACGACACCACAATGGAAACTGACAAAGCAGAAATAAGCAGGATGATGGCCACTTTTTGTTTAACATTGATTCCTAATGAATGGGCTGTTTCGTTTCCCATGGCCAGTAAATTCAGGTCTTTACAGTATCTGAAAAGCATCACCAGCGAAAAAAGTACCACCGGACAAACGATATAAATTTGTTTCCAGCTTATGGCATTAAATCCGCCCAGCATCCAAAAATAGATGCTTTCCATTTGTTCGCGATTAATCACCAGTAACAACGAAACAACGGCACCCAGCATTAAACTCATGGCAATACCGGCCAGTAACAAGGTGTTTTGTTCCGACTGTTTTAGGTTAAAGGCAAACCAGTAAACAATGGCCAGTGCAGATGCTGAACCCAGAAATGCAAAGAAAGGAATGCTGAACATGCCGGCCTGAAGTCCCAGAACAATGGCAATGGCTGCACCTACTGAAGCTCCGGATGAGATGCCCAGAACATAAGGATCGGACATGGGGTTGCGAAATACTGATTGAAAAGCACCACCGGAAGCGGATAAGGCCATTCCCGCAAGTAATGCCATTGCAATACGTGGCATTCTTATTTGTAATACAATCTGCCCAATTCCGGCATCAGCCTCGTTAGGGTTGAAAAAGCTCATCCAAAGCTGCGATAAAGAAACATTAGACGGCCCCAGGGTTAATGCTATAAAAGAAAGTAGCACTAACACCACCAGTGTTAGTGCTACTATCCATTTATATTTGGCAGATGTAATCATGCAATGAAATTAGTTTAAACTCAATTGAATGCCAAGTAAAAAATATCTGCCTGGCATTGGGTAGTATTGTCGGGTCTGATAATTTGTATCCCAGATATTATTGATTTTAAAGGTCAGTGCAGTTTCTACCTGTCCATCGAATCGTTTTTCGAATGACAGATTACCAATGTTATACTTTGGCATTAAAGTAGAATTGCTGGCTGATGTATATCGTTCGTCGACAAAACTGTGAGCGTAAATTAAGCGCAAACCTCTATATTCTCCAAATACGGCAGCAGCTGTTTTTGATTTAGGAACATAAGGCAGCAGATTTTCCGTGTCAGGATCAACGGCATCCTGGTTGGTATAATTAATGTTGCAACCAATGCTGGCTTTGTTGATTTTGGTGTTTATACCGGCATGTATTTCCAGTCCCTGAATCTCTGCTTTATCCTGATTAAATACCGTCCAGGTGCCGTCTTCAAGTTGTCCCCAGCTAATCCATTTTTCAAGGCTGTTTTTAAACCAGGTAGCCTGCACCTGAAATTCGGTTGAAGCAACAGTTTGCTCATAATGCAGACCGGCCTCATAGTTAAATCCGGTTTCGGCTTCCAGATTTGGGTTTCCAACCTGAGTTCCCCCCGACCAATATAAATCGTTGAAGGTTGGTATACGATAGCTGGTTCCGGCTTTTGCTTTGGCTGATAATCCGCCCACTATTTTTTGTGTCAGACCAATATTGCCAGTGATGGTGAAATCGCTGTCACCGGCTTTTTCGCCACGTCCGTTTAAAGTCACAAAGGTTCCGCTTTTTTTGTTCTTAATACCAAACGAAGTAAATGTGGCAAAACGATTGCGACCTTTTTCGCCTTCGTAAGAGCTCGATTCAGCTTTTTCGTAGGTGTAATTCAGTCCTAAATTCCACTTTAACCAGGGGGTGAAGTTAAGATCCAACTCCGCCTCGTTGATAGAAGAAAGTCCTGTTGTTTTGGTGGTATCAGAAGTAGATGGTTTTTGATAATTGGTTTCGGTAGAGAATAAAGCTGTTCGAACGGTAACAACTCCATTTTTAAGGGGTGCTTTCCATTCTGCTGCTCCACGTATAGCCTGGTCGCGTTGTTCGGCATCCGAAGTTTTTCCTCTTGCCATGTCGCGTACTGTTGGAGCAATTTGCTTATCCACATCCTGGTACCATAAATGTATGCTGATGTTTTGTCCGTTCTTCAATCGAAAATGATTGTTCGACATCACTCCAAACTGATGCATATTGGCATTAGGCAGGTCTTTATCCACGGTAGTTGTTACCCCTGAAGAAGTGTAATCTCCGGTAAACGGAAAGTCGTTATCGGCCTGCTGATAATAAGTGCGTAAAACACCGCTGTAATTTTTGTTTCCGTACTGAATACCTGAAGCTCCGTTGAATCGTCCAAAACTACCGGCATTGATGGTCATAAACGATTTTTTGGCTTCATTGTAACGGGCTTTGTTATTAAGATAAATAACACCGCCAACGGCTCCACTTCCAAAAAGGGCAGAGTTTCCACCCATCTCCATTTTAATATCATCGGAAAACAGTAGGGGAAGGGTTGATATGTCGGTGCCGCCATTGGCGATGCTTTGTAAGTTAAAACCATTCCATAGGATAGGGGTTCGGTTGCTTCCAGCACCCCGTGCATTAATACTGGATGATCCTGTTCCGTAAGCATCAATGTTCATGGGAGAAAGGAATTGTAAAACTTCATCCATGCCCAGTGTTGATCTTTGCATTAAAAGTTGTTGATTAGGCTGATAAACAGTGCTGCCAGCATTGAAATTGCTCAAACGGTTTTCGGTGATGTTCACCTCAGTTATCACAATTAATGTGTCGGTTGATTGGGCAACTGGCTTCAAAAATGCCATGCCTGATAAAAAGCCACCAATAAGGAGACGTTTTAAATAATTCATTTTACAAATAATTTATTCAATGGTTAAACTATTTGTAGCAGTTAGGAAAATGGAGAAGATAGATAGATTTGTCTAGAATTACCTGTCTGTCTCTTCGCTTTTACTCCCGAAAGCTACGATACCTTTGACTATGGCAGGTCTTCTGACTCACTCCTGAAAGACGCCTTCCCAATCGCGTGAAACGATCAGTGGCAAGTAGTGCCTTTCATCAAAATGGAGTTTACAGCAGCGGGTACTGTTCAGGATTTTCACCTGATTCCCTTTCAATCCGATTTGAATGACCGGATTTACCGTAATCGGTCGCAAAGGTAGAAAAGATTTTTAATGCGCAAACTTAAAATATAAGTGTGTGGTATATTTTATAAAATTATCAGGCTATAATAAATGTGAAGGATTTGTTATTACTGATTCATCACTAATCTATTAACCAACTTCAATTGCGTCCTAAATAATATTTGATAATGAAAGAAAGCTACTGTGTATAACAGGCCTCAGTTGGCGAGCAAAAAAACAAGGTTGAATTGACGATTAAAAATCGTTTACTGTTTGAGTTGAGCGTAGTCAACGAGTTTAAACGATTTCAGTCAATTGACCGTAGTTTTTTTAGTGAGACAGGTGTAGCCTTGATTTTCTTTGCTTCGTTTCTTGCATCAAGGCAAGAAATGAAGTCGGGTTTGGGCGAAGCGCCAATTTGAAAAATAATTAGGACAGAATTGAACCAACTTCAAGAAAAAGTTTTGGATTATTTATGGAAATTAATGTAAGTTGGTAATCTCAAATATGAAAAAACCAAACGACCTCATTGAATCAATTTTAAAAGTTTAATTAAATCCAAATTAGCAATGAACCGGATAAAGAATGCCTTACGTTTAGCCTTACTGTTTGTTAGTTCACTTGTATATGCTCAGGATCCGATACCTCAAACCTATTGTAATCCGCTTGATATTGATTACACTTACATGATTTATAACTCCGCCTGGAATATTTCTTATCGTTCGGGAGCTGATCCGGCAGTGGTTGAGTTCAGAGGTGAATACTATATGTTTGTAACGCGTTCGTTTGGTTACTGGCATTCAACTGATTTGGTTAACTGGGATTTTATTCGTCCGCAGCAATGGTTTTTTGAAGGTTCCAATGCACCTACGGCATTTAATTATAAAGATTCTGTTATTTATTTTGCCGGTGATCCTGCTGGTTACGGAAGCATTCTTTATACCGATGATCCTAAATCCGGCAAATGGTCTTCTGTAGCATCCATTTCAAATAATATACAGGATTCAGAGCTTTTTATTGATGATGATGGAAAAACCTATTTGTATTGGGGATCATCAAATGTTCATCCTATTAAAGTAAAACAGCTGAATAAAGATGACCGAATGCTTCAGATTGGTGAACCAAAGGACCTGATTAATCTTAATGAAGAAGAGCATGGATGGGAACGCTTCGGTGAGAATAACTTTCATCCAACCATCAAAGAAGGTTATATGGAAGGTGCCTCCATGACCAAGTATAACGGCAAGTATTATCTTCAGTATGCTGCGCCCGGCACTCAGTTTAATGTATATGCCGATGGTGCCTATATTGGAGATTCGCCAGAAGGACCCTTTACCTACATGGAAGGCAATCCGGTGAGTTTTAAACCCGGTGGATTCACCAATGGTGCCGGTCATGGAATGACCGTAAAAGCTACTGATAACCAATACTGGCATTTTGCAACCATGGCATTAGCATCCAATTCTCACTGGGAGCGTCGTTTGTGTATGTTTCCAACTTATTTTGATGCGGAAGGTATCATGCATTGCAACACTCATTATGGCGATTATCCGCGCTTTAGTCCCGATCATCCAACAAAAGCCGGACAACATTGTGGCTGGATGCTATTATCGTACAAAGGTAAAACCACCGTATCAAGTTCGGCTTTACAGATAAAGAAAAGTACAGCTGATGATGGCGAATTTGATATTGAGGAAATGAAAGTGGAACATACGCCAGATGGCAAAATCATTTCAAAGGTATTAACTGACGAGAGTCCTAAATCCTTTTGGGTAGCTGGCTCCAATGATGCCAACCAATGGGTAGAGATAGAAATGAACCAAATTGGAAATGTATATGCTTTGCAGCTCAATTATCACGATCATGAATCAGGTATTTATACTCGTGTTGACGGTTTACGTCATCGTTATATAATTGAAGCCTCGTTAGATGGTGCTAATTGGCAGACCATTGTAGATAAAAGCAATAGTTTTAAAGATACACCCAATGCATATATAACGCTGAAACAACCTGTAAGAGCTAAATATATACGGTATAAAAACATTGAGGTGCCGGGTAAGAATCTGGCCATGTCGGAGATACGTGTTTTTGGTTTAGGTGAAGGTAAAAAGCCGACCAAAGTATCCAACTTTACAATCAGCCGTGAGGCAGACAGGAGAGAAGCCGTAATGTCGTGGAATGCTGTAAAGGGGGCTCAGGGATATAATATACGTTGGGGAATAGCACCTGATAAGTTGTATCACTCATGGTTGGTTTATGATCAGGCAGAACTTAAAATACCTTCGCTGGATAAAGCAACCGGTTATTATTTTTCAATTGAAGCTTTTAACGAAAATGGTATCTCAGTTTCAACAAAACCTGTTATGGTAAAATAGTGTTTTATCGTATAAAGAAAATATATTGTAAAGTTATCGAATTGTTCTGGCCTGATTTTTGTGTTAAGAATGGTTAATTAATTAGATGTAATATTAAAAATAACAGATCATCCAAAAGTGGTTGGTTTAAATGAATAATCTATCAATTAGTTTTGAACTTAGTCGGTTTGTAGCATAATGATTAATAAGAATATATCTTCAAAAATTAATCAAAATTGACCTGACGTAGTGTTTGTTAATGATTTGATTTATAATCTATCATAGATAAATTAAATCATGAAAATTATTGGATTATCACCATTAGTTTAGGTTCAAGATTAATACAAGTCGGTTAATTAGTTAAAGAAATAATTATATTTAAAATTATAAACATAAAATACAACCTAGCATAATATATTATGAAGAAATTTCCATTATTAATCCTGCTAATGTTTGTTGCCACAAATATGTTTGGCCAGACTTCGAAATTGGAAGAAAATGCATTGTACAATAAGTTTATGTCTAAAGAATTATCAAAGGAGATGTATTCTTCTTTTGCTGTGCGATGGAATAAAATTATTGACGACTTCAAAGAGTATCCCGAACTACCGTTAGATGAAGACAGTGTGGTTCATTATACATATGTAAGTGATTTCCCTGGTGTCAATAAAGATCATTTGTTCAACCAGTCGATGGAGTTTCTGGCCGTTAAGTTTGGCCTTTATCCTTCATTCATGTATGCGAACAAGGAGGATGGACGAATCATTTTTGATAATAGCTTTGAATTAATCGACAACTATACAGGTTTTTATACAGGTATCATCACTATTATTGATGAGAAGATTGTATTTGAATTTATCAACTTGTCGTATCAGGCCTTTTTTAAGGGGCATTATTCCGGAAATGTTTGGGTTGAGGATAAGACGGTTAACACCGGCATTGACACAGCTTATCCGGTTATTTTAAAGGATCCTGCGCATTGGAGGTTATATCTGACTTTATTTGAAAAAACAAACAGTCAGATATTGACTCAGATAAATAGTTTCAGAAGTTTTCATACCAGCTATCCACTAAAACGAAAATTATAGCTATCAGAAGTAAAAACCTATCCTAAACCCTTATTAATGAAAAAAACAATTGTACTATTTGTATTGCTATATTCAGTAAATACTTATTTGCATGCTCAATCATCCGATTCTGAGGTGACCAAATTTAAACTTGGTTTATCTTATTCATCGTTTGGCAGTAATGATGTGTTTCGTTTTAATGAATTGATAGGAGCTGCCAGTTATGACGGAGATAATTTCTATAACATCGGGTTGATATTTAGTAAGCCATTGAATTCTTGGCTTGAAATGGAAACAGGACTGGAATACTCGCAACAAAGTATTTTAATTACACCTGCTTACGATCCGCAAAATGAAATAAAACCCTACAATGAGGATTTTGGACTGATTGAAATTCCGGTACTTTTGAAACTGCGCTTTTTAAAGTATTTGTTTATTAATGGAGGAGCATTAATCAGTTTTGATACCAACGCTACAATGTCGGTTGACAGTCAGAATGGTTTAGGAGGAGTAATGGGAGTTGGTGCACAATACGATTTTAAATGTGGCGCCGCTGTCTTTGTTAATCCTTACTTTAAACTTCGTGCATTGATAGGTACCGAAAGGTATCAACAACATGTAGCGGAATCAGGCACACGAATTGGGTTTACTTATAACTTTTAAAATATGAGTTCTTTTTCTATTGATCCGGTTTTTATCATCATAATTGCAGTTGTTGGTTTAATTATCTTTTTGGTTGCTTATTTTAACAATAATGCCCGTGTAAAGCGGAAACTCAAAAAGGCTCCTGTTAAACGGGTATCTTCTTTTTATGCCGGCGATGTAGCTAAAGTGGTTGGTAAAGTTGAATTGGTTGATGAACCATTAATAGCCCCATTGTCAGGTCGCCCTTGTGCCTGTTATCATATTATAGTTGAACAGCAAAAATCATCGGGTAAAAGTTCACAATGGCATACTATAATTAACGAAACAAAGCATTGCAAATATCTCATTCGTGACGGTAATGCTCATGCGATGGTTGATGACCGTGAATTGAGAAGCTACATTGTTAAAGATAAAAGTTATCGCTCCGGCTTTTTAAACGATGCAACAGATGTGTTGGAACGTTATCTGAACCAACATGGTTTGGAAAGTGAGAATATGTTGGGAATGAATAAAACCATCAGATATAAAGAAGGAGTAATTGAAAAAGGGGAAGAGGTAGCTGTTTATGGAAAAGGGAACTGGAAACAGGCAGAACAGTTAGGCTTGCCCGATTATTATGGTAGAGTTCTGGTTTTATCGTCTCCCGATGATGACACCGTTTATCTTAGCGATGATCCTTCTACCCTTGGAGAAGGAGCCTATAATTAATAATAAATTTTCGGTATATGGATCAATTACTTAGTAATCAATATAACTTGATAACGATGGCCTTAGGTTTTGTTATTTTAATTGTTGGTTATATAATGCTAATTAAGATCAGACAAAGTGATCGACCCAATAAAGTACCAATATTCTGGATTTGGTTATTAGGATTAGTCACATTACTGTTTGGCATATTGGGGCAAGTAATGTCAATTGCCTCAACTTTTGATACCATTACCATGATGGGGACTATATCAGCATCCATTGTAGCTGAAGGAATAAAAGATTCTTATCAGTCTACCATAACCGGATTATGGGTGTTAATTATATCTTTAATTATTTGGGGTGTACTAAAAAATGTACAGCAAAAGAGATTGTGATCGCTATCAGTCTTTAGCCACTAAAAAGCTACCGGAATAATATCATCTGTCTTTTGCATTATTTTGAAAATGGTTTCACCCAAATATTGTTTTTGTAATTCTTTTGATAGTTCTTCCTTGTTACCACTGAGGTTGAAATTGTGATTGCGTCTTTCAATCTGAATAGTAAAGAGCAATATGGCTACCAGTATAATGATTTTTGTGAATAAAGCGGATTTATATCGGGCAATAATAAGACCCGTATTGATAGTAAGTGCAGCCACAACAATCAGAAATAGATCGTAATTATTCCACCACCATACTTTACCCCAGCCTCCAGTAAAATGGGCTGATGGCCAAAAGAAAGCAATTCCATCCCACGATCCTCCGGGAGTTATCATATCTTCTGTGAGGTGTCCCATATAACCCATAAAAAAGGCTATCGAATACCAAACTAATCGATTTAGACTCGTTATTCCAAAAGCTTTAGCATAAGCCAGGTAGAGGAAGCTACCTATTAAAATAAAAAATAATGAGCCAACAATCGAATGAGTAAAAACATGATGCGAATACCAATGAGTATCCCAGAATATTTCATTACCACTTTGTTGAAGGTTAAACCACTTACCAAAGGTAGCATCAAAGCCACCCCATTTCGATATAACATCCACATCGGGCAGAATACCTCCAAATCCACCTGCAATACCTATCCAAAGCTTACTTTTCCAACTCGATGAGGTATGTGCTGCAACTGCAGTTGATAATGCCATTCCGGTTAAACCATGTGTAAGTATATCCATGCTATAGATTTTATAAGTAAACCGGGCCTAAAGATATAAGTTCATTGAACATGTTAAAGCTTATAGTGGTAAATTATACTGATAAATTATTTACATTTGACTTCCTAATCTAAACTTATGGTAATGACTAAAATCTTATTTCTTCTTTCTGTCCTTTTTATTTCAACTTCTTTATTAGCTCAATCAGAATTTACAAAAGGATTCTATATTAACAAGGAGGGTAATGCTGATTCTTGCTACATTCAGGTTGAACAATGGAGAGATATTCCTGCATTTTTCCTGATAAAAACACATTTGGATAGTATGCCTGAAAAGGTTTATTCTAATCAAATAGATGAATTAGTAATTGGAGAAAGCTATAAGTTTAAGTCTGAAAAAGTTGAGGTTGACAATAAATATCTTTCAGGTAATCAGATTAGACGAATAAAAAATGATAGTCTTTTTTTAAGGGTTGTTGTCGAAGGGGAAGCAAGTTTGTTTATGGCAGGTGTGGATGATAATGTAACCTTTTGGTATAGTTTTAATCATGGTGATTTAAAATTATTAAAGTATCGTAAATATATTTCTTCCAATGGGAAAGAAATGGAAGACTATTCTTTTAAATCTCAAATACAGGCTGACTTTAAATGTGAGGCTATTGGCTTGAGCGATATTATCAAATTAAAATATGATCAAAAGGCCTTAACAAACTTTTTTATCAGCTACAATGATAATTGTTCAGAAGAACAGCAGCAAAAATATTTTAGTAATACTGCAAAGCAGGCTAAAAGAGTTACTCTTAGTCCAAAAATTGGTTTATCTCGGTTTTCAATGGTGAGACCTGCAGGGGAATTGTCAAGTCCTAAAATATGGCTACAGGTAAAACATGATATTACGCTATATTTTTAAAGACCGTATTAGGAGTTTTATATCCTAAAGATAGATGTA